>DATJXZ010000077.1:0-17695 GCA_035499815.1 Candidatus Solibacter sp. | reverse complement strand
CGATCTGCGCCTCCTTCAACGAATAGAAAATCTCTCCATTCAAACACTCATCGCGGAGTTTCCCGTTAAAGCTTTCGCAGTAGCCGTTCGCTAGCCACTTCTGCAAGTCCTTGTACTCGTCCAGTAGATTAGTGACACTTTGCCTTTCCTAGGGATCGGCGCCATTGGCGCAGGAATTCGTGTGGGGTGAGGTAAGCAAGGGACTGGTGGGGACGGATGGCCATGTGCTCCGTATTGCAACGTTCCTGCCGAGAAGCGTGTGTTCAGTGGAGGAGGTGGTCTTGGTGTCTTTGGTGTCTGATTTGGGTGAAAATTGAGGCTAAACAGGCGACACGATTCAAACTTGCGGAGCGGAGTAATCAACAGAAATGCCCAATGTTCACAACAATTTAGCGTATCTACGTGAAAATGCGAGGAAAGGGAGGGTTGGACTTAGTGAGTATCCCACCCTCTCCGCCACTGTCTCGTGCATCCCGCCTGCGTGAATGGGCTCTTTCCAGATCTAATGCCGAGGAAGTCGGAGTTCCACATCGTCATGGTTCCCCATTTTCGTGCAGGCGACGATTCTATTTGTTTGATCTTTGCGAACTCGGCAGGGTGTACTGAACTGGATTCACCTCTAACGCAGCCGAATGTTGAGGGTCAAGAGACGCGGGCCTGTCTCAAGACGCTTTCTTGTGTGGGGCCGCCTTTGCGGCGCCTAGTTCGGCGAGTTTCTGTTGGGCCGGGCCCTTGTACGGGCTGTCGGCGGACGCTGCGTCGGTGAAGGCTTGTTTCGCCTCCGGGTTCTTCTTCAGATTCAGATAGGCGAAACCAAGGCGGTATTGATTCCGGGCAAAAGTGACAACGTTCGACTTCAAGAGTGGCGCGGCCTTTGTCAGATAATCCACCGCCTGGGTATTCTGCTTCTTTTCAATACTGATTTGGCCGAGGGCGCTGAGGGCCAGGCCCTTTTGCACGGAGGTCTCCTGCTTCCACTGCTCGTCGGTCTCGCCCTCAGGTTTTTTCGCAGAATCCGCAAGCGAAAGAGCCTTCTTGGCGTAACCCTCGGCTTTGTCGAGTTGTTCGCCTTTCTCGCTGTAGTCGTCGGCGAGGAGAAGCAAAATGCCGATGTTGTCGGGATTCTTAGCGAGCACAGCATTCGCGGTTGCCAGCATCTTCGGGCGGTCCTGCGCCTGCTGATAGGCAAACGCCGCCATACTGAGTGCCTGGGTCGCATCGGGCGTGCCTTCATACATTTTGGAAATGCGTTCGAGATAGCCGGCTCTCTTGGCTGGATCCTTCGTGTTATAGGCCGCGCTGAGGAGCGATTGGCGAACGTAATCGAGATTGTCTTTTTGCGCTGCGATCTTGTCAGCCTTCGCGCGATCCCAGGATTCCGCGTCGGTGCCCGCCAGCGGCGTGCTTTTTTGGTAGGACTGGACGATGGAGGTGACCTTTTCACCATACGCAAAGAGCTTTTCCGTGTCGCCTTTTTCGTTGGCGGCGCGAATCATATTCAGGGCGTTCTGCAAGTTATTAGGATCGAGAGTGAAGAGCTTGTCGCCGTATTCGAAGGCTTTGTCGTACTGCTTCGCGTTGATGTAGTAATTCACATATTGCTCGTCGGCGAGGATTTGATAATCACCATCGGGATGAGCCTTCGAAAATTCATCGATCAGCGCCAACTTCTGCGAAGGATCGGCGGCGTTGATGGCGTTGATCTCGCGGTCGGCTTCCGATCCGGCGGGAATCATCACGTTTTTGCCAAATTGTGCGTTGCAGGTGGGAGCGAAGATTGCGAGGAGCACCAACAAGGCAGGAAGAATTCGTGTGCGGGGCATCCTGACCTCCTGGGAATGAAAGACGTGGGAGCGAAACGGCTTCTTTCTTATCGAATCTTAGTGCGCAGCCGCGCGAGGCGCAATTCAATTCCGTCGTCGGACAGGCTCAAACCGATTTGACGCCGCGGTGCCTTCCAGACGAACATTGAGGTTTTGGGGTGGGGGTTGTTCATGGAGCTAGGGTTGCGCGCCCGCGTGGCCATTGTGGCGGCGGCGAGCAAAGGATTGGGCCGGGCAGTGGCGGAAGAGTTGTCCCGCGAAGGCGCGGAAGTTGCGATTTGCGCGCGAACCGCGCCGGATCTGGAGACCGCCGCGCGGCGCATCCAGGAGATCAGTGGACGGGAAGTGTTTTGGCAGTCTCTCGATGTGGGGAAAGCCGGCGCCGTGGCGGAGTTTGTCGGCAAGGTCGAGGAACGGTTTGGCCGGGTGGACATCTGCGTAACCAATACTGGCGGACCACCGTCAAAACTGTTTGCGGCCACAACCGATGAGGATTGGCGTGTCTGGACTGAGCAATTGTTGATGAGCGTAGTGCACTTCGCCAAAGCGGTCTTGCCGCGTATGCAGAGGCGGAATTGGGGACGCTTCCTGACCATCACGTCGTACTCCGTCAAGCAACCCGTCGAAGGCCTGCTGCTGTCCAACTCGCTTCGCGCCGGTGTGACCGGGATGGTACGAACGCTCGCCAATGAATATGGCGCCAGTGGTATCACCGTGAACAATGTTTGCCCCGGCTACACGCGTACGGATCGCCTGGACGAATTGGCAGCCATGATGGGCGCGCGCTCTGGGGCCAGTGCGGAAGAGATCTTTGCCGGATGGAAGAAGCTGATTCCCGCGGGAAGACTGGGTACGCCCGAGGAATTTGCGTCCGTTGTGACGTTCCTGGCATCAGAGCGAGCCAGCTATATCAACGGCGTGTCGCTCACCGTGGATGGCGGCGCGACGCGGAGCCTTCTATAACCAAGTGATGAGCCGATTTTCATACTTTTTTATTGGAGAGATGCGAATGAAGTTTGCGATCAAGAAAACGCAGGTGTGTTTTGTATGGCTGATGTTCGTTGCGGTCCTTGCCCTTGGCAGTTCGTCGACGGCCCGGGCGGACGAACCCTATGCGCGGAGCCGGAATTACGATCTGCATCACTCCAAAATTGCTTTGCGCTTCGACCTGGAGAATCGCAAGGTGATCGGCGACGTTACTCACACCATCACATTATTGCGTGAAAATCTCGACCAGATTTCATTTGATTCCGTCGGACTGCAGATCGAGACCGTCAAGATCAACAAGAGCGACGCCAAGTTCGACACGACCGACAAGAACCTGATCGTTCATTTGCCCAAATCTGCCAAGCTTGGCGAGAAATACGACGTCGAGATCAAATACGAGGGCAAGCCCACCAAAGGCTTGTATTTCATCTTGCCGGACAAAGACTATCCCAACCGGCCGAAACAAGTCTGGACGCAGGGCGAATCCGAGGATACGCGTTACTATCTGCCGACCTACGACTATCCGAATGATCGGCTGACCACAGAGACGATCCTCACGGTTCCGTCCGACTGGCTCACGGTTTCGAATGGCAAATTAATCAGCGCCACGGACGCCGGCAATGGCATGAGGACCTGGACATGGCGGGAATCGCAGCCGAGTTCCACGTATCTAATTACGGTTGTGGCGGGCGAGTTTGCTGAGGTCAAAGATTCGTGGCGCAACATCCCGGTGACGTACTACGCACCGAGAGACCGCGCGGATCGCCTGGCAATCAACTATAACCGCACGCCCGCCATGATGGAGTTCTTCAGCAAGAAGCTGGGCGTTGAATATCCGTGGGAAAAGTACGCGCAGAGCATGGTGGACGATTTCGTGGCCGGCGGTATGGAAAACTCCAGCGCCACCACCAACACTTCATCCTCCCTGCGCAATCCCAAGCTCGTCCCCGAATACCCTATGGACTTTGACGGGTTGATTTCACATGAACTGGGCCACCAATGGTTTGGCGATCTGGTGACCACCAAGGACTGGGGGAATATTTGGCTCAATGAAGGATTCGCGACGTTCATGGAGTTCATGTGGACCGAGAGTCACTACGGCAAGGATGAAGGCGATTACGAGCGTTGGGATTCCATGCGCGACTGGTTTCCGCAGCGCAATCTGTTCGCCAAGCCGCTGGTCCGGCGCGATTTCGATGATTCCAGCGAGTTTGATGGCAACGCTTACGGCAAAGGATCCTTGGTGCTCTACATGCTGCGGCGTCAACTGGGCGACGATGCGTTCTATGCCGGCCTGAAGCATTACCTGGAGGTCAATCGCGGGAAGAACGTGGTTTCGTCTGATCTAGCGAAGGCTATTGAAGAAGCGACTCACACGAATGTCGACCAGTTTTTCGATCAGTGGGTCTATGGCGCCGGTGCTCCGAAATTTGAAATCTCCTACCAGTACGATGCAGGCAAGAAGCAGGTTGCGCTGAACGTCAAGCAGACGCAGAAGCTTGAAGGCCGCGTCGGCCTTTTTACCGTTCCGGTGGACGTGGAAGTCACGAACGCAACGGGACCGAAACTCTATCCGATCAAGATTTCCAACGCGGACGAGACGTTTACTTTTCCCTCGGCGAGCGCGCCACAAATGGTGATCTTCGACAAGGGCTCGCAGGTCCTGAAGTCGGCGGAATTCAAGAAAGAGAATCAGGAGTGGTTTTACCAGTTGAAGAATGCAGGTGAATTGGCAGATCGCGCTGACGCCGCCGTGGCCCTGGGCAAATTGAAGGGAAACGACGAAGCGGTCGCGGCGCTTGGTTCAGCGCTGCGTAATGACAAAGGACGCGGAGTGCGAATCGTGGCAGCGCGAGAGCTGGGCGAAGTGGGTGGCCCTGCAGCGGCGAAGGAACTGCTCGGCAGTCTGTCTAGCACGAGCGAACCGGAGTTGCGCGCCTCGATTGTCCAGGCCCTTGGATCGTTTAAAGACAATACTGAAGTGGCCACGAGGCTGGAGACGTTGGCTAAGAGTGACGACTCGTACCGCGCGCGGGCGGCCGCCCTGAACGCCATCGGCAAGCTCAAGCCCGCGGGCGCCTACGAAATCCTCGTCGCAGCCGTCGGGAGTGATTCGCCCGACGGTTTTCTGCGAAACGCGGCTTTGCGCGGGCTGGGCTCTCTCGAGGATGACAAAGCCGTTCCGCTGCTTCGTGAATGGGCCATGCCCGGCAAAGAGTTCGACTCACGCGAGGCAGCCATCAGCAGCCTGGCGCGGTTGAAAAAAGACGACAAGGAAATCACCCAACAAATAGCAAGCTACTTGAACGAGCCCCATTTTCCGATTCGGATTGCCGCTATTTTTGCCCTCGGCACGCGAGGTGACGCGACTGCGATTCCTGCGCTCGAGGCTTTGTTGAACAGCAACGAGCTGAGTATTGAGATGGCGCCGATGATCAAAGGACAAATCAAGCGGCTGAAAAACCCTTCGACCCCAGGCGGACAACATGCTGCATCCAGCGGGGAGGCAAACGAAGCGGCAACAGCCAAATCTGCAGACGACGAGCGCCTGGCGCACCTGGAGCAACTGGTTCAGGAAATGAACGACCGGCTGAAGACCATTGAAGGCCGATTGCCTCCTGCGAAGTAATCGGCGCTATGGCGACATCATCAGGATGCGCAGGTCGCGGAGGTTATTCCCCGTTGGACCAGTGACGATGGCATCGCCCAGCCGCGAGAAGAACGTGTAGGCGTCACTCTGGCGGAACGCTGCTCTCGGATCCAGACCCATTGCGCGCGCTTGGGCCAACGTATTTCCGTCGGCGACAGCGCCAGCAGCGGGACTGTTGCCATCCACCCCATCCGTGCCAGCACTAAGGACCACGATGTCGCGTCCCGCGATTCTCTCCACGCAGGACAGCACAAACGCGGAGTTCCGCCCACCAGTCCCATCGCCGGTCACCGGAGAGGCGACTTCTCCGTCAGCGACGATCGCTACTCGTTCACGCGGATTTTCTCGATGAAGCGATTCGAGTTGCGCCAGGAGATACTCGGCGGCTTTCTCCACCGGCCAATCGTCTGTCGTGTTGTCGCAACAACAAAAATAACCGTAGGTTTCCAGCGCGTGATGTGCCGCATGAAAGAGATCGTCCATGCCGAGCAGCAGCAAGAAATGAGCATTCTCAAATGCTTCGTGGCCAGTCTTCGGCGTTTCCGGCATTTGCCCCGACTGCAGCCAACGCTGCAGAGAGGCCGGAAATCGGGGCTTCATTTGATAGTCAGAGAAAACTCGTTCAGCGTCGGCACTGCTCGTAGGATCGGGCAATGACGGACCGGAAGCCAACGCGGATTCTTTTCCAGCCGGCACATCGGTGACTGCCAAAGTGATCTTCGTCGACGGCCCGGCGGCTACCGCTAACCTGCCGCCCTTGACCGCGGAAACATGCCGGCGAACAGTATTCATCGCATCGATCGGCGCGCCGCAAGTTACCAGCACGCGATTCAACTGTCGCACGTCTTCGAGCGTCATCGATGGGTCGAGCGGCCGTTCGACAAGCGCTGAGCCGCCGCCGGAGAGAAGGAAGAAGACCACCGTGCGCGCGTCACTGGAACGCAGTAACTGCAGAATCGCGTCGGCTGCCTGCCAACTCTCGTCGTTCGGAATAGGATGACCGCCCACAAAATACTGGAAGCCCGGTAAGTGTTGCGCTGGCGGCGTCGGCGCCGCGACAATGCCGCGAACTGGCGTTCCGGCTGGCAGCAACGCAATCAGGCCTGAAGCCATAGCGTGTGCCGCTTTCCCGATCGCCACCACCAGGAATTGTGCCCCATCTGGAATGTTGATTGTGCCTTCGGGAAGGGTGATCCGGCGGGGGGAGATTGCAACTTTTTGCGCCATCACCGCGGGGATATCGATCGAACGCAGGGTTCGCAAAAAAATGTCATCCGCCAATTGCTTCGTTGGTGGCGTCATTCCGTCTCACAACCACTCAGGGTCTTCGCAGAATATCGGGATTCAGCATGTTCACGGGCCTTTGCCCCTTGAACAAGGCCACTACGTTATTCACTGCCATAATTGCCATTTTCGTGCGAGTTTCGATGGACGCAGAAGCAAGATGCGGCGCAAGGACAACATTGGGCCGCTTGAGCCCCGGATGAATGAAAGGCTCATTCTCGTAGACGTCGAGCGCCGCCCCGGCAATTTTCTTCGCTTCGAGAGCCGCCACTAGCGCCGCTTCATCCACCACCGGTCCGCGAGACGTATTGATGAGAAACGCCGTGGGCTTCATGCGGAAAAACTTCGGCGTGTCGAAAAGGCCGCGCGTTTCTGCCAACAATGGCACATGCAAACTGATGAAATCAGACTCTGTCAGGAGCGCATTCATGTCGCGATACTCCGCGTTCAACGAGCGCTCCACGTCTTCGGCAGCACGCACGCCATCCGTATAGAGCACCTTCATCTGGAAGCCGAGAGCGCGCCGCGCCACCGCCTTGCCGATACGCCCAAAACCGACGATTCCCAGGGTCTTGCCCCAAACATCAGCGCCGCAAAGCTGATCGAGATTCCAGCCTTTCCAATTCCCGGAGCGTGCCAGAGCTTCGCCTTCGCCCAGTCTGCGAGCAACGGCTAGGAGCAACGTCCACGCAAAATCGGCGGTGGTTTCGTCGAGCACACCCGGAGTGTTGGTGGCTACGACTCCGCGGCGCGTGCAGGTGTCTACATCGATATTGTCGAAGCCCACCGCCACGTTAGCGGCGATACGCAGTTTCGGAGCCGCTCGCAACAACTCATCATTTACTTTTTCCGTGAGCAGGCAGATCAGGCCTTCCTTATCTTTCACGCGGCGCAGCACCTCTTCTCGAGGCGGCCTCTCGCTTTCCGCCCAATATTCGGCATCGCAATTGGCATCCAGAATTGTGCGGGCTTCGGCAAACAGAGGGTGCGTACAGTAGACTTTCGGTTTCGGCATTCACTCGCCTCGGTCAGTTTCGCTGGGTCTCTACACTAGCACAGCTGTTGCAAGCTCGGGCGGGGCCATTGCCAGCGCGACGCTTATCTCACTATAGTGGAGGCGTGAACCCGCAACGCCTTCCGCTGAGTCCCGCCATCATCCACGAAATGAAGCGACTCTTGGGCGTATCCAACGTTCTCGAGAAATCCGAGGATCTGATTCTCTACGAGTACGACGGCTCGGTGGAAAAAGGCCGGCCGGACCTGGTGGTCTTCCCGCACACCACCGCGGAAGTCTCGCAGATCGTCAGGACAGCAAGCAGATACCAGATCCCGATTGTGGGGCGCGGTGCGGGCACCGGCCTTTCTGGTGGTGCGCTTGCGCACAGTGGCGGCTTGATGATCGTCTTCGCGCGCATGAACAAAATCCTAGAGATCGATATTCCGAATCGTCGCGCCGTGGTACAGCCGGGAGTGGTCAATCTCGATATCACGCGCGCTGTAGAGCATGCTGGACTTTATTTCGCGCCCGACCCTTCAAGTCAAAAGTCGTGCACGATCGGCGGAAATGTCGCCGAGAACGCCGGTGGACCGCACACCCTAGCCTACGGCGTCACCTCGAATCACATCGCGGCGCTCGAGATTGTATTGCCCGACGGCGAAGTCGCTCGCATCGGCAGCGTTCAGGGCGACCCGACAGGCTACGACCTCTGCGGGTTGTTCGTTGGAAGCGAGGGAACACTGGCTCTGGTGACGGAAATTACCGTAAAGCTCTCGCGTACTGCTGAGGCCGTGAAAACGCTGCTAGGAGTCTTTGAGTCGATTGACGATGCCTGCGAGGCGGTGGTTGAAATCACTGCGAGAGGGATCACTCCGGCTGCCTGTGAGATGGTCGACGGGTGGACCTTGCAGGTGATTGAGGACTACATCCACGCAGGTTTCCCTCGAGACAGTGGCGCCGTGCTGTTGCTGGAGGTCGAGGGACTCCGTGAGGCCGTCGAAGACCAGGCCGCTGCGATCGATGATGTCTGCAGGAAGTGCCGCGCGCGAGAGGTTCGCCTGGCGAAAGACAACCGGGAACGGGACCTGCTTTGGAAAGGTCGCAAAAATGCCTTTGGCGCCATGGGACGCCTGGCGCCGTCGAACTACGTGCTTGATGGCGTTATCCCGCGGTCCAAACTGCCAGTGGCGCTGCGCCGGATTCGTGAAATTGGAAAGCAATATGGTTTTCAGATCGGCAACATCTTCCACGCAGGCGACGGCAATCTGCACCCGCTTGTCCTTTACGATCCGCGCGATCAGAGACAATTCGAACAGGCAATCGCGGCAGCCGAAAATATTCTTCGCATGTGTCTGGAGCTGGGCGGCGCGTTGACGGGAGAGCATGGCGTGGGCATGGAAAAGAACGAGTTGATGCCGCTGCTCTTCAGTGATGCGGATTTTGCCCTGATGCGCCGGGTGCACGACGCCTACAATCCGGATTCGTCCCTGAATCCCGGCAAGGTTTTCCCGCTCAGCAAAGGCTGCGGCGAGATTCGAATCAAGAAAGCAGATGGCTCGGGTGTGATGGTATGACGCTCACCGCAAATCTCGGTTCGCGACTTACGGATGCCATCGGCACTCACAATGTGGTCAGCGCGCCCGAAGAACTCGCGGCGAACGCCGTCGATGGCATCGTGCCGCAAGTCATCGTCTGCCCTACGTCGGCGGAGCAGGTGGTGGAAGTGGTGCGCTTTGCGCTTGCGGAGAAGTTAGCCGTGCAGGCATTCGGCTCTCGCAGCAAATGCGAAATAGGAATGCCCCCCGGTGCTTGCGACATCTTGCTCGACATGACGCACCTGCGCCAGGTTGCGCACTACGATGCCGGAGACCTCACACTCAGCGTCGATGCAGGGTTGCCCTTGCGTGAGTTGGCAGGTTTCCTTGAGCAGCATGGCCAGTTCTTGCCGCTCGCCGTGCCTTGTTTCGAAAGCACGACCGCAGGAGGCGCAGTCGTCTCCGGAATTGATTCCGCTTTGCGCCAGCAATATGGATCGGTCCGGGATTTCCTGATCGGCGCAGAATTCGTAGATGGCACCGGTCAACTCTGCCGAAGCGGCGGACGGGTAGTGAAGAATGTCACGGGCTACGATCTGCACAAGATGCTGATCGGATCACTGGGAACTCTGGGAGTCGTTACGCGAGTGAATTTCCGGACGTTTCCGTTGCCGGCCGCGTGCGGGGCATGTTTAGCGGGGTTCGCAGACCCACATGGGGCACTGGCATTTCGCGCGGCCGTCGAGTTGAGAGCGCTACCTCTCGCGGACTTGGAGATTTTTAGTCCTGCGGCGAGTGAGATTTTGTGCGCGATACTGGACCGAACACACGCGAGTATTTCGAACTGGATCCCACGCGGCATATGGAGCGTCTACGCTTCCTACGAAGGCAACCAGCCTGTAGTCACACGCACGGGCGAGGAGTTGCAACGATCCGCCAATGAAAATGGCGCGCGGGCATGCTCGATGCTGCCGAAATCGACGGACGAACCAATTGGGGGAATGCTCCGCGAAGCTTATGAATGGCTGCGTTGGGCTTCGCCGGCGACCGTGCTCCATCGAATTGCTCTGCCACAGCTCACGGCGGCAGTTCTGGAGGAATTGCTGCGGATTACGGACACGTTACGGTTGCGGTCGTGCCTTTTGATCCGCGCCGCGGGAGTCGTGTACTTCTCCGTGTTTGCCGATAGTGACAACGAGTTGAGCTGGAACGCATTGGCGGACGCCGCAGGACCGGTGAGGGAGTTTGCCGCGGCGAACCGTGGGCACTCCACGATCCTTCATGCGCCATTGGCCGTCAAGAAGCGTGTTGCCTCATCGAGAATGGCTCTGCCCGACGAGCCGCTTCAGCAGCGTCTCAAGCAGGCATTCGACCCTGCCAATCTCTTTGCGCCTGGACGCATTGTGGGAGGCATCTAGTTGGCCGCGCCACAAACCATTCCCGGTGCGCTTCCCGTTTACGAAGACTACGCGCGATGCGTTCACTGCGGGCTGTGCTTGAATCACTGTCCCACCTATCGCCTGTGGCAATTGGAGGCCGATTCGCCCCGAGGCCGCATCCGTCAAATGATCCTGGTGAACGACGGCCAGCTTCCACTCTCCGGAAGTTTCGTTGATCACATCGATAAATGCCTGGATTGCCGTTCGTGCGAGACAGCGTGCCCATCTGGCGTTGAATACGGAAAACTTGTGGAGCATGCGCGGGCGAAGATCGCGAAGGATTACCAGCGGTCGTGGTTCTCGCAGTTCACCCGCAGCTTTCTTTTTGAACAACTGCTGCCGCACCCACAGCGCCTGGAGAGATTCGCTAGACTACTGCGCTTCTACCAGAAGTCCGGATTGCAAAACCTGGCTCGATCCACGGGACTCTTGCGGATGCTCCGCTTAGCCGACCGCGAAAAATTGCTGCCCGCCATCGACGACGAATTCTTTTTTCGCCAGTTGGGAAAGACCTTTCCTGCGATTGGGCCGCGCCGTGCCCGCGTTGCATTTTTCGCAGGCTGCATTGCCAGCGTCACGTTTTCGAAACTGAACGAAGCAACGATTCGCGTGCTCACGGCTAACGGCTGCGAGGTCATTGTTCCAGAGCAGCAATTTTGCTGTGGCGCTCTTGCTGCCCACGCGGGAGAACGGGAAATCGCGCGGGCGTTGGCGAGAAAGAATCTTCGCGCCTTTGGCCGAGGCGATTTCGACGCCATCGTCACAAATGCCGCTGGCTGCGGCTCGACCTTGAAAGAATACAGCCATCTGTTCGGGCCAAACGAACCGGAGCACAGCGCCGCGGTGGCATTTGGTGAACTCGTGAAAGACGTCACGGAGTTTCTGGCGCAGCTTGGGCTTTCGGCGAAGCTAAAGCCTCTGCCTGCGCGCGTCACCTATCAGGACTCTTGCCACCTCTTGCACGGGCAGAAGGTCCGCGAGGCGCCCCGGCAGTTGCTGCGAGCAATCCCCGGAGTCGAATTCACCGAACTGCCGTTCAGCGACATCTGCTGCGGATCGGCCGGGATCTACAATGTGACGCAAACGGGAGCATCGCTGGAACTTCTGCAAGAAAAGATGAAATATGCGGCGGGCACGCGAGCAGCGATTATTGCGACAGCGAACCCGGGATGTCTGCTGCAATTGCGGGCAGGCGCCGAATGGCAACATACGGGGCAAGAAGTTCTGCACGTGATCGAACTGCTGGACCGCGCGCTCTAGCGTTCTCTTTCGCCAATCAGGTAGCGGCAGCCTTTGGGGCCCATGCGCGCCGAATGCACGGCCTTTGCCGGTACGTCGCATCGCTCGCCCGCTTGATAGGTCTTCGTGACACCATCCATCGTCAACGTCATCTCTCCACTGAGGATGATGTGCGCCGTCTCCACTGCGTGCGTGTGATTGGGGTAGCGCGCATTCGGCACGTCCTCCCAGACATAGGTGTGCGAAAAGCCCTCACCCACGAGTTGGCCAATTAGGTCCTCTTCGTTCATTCATCCCATTCTAGCGCGTCCAGACACGACAACGCCCTCCCTGCAGTGATGGGGGTCGCTGCAGAAAGGGCGCGCCGTCTTCAGGAGAGAAGAACGGTACAGCTGAATGCTATTCGCCTGCGGGTGGCGGGGGTGGCGCTGCGCCATCCGGACCACCCGGTCCGCCCGCGCGACGGCCATGCGGCCGCGCCTTCGCCTGCGAAACCACGTAGTCAGAGGGCACAGTGAATAGCGCCGCCGCCGGTTCGGTGCGCTGAATGCTGATGAGCGTATAGGTTGTCTGTCCGAACCGTGGATCGCTCCGCGTACTTTTCACGATGATTTGCAGATCCGGCGAATACCATTGTTCGGTCACGATCAAGATCGGACTCGCATTGCCCATCTGGCCCGCGGGGATCGTGCGCGTGTACCGCGTTCCCTGCGCAGAAATGCCATTGATAGTTTGCGTACCCAGGTCATCCTTCTTTAACGTGCCATTTGCAATTTCTTCCTGGATGCGCGCTTCAAACTTGTTCTGCACATTGTTGACTTTGTTCGCGCCGCCGTGAGGACCCGGCAACTGCTCCGCCGTCTTCTTGTCCGGATGCAGCACATACGCCGTCGAGGCAACGGGATCGTGAATCAGGACCACTGACCGTGGTTGGCCGGAAGTCGTCAGTGGACCTGCGCCTGTAAAGGTGGTTTCGCGACGCGTGCGGCCCTGGCTGTCTCGGTAAACATTCGACTGCACCTTGCGATCGATCGTGTTGCCATCGGCCAGCGTCTGCTTGGTCTCGGTCACCGCCGTCGCTGAATACGGAGCACCGGTGACGACCTTCCCCGGGTGCATCTCAGCAAATCCCAGCAGTTCCATCCGCGGTCCCATCGGACCGTCTGGACCACCCGGCACTTCGGGCGGCGGGCCTGGCGGAGGCTCTTGCGCACGGACGGCAACCGCGCCCAATAGCAGCGCTGCCGCAAACATGGCTTGTAGTAACTTCATCTTCATTCGAATTTCTCCTCTTCTCTCCCTTGTTTCCGTCTGGCAGCAATTCCGCTGCGCAAATCTATTGCGATGTCCCCGGCAAACGCACTGCTTGCGGCAAGCCGTCGTCGCCAACTAACAAGTCCACCTGGATCACGTCAGAGGCGCGCTCTTCGTTTACCGTGAATCCCAGGGCACCCAGGGCGCCGCGCTGCATCTGCACCCGGATCACGGTGGCATCTTCCATCGGCAACGGCGTGCTGCCCGGCAACAGTGTGAAATCGCCGGAGGCACTGGACGCGACGAGTGTGTCTTCTATCACTAGACCGTTCGCCGCAGATTTTACCGTCGGAGCGTTAGCCGGGCTCATCGCGACCGCTTGAGCCAAACCTCCGGGCCACGCGCTCAGCCCCTTCTCGTGGCGCCATGTCGTCCAAGAGACTGTGGCCACGACAGTGGCGGCAGCGGCCAGTCCCCATGCCCCTATCCAAACAAACCGGCGCCTTTTTTCTGTGCGGTGTCTGTTGCGAAATTCCTGCATCACCCGCATTTGAACTCGCGCCGGCGCTTCGGCTTGCCTCGTCTCTAAACCCAAATAACGCAAATCGTCCTGCAACGTCTGTAAACTGGCCTGCAACGCCGCACAAGGAGGGCACTGCCGGGCATGCTCCAGAACTGCCTGCCGAAGAGCGCCATCCGCTGGAGCCGAACGAACCTCCGGACACGCAAGCACAAATTCTTCGCACGTCATCGGTACGCGCCCCGTGATTTCCTTATCGTCCTGCATTCGCTTTCCTCGGCACTTCCCGCAACATCTCCAGTTTGGCCAACAGCAACGCTCGCCCTCGATGCAAACGCGAGCGAATTGTCCCTACCGGGCAACTCAAAGCGTTGGCGGCTTCTTCATAGCTCATTTCTTCCAGCTCGCAGAGCACGATCGCTTCTCGAAACTCGACTGGCAATTCCAGCACCGCCGCCCTGACCTGCGCCCGCCGCTCGTGCAACTCCGCCCATTCGACGGGCGTCATTTCTTTACTCGTCAGCGTCTCCGGCGAAAACCCGTCATCGGTCCTTTCACCGAGAGGCAAATCCCTCGAGGTGCGCTCCAGGTGTTTCATCACCCGGTTGCGGGTCACACCATAGAGAAACCCGCCGAGCGTGCCCCGCGTTGGGTCGAACTTCTTCGGCTCGCGGATCACGGTCATAAAGACTTCTTGAACCACTTCTTCCGCGGCCCATCGATGGCCCGTCATACGTAACGCGAATCGATACAGTGGCCCCTCGTGCCTGCGGTACAGCAATTCGAACGCGCCCTGATCTCCCTTCGCCGACCGGCTCAGCAGCACGTCATCCCGCTCATCTCTATCGATTGGCATCACTCCTGAAATGACGTCTGTCTCCTATAATTCCCGCGGGGGCACCCAAAAGTTCCCCGTCCGGGCCGGTTGCTGACAGCCACAATCTTGCAAACCCAGTCCAGAGGGCAGAGTTGTCAAGTTCGGGGGGTCCCGCCGTGGCGCGTTGCTCTTACTTGTTGGGACGAAACAACTTAGCGGCGATCTTGCTGACCACGCGCCGCGGTACGATGCGCTGAGATTGCGCTCCGAGATAGTTCCCAAATCCCGATATGACGGAACTCTTTCCCGCCACCAAAGCGTCCAAGCCCGTGAGCGCCACCTTTGCCGCGGATTCCATGCTTTTCCCGGTAAACTTCTGCTGTCCCGCCACGACGTGGAACTCCGATTCGGTGGAGCCGGGACAGAGGGCGCAAACACGAATCCCGTAAGGCCTCATTTCTTCGGCGAGTCCCTCGGCCAGCAGGAGGTCAAACGCCTTTGTCGCCGCATAGGTGGAGATATAGGGCACTGCCTGGAACGAGGCCGTCGACGCGAGGATTAAGACATCCCCCCGCCGCCGCTGCACCATACCTGGCAGATATAGGCGCGTGAGGTGCATGACCGCGGCGCAGTTCACCTGCACCATGTCTAGAAGACGCTGAGCGTCCACCTGAGGAAACTCGCCATACTGGCCGAAACCTGCGTTGTTGATCAGGATTTCGATTGCGATGCCGCTCCGTTCGGTGAAGTCGAAGATCCGCGGCGGAGCATCAGGTCGCGCGAGATCGGCCGCGAAGATTTCCGTGCGGACCTTGTGCTTTTCTTGGAGCTCGCGGGCGAGTTCCTGCAGACGATCCCCACGCCGGGCCGTCAGGACCAGGTTCACCCCGGCTGCCGCCAGTTCTCGGGCCAAGGCCACACCGATACCTGCGCTGGCGCCCGTTACGAGCCCCCAGCGGTCACGCCACATTTTGTCCATGAGAAACGATCCTCTAGGCGGGATCACTCTTCCCGAATTTCAGCACCGTATCCTTCAGGCGCGTCCCTTCCTGTTTCATTCGTTCCATCAAGCGGCGGGCCCAGACGAACTCCGCAGCCAGCAGCGTCAGTCCCAGGAAGATCACCAGCCAGCCAGGGCCGGGGGTGATCATCATGACCAGCCCCAGCGCCAATAGCGTGAACCCCGCCAGAATCTTAAAAAAGCGCCGGACTTGCTCGATGCTGCGAAAAAGCATAAACCCTCGTGGGCGGAGGGAAACAGGCGTCACTATTGTGACGGCATTCCCACCCCATTAGCAACTGGTTCACATTCACTTTGATGCAAATTTCACATCGATTTATGAGGTTTTTTTCAGTAGTCGATCTCAAATAGGGAATGTATGGCGGAGAGGGTGGGATACTCACTAAGGCCAATCCTCGCTTTCCTCACGTTTCCATGCAGATACGCTAAATCATTATGAACATTGGGTATTTCTGTTGTCTACTCTGCCCCGCACGTTTAAATCGTTTCGTCTGTTTAACCTCAATTTCCACCCAAACCAGACACCAAAGACACCAAAACCATCTCAATCACCAAGCACTGACCTCGCTCCTCTGCGAGGATCATTGCAATACGGACGACTTAGTGAGCTCAGGGGTCGAAATCAGTATACATAGCCCCAATCGGCGCAGTGAACTCCCTCATGGGATAGGAGATAGAAAGGATCAAAACTGCCCTATTTGCAAAAATGTGGGGCCTCAATATCGCCTTATTTCTCGATTCTCTGCTGCGAGGATGAATTGGTCGAGTCGGGCTCGTTGACGGCACTAGACGGAAAGCCGTCGCCGCTCGTAAAGATTCTTGAGAGTTATCTGACTGTTTTCCGGCAAGGACAGGTCGCACTGGGTCTTGCTAGGCCCCGCGGCTTACGAGTTGGAGAAGTGGGACCCACTCTTGAGGACATTGCACGGGAGTATCGGCACAGAACAATTCGAGCGTGACTAGCGAATTGACTGACTCCATGACTGAAGTTTGTCACAACGGACACCCTGAATCATTTTGCATCTTTTCTGCCGGTTGAATCGGTTGGCCCGCTTGTCTTTCCTGTAAATCTCTCGGAAGAGTCCCTCTAGTTCGGAGACCTCTTCTGGAGTTATGTTGTCCCACACTTCGAATATAGAAAAATGAGTCCAGGTCTTTGAGGCACTTCTCCGATGGTTCTTGAGGCGGCCCTTGATGCCTCCGCTGGCAGCCATACCGATATAGACAACGTCGTACTTCACGATTCGTGGACGAAAATGAAGCAGCGCGTATACGCCGCGGGTGCGGGGCGGTACAAGATGTATGTCTGCTTTCGGGAGCCACTGCGCACATCTCTTGATGAATCTGGTCGGGCTGGTGGGCATGCCTAGAAGTTAGAAAGAGTCGAAGAATCAGTCAATGCCTGCGGTCACATCGAAGCAATTGGAGAACTGCCCAGGCGCAGTTCAAGAATTGGCTCACACTTGGCACCTGTTGCTGTGAAAGGCCCTTCTCGCAATCTTTAGTATATCCGATTATGTGACCATAAATACACTACCTGGAGGCATACGACACTCCAAAATCCGATGCTGCTGCTTTATAAAGGTCTATGACCCTTGTTGAAATTATCGACCGACCTTTGGCTTAGACGAGGACCTACATTGACCTACCCTTTAGAAAATCTCAACCCCGAGCGCTTCCAACATTTCTGTCAGGCGCTCGTGCTGCGCTATTTCCCAAAAGTTCAGTGCTTCCCCGTTGGCCAACCCGATGGAGGGAGAGACGCAGTCTCCTATCGTATCGATGACAATGACGACAGATTCATGGTCTTCCAAGTGAAGTTTGCGCGAAACCCGTTCGGCGAAGTAGACCCGCATAAGTGGCTGCTGGCGATCATGGAAGACGAGTTGCCAAAGGTCAAAAAGCTCATTGAAATGGGGGCCTCGAATTATCTCCTTCTCACTAACATTCCAGGAACAGCCCATCCAAAAGTCGGATCGATAGATCTTCTCAATAACCTGATGGCGCAGGCGCTAGGGATACCAGCGCAGTGTTGGTGGCGTGATGATATCGACCGGCGTCTCGACGATGCATGGGCTCTGAAATGGGCTTATCCAGAGCTGATGACAGGCGCCGACTTCCTGCGCTGG
>DATJXZ010000076.1:0-3318 GCA_035499815.1 Candidatus Solibacter sp. | reverse complement strand
CGCGTATAATGAAGTTATCTCGCCGCCTTCGAGATGGCTTCTTTGCACTTCCCACGTAGTGGGAGTCGGCACACCCTTTAGCCCCCCTCACCCGCCCTCTCTGCTAAGACCAACGAGAGTCTCTCTTGAACAGCGGCTCTTTCGCCACGCTGCGGTTCACGCGAGGACACCCGACATGCAAATGGAAAATCCACGATCCGCGACCGAATCTGCCCCCAAGAAAAGCGTTCTCTTGCTGGATAGCAAAGCGGAGCGCCGAGCGTTACGCAAGAAGATACTGGGATTACACGGGATCGACGTTATTGGCGCGTCGGATCTGACCGAGGCCGGTTCCATCTGGCGACGCGGTTGTTACGACCTGGTGCTGATTGATATCCGCCGCGATTATTACGGCTGTGTAGCCTGGCGTAACGAGATCAAGAAGGAAAGTCCAAAACAACTCGTGGCGTTCCTGGTAGGCCAACCCGAGTATCTAAATTTGGAGCCCGGGCCAAATTCCTATGTGGCGGAAGAGCCGGGGGCTGAATGGAGCGATTCGTTCCGTCGGGCGGTGCGGCAAGCTTGCAGCTCACTGCCGCAGCGAAATGGTTTTGAAGAAGTTGGATTTCGCATTGCCATGGCGAGGAAGGTAAGGGGTCTGCCGCCTACGGAAACGCGAGTTGCGGTGCCGGCCGACGATCCACCGGACGAAGTTACATACAACCCAAGCGACGACACAAGCAGTTTGTCGCCGTTAGTAGTGGTAACACAACTCCTTCTTTCACCGGGCCCGCCGACAGAAACGGAGAACGAATGAAACTCGCGATGGCGCTTAAGTCTTGTAACACTCCACTCGACCAGATCCTGGGCAGCTCTGTAGTCCTCAACTGGAGCTCCTTAGGACTGGCAACCACCGTTGGCGCGATCACAATCGAATATCACGTCGGGAGCGAAGGCGTGGTGGAATCCTTAAAACTGTGGGCTTGCGCCAGGGAGTACTGGAGCCTCATCTGCGACTATGCGCCCAATGCCGGTTGGTCGGATGGACCGCTCTTTTCCAATGGCTACCATTCGCGTCGACTCGGCCGGTTGTTGCAGTCAATCCTGATGAACCAGGGCCTGTTCGCTCACACTCGAAATCCAAATACCAACGGCATGGTGGAGATTGGCGTCCCGACGGTGCAGCAGACTACCGATGCCAGATCGCAGGTCAGCGAAACGTTCGCAGGTCTACAGTAATTCGCTGGAACACAGCTATAGAGTCCATGGTGTGAGGGCGGACATCCGGGCTCCCGAAATACGCGCTTGCAGAATGCTGAAAGTACACAAAGACGCTATCGCAGCAATTAAGTCTGCTCAGCAGCGGGTAACAAAGGCCGAGGAGGAACACGAAAAACTCAAGGCCAAACTAAAGAAAGCGCAGTTCCGGCTAGCCATGGAGAAAGCCCGCCTAAAAAAGAGTCAGGAAAAGCTGGAAAGTTAGCCACCCGCACTGGACTTGCCATTGGCCGCCAACAGGAAGAAAGGCATCTCACAAATATGCGAAAAAGATTGATTTCTCCGATTCGGAGTACCGGCGCCGCGCCGCAGGGCGGCTGGCTGAACCTGGACCGGGCCGCCACGATCGAAGTCACTTCCGAAGCTGAAGGCTGTCCGGTGGAGGAAGCGCTACTGACGGACGGAAGAGGCTGGCGGGCAGACGCGCCCGGCTCTCAAACTATTCGCCTCTTGTTCGATCGGCCGCAGACAATTCATCTCATTCGGCTGGTTTTTAGGGAAGAGACTTTTGCCCGTACCCAGGAGTTTGTGCTGCGGTGGCTGCCCTATGGTGCCGGATCGTGGAAAGATGTCGTTCGTCAACAATGGAACTTCAGCCCACCGAACACAACGGAAGAATGCGAAGAATACAAGTTCGACCTTTCCTCCGCTTCAGCGCTGGAGCTGAGCATAAATCCTGACATCGGCCTGGGCCAAGCTCGCGCCTCCCTCCACAGATTACAGCTGGCGGTCGGTATCTAGACTCGGTCCGCTTGAGCAACAGCATGAGCGCATGGAAACGGAGGGTGACATGCAGAACATTTTCGTCGGCAATCTTGCAATCGACACTTCAGAACAGGCCCTGCGAACTCTCTTCGAAGGGTTTGGGCAAGTGCTGAGCGTAAATATCGTCAAAGATCGAGACACGACAGCTCCCCGGGGGTTTGCTTTCATCGAGATGAGCAGCGAGCCCGAAGCTCAAGCTGCCATGGTGGCCCTCAATGGAACGATCATTGACGGACGGCGCATCAACGTGAATCAGGCGCGTCCTAAAAAAGACGATGCCAGCACCATTCAGCAACAGATGCGCCGCCATCGCGATCACAGATATTAGGCCATAAAATATTTGACGCATGTGCATCCTGAGCATGATAGCCCTTGCCGCGCTACCGCCGACAACCACCTTGGTCACGTCCTGAGTGCTTCGACTTGACTTTGCGAGCAGTGCGCGAAGTGCCCCGGCCAGAGCTTGAGGTATTTTCCTAAGAGTGGATTTAGGACAACTACCGACCTTGACTTGTGGGCGACAAGAGACTACAGTCCAGCTAGAGTGAGTTTTATCCTTCCTCTTTCAGATCTTCTGAACTAAGTCAGCCCATCTGAACTCCTCCTCTTAGACCACAGCACCAAACAGGTCGAGCATGATCGAGCGCAATGCTGGCTATGAGTTGAATGAAGGCCGTGAACCTGTCCAAGACGAGCAGGACTGGCTTCGAGCCCAACAGGACGAGCAAGACTGGCTTCGGGCACAGCAAGGAGCCTCCCACGGCGGCGGGAGAAGTATGATCTACGCCGCTCCTGTTTCCTATGCATCGATGGGAGGAAACGCTGGAGGGATTACGCGTGGATTGCTTAAAGTGTACAAATCTTGAACAAACTCTCGAATTGAGGCTTCGGAAATACCGCGAAGCGCGTTCTGCGCCTTTCTATCAAGTCAGCAGCGAGCTTGCTGCGGAGAAAAAGGTCGATATGGAGCGCGCCAGGTACGACATGGAAGAGCACCAATTGACATGCCTCCTTCGTGACACGAAAAGTCTTGAATTGCATAGTAGCTTTTGATGAAAAGCGGACTCACGTCGAATTTCCTCCAAGCGCTCCGCGTCTGTTGTTCGCAACCAAGCGTCATAAAGTCCGCCAGTTTAGTCACGAGATGGCGAAGGGCGGCAAACGCAATCAATCGCGGCAATCGCCACAGTGGATGAACTACCTAAGAGAGGAAATACAATGAAGAATCTTTACGTTGGTAATCTGCCCCACAACACGAGCGAAGCGGAACTGCGAAATGTTTTCGAGGCGCACGGT
>DATJXZ010000075.1:0-12506 GCA_035499815.1 Candidatus Solibacter sp. | reverse complement strand
TGGAATCTGAACATTCGAAACGACGTTGGAATAAGAGCTTTCCCCGTTGCTCGTATCCACTGCAGTAGTCGCATAGCAGTATGAGGAGCCGTCTGCAACGTTTGAATCGGTGTAGACGGTGTTGGCGTCCAGCGATCCGTTAATTCTTGAGAAAGATCCGCAGAAGCTAGTGTAGCTCGCTCGATAGATGTTGTAGCCAGCGATCCCAGACGACGTGCTGGGGCTCCACGACAAGGCAACGCTATGATTTGAGCCTGAGCCTTGTATCCCTGTGCCGGTAAGAGCTTCCGTAGTCGTAGAAGGCTGGCCGTTGCTGGTGATGGTGAGTGTGGCAGTCGCCGCGCCCGAAACTGCCGGGCTGAACGTGATGGTGAACGGAACACTCTGACCGGCGAGAATAGTTATAGGCAGCGACAGGCTACCTACGGTGAAAACCGAATTGTCTGTAGTGGCCGCGGTGACCGTAACATTCGCTCCTGTTGCAGTCAGGCTACCGGAGGCCGTTCCGCTGCTTCCTACTACCACGTTGCCGAGGTCGAGTGTGGCAGGAGCGACGCTAAGCTGGCCAACAGCAGACGTGCCGGCTCCAGACAGGGGAATAGCAACGCTCGAGTCGGTGGCCGTCGAAGTGATCGTGACACTTCCGCTTGCATTACCCGCCGTGGTGGGGGTGAACTTGACCGTGAAACTCGTGCTGTCTCCGGCAGCGAGCGTCAACGGCGCGTTAATTCCGCTTAGAGCAAATCCAGTCCCGTCAATGGACACTTGAGAGATCGAAACACTCGATCCTCCAGTGTTGGTGATGGTGTCCGATAAGGTCTGATTGGTACCAATGGTCACCGTTCCGAAGCTCAGTTTCGTCGCGCTCAGCGATAGCGCTCCCGATGGCTGTCCAGGAGTGTCCGAACCCTTAACACTGACGCCCTGACAACCGGCAAGGAGCATCAGTCCGGCGAGAAGAAGCAGCACGCCAGCTAGTTTCAGAACAGGTTTTGAGCAACAAACCACGGTCTTTCGCATTTTCGTTCAAGCGAACCGTGACCCCACAGCTGATGCTGCATGAAGTGGGGGACGGCTCATGCATTCAGTGTGCTCTTGCCTGAGGTTTTGCGGTAGGTATCGTTCGTACATACCGCCTGTCAGGCCTATGCCCATCAGGATGCGACCCAAGTCATCGATGTGAGGTGGCTCCGCGCATAGGGACATGACCGATTGGACGATGAACTGTTGACGATACACCTACCCGCTACTAGGCGTAAACCGCCAATTCGCCGCTCCAAGTGACGGTTGGCATTGACATCAAGATACTCTTCGCACACGCAAAGGAACCGGAAGAAATTTCCAGTCGGTCCTATTCGATGAGTCAGGTTTGCGACTTCAATTCTGTTGGTTTTTGCGAACTCTGCTTCGGTACAAGGGTGATGAGATTTTCAACAATGCTACAAACTGATGCAGTCTGGTCTGGGTTCGTCAGCTAATCGATCCCCAAGACTGGCGAGCTCAGCGTGCTCGGTCGGGCTAGATAGAGATGGAGTGCTGTTCAGGGAGCACTTCGTTCAGTTGGGCGTCGCGGGATTCTGGAGCCGGGGCGCTTCAGTTGAAGGTTGAGTTTTTCGCCTGAAGAGTCAGATTTTTTTTGCATCGGAGCCCAAGCAGCGGCTTTCCTTATAGACTCCTCGAGCTGTTCCGGAGTAAGCAGACTCGTGATGAAGTCTTTCGCTTTAGCGGCACGCTCAATCGCTACTAGGTACCACATGTAAGCGTCAACGAGGTCTTGGGGGCCGTTTCGTCGAGCTAAATACACCTGCGCGAGAGCGAGTTGTGCAGCCGGCAGACCAGCATCGGCCAGGTCCTCAATAAGGTCGGACTCTTCGTGCGAATGTCCATTGTTCCTTTTCGTGTCCGCGGATTGCACAGAAGCAGATCGAGTCAGAGTCATCGATAGCAATTCGACGCGGCTGGATACGCCAAGTTTCTCAAATACCCGAAACAGATAGTTTTTTACGGTATGTTGGCTCAAGTCCAATCGCTCCGCAATTTCGCGATTCGTGAGCCCTTCAGAAAGGCAGCGAACGACCTGCAGCTCGCGGTCGGAAAGCAGGTTCACACCTTCTGCATTTGTCGCACGGATAACAGGAGAATTGGCGAGGGCCCGTACAAGCACCTCCAACTGGCGGCTGCTCGCCCATACCTGCCCTCCGCAGACGGTGCGAACGCATTTGCCTAGCAATTCGGGCCGATCGTTCTTGTCGAAAACTCCTCTAGCGCCAGAGCGAAAAGCCTGTAAAACAGCTTCGTCCTTGGACGAATCGAGCAGGACTATTGAAAGAAGATCGTGACGAATACTGCGCAACTCAGCCAAAATTTCCAATCCCCTCGCAGGCTGATCGTCTAGCTTCGAACTGATGATGAGGACGTCGATTTCTTGTGCGGCGGCCGCTGCTACCAACCCAGAAGAGTCCGACTCAAAAGGAATTACCTTAAGCTCGCCCTCTCGCGTCAGAGACTCCGCGAGCAGACGAGAGTGTATTCGGGAACTATCGGCCACTAGGATCCGCGTCATCACCAAACTATTTTCCTGGAGCAGACGTAACGTTCAGGGCCTGCAAGCCACTATTGAGGGAGGTCTTCCGAACTCTTGGCTGTCGCGACAGAGGGGAAATACCAGCTTGGGAGCTCCTTCACAATAGTACTCAACCAGTCTCCTTGTATGCAAGCAGTTTACTATGCTCGGCTGCAAGTGAACGCATAGGTTGCAAATGGCTTCACTCGTCTGGATGCCCTCCGCTGTACTAACCAAGGTTCCACCGCGGATGCCCTTGTCTGTCGTAATCTTCATACACGGCATATCGTGCATCGCCAATAGAATGAGATTGATATGGGGATGCTTGCGATTCCGAACGGCCATACGAACTCACCGCAATCCTGCCCTTTCCGACTCAGGTTCAGAGAAAAACATCTCTGAGACGAAGCACTCTAACAAGAGGAAGCTGGACCCTTGAACGCAGGAGAACTTTCGCGGTAGGAATATGTGCTTCTTGCAGCCGGATGCAGGGGGTTGTAACGTGTGTTTGCAGCAAGCGAAACAATCCCCCCAAAAGAGTGCGGATCATCCCCCGGTAGGCTTGCAAAGAGTGCAACTTGGTCATTGGAGTCGACACGGAATGTGAGCGACTGGGCGAAGCTACGCTTTTCCGGATGGATAGAAAAGATTTTAATGATCTGCAGGGTGTTGGTTCGGATTAAAGTTGCAAGGACTTGCGTAGGATGAGCGCTATTGCAATCACAAAGATTTGTGGCTATGGTCACAGACATTTCTGCAGGAGTGATTAAAGTATGCAAGACGAGGCGTGCATGGTATGATGCGATTTGAAGTTTGAGCCCCGCCGATTTCGTAAGCGTGTTTTACTTCCTCCCCCTGAGTTCCAGAGATCTGACGTAAGATTGGAATCGCGTCAGACCTTTTCTTAAACAGCAAGTCCCCCCCCACGCGTTGTTTCCCCTAAGGTCTCGGTCTGAGACCGCACTAACGAGACGTGTAATTCATTAAGGGTTACCGGAAGATGTAACTCAGAGGGCGAAGCTATGGCCATCGGCACTCAAGTTTGGCAGTCTTTTGAATCAGCTCCCGTTCCGGCAGTGGAGAGTCATTGGTACGCACTCCATACTCGCCCTCGACACGAGAAACTCGTTGTTCAGCGGCTCGGGGAACGTGGAGTGGAGACCTTCTTGCCCATCGTCACGGAAGTGCATCGTTGGAGTGATCGGAAGAAGACAGTGCAACTGCCGCTGTTCAGTTGCTATGTATTCGCTCAGTTCGCGCCAAATCGAGCTGAGCGCTTGCGTGTGCTTCGAGTGGACGGTGTTTTAGGCCTGGTCGGCAGTCAGGGTGAGGGCACGCCGGTGCCCGCCGAACAAATTGATAGCGTGCGCACTCTCCTTGATGGAAATATTCCATGGTCTGCTCATCCATTTCTCAAGATCGGACAACGTGTCCGAATTCGGAGCGGAGCTTTGGACGGCCTAGAGGGAATTTTGACCTCGCGCAATGGAGACGAGACGCTCGTTATATCCGTAGATGCGATTCAAAGATCGCTCGCTGTCCGCGTTAAAGGTTACCAAGTAGAAGCGGTGTAACTTCCGACCAGCCCCTTCCGAGGAGCCCCCGCCTGTGACAGAAAAATTAATCGAAACTGCAAGATTGTTTGTGGTAAGCCGGGAATCCACCTTGCTTCCTCCACTCTGGTCCATGTCGGAGTCGAACTCCTGGCAAATTGATACGGCGACCAGTGCTTGGGAGGCCATAGAACGGATACAGTCCGGGCCTGTCCCGAATTTACTTCTGCTTGACCTGCCTCGAGGAGACGGAGATGCTCAACACTTCCTCCGGTGGCTGCGGCGGATTCATCCCACTCTACCCGTAATTGTGGCGTGCTTCCCGGAGGACGCTGATCGCAATGAGGAGGCGATCCGCGTTGGAGCTCAGGAGGTTTTGCTCAAGCCCTTGGATGATGCTCAACTCGAGTGGATTATTCAGCACCACCTGTTGTCTCACGACGACGGAAAAGCGGAAATGGCAAGTGAAGACATTGAGCAACTCGGTCCTGACTCGTTTTTTGTCAGTGCCAGTCCAGTGAGCCAGAAATTGCGAACGCAAGTGCAGTTACTCGCGGAAGCTGAAGTCCCAGTACTGATTCTGGGAGAGGCCGGCAGCGGGAAAGACGCTGTCGCAAGGCTAATTCACAAGTTATCGATTCGCTCGGGCTTCGAATTCCTCAAAGTCAATTGTGCGGATATGCCGGCCGAGTTGCTTGAGCTGGAATTGTTCGGAAATAGTCTTCCGGGTGATGGACGCAACGGCGCAGGCAAGTTTGAACGGGCCGACAAAGGAACGATTTTCTTTGACGAAATTACGGAGATGCCGCTGAGTATTCAGAACCGGTTGATGCATTTGCTGCAGAACAAAGTGGTGCACAACCCAGGAATGAAGCCGTCACCGGATTTCCGCGTCGTAGCAGCAACGAGCGCCAACATCGACCGAGCTTTAGCCGAGCGTAGACTGCGGGAGGATCTGTATTATCGGCTAAGTGCCTTCATTGTCCAGGTGCCCTCGCTGTGGCAACGAAGAGGAGAAATCGCAGTTTTGATGCAGCATTTGATGCACCGGCTGTCTAGGCAATACGGACTTCCAGCGCGGACTTTTTCTCCTGCCATCCTGAATGCATGCAGAAATTATTCGTGGCCTGGAAATTTGAAAGAACTTGAGAGCTTTGTAAAGCGGTATCTGGTAATTGGTGAGAAGGATCTCAACTTCAACGCCCTTCGCCCGGAAATGGTGAAGAAGAATGGCCAGCATCCTCTTGCACAGTTCGATACCAAAGCGAACTTTGATCCCAAGGTTGTGGAGAACGAGCCGGAGCATGACATTGATCAGGCTGTCCGTTCAAATCCCAAATCACTCAAGTCGTTAATTGAGACCGTGAAGTCGGAAGCGGAAAGAAATGCAATTGGAATTGCTTTGCAAAAGACCGGATGGAACCGCAAAGCGGCTGCCCGACTGCTGCAGGTAAGTTATCGAACCTTGCTGTACAAAATCGAGCAGTATCATATGAGTGCTTCCGACACTGTTCCTTCTGCCGTTCCGGGGAATTTTCCTTTTCCCGATGGCGCGAGTAAAGGCAATGGAAAAAATGGAAGAGCGGCGTCGTAAGGCCATGGCAATAAATGGTTGAGGAACGGCTATGAACTCAAACAAAGAAAGCATCTGGATTGCAGCGATGACTAGCATTCTTGCGTGCTTGTTTTTGCCAAGTATGCTCTATGGGCAAAATCCAGGAGGCATTGGTCAGGTTGCGACGCCAGCAAAGTCAGAAGCTCAAGCGGCCGTGAAACAAGATCCAGACGCCCGGGGTCACGACAACAGCTACGTAATCGGAAATGACGACATGCTGGCGATCAACGTATGGAAGGAAGCCGAGATCTCCCGCTCGGTTCCAGTCCGGTCGGATGGAAAGATTTCGCTACCACTAGCCGGAGAATTGCAGGCCGCGGGCCGTACACCATTCAAGCTGGAACAGGATATTGCCGAACGGCTCAAAAACTACATTTCTGAACCTGAAGTGACCGTAATCGTCCAGCAGATCAACAGTCAGAAATTCAATATCATGGGCCAGGTCGTAAAGCCGGGTTCGTACCCTTTAGCGAGCGCTGCGACTGTACTTGACGCGATCGCTGTTGCGGGAGGCTTTCGCGATTTTGCCAAGAAAAAATCCATTTATGTCCTGCGACAAAATCCCGACGGAACGCAAACGCGGATCCCTTTCAACTACAAAGAAGTGATCAAAGGTCAGAATCCGTCGCAAAATGAAAAGCTTCAGCCGCGGGACACAGTCGTCGTGCCTTGAAATGACTGTCTTTATTCAGCGGATTTCTTCAGTGCTGGTTAGGCCAATACTAGTGGTATTCGGAGTGAGTTTGTTCTCGGGTATGATCTGGGCGCAGGCTAATGATGCTCCTGCGCAGCCAGCTGTCCCAGCGGTTGGCGCCGCGGTAGATAATGCTGCTCCGCCGGCGTTCGATCCCGATATCGACCGCATGACGCCACCACCCCCTGTCAACGGATTGATATATCCGATCGCACTCGGCTCCCAGGTGCGCTCGAACTACCTCCGTACGGCCCTGTCGTTCACTAGCGCGTATACAGATAACGTTCTGGGGGGAGTTACAGGAAAACCCGTTAGTGATATCACTTACACGATTGCACCTGTGATTGGACTCGATGAAACCACGACACGCACTCATCTACTTCTGAACTATGCTCCTGGATACACTCTCTATCAGCGCACGAGCGCACGGAACGAAGCCGATCATAACGCTTCAATCGATTTTTCCGACCGGTTCAGTCCTCATGTAACCTTCAGCGCCCGGGACGTTTTTGCGAAGAGTTCGAACGTGTTTAATCAATCACCGGACCTAAGCGGAGGCGTCGTTTCAGCTGGAATCCAAACTCCTAACTTTTCAGCATTAGCGCCGTTTGCGAGTTTCTTGAGCAACTCCGGCGATGTGGGGATCAACTACCAGTTTGGATTGAACGATATGGTAGGTGCTAGTGGGACTTTCTCGAATCTCCACTTCTTGGATGCAATGCAGGCTCAGGGTCTGGCGGACTCGGCTTCCCAGGGTGGACTAGCGTTCTATTCCCATCGTGTGGCCCACGAGCAATATCTCGGCATCACTTATTCGTTTCAGAGACTTTTGTCCTATCCGACATTCGGGAACAATGAGACGCTCACGCATGCGGTCTTGCTGTTTTATTCATTCACTCCAGCTTCTTCAAGGTTTTCCATTTCCTTCTTCGGTGGGCCACAATACTCGGACACAACACTCCCCGCTCCACTTGTGCCTATAAGGTCGTGGGGTGGAAGTGGTGGAACAAGTCTGGGCTGGCAAGCGAGACTAACCAGTTTTGCCATTAGCTATGCCCACGTCATCTCGGGTGGCGGAGGACTAGGCGGAGCGGTCCAGCAAGATAGCGGGACGATTTCGGTGCGCCAGCAGATTACGAAAAGGCTGAACGGCTCAGTTACTGGAGCGTATGCACAAAACAATGTTATTGCCGGGGCTCAGCTCGGAGTACAAAACGGGCATTCGGTTTCTGGATCCGCTTCACTTCATCAAGGCATCGGTGAGCACCTGGAGTTCGGGCTCGAGTACACACGAATTCACCAGAGCTATAGCAATATACAAGCGATTTCTGCCATTCCGGATACGAACCACGAAGCAATATCAATCTCATATCAGTTCTCCAGGCCTTTAGGAAGGTAAGTATGGTTGACGAACTAGAGGAGCAAAACGGCGAAGCGTTAGACGTCCAGCGTTATTTCGGAATAGCGAAACGCCGGCACTTGCATTTTCTAATACCTTTCTTTCTCGGGTGGGTTGTCGTGTGGGTCGCGAGCTGGATTTTGCCGCCGCGATATCAATCAACCACCTTGATTCTCGTCGAGCAACCCTCGATGCCGAAAGACTACGTCACACCTAACATCAATGATGACCTGCAGCAGCGAATGCAGAGTATCACCCAACAGATTCTGAGCCGGACAAACCTACTATCGATTATCGAAAAGTTCCACCTTTACACCAGGAAGCACGGGGAGCCCACACCCGACGATAAAGTGGCAGGAATGAGAAAGGATATAGATATCGCGTTAGTCCGCGATACGCACAATCAGATCAGTGCGTTCAATGTGTCCTATACCTCTCGAGATCCGCACCTGGCGCAGCAGGTTACTGGTGAGTTGACAAACTTGTTTATCAACGAAAACCTCGAGGTTCGCCAGCAACAGTCGGAAGGTACAACTCAATTCCTCGAATCTCAATTGGAAACGGCGCAGCGGGACTTGGCTGCCCAAGAGGAAAGGATCCGCGATTTCAAGGCCAAACATGTCGGAGAAATGCCAGGTCAACTGACTAGCAATCTGCAGATCCTTCAGGGTATTCAGGCGCAGCTACAGACTGAAGAAGACACCCTGAATTCCGCCCGACAACAGCGCGTGTACTTACAAACTATGGCGGATCAATATCGTGCTACTCAGGGCGCCGCCAAAGCCCCAGATGGAACTCCAACGGGCTTGCCTGCGATTGATGACCAACTGCAGAAGCTACGCGCACAACTGGCAGACCTGAGTTCTCATTACACAGATCGCCATCCGGACGTGAAAAAACTGAAAGAGGAAATTGCAAGAAACGAGGCACGGCGTAACCAACTCCTAGCGGCCATGAAGAACAAGAGCACCGACGGCGGTTCTGACGAAACGGGCCCCACAACTGATGCAGCGCAGGTGACGATGTTGGCGCCAATCGAAAGCCAGTTGCGATCAAATCAGCTCGAAATCGCCAATCGGGAACATTCAATTGCTTCCCTGAAGGCAAAACTCGAAGATTATCAGGGACGCTTAAATCAGGAACCGATTCGAGAACAGCAACTGGCAGATCTGACTCGCGGCTACGACCAGACAAAGGCAACTTACGATGATCTGCTGAAGAAGAAGAATGAATCGAAGATGGCCACGAGCATGGAGTTGCTGCAACAGGGAGAGAGGTTTCGCGTCGTTGATCCGCCAAGTCTGCCGCAAAGGCCTCAGTTTCCAGATCGTCTTAAGTTTTGCGGATTAGGGTTAGGAATCGGCTTGGCGCTAGGACTCGCAGTGGTCGGTGCATTTGAAATGTTCGACGATCGCTTGCATACTGCAAAGGAAATTAAGAAGATTCTCCCAATGGAAGTGATCGGCGAGATACCGACCATTGAAACCGTCTCGGACTTGAGTGGCGCACAGCGAAGGATTTGGTTCGGGTGGGCGGTTGCAATCTTTGTGTTTGGGACGATACTTATCGGGTCAGCATTCAGCTATCTGCGCGGCTAAAACTGCCGTGACTCAGATGGCCGCCCACAACAGTTTGTCGACGGGTTCGAATATAGTTTTCGTCAATGTATAAGCGCTTTTTCAATCTGCAGCGTAACCCATTCGAGATCACACCCGATCCTCGTTTCCTGTTTTCGACGAAGCAGCATAACGAAGCGTTGGCGTCGTTGTATTACGGTGTAAAGCGGCGCAAAGGCTTTGTTGTCCTGACCGGCGAAGTCGGCACAGGAAAGACGATGCTTGTTCGCTGTCTGCTTCAGATTTTGCGCCAGGCCAATGTTGCCTACGCTTATCTTTTCAATCCGCGTCTGACGGCCGTAGAGTTTCTGCAATACATTGCGGGGGACCTGCAGCTTCCTACCGCTGGAAAGTCAAAGAGCGATCTCCTTCTGAGCATAAGTAGCTATGCGATCGCGCGCTATCAGAAAGGGTTCACTACCGTTTTAGTGATAGACGAAGCACATCATCTCTCCACCGACGTGCTAGAGGAGATTCGACTCCTGACCAACCTCGAGACAGCAGAAGCAAAGTTGTTGCAGATACTGCTCATCGGACAGCCAGAATTGGATGAAAAACTCGATTCAATCGAACTCCGGCAGTTGAAGCAAAGAATCGCCCATCGTGCGCACCTGAATGCACTCGATATTGATGATACGTGCGGGTACGTGTATCGGAGGCTACAAATAGCGGGAGCTACGAAGCCATCGGAACTGTTCCCAATGGAAACGATGGTTGAATTGCATCGGCATTCGCACGGATACCCTCGTCTCATCAATACAATTTGTGAAAACGCACTCATCCAAGCGTATGCGCGACAATTGTCAAGTGTCTCTCCACGCGTTATCGAAGAGATCGCCATTGATTTTCGATTAAATGTGTTGCATCCATCGCCAGAGCAGAGAATCGGCGCAGAAGACGCACCATTAGAAGTGGCACGAGCGGCAAGATCGCTTTTGAATTTGTATGAGCACCTTCGGAATACAAAGAGCAGGAATGCAGAGCTGAATATGATTGTGGGTTCAGGAGCGAGCAAGAATGAGCCGTATATTTGACGCGCTGCAAAGATCGGGCACTGAACAATCGGGAGTCGAATACCCGGATGTGGTGTCAATGGCTACCGCAGTCTTTGAGGCGCCGCGCCTTCCGAACTTCGATCAATCGCCAATCGAAGAACCAGCGGAAGGAATTCCATCCGTTCTATTGCCGGCAGGGGTTCCGGAAACCGGAGTGCCATCCGACGTCCACGCCTCTCCCACATTGTTTCCTTCTTTGGAAGTGAGTCTCGCCCCATCGAGCCGTCTGGTCTTCTTTACCCAACCGGAGAGCTTGGCAGCCGAGAAGTTCCGCTTCCTTGGGGTTCGGCTCCGTCACATGCGTCAGAACCGTCCGCTGAAGAAAGTACTGGTCACGAGCACGATACCGGAAGAGGGCAAAAGCCTGATTGCGTCCAATCTTGCCGGTGCGCTCGCTCAGCGCAGAGAGAAAGAGAGAGTGCTGCTGATCGAAGGAGACCTGCGTCGTCCGGTCCTGGCCGGACAATTTGGTCTTGGGAGACTCGCCGGGCTCTCAGAGTGGCTGGAGAGCGGTGTCGATACCGCTACTAATATTTACCATCTAAACGCGCCCGGGTTTTGGATCATGCCAGGAGGCGCTCCTCCTGCGAATTCACTGGAACTGATGCAGTCGGGAAAGCTCTCGGCCTTGATGAATCAAATGGCGCCCCTGTTTGACTGGATCATCGTGGATTCGCCTCCACTCCTGCCCCTGGCAGACACGACGATCTGGAGCCGACTGACTGACGGGACGATACTTGTCACGCGGGAGGGCAAGACCCAAAAGACCCAGTTGCAGCGCGGGCTGGAGATGATCAAGAAGTCTAATCTCTTGGGAGTTGTGCTTAATAGCTGTACCGACGAAGATCAAGATAACTACTACCGCCGCTATTCCCCCGCGACCAAGTAGCCAAATAGAACCTTTAGTAACACCTCTTTTTCGTTCCCGATCGAAAGCATTCGAGACTGACCTTGATGCCGAATCTGACGACATCACTAGTTGCCAATTCATCTCAGCGCCCTCAAAGCAGATATCAGGAGAAAAGCCGTGAACTTGCGTCGCTCGATTGACACCCTAAGCGTCGGGCCCTTCACCAGAGAGTCGGAGTCAACCTATGAACGTGACGTTCTCACTGAAGCGTCGTTCCATAAGGTGATCTCACGCGAACGGCGACGGACTGAGCGGTCCCGAAATCCGTTCTTGCTCATGCTCTTGGATTTTGGTGATAATGCGCCTTCCGAAGCCGCTGCGAAGAACCTAAATAAACTTCTGGGGGCACTGTCGACGTCCACGCGAGAAACTGACGTGGCCGGATGGTATAAGGAAAGCTGTATCGTTGGTGTCATGTTCACTGAGATTGCTCCGGATGATCGCGGGACAATCGTGAATACGATGATGGCCCGACTCAGCGAGATCCTTGGTAACCATCTCAGCCTTGAGCAGCTGAATCGAGTCAGTGTGTCCTTCCACGTGTTTCCCGACGACTGGGAGCAGGGATCCCGAAAGCGGCCTAGCAACCCCGTGCTGTACCCCGATTTATCTAAACGGGCTGACGAAAAACGAGTTTCTGGCGCCCTGAAGCGGGCCATGGACGTCTTCGGCAGCATCGTCGCGCTGATCGTCTTTGCCCCAGTATTTCTAATAATCGCGGCCGCTGTCAAAGCAACCTCTAAGGGACCCATCTTGTTTCGGCAGCAACGCATCGGGCAGCATGGTCAACCTTTCACGTTTCTGAAATTCCGTTCGATGAGGCAAAATAACGATCCTGCGATTCATAAGGAATACGTCCAGCGATTAATCGCCGGCAAGGCAGAACCCAACGGGTCGAATGGGAATGGTACCGGCGTTTACAAGCTGACCAAGGATCCAAGAGTCACTTCCATTGGATCCTTCATCCGCAAAACCAGCCTGGATGAACTGCCACAGTTCATCAACGTATTGAAAGGGGAGATGTCCTTGGTCGGGCCTCGCCCTCCGGTTCCATACGAACTCGAAGCCTATGATTTCTGGCATCGACGGCGCGTCCTTGAA
>DATJXZ010000074.1:0-100383 GCA_035499815.1 Candidatus Solibacter sp. | reverse complement strand
AGCTTGGGAAGAATTTGCCTGACGACGGATTCTTCGATGATGGTGTTCACGGCGACCCAATCGGGGTCGCTAAGCGTCGAGATGGTGGGCTTTTTGAGCGCTGGAAGAACGCCGAGAACGTTTGGCAAGTCGTCGCGGTGTACGTTCAGGAGCAGGCCGACTTTGCTGGCGGCGGCGATGGCGCCTTGGAGCATGAGGATGAGATTTTCGGCTTTTTCGCGTTTGGCGGGATCAGCTGCGGCGGCGCGGTTCATGATGAACACTGTGGCGGATTCGAGAACGGTGTCAACGATGCGAAGGCGATTGGCACGGAGGGAGGAGCCGGTTTCGGTAACTTCGACGATGGCGTCGGCAAGCTGCGGGACTTTGACTTCGGTGGCGCCCCAGGAAAATTCGACGCGGGCTTTGACGCCGTGGCGCGCGAGATATTTTTCGGTGATCTGGACGACTTCGGTGGCGATGGTCTTGCCTTCGAGGTCGCGGACTTCGCGCATGGGAGAATCTTCGGGAACGGCGAGGACCCAGCGGACGCGGGCGAGGCGCTGCTTGGCGTAGACGAGTTCGGAAAGTTCGTCGACGGCAGCGCCGGTTTCAACGACCCAATCGTGGCCGGTGATTCCTGCGTCGAGTGCGCCTGTTTCGACGTAGCGGGCCATTTCCTGCGCGCGAACCATAAGGCATTCGATTTCGGGATCGTCGATGGTGGGGACGTAACTGCGCGAACTGAGCGTGATTTTCCAGCCTGCGCGGGTGAAGAGGTCGAGAGTGGCTTCCTGCAGGCTGCCTTTGGGAATGCCGAGCTTGAGGCGCGAGGTCATTTTTTCTCCTCCTGTGTGGAGTAGATAGTTGACGGGTCAAATGTCTTTTCGGCGATGATGGCGGCGGTGCCGTCTGAATCGAGTTTGCGGAAAAAGCAACTGCGATAGCCTTCGTGGCAAACGCCTGGGCCGATGGCTTCCACGCGGACGAGGAGAGCGTCTGCGTCGCAATCGACACGGATTTCGCGGACTTTGAGAACGTGGCCGCTGGATTCGCCCTTTTTCCAGAGCTTGTTGCGCGAGCGGCTGAAAAAGACGACCTCGCCGGAACGCTGCGTTTCGGCCAGCGAGACGGAATTCATGAAGCCGAGCATGAGAATGTCGCCGGAGCGCTCATCCTGAATAATTACGGGAACAAGGCCGCCGGCTTTGTCGAAGTCGATGGTTAATTTCGTGCTGCTCATGCGATGTGACTCCTAGATTTTGCGGTAACGATCTAACTGAAAACAAAAAACCCGCTGGGGCTAACTGCGCCAGCGGGCCGATGAGTGTTTTTTGCTGCGAAACTCTATGCACACCTCATCGGGCGCGGCGTGTGGCCGTGATGGTGATGGTGGCGATGCGCCCGAGAGTACATAGTATGAAATTAAAGTAAAGCACGGCCGGTGTCAACCAGGGCTTTTCGGCCCAGCTGACGTGAAGAATCTAGGTGGAAGGTTTCAGCTACGGCTAGTTGTGTTTTTGGAAGTCGTGGAATTGAAATTCATACTCATTTTTAGATGGACCGCAACGCCGGTCTTGCCATTTTCGAGCTTCTCGACGCGGACGACCTGGGCGACGTATTCGCAGTTCATGGGATCGTGGGGGGATGAATAGGGAAAAGTGACGAAGACGCGCATACCGGGATAATAGGAGTGCAGGCGAGTCGTGAAATAGATGCCTTCTTTGGAGGCGTTGACGCTGATGGGGAGGTCTTCAAAATGATCATCACGAGGCTCGGAGGGTCGGACGCGTACGGGCCGGGCGATTTTTGCCCTGCGGCTGACTCGATTATCGGTAAGAGGCTTTGCTGACTTTTCTGGCATGGTCGTGTTCAAGCTAGAATCCTAGTGTAAGGGAGAGGTTCCGAGCCGTGGGGTGAATCGTACACCCCTAGCGGCGAATCTGATACGAGACCAAGTGCAAGCCAAGGACCAAAGAGTAAGCGGGCAAGGAGATAGGTATGGAAGAGAAAATCCGTAAAGACGAAGCGGCATGGAAGAAGCAACTCTCGCCGAATCAATACTATGTGACGAGACAGAAGGGAACGGAACCGCCGTTCACCGGGGAATATGAGGATACGGACACGCCGGGAGTTTATAAATGCGTGTGCTGCGGGCAGCCTCTGTTTCGTTCTGATACCAAATACCACTCGGGCTCCGGATGGCCGAGTTTTTACGCCCCAGCGAACGAAGAGGCCGTGGAGACGGAGACTGATGCCACTCATGGGATGTCGCGGACAGAGATCAAGTGCAGCCGATGCGATGCGCATCTGGGGCATGTGTTCGAGGACGGACCGAAGCCGACGGGTCTGCGCTACTGCGTCAACTCGGCGTCGTTGGAACTGGAAGAAGACTAAGAAGGCGGTCCGACGTGGTCGGACCGCCTTCTAGATTTGCATGCTCTCAGGAGTAATGCCGGAGTTATGCGGCCGGGCAGGTGCAAGCCACGAGCTCGGCGACAGGATCGCTTTCGCGATCCCAGATGCCAAGCAGCATTACCTTCGATCCCGAAGGATACTTGAAAACGTAAAAGATATTTGAACGCCCTTCGACTTCAAAGAAGCCTGGCCGACGCGGATCTGGCCGCGAAGGCGCACCGGAATGAAGCAGCATGCGCAGTTCAGCAATCTGCTCCTGCGAATGATTTCGCAGGTCTTCCACTAAGGGCGGGTGTTTCGTAATTGTTATCATGTTCGATCTCCGCCACATTCAGTCTATCGTTGGCCTCACAAGTTAAGACGAAAAAAGGCGGGAAAAGTTTCATGGACGGCAACTTCTTTTGAAAATGTTTCGAGGGAAGGTACGGCGAGGCCACGGAAACAGCAAATTTGGCCCATTTTTCGGGGGAAACGACGTTTTGGGGATGGTCCAATTTGGCTCTCGGGCGTTAGGCGTGAACCGGAAGACCGGGGCGAGAACGGGCCGCAGGCTTCGCGGCGTGGCAGAGATAGTTCCAATGTTTACAGGCTGACCAAAACTGCATGCAATAGGCGTGAGGATAGTATCGATAGGAGTACTTGCGCGAATGAGGCTTCCTTGAGATAGTGTTTTGTGTGCCCCAATTCGCAAAGGGATGGCCTCAGTGACAAAAACTTCGACGAAAAAATCCCCAAAGAAAGAGCCTACAAACTTTAATAAAGACAAACGGCGGAAACATCACCATTTTCTGGTCACCGTTGCTTACGCGGATGGCGAGAAGTTCGGCCGGGTATATACCGATAAGGAAAAAGCGGATCGGTTCGCCGACCGACAGAAGCGCTCGCCAGTGGTGAAGTCTGCGCGGGTAAGTCTGGTCTCTTGAAGGTGGCGCGCGAGAAGGGCGGCGCCGTCGAACGGCGTACGACAGAAGGCTTGTCGCGGCCGTGTGCGCGTGCTATAAAATGAATTGACGTTGAGCGGCCTTAGTATAGTGGTAGTACGGAACCTTGCCAAGGTTCAGGTGTCGGTTCGATTCCGATAGGCCGCTCCATAAAATCAGACACTTACAGACTCCGCTTCCTCCGCGTGGGAACACAAAGGAACAAAACGCGTTTCCGCCGCTGGCCGAATCAACTCAACCACCTTTAGATGCGCTGCACGCTTCGCTGACGTTAGAGCCTGTGCGTACACGTCAAGCGTCAATCTGCTGTTCGCGTGGCGCATCAGTTCTTGACCCGTCTCCTCCATTCCGGCCGCCACGTACTTGCGCCACGCCACGTCCCGCTCCACACCGAATTTCGAGTTTCCATTTTCGCGCCTCTGCTCCCTGTAACCGTTAGTTGTGAACTGTTGACTGTAAACTGTCTCCCGGTAACCCCTTTCTTTGCCACTCTTACAAACCATCCACAACTCACTGAAAATCCGGCAACTTTAAGTCCTGCATTTGCCACTCTTACGCGCTGCGTTCACCTTAACCACTTTGTTTGCCACTCTTGCAAGAAAACGCTCGTGGTGAATGACTCTCACCAGTCTGCCATTTCCAGCGGAAAGAGAGCCTCAGCATCTCTGTGCTCCCCGCGCGGGAAGAATCTGTTTTTTTTTGTCACGGCTGGCAACTCGCAACACATCACTCGCCGCTATCTCTTTCACAATCAACACTTACAAAACTGATACAAAACAAACGACTTTATCTGCCATTAAAATGAACTCTTACGAAAAACCCGGGGGAGGCGTTAATTATTCTTAACTACAAATCCTAAAGGATTTGTATACCGAGCGACGAGCCAAAGCCGGGAGATTCTTAGGGGCCGGTTTGGTCAACTAGAGTGACTCCAGATATGGGCGCATAACGTTGGCGACGCGGCAGACTTTGGCGGCGGCAGCGAGTTCGTCCATAGAGGCTTTCTTCTGCTGGCGGCATTCCTTAGGGGCTTCTATGGCGACATCGAGGCCAACCTTGCTGCGTAACTTGAAGCAGTCGGCTACCTTCTTTGCCGGGGAAAACACTCGAAGAGCTGCGCCGGAAATCGAATATTCTTTCGCGCCAAACCGAAGCGCCTCTCCGGACATGCGCACGAGGCGAACGGGCGGAGAGGAAACTTTGGGAGCCCAGGCTCTGTGACCGATCGCCATCCAGACCTCGTGGGGAGACTGCGTGGTGAAATTGTGAAACCGGAGCGCGGAGAGCAGGCAGACGATCCCCATGGGGATTTGGTAAGCCGCTTCGATGAGGGAGGTGTTCTCGGTTCCGGAGAAATCCCGAGAGGAGTAGAGACCGCGGCCGACATTTTCCAGGTCCCTCCGGCGAGCCAGCCACGGGAGATACGTTCGTGGAATGCCGATTTCGCTCACATCTTTTGCCCTTAGGATCTGGCGTTTCGAGGCCAGCTTGCAGAGTTGTTCGGCTTTTGACTTTTGCATGATGCCCTCGGGAACAGAGCACCAAATCCTCGGCAGACGTAAATAAGTGCCTAGAGTATGTGACATAAGGGCTCTCGCGAACGGCAAGAGGGGTCGGCAGGGCGTCCGCATCATTCATCTCAACACAAAAGAGGGTCGGGGCACCTAGCTGCCAAACAGGCGCGCTATCTATATCCGCCTGGGGAATCGTCGCCTATGTGAACCGATCGACAGTGCACCGTACCCCCTTCCACACAAGGATTTCGCGTTGACCTGTGAGGGTTGTTTCACGCCGAACGATTTGTAAACAACTTGGGCGAAGTGGAGGTTGCTCTTGTGTGTGACAAGTGCTTTGCCAATCTGGTGGATCTCGCAGGCACCCATCGCAGCGTCACCAACATTTAATGAAACGAAATTACCTTGCTACGTGCCATCCGCGCTTTCTGACTTTGATCTTTAACTAAGTATATATCTGCTTTGACTTGCAACCAGCGCAATATCCGCGTTACAGGGTGTTTTTACGGCAGAGCGAGTGAAGATTGTATGGAAAAACTGCGTTATTAGAATTGTGATGCTCCCCGCTAAAACTGTCTAAAGACTACGATCTGCCCGAACCATGTAGTGTCAGCAAGAACCAGGGAGGAGCTGACGCGCAAACAGCCAGGCCGCAGTGATCGCGCAATGGTTCTCGCCCAATTGCTTGACACCACTAGATTGTCTTGCGCGCATGTAGGCCTCAGCTGCTCATTCGATCTTGGACTCTAATTGGCTTCATCGGTCCCCGTCTGATGCGACTTCTCGCTCTTAGTGTGAGCGATCTCAAGTCTTCACTGTGCAGTCATCGAGTAGTTCCAATGCTATCAGAGAAATTAAGTTAGATACGTCTATATCTCACCACAACCGAGCCTTCCAACAGCAAGTGTGAAGGGATCAAAAAGTGTTCGTCAGGCAGACCAAGTACTGTGTTGTAACGCCCTAATTATGATCGACTAGCGCAGTCGTGAGCCAGACTGGCAATTGTGACAGTTTGAAGCATCATCACAACACGCAAGGATTCGATTGTTCGACCAGTCCCGTTTGAGGAGGCTGTGCGATGAAATCCCACCATATCGTCGTATCGCTTGCCATGACCTTGTGGACCGTCACAAGCTTTGCTCAGGCCCCCTCGTGGGAAAGTGAAAACTCGGCTGGAATGCGGGCGTATCAGCAGCGAAGCTACGCCGAAGCCGAGAATCTTTTCAAAGAGGCATTTCGACTGGCCGAAAAATTCGGGGAATCTGATCCTCGCTTTTCAGCGGCGATGACTAACCTGGCTGCAGCGCAGCAATCGATAGGCAAGTTCGCTGAAGCTGAGCAGCTTTACGACCACGCCCTGACCATCTGCGAAAAGGCATACGGCCCTGAACATCTGGAAGTCGCCACCACACTCGACAATCTAGCCAATCTTCTTTTACAACGAGCCAAATATTCGGACGCTGAGCCACTTTTTGAGCGCGCTCTTAGAATCCGTGAAAAGGTTCTTGGACTGGAGCACCCTAGTGTGGCAAAGGTTCTCAGCGATTTTGGTAGGCTAAAATGGACGGAAGGCAAATACTCGGAATCGGAACTTCTCTTCCAACGGGCGCTTGCTATTGACCTCAAAGCCTTCGGCCCCGACGACCCCGGAGTCGCTTTAGTTCTCAACAACTTGGCGAGTGTTCATCACAAGCAAGGGAACTATAGAGAAGCCGAAATGGAATACCAACGAACACTCAACATATGGGTAAAGAGGCTTGCGCCAGAGGACCCAAGCATAGCTACGGTTCTCGACAACCTAGCCGCGATCGAGCAGGACGAAGGCAAGCACTCAGAAGCTGAATCCCATTTACGGCGGGCGCTGGCCATCGAGGAAAGGGCTCTAGGGCCAGAGAATCCGAGGGTGGCTGCTACGCTGGACAGTATGGCCTCGGTCTTGTTAGTGGAAGCCAGGTACGCGGAAGCTGAGCCTCTCCTCCAGCGTGCTCAAAGAATCACAGAAAGTGCCTTTGGGCCAGATCACCCACAGGTAGCGAGCATTCTCAACAATCTGGCTGTGCTCCTTTGTGATGAAGGCAAATACCCGGCTGCTGAAGCTCTTTACCGACGAGTCCTCGCAATTCGGGAAAAAGCCTATGGTCCCGAACATCCGGATGTGGCTGCCGTACTCAATAATTTGGGAATGCTTCGCCAAGTAGCGGGCGACTATACGGACGCTGAAAAACTCTTCCAACGCGCGCTTGCTATCTGGCAAAAAACGCTTGGGCCAGAACACCTGAACGTGGCCACGGCCCTCAACAATGTCGCTACAATCTTGCACGAGGAAGGTAAATATTCAGAAGCCGAGCCGCTGTTACAGCGTGCGCTGGATATTCGGATAAAGACGCTAGGACCAGAACACGCCGATGTGGCTGACATACTTCAAAATTTGGCAAGTAACTACAGTTCGCAAGGCCTTGCCAAGGAAGCCGAGTCGCTCTACCAGCGCGCTTTAGCCATGGCGGAAAAGACGAAGGGATCTCAACACCCAAAGGTGGCCAACGTCCTCGCCAATTATGCGACACTGAAACTAGATGAAGGCGAATACTCAGCCGCCGAGGGCCTCTTTCGGCGCGCATTAATCATACGAGAAAAAACGCTAGGTCCGGAGCACCCGGCAGTGGCTCACATTGTCAGCAGTCTGGGCATGCTCGATTACTTGCAGCACAGTTACTCAGAAGCTGAGTTGCTCTACAAGAGGGCTATAGGCATGTGGGATCATGCGTCCCAGACACAATCCTTAGACTATGCGCAAACCTTGCAAAATCTGGGTGTGCTCTACTTCGATCAAGGCAAATATGATGAGGCCGGAGCGTTATTTGATCAAGCAGCGGCGATTAAGGAACACTCGCTGGGTGGGGAGCACCCAAAAGTGGCCGATGCCCTCATCAAGGTTGCTGATGCCAGTTTGGCTCGTGGCTACTACGCCCAGGCTGAGTCGCCCTCCAAGCGAGCGCTCAACATATTGGATAAATCTTCGCCGCCTAATTATCCAGAGCTGATTCAAGCATTGTCGAATTACGCTGTGGTGCTTGAGAAGGCTGGGCGCAAAGCTGAAGCAGAACTCCTCGTGACGAGGGCGATGGTGTATCGTGCCAAGCTCAAGGAAAGCAAAGCAAAGAATCAAGCAGTCTTATTTGCGGAGCAGCCTTAACGTCTATCGTTCAGATATTTCCGTAGCGGCCTAGCGTGGTGAGCTGCATGACGTTCAAACCGCATGGCCACACTATGCGGCTAGGGTAATTATGCGCGCTTTGCCCTCCTCAAACGCGCGGTCCACTCGATGCCCTAGAGTCAAACCTCGCAGCACTTTGTACCGCCCGCGAGAATTGCATATTGGGCTGAACCTGCTGAAGCTTGCTCTCGTGCTTGTCCTGAGCAGCCTCACCCTTCAAACGAATGCCGGAGCGCAGTTCCGACAAGCCCGACGCGTACTGATTCTCAATGAGCTGGGGTCACGGTCACCACAGGTTGCTGCCATAATCCAGGAAATATTCACCGCCTTAGAGAATTTGCCTTGCCACATTGAGTTCTATCTAGAAGATCTGGACGCAAACTTTTTTCAGGATAAAGCTGGTCAGAGGCAGTTACGCGATTGGTACTTTCAAAAATATCGAGATCGCAAGCCAGACTTACTTATTGCATTCGGTCCGTCCCGGATTAAGTTGACGGCCGCGGCACGCGTGGTGCTTACCTCGCATACACTCATTGTAGTCTGGACAAGTGCCCAAGAGCGTGCTGAAACGCAGAATCTAGACTTAGATTTTACTGGAGTTTGGGGAGCGGCATGGCCGGAGAAGGCCTCGACGGCGCCACTTCACCTACAACCCGACACCAAACATGTGATGGTGGTCAGTGGCCCGGCACCGGATGATCGGCAACTTGAGACCCTTGTCGAGCAACAGTTTCGCAGCTACGAACCACAATTCGAGTTCAGCTACCTTACCTACTGGGCGATGCCGCACTTGCTCGAACGAGAAAAGCACTTGCTCAGAAACTTGATCAACTATCGCGCCTCAATTCTGCAGGAGACCGCGGAAACGTACTTCGACGACGAAACTCACTCAAATTCGATGCTGTCCAGCGCAGCAAACGCGCCCGTGTCTGCCGTTTACGAGGAAAACGTGGGCAGAGGAATTGTGCGCGGGGACGGCCTAAGAACCTCCTTAGTTGGTCGAGTCGCCGCGAAAATTCTCAACGGCGAAGAGCCTCAGGATAGCCTGATCGTCAGGGGCGGAAACATCTACCTGTTTGGTCGGTCTGCGACGCGATGGCCGGAGCTCAAGGAAAGCGGTCTGCCTGGCGGCAGCGTTGTTCTCGATCGCGAGCCAGCCCTTCGGGAAGCGTACTGGCGATATATCATCGCTGGTTTTTTTGTGCTCTTGGCACAGACTCTGGTGATTATTGCGCTCCTCTGGCAGCGAGCAAAACAGAGACAGGCAGAGGTAAAACTGCTCCGGTACGGCGATCAGCTTCGTCTGGCGATGGAATCCGGCAAAGCGATCGGATGGGAATGGGATTTCACCAGCGGCAGAGATTCTTGGTTTGGCGATCTGCGCAGCATGCTTGGTATCCCTTCCAATACGTTCACTGGAAGAGCTGGCGATTTTTACCGTTACTTCCACCCCGATGATCAAGAAAGAATCGCGGAAGCGGTGGCTGACGCACGACAAAATCACAAGCCCTACACGGCCGAGTTCCGCGTCATCAGAGCGGACGGGGCTATTCGCTGGGTCTCATCAAGGGGAGCATTTGAGTACGGTAGAAAAGGCGATGCCTCGCGCATGGTGGGCATGGCGGTAGATATTACGGAACGCAAACAATCCGAGGAGGCTCTGAAAATCTCAGAGGAGAAGTTTTCGAAAGCGTTTCGCGAAAGCCCTCTGGCTGTAACGCTAACGAACATTGAATGCCATCAGTACGTCGACGTGAACGAGACGTTCGAGCGTCTCACGGGTTGGCGCCGGGAGGAGGTGGTGGGCCGAACGCCCATGGAGCTCAAAATATGGCTCGAACCTGGGCAAAGAGAGGAATTACGTAAGCGTCTCCTCGCCGAGGGCACCGTGCGAAATCTCGAGGCAAAGATTCGGCGGAAGGATGGCCAGATTCGATCCGTTTTGGGATCATCTGAGCTAATTGATATAGAGGGTGAGCGGTGCGCTCTGTCTATGATCGCGGACGTCACCGATCTTAGGAAAGCTGAAGAAGCTGAACGGATTTCCGAAAATCGATTTAAACAGTTTTTTGACACACTGCCAGAGTATTGTTTTATGACATCTGCGGACGGCGTAATTCTCGAAGTCAACGCGGCAGCCTGCAGTGCTCTCGGTTATTCCAAAGAAGAACTCGTAGGCAAACCCCTGTCGTTCATTTATGTTCCCGACGCGCTGGCAAGGCTAATTGAGTTGTCTGAGAAGTGGAAGATTACGGGCACTCTTCGCAATGAAGAGATCGAAGTTGTTACTAAGCAAGGGCAGAAACGAATCGTGCTTGTCAACGCGGGATCGGTGAAAGACACACAGGGGAAGGTCCTGCAGGCAATGACAGTGCAAGTGGATATCACGGAACGGAAGCAGATCCAAGAAAGGCTACGCGAGAGCCAGGAACGTTTGGAGGGAATCATCGCCTCTGCGATGGATGCCGTCATAGCTGTCGATGAAGAACAGCGAATTGTTGTTTTCAACACTGCTGCGGAGAAAATGTTCGGCAGTCAGGCAAACGAGGCGATCGGAGGCTCCATCAGTCGCTTCATTCCGGAGCGCTTCCGCAGAGCTCATGCAAAGCTTTTGCTTGATTTCGGAGCGACCGGCATGACCTCTCGCGCGGCGGGTCAACCAGGGGCACTGTGGGGCCTTCGCGCAAATGGTGACGAATTTCCGATTGAAGCCACGATTTCTCAAGTGAAAACCGGCAAGAATAAACTGTTCACCGCTATCATTCGAGACATCACCGAGCGCAAAAAAGCGGAAGGCGCTCGTAGCACGCTCGCAGCCATCGTGGAGTCCTCCGAAGATGCCATTATTTCGATGAGTCCGAACGGTGTCATCCTGAGTTGGAATCGGGGAGCCCAGCGATTATATGGATACACCGAGACTGAGGCTTTGGGACAGTCAATTGGGATGGTCATCCCGGGTGAGGTTCATGCGGAAGAAAACGAAATTCTAAAACGGTTGGCAGCTGGAAAATCTTTGGAATACTTCGAAACAATTCGAGTGACGAAGGAGGGCCAGAGGATCCCTGTTTCAGCGGCCATCTCGCTGATACGAGATGCGACAGGCAAGATTGTGGGCGCGTCCATAATCGCTCGTAACATTACCGAGCAGAAGAAGACTGAAGCGTCTCTGCTCAAGAGTCTGGAGTTTGAGAGACTTCTCTCGAATTTATCCACAACATTTAGCAATGTCGCGGAGAAGGATGTAGGTGCAAGTATTGAGAAAAGTTTGGAGCGCCTCGGCAAGTTCCTCCAAGTTGACAGAATCAGACTCTTTGAGCTTTCCTCAGATGGTCAAGTGTTTAGGGCCATCTCGAGCTGGCAACAAGCTGGGGCAGTTGCCGTGCCTCCACCTCCGCTCATGAGCCCCAGTGATCTGCCATGGTGGACTGGGCGGCTCCTACGAGGCGAGGTGACCTTCACCTCGGATTCAAACGCGCTGCCCGAAGAAGCTATCGCAGAGAAAGAGTACTTCCGACGGCATGAAATCGTGTCTGCGGCCGCGATTCCCCTAAGGGTGGGTGGCAGCGTGAATGGGGTTATCTCCTTTATAACCACGCGCCATCGGATTGCATGGACCGAAGAATTGATTAATCAAGTCCGAATCATCGGCGAGATCTTCTGGAACGCCCTGAAACGCAAGCGCGCGATGGAAACGTTGCTCGCCAGCCAAGCCACTCTTCGCGAAAGCGAAGAGCGCTTTCGAAATGTTGCGAACAAGGCGCCGGTGATGATCTGGATGGCGGCCACCGATAAGTCCTGCATCTATTTTAACGTGCCCTGGTTACAGTTCACCGGTCGATCCCTTGAGGAGGAATTAGGAAACGGCTGGACAAAAGGCGTTTACCCCGATGACTTACCGGGATGCTGGGAGACCTACGGGAGAGCATTCGATCTAGGGGAGGCATTCCAGATGGAATACCGGTTACGGCGATACGACGGAGAGTATCGATGGATGTTCGATCAGGGTGTGCCGAGATTCAATGCTGACGGATCGGTTGCAGGTTACATCGGTACGTGTATTGACATCACGGATCGCAGACTTGCTCAAGAGGCCCTATCCAACATAAGCCGTAAGCTTCTGGAAGCGCAAGAACAAGAACGCACCTGGATTGCACGCGAGCTTCACGACGACATCAATCAGCAAGTTGCCCTTCTGACGGTGAATCTGGAGCGCCTCAAGCAAGATCTTAATGCTTCGGTTTCGGCCGAGGACGTACACCGACTGGAGGAGATTATCGAGCATGTTTCCGGACTGGGGAGCGATATTCAAGCCCTTTCGCACCGGCTACACTCCTCAAAGTTGGAATATCTGGGCATCGCAACCGCAGCTTCCAGTTTCTGCAGAGAGCTTTCCGAGCAACACAGAGTGCAGATTGACTTTCGTTCCGAGGGCGAAACCAGGGAATTGAGTCAAGAGATTGCGCTTTGTCTCTTCCGGGTCCTGCAAGAAGGCTTGCACAACGCTATAAAGCATAGCGGATCACAGCGCTTCGAAGTCCGCCTCAAGAAGACACCGAACGATGTCGAGCTGAGCGTGCGCGATTGGGGTATTGGGCTCAATCCCGAGGAGGCGATGAGGGGGCAAGGGCTGGGCATCACGAGCATGCGGGAAAGATTAAAACTGGTCCATGGAAAACTTTCGATTTATTCCGAGCCTTGCCGGGGCACTACATTTCACGCTAGGGTAACGCTCAAGGCGAATTCTAACGCTGCGAAGGCATGAAGAGTCCGGCGTATGTCTTTCCTTGATGGGTATAGGGAGATATGTCTGCTGCTTGGTGTGGTCTTGGTCAACGCGGCATGAGAAACGGAATTCGGGTATTTATAGGCTCGCGGGAACTGGTGAGTAAGCGAATCAACGTGAAAGACTGTAGGATAAAATTGAACTTTTTCCGATCATACAGTTGGCTTGGTTCATCTCATCGACCACATGAAGCGGTGAAGACTTGCAAAAGAACTTGCTTCTGATTTCCTGAACGGGACTAGCTCATGCAGTTGCTTCGTAATGCTTTTGCTCATCGGTTGTTTGCCCCGAGACCCTTTCGAGTGGAATTCGAACACAAATTCGCGTCCCATGCGAGGGTTCCGATTCGACCGAGAGGATCCCTCCCACCAAGCGCAGCCGCTCGCGCATACTAATTAAGCCGATACCGGTCTCCTCGCGCGCAGACTCAGGGCTGAATCCTGTGCCGGAATCGGAGATGCAAAGTTCGATTCGATCGCTGTGACCTGATACCTCAACCTTGGCGTCCACGGCCCCGCTGTGCTTTAAGACGTTCTGCAAAGCCTCCTCCACAATCCGAAAAAGGCACAGACTCACATCCTTCGGAATTTCTTCTTGAATGCCATGATGAACAAATAGGACTGCAAGCCTGTGACGATGGGAGAATTCCCTGCAGAAACCCCTTATAGAAGTTACAAGGCCCAGAATGTCCAGCCTGGAGGGGTGGAGTTGGTGAGACAAGTCGTGGATGCTGGACGAGACCTCTGCGGAAGATTCCGCAAGGTTGCGCAGTTGTTGCCGCACCTGGGATGAAGACCGAGTCATACTGTGCTCAAGTTGCTGGATTCCAACTTGCAGAAGTGCCATCCTTTGACCCAAATCGTCGTGTAACTCCCGAGCAATGTGCGCGCGTTCTTGCTCCTGCGCCGCGATCAGCCTGCGACTAACGCTGGAGACGGCCTCCTCTGCAAGCTTGCGGTCGGTAACATCGGCCACCAAGCCGATCATCCGCAGCACCCGGCCTGTGTCGTCGAAGACACCACGTCCGCTCTCCTCGAGCCAAATCACATCGCCGTCAGGACGTCTCATCCTATAGCTGGTTTGATAGGTAGGACTTTGGGGAGTAAGCGCAGCTTCTATAGCGGCGTACGCTTCGCGGTCGTCGGGGTGAACTTGGTCGAGAAATTGCCGACCCGTATCGCGCGTCGGGTCGTTCGCCCAGCTGAGAATGTCCGCGCACCGGCCGGATCTCACTATTGCATCGGTTATGGTATCCCGCTCGAACACATACATCCTCCCAGCCTGGACGGCCAGGCGCAGCCGCTCCTCACTTTCTTGTAAGGCCACGTGAGTTTTCTTGCGCTCCGAGATATCCGCCACCATGCCCACTAGCCGCAGCATCCTGCCCCGTTCGTCAAAGTCCGCGTGACCGTTGCTCTCCACCCAAACCACCGTACCAGCCGGACTTGTCAAACGACAGCTGATTTCGAGGTGAGGCTTCTCAGGACTAAGCTTCGCCACTTCGGCGGTGAGCCTCTCTCGGTCGTCTGGATGAACCCTGGCCAATATTTGCTCACCCGTACTGGGGGTTGCCTCATCTATCCCGAGAATTTGGGCGCTCTCGCCAGAGAGCGCGATCAGATTGTTCAGAGCGTCCCACGAGTAAGCGAACACCTTTCCGGCCTGGGCTGCAAGACGAAATCGATTTTCGCTTTTCCGGAGTTCCTCTTGTGTGAGCCTACGTTCAGTGATGTCCTGTCCCGTGCCACGGAGTTGCACGACGCGGCCTGCGGCATCTCGTTGCACTTCGCCACGAGCAATGATCCATCTTGTGGCGCCATCAGGGCGAAGTACCTCTAGATCTAATTCGAATGGCGTTCCGGAGCGCAAGGCTTCTTCCACGGCGCGTTGTAGTCGTTCCCAACTCTCAGGGGTGTAGAGTCTTGGTTGTTCCTTATAGTTGAGGGCCGGCGTATTGGGGTCGCGGCCGCCAATTCGATAAAGTTGTTCTGACCACGTGGCAATGTCAGTGTCTGGATCCCATTGCCAACTGCCTACTTGTGCCAGGCGCTGGGCTTCATTGAGTTCCGCTTCTCTATTCCGCAATGCGCGGTTCGCTTCCTTGCGCTCTTCTACGAGGGCGGCCAGAACCATGAAAGGTGTCACGGTGAAAACCAAGAAGAGCTGCAGTGCGAACACGCTGTCGAATAGTCCCCCCTTGGTGAACGGACCGCGGCCATGGACTGCAGCCCAAATCGATAGAAAGGCAACTATACACACCGAAGTGCTAACGCCTAGGGACCCGAAGCGCAAAGCGGCCCACAGAAGAAAAGGCACGAGAGAATACAGCAATGCCGGCGAATCGCTCCCTGAGGCCGTGAAGGTGATATAGCTTAGAGCAGCGAGAGAGGTAATAAGCACGGAAAATTCGACATGGTAGGCTCGTGGCTTACGGAGCCATACAGATCCGTCGTTGACCCAACCCAAGATCGTGGGCGTCAGAGTCAGGTAAGCCAGCACGTCGGAAAAAAACGAAATCCTCCAACTAGTCCAATACTCTCCGCGGATGCCAAATGCACTGAGAAATGCGGCAACGTCCGGCGCGAGGAGCACCGCAGTGAAGGCATATTTGCTGAGGGATGCCACGCTATTGAGCCGAGGGGCCCGGCCGAAGAAATAGCTGACACTGAGGGCGGCGATAAGGACTTGGACCGTGTCGGCCAGAACAAACCAGACAACCGAACTGATCGGCACGCCCGCCTGCAGGTCGCAGAGAACAAACGCAGCAATGGCCGCGGGGATGATGCTGGGCCAAGTCTTCTGCGGCACTAACAATAAGATAGATACCAGAACAGCGCACCCAGGCCAAAGTGGCCATACTGTTTGCGGATGTGATAACAGGGCTCCAGCTAAGGTGATAAGCAAGTACAACAGGATGGCGACCAGGCACGCAAGGATTACTGTGCGAAACGCGAAACTTCGCTTCGCTGTGTTCCAGGATAGGCGAGTGCGGCCGGTTTGCATGGCCTACCTCTCATGAAGCGCGAACGGTTCACCGATTGGTGAAAAGCGAATGAACAGTTCTGCCATGGTTGGTGAGTAGGAGTAACCATACTATATTCATCGGTTCTGTCAACTAGCGGATCGACTATACGGTGACCAGTGCCAACTGATCAGAACAATCTCGCGGCCCAAGTCAAGTGAATCACATTGAGCGCCTAACTACAGCCTTGTTCCTATTTGTTTGTGAAAACCTGTTATTTTTGACAGTTCATGGCGGGACAGAATGGCGATATGTTCTAGTTGACAGAGGCTTATGCGGAGAGGTGGTGCTCGAATGTGCTACCCGCAAGATTGGTCGACCCTGGGGGCGTGATGACCTGCCACTCCAAGCCGGCCGAACCGTCAGATGAAATGAGCCTGGTTGAGTTGCACAGACTGATAAACTATCAGTTTCGCGCGCTTCAACGCAGGTTGTCGGACGCCGATCTTATCCAATGTATTTCCCGCGCCAAACAGATTAAACAACTACTTCAATCGACCCGCTACTCATCTAGCCAGTCCGCTTGGATGTCTCCGAAACCGCCTACTTCTGGTTAGTTCTCCGAGGAAAAGACAGTTGCCATGAACGAAACCAGTTCACGCGCTCAAGGCCCAAGTTGTCCCTATTGTGGCGGCAAACAATTCTTCCGATCGAGAAGAAAAGGCCTCAAAGATTGGATCCTTTGCCATCTGCTGTTTCAAAAGCCTTATCGCTGCACGGATTGCGATGGGCGGTCCTTTCACACCAGTTTCCGCCATCACACAGAACACCAGCACCACCGTATCTAAACCCGAAGCCCACCCTCCGAGTTTCAAGATGAATGGCTCAACAGGTTGATCAAGGTGGCCATATGTGGACGATTCGTATTGCCACCTGGTTTTGAACCTCGGCACTGCCGCCGAGTCTCACGTGGACAGCTGTCGCTTTTGACAGTTCCCATTGGGGTTCAGCGGCCATATGTTGCGGCCTGCTTCAAGGCTGAGACGGTCCGCAGTTCGACATCTCCTTTTCCCGGGCTGTTGCCGGTTTATAGGCACACATGAGGGCCAATATGGCGAGAGCAAGGTGGAATTATGGTCGGCAAACCCAGCAAATCTAGTGAGTCAATACAGGTTAGAGCATGGCAAATACTCTATCTGGCCGGCTTGATTTTGTTCGCTGAATACCTGGTTGTCCAGTTCTTCCTCGCGTTCCACTGAAGCTCAGAACCTCGACTGCTGTAAGGAGCCTCACCCGAAATTGAGGCCTAGTTTCCAATTCTCGCGTTTATTAGGAGCTGGACCGCACAACTCAGATGCCTCTTGAAGTTTCGCGGGGGATGCTCAGCACGTTGAGTGCCGCGGTCAGGATCCGATATCGGTGAAGAGGTAGAGTCTGGCTATTGTGGAGACGGACAGTGCCCCCTCTCGAAAGACACGATACGCATCAAAAAGCACTTTCCCTCAACCTTGACGTCACTATCTTTGGCTCATTCGCGGAAATCGGTGCGGGACAAGAGGTGGCTCGCTGGTTTTTTCGTGTTGGCGGCGCCTCGGGCACGGTTGCGAAAACGATCTCTGCTTATGACAACGAGGTGAGTGACCACCTTTATGGAATGGGCGCTCGCTACGTCTCTAAGCCCCGTCTCCTTGCAATGCTCAACAGTGAGTGGGAGCAACTGCTAGGACAATTGCAGGCCAGGCGTGGAGGGGATACGAAGTTCTTCTCGTTTGTGGACACGATTTCTGCGCTCAATTATGCGAGATCTAACGATTGTCATGGATGGGTGGGACTGCGCTTCCGGATCCAGCCGAACGGAGCGCCCAATGAGGTAATTCTGCACGTGAATCTGCGGGATTCCAGTAATGTGCATCAGCAAGAAGCCGTGGGTATTCTCGGCGTGAACCTCATCTATGCGGCCTATCATGCGGTTGGTTCGACCGAGGAGTTTCTCGCCAGTGTATTCGAAGACCTCGGATTGCAGCGAGTGGAAATCGACTGCGTGGAATTGAAAGGACCGGCCTTTGAATCTTGGGACGGCAACCATCTCCATGCTTTTCTGGTGGCCGGGGGATACGCGGAAGCTGTGGTCTTCCCCGCAAACAACCAATTCGTCCCGCCCAACGAACTCCTCTACAAGCGAGCCCTGGTATTGGCTCCTGGCCGATTCGATAACGTGGGTCAACTCCACGCGAGTCTGGTCGAGGACACCCTGACTCAATTGCCGAACGAGGAGCTAAAGGAGAGCAGAGGTGTTCTCGGACTGTTTTGTCTGTCGATCGGTAGCGCAAACGACGGACGTACAGAAGAGTCTGTCAAAGAGATCGTAGAACACGTGGGAGGGCTGCACAACTTGGGTTACGGAGTGATGTTATTCCGTGCGCGGGAACTTTACACGATGAGCGCGTACGTGAATCGCTACACCAAGTCGCGGATTCACTTCGCGATGGGACTGACAGTGCTCGCGCGTGTCTTTGAGGATCGGTATAAAGACCTGGCAGGACATTTGCTCGAAGGAATCGCCCGGCTCTTCACGCAAAATGTCCGGTTAAGCGTCTATCCGATGTCGGCGGAAGATGTTCAACAACGGGTAACAGTAACGGGACTGACGGGCTGGACATGGAAAGAGACAAATGGCATGGTCAGTGCCGACAATCTGCATCCGTCAACACCGCTGGATCATCTTTATCAATTCCTGCTGAGCAGTGAACTCATTCTTCCAGGGAAACCAGGAAAGCGCTGAAGCTCGCATCGCCAACGAAAAATCAATAACACAGCAAACTGCTCAGAGGCCGTAGGCGAGGGCCATTCTTCTGTTTGGCCCAATTCACTGATGCCATCTTCAACTTCCTGTTAGGCGGGAAGTCTCTTTGGGCCAACGCAACACCAAACTAGGAGTCCATCTGCTGCGATCTCAAAGGGTAGAATCGTTCCGGGCGTTGATTCAGCCGGAAAACTACTTTGGCTGGGTGCTAATCAAGTGCAGCCCAACAAGTCGCTCACTAGAGGAAGTCTTGTTGGATTAACTGATTAGATGGTGTTGCGTCGCCCGGTGGAGCTGAGACGACCTATCGGGCGCCGAGCAGCCTAGCGCTTGGTTTGCGCACCTACTCGGAGCCAGGAATGCGCCTAGTAGTTTTGCCAGTTTAGAGGAGTCCAGCAAAGCTGAAAAATTGTTGGTGGCAATTGCTTAGCTGAGGTGCCTGAATATGAGATTTAAGGTGATCGCATGCATGCTCACTGTGGCTTCGTTGTTCGCAGTCGCATCTAGTGCCGCAGATGACAACGAAAAGAAAAGGGAGAAATCACGCAAAATGGCGGCCCAAACTCTGCAGGACCTGTACAAGATGGAGCCCACAGCGCAATCCTCTATCCAAAAGTCAGCAGGATATGCCGTTTTCAATAACATGGGAACGAACCTCTTGCTTCTGAGTACCGCCCGGGGCGCAGGAATCGCTATCAACTCCAAGAGCAAGCAGGAGACTTTCATGAAGATGATCTCCGCTGGCGCAGGTCTGGGATTGGGAGTGAAGGACTATCGCGTGATTTTTGTGTTCGAGAACGATAGCGCCCTAAACAAATTCCTCAGCTCCGGCTGGTCGGGTTCGGCGCAAGCGGACGCAGCGGCCAAGGCAGGTAAGTCGGGGGCAGCCTACTCTGGGGCGGCGGAGGTTTCCCCGGGAGTGTGGGTATACCAGATCACCAAGAATGGCCTCGCCCTGCAGGTAACCCTACAGGGCACGAAGTACTACAAGGACGACGACCTCAATAAGAAGTAGTAATGGGTCCGCGTCAGCGAACCGGCAGTGGAGGCCCAGAGGAGACATTCGATGATGAAACACCTTCTAATCTTAGCGACAGTCTGCCTTGCAATGCCTCCTATGACAGAATCCCTTCTAGCCAGCAGCCCAACATCAGCTTCTTCCAATGCAAGACAATCGGGTACCGCATCTTCTCCTGCTAAGAGCATTGGCATTTATGCATACCCGAAGAACCATCAGAGCGCCGACCAACAGCTAAAAGATGAAAACGAGTGCTACGCTTCCGCAAAACAGCAAACGGCAATTGACCCCCAGGCCCCGCCCCCAACGGCCAAAACCGAGGACCAAAAGAAAGCAGAGCAACAGGCAGCCGCGGACAATGCGAAGCAAGCAAAAGGGGGCCGTGCAAAGGGTGCTGCCAAAGGCGCCGCTGGAGGTGCCGCGATTGGGGCGATTGCTGACGATGAAGCAGGAAAAGGAGCAGGTGCTGGAGCCGTGGCCGGAACCATGGTGGGTGGAGCGAAGCAAAGACGAGCCAACAAGGCATCTAAGCAGCAGGCGGCGCAGGCCACGGCGCAGCAACAACAGGATCAGGAAGCCCAAGCTAAGGCCAAGCACCAACAGGGTATCGACACGTTTAAGCGAGCATTCTCTGCATGTATGGACTCTCGCGGATACTCCGTTAAGTAACAAGTCTCGGTCCAATTCCTTCCATGAGATGGCCTGATGGCGTCATGTGTTTTTTTCTTTTCCTTCCCTGTTGACGGTTTTTCTTGTTCTTGAGCCGAGCCGCCTTTTTCGCGATCTTTCAGTCGGCTTTCTTTGTTGAGCGATTTTTCGCTCGGTGCAAGTGGGCGACGATCAGTTCTTCGCCCACCTAAGTCGGCTGCCGGCTTACCCAGGGGAATCAGCCTCGGTTCCGAGGGCGATTCGACTGTGCGGAATTCCGCCGAAGACTTATGTCAAAATTCGCAAATCGTATACTGCGGGAAGCGTTCAAGGAATGCGAAGCTTCGCTGCGCTGAATGGAGTCGGCGTGGGTGTGGGCCCCGTCGGAGGGCCAAAATAGAGCGCGCGAATCGAAACAGGCTGCCCGGGAACCAAATCCGATGCTCCACCGACTCCGTCAAACTTCGCACTTGGCAAGCCATTTGAAAGTTGGACTGTTACGGGTGAGGACAGTCCGAAAAATGAGGGAAAGGATTGCATCGCGAACGTATTCGGAGGGGCCGAACTGGCCACGCTGCCGGTGACGCGGGTGAAGCGGAGATATACAAAATCCACGTCGGCAGCTGCCAAAACAGCGCCGGAGCTCGGTTTGAACGAGACTACGTGAACTGCGAGGGTCTGGCCCGGCATGAATATGGAAGCGTCTGTGGCTCCCGAGAACGATGTATTCGGGGACTCCAAGCCTTTCGTATCGACCACGAACGGTTTTGGATTTGCTAAGGTAATCTTCACCGGGGTCCCTAATTCTAAATTGCTGCCGAGCAGAGTGTTTGAAGGGGCGAGAACGAAATCGTTCGTGACAAGCTGGAATTGCGTGGACGACGAAGACGGCAGCCCGACAATGCCTTCGATCCAGTCTCCTGGCGTCAGCGCCAACGGATCATATTCCAAAAGAGTGAATCTGCCCTCTTTATCTAGAACCATGTCCAGACTGGCGACCTGGCCCTGTTTAGCACATGTGAAGGTGGTGGCCATATTAAAAGTCGTGCAATTGGGGGATACAGTCGTTGCGTTCCCCGCAGTCGCCGTTACCGGGCCCTTAGTTGCCGTTTGCACCGTGACGCTTTGAGATGCAGTATCGACCGACGAAACGATTCCAGTGACGTCTTCGATGAAATCTAATGCGCTCGGGGGCAAATCGGTCGCGGGAGGTGGGAGGGACGTTGTTGCGAATACGTCGGCTGCACCTAGGTTCACGCTTGTGATTGCCTGTGTCTGGACATTGAAGGTTAATGCCTTTGAAATGTCCACGTTCACGGCGAGACCCACGCTCTGACCAGTGGTGACAACGAGCGGAAACGGAGTGCCTGCAATTATCGGTGTTGCAGGTGCGCCGCTCAGTGTAACCACGCTGTCGGCCGCGCACCCGGTGATTCCAAGAGTCTGAGTGCAGTAGGTGACCGTAGGATTCGAGAGGCTCACAACCATGTTTGTATAGGTTCCGCCGGCAATCGAAGTCGAACTAGCCAGGAAGGCGGTGTCGCTCTCGAGCCTGGAAAAGTCTACCTGATAGAGAGGAGCGTTGAGCGGCACATTTACTGATCCTCCTGTGGCTGGAGTTAAGGACACGCCGACGATTGTAGCGCTGAAAGAAAGTATGTTCGTGTGTCCTGCAGGTGGAATCGGGACGGCCCGAAGTACAACAATCAATGCGGCATTGCCACCTTGGCTGCCATCCGCTACTTTAGAGGGCACGCTGCTGCAACAGGCCAAAGACAAGGCCACTGGCAAAAACCCGCAAACAGTGAATCCTTTGTGATACCTCCACGGATCTTTGAATAGAATCGCGTTGCGGACTATGTCCACACTAGCCACCTTCGAGTTGAGCGTGACGTTTGGTTCCGAACTTGACCACTGACAGAAGTACCAGCCGTCTGAATTGGCTGAAGTCATTTCTAGCGAATGCCATTTGAAGAGAGTTTGAAAACGGGATGGCTATTGCTTTAAGTCCACAGGAGGCCCGCCGACCCGCTTCGCTTGGAGGTCCACGGCCACCTCGACGCGGTCTGCGATCTTTATGAAAGGAATGCCGCTGTTCATCCCATAGTTCTTACGGTCGAAGGCCATCGTCCCTTTGATCTGTCCTGTGCCTGTCCCCGCCCCACTAACTACAAGTGATAGCTTCTCGGGTTTAGTCACTCCGCGGATCGTAAAGTCGCCATCCACTTCGAAAGTGTCCTGTCCAGTCTGCACGATTTTTCTGGATACAAAGGTGATCAGCGGATTCTGCTTCACGTAGAAAAAGTCCTTGCCCTTCAGCTTGCCATTCTTCATGCCACTTCCAGTATCCACGCTGTCTGCTTGAATCTTGATCTCCAAAACCCCCGCGTGGATATCCGGAGAAGTGAAAGTGAGAGTCGCTTCCCACTTGTCGAAAGTACCCTTTATAGCGACGGACGCTTCCACGTCGAATTTAATCGTGCTTTCTCCCGGTGTAATCTCGAAAACAGGAACCTGCCCTTGGCTTGCTGATGGCAGGACGGCGGCCGCTGCGAGGCACAGGACGATCATTCGCACAGATCACCTTCTTGGACATGAAGATAACAACAAAGCTTCATGTATCTTGGCAGGCTGCCAAACGTGCAGGCTGTGTCCTACTGTCAAAAGTCACAGACCACATCTCCTAGGCACGAAGAATGGGGATCAATCAATCATGGGTCGGCAGATCGAGAACCCTGACAGCAACAGGCGGATTCCTACCAACGAGAACAAACCACACAGCCGATCAGCTGTCGTCAATTGATGTGGTCGCGGAGATTGACCAGCAGTTGGTCGGAGGTTTCAAGATGGATCAGGCCTGTTCGGGGATACTCGACGTCTAGCATAACGTAGACGATGATGACCGTAAGGACTGTGAAGCCGAGGATGTGGAGCCAACTCCGGCGCTGGCCACTCGACATCCGAAAACCTGCCAGCAGGGAACAGATGAGACCCAGGCTGAACAGAAGCGCATAGATAATCCTCGGAGGGTGGAGTTGCAGGGCCATGGTGCGGGTGGTAGCGATGTCGATCATGGCGTTTAACGCCGGAAGCAGTAACAGACCAGCGGAAGGATGCGAATCGGGGAGCTGAGTAGCCGCCACCGCTTCGGACCAAATCTCGTCCTGGATTTTCTTGGATTTGGCCATCTCCACTTCGGCTGCTGCCATATTCGGAAGCTTGCGATAGGTCGCTAACCTTGAGTCGAGATACCGGCGAAACAATTCCTGGAGTAGAGGCTGTTCCTGGTGGGGTAGCAAGTGGATCCGCAAATAGGCGGTTTCGATGCAGTTGACTTCTTCGGCGATCAACATCCGCTTTTCGTTAAACCGCGATGCAGCCCCCGAGAACGTGAACGCTATCATCAAGCCGAACAACGCGAAAACCGCGCCTTCGATCGTGCCGAGACCGCCCCGCTCGCCTTCCGACTCCATCGGACGGCGCCTCACGCCAAGACGGCGGCCGACTTCCAGCAGAACCAACATGCCGACGATAAGAAGCAGAGCAAAAAGCAGTGGGGGAATGGGCGGTTCCACGGTAGGCGCTCCATTTTACGAATTACTTCAGAAATTCGACGGTTTCGCGCCCGTGGTCCTGCAAGATGTCACGAGCTCAATATTCAGTCGTTCTGGGATTGCCGGCCGCGAGCGAACCTGCCACTTTGCTTGACACTAGCGTTTCCGGACCACAAGTTTGTTATGGGATCAACCAAAACATACGTGAACTCCGCCAGTACATGACTTAAACCCTTCTCGGACCTCTGGATGAATGGGATGGCGGTTGCCCTGTTCCGCGACCGCACAGCCAAGATATGACGGTCGAATTCAGTCGAACTGGTCCCACTTTTTCCGGCTCGAAACTATTGCTGTTCCTGCACGAGCGGAATCTGCGATGCCAGTTGGAGGTCGATTAGCGCGGTGATGCGGCGGTCCAGTTGGAAAAACGTGGTCGTCTTCCTGCCCGCCAGCACCTTATTAATGATCGGCACGTACTTCATCCGCAGTAGCTCGACGGCTTCATCCAGTGCCAGCGAGCGATTGATCAAACCTAGGGCCTGGTCGTCCGTCAGTGAACCGAAGTTCTGTGCATATTCCTTGATCAAGACATATCGTTGATCTCCAATCTTTGTCATCTCTGCGCTGTACTGGTCGTAGACGGGCCAGAACTTAGTCGCTTCCGTGGCAGTAAGCTTCAAGTTGACTGCGATCAGCTGTTTTTTTTTCGACTGGACATCCTGACGCAACAGTTGAATATCCTGCTCGCTCACGGTCTGGGCGTCCTTGCTGGCCGTCGCTTGCGCCTGCGCGGCCGGCACAAACAGAAACCACGCGCTTGCCAAAACAAACTCCACGCTAATCTTCCTTCTCATTGGGGTCCTTTCTTTTATCCCGCAGATCCTTATCTGTGGTACATCCTTCACACAATTCCCATCCGCGACTCCCTCAATCCTTGTCTCTTAGCAGAAGAACTCCTAGAGTTTGATGAAGGCGTATTCAGCCATTCCGCGTTAGAACTGTCAAAAGTGCTAGTTTTTTTGCTCTCACTCAAAGGCATCGTCGCTCCCCCATCGATGGGCTAGGTGACTATCGAGAGTAAAGCCTCCCCATCACCCAATGGATCCTTTGACTTCAATGGATCCGGCGTTTAAAAGTCCGGATTTCCCCTTATTCCTCCAGGACCGGGTTCCATGAACGATCTGGATTGAAGCGCTCCATTTTAATAAACGCGTCGAGGGAGGACGGCCCAAAATCCTTTTCGTAGACAACGCCATCTTGGCTGACGATGAAGCTCTTGACTCCGGTCACGCCATATTCGGAAGGTGCAGCTATTAGCGCGAAGCCCCCGATCATTACGCCCTCCACCAGGTAGTCCATTTCTCCCAGAGGCGCTGCGGGTCCCTGACCCTTGAGGATTTTGAAGAAATAGCCGTGGTACGGTTCCGCATTGCTGGAGTAGCCTTGTTCGATCGCACGGGCAATCTTTTCCCCAATTGGTCCGCTCCAACTTCCGTCCGGGTCTTGCCATGCCAAGCCATCGTGTTTGCCCGAAGTGCTGATAATACGCTGCGCGTACTGGTTCACGTCGTAGCCTTCGCGTATTTTATATGCGTATTCGTGCTGCGCTTCCACATAGCCGTGGCAGATATCAATGGCGTCCAGTTCATTGCTGCCGATGCGACGTTGGAGCAGTTCCTGGCGGCCGGCGTTGGCATCAAACGCCCACTTGGCGCCAAGCTTCACAATTGGCACGGGGAACGGCCAGTCTTCGTTGCCCACCAGGAGGAATGCCCGATTTCCCTTTTTGGGGTCTACTGAGACGCTTTTCTTTTCGCGCGCCTCTGTCGCGAAGTCATACGCTCGCTGCCGGTCTTGCGGGTACTCCCCGGAAAGATAGATATCATCGCCTCCCGGACCAAAAATCTTTTCGAGGGCAGCCTCATCAAATTTCTCCGCCGCGGCGACTAGCGCATCGGCAGCCTGCTGAGGAGTATCGAAGGTCTTCGTACCGACACCAACAGAAGTAGAGACAGTTTTTGCGGGAGGTTGCTGCGCAGTGAGTTGCCCGGAGACTGACAGAAACGCCAATATGCCCACGACCCAGGGAAGCCTGAGGGAGCTCACCTTCATAGATGTCGATTTCATATTCATGCTCCTGTGACTCCCTTTCGCGTCCCGACCCCTACCTGCGCCGTCCGCCCCCACGACCACCGCCTCCTCGAGATCCCATGCTCGAAGAACCACGGCTGCTGCTGGCCCGCGCGCTCGATCCGTTGTAACCCTTCGAGCCCCTGGAACCTCCTCCAAAGGCATCTCGGTTTCCGCCACCGCTGCGCGAGACATCCCGGCTTCCAATCCGATCCGATCCGCCTGCCCTGTTGCTAAGGCCCGCGCCACCAGCCCTATTGCTGGCACCAAATCCGCTGGCGCGATTGCTAGCGCCGGCTCCTCCAGCACGATTGCTGGGCAGATTTCCGCCTTGTCGGCTAACCTGTTGCCGGGCACTGGCCTGACGATTAGACATAGAGTCCCCACGTGCCGTACCACCGAACCTGTCCGCGGTAGCTCTATCCCGATACGGGGCACCGCCGCGATGTTGCGGATTGTGCTTCCAATTGGAATTTCCTCCGCGATTTCCGCCGCCGCGAGCAGGTTGATTCGAAGGGCGGTTTCCCCCACCTATATTGTTGCGGTTGCCACCGCCGATATTCGAGTTGCGGTTGAAATTGTTGTTGTTGTTGATGTTGATGTTATTGTTCCCGCCCCAGCCGCAGCCCCAGCCCCAGCCGCCGCTCCAGAACGCCCCCATCATCACGCCAACACCGAAAGAAATCGCCATTCCCGCCGCGTAGTATCCAGCCGGCGGATAGTAAATGGGTGGGTAGGGATAGACTGGCGGGCCATACACCACGACAGGATCATACGAGGGCACATACACGACGTCGGGGTTGGCCTGTTCTACTACGATCACACTCTTATTTTCGATGACCTTGGTTTCTATCCTCTGTTGTTCGGTCGATTTCAAGTTGCCGTTATCTTCCGCCTTCTTGCGCATACGCTGGACTGCATCCATGACATCGCTCTGCTGTGCCAGAAACGCATTGCCCAGATCCGTGGTCCACTGAATGTCATCTGCCAAGCGCTTTACAACTTCGGGCAGCCCGGCCAATGCTTGAATGCTCGGATCCCAGGGCTGCTTCGCGATGGCATCAACAAGCGCTTTATCCTTCAGGCCGGGATTCCTTATCAGCCACTGTTGCAGCTGGATGAGTTCGAGAGGATAGGTGGAAGCCGCGAGGGTCTGCGCTAGCATTGGGTCTGGATATAGAGCAATGGGCGCTACGAGGGAGTCCAGTTGGTCGGGTGGAATCTTCGCAGGCTGGTCTTGTGGTGAAGCCGCCTGCGGCGTTTGAGGCCACGGCATGCCTGCCAGTGTGTCGCCTGGCGCGATGGCGGCTGTACAGATCACCACTAGAACGCATCGAAAAGTTGCACCCACGAATTTCAGTTTCGGATTTATGGTTGCCTCTGCTCTCGATCGCGCTCGCAACTAAGATGAGCTGATCGAGCACGGGCACGTACACTTCGTTCACGGGTTGCCCGGTACGTGTCTGGCCGCTCACCGACAGTAAGTCTCGCTGCCTCGACCCGGTACTGGCAAAATTTACAGTTCGAAATCTGAACGACTTGAAGTAGTTCTAGGGCCTTGCCTGTGGAAGTATGGATGCTGACCACGAGGCCCTCGTTCGCGGGGGCGTAGAAGCCGCGTGCAAAATCGGGGCAACCGTTTGTGAATCCCGTGGGGACAGAGCCTGCGACACCACTCAAGCTTGGCACTAAAGACGTGATTTTGGTCAAGCACCCGCACTCGCGCTTGCCTGATCTTCATTTTTGCAGTGATCTCCAGAAGAAATTTAGGCGACGCCTTTTTGAAACGGAGCGCGGTTAAGCCTTGAATTCATTTCTTGAAAGTAGTTGTCGGTACTTACCTCTTCTGCACAAAAAATAACTGTTAATCCTCACAGGTGTTCGTCTCGGGGCTTGCTCCTATACTCCCGGTAAGCCGGGATAGGTCCGGAGCGACGACTCAGTAATATGCCCATCTCACGCCAAACATTTCAAAATCTTGGGCAGCGACTGCGTGCGGCGCTGCCCATTCTTGTTTGGGCGCCGCGGTATCAGAAGCAGTGGTTGCGTCTGGATTTTGTCGCGGGATTGACTCTGGCGGCGTACACGATTCCCGTCTCGCTGGCCTATGCCTCCCTTGCTGGGCTGCCTGGAGAAACGGGGCTCTATTCCTGCTTTATGGGCGGAGTGGTGTATGCGGCATTTGGCACTTCCCGGCAAATGGCAGTGGGACCAACCTCTGCAATCTCCATTCTGTTGGGAGCCTCTCTAGGTAGCTTGGTCTCGGGCGACATGGGCCGCCAAGTTCAGCTAGCCATTGCAACTGCGGTGCTGGTAGCGGGCATTGGTGTGCTCGCTTGGGTATTTCGTCTGGGCAATGTCGTCAATTTCATCTCCGAAACTGTTCTCAGTGGATTTAAAGTCGGCGCAGGACTTGTAATTATCTCCACACAACTCCCGAAACTCATTGGAGTGGCAGCGGGGGGCAACAACTTCTTCAATCGAATTGTACAAGTCGCAGGACATCTGGGACAGATAAGGCTGCCAACTCTCGCGATAGGAGCAGGGGCACTAGCTCTTCTGATTTTGGGCGAGTGGCTCTTTCCGCGTCGGCCAGTGGCGCTGTTCGTGGTGATACTTTCGATCGCGTTCATGTCGGTGATGCCTGTGGCCGGCCTTGGAGTGAAGACTATCGGCTCAATTCCGTCCGGACTGCCACACATCGGCTGGCCGCTCGTGGCTTGGAGTGAAGTTGATGACCTCTTCGCGCTTGCGCTCGGGTGCTTCCTGCTGGCTTACGTGGAGGGAGTCTCAGTGGCGCGCACCTTCGCGCTGAGGCACGGCTACGAGATCGATGCGGACCAAGAGCTCTTAGCCTTGGGAGCGGCAAACTTCGCCTCGGGTCTGGGACATGGATATCCGTTGGCTGGAGGAATGTCGCAATCCGCCGTAAACGAAAAGAGTGGTGCCAGAACCCCCCTGGCCTTAGCTTTTGCCTCCCTCAGCATCGGCGCGGTCTTGCTGTTTCTGACACGGTTCATGAAAAATCTGCCCGATCCGGTTTTGGCAGCGATGGTATTCGTCGCAGCTTGGGGATTGATCCATCCGAAAGAACTGATCCAAATACGGCGGACGAGCAAGCTCGAGTTTCGAGTAGCCTTGGTGGCTACGATGGGGGTATTGATCTTTGGAATTCTGAAAGGTGTGTTGTTAGCCGCAGTGCTCAGCATACTGCTTCTGCTTCGGCGCGCTTCTCGTCCCCGCGTGTTGCGATTGGGGCGCGAGCTGGGGAGCGACCGTTTTGTGGATGCCACGCGATACGCGGATCTCGAGTTCGTTCCAAGCGTGCTGGTCTTCCGCATCGAGTCCGGGTTGTTTTACTTCAACGTGCAAAGCGTAAAGGCAGAAATCCTGGGCCAAGCGAAAGCCCATTCAGATCTGAAACTGGTGATTCTTGACCTCTCCACTTCGGCGAATATCGACCTTGCAGGTGGGCGCATGCTGCGCGATCTCCATCAGGAGTTGGCGGCGCGCGGAGTCAATCTTAAGCTGGCGGAGGTTCATGGCGAGGTGCGCGACATGTTACGAGCCGAGGGTTTGCAAGAGCAAATTGAGGGTATTGAACGGCGAGCGGGGGTGGCAGCAATGGTTGCGAGTTGAGTTCGCAGCCAGGAAAACGAGCCCCGCTTCGTCGCCTGTGTCTCAGTGACACCTGCAAGGGTTTGCGCGAAGAGGCGAAGACAGACGCGCTAGATATGCATAGCTCTGTTAACAATTCGAAGAGAACGGACGGTCTCATATTAGCTTCAAAAGAAGAAGATTCTTGGCCGACATACATGGACACCGTGGTCGCTCTGCCAAGCTTAATGATCTGCAGAGTCAAGGTTCCACTGTCGTACACCAATGCAGAACTCTTCATGAACGAGGTACTTTCGATCATTAGGACCGCCCCGTCTAGGCTCCAATGGTTCATCTTGCGATTTGATTGTATCGGCGAGGTTGACTACGTCGCGGCGAGAATGCTGACGGAGTTGGCTGACCGGATAGGCAAGGAACAAGTAGCACTCATATTCGCTTCGCTTTCCCCTAACCTCAGGGGCTTCTTCGCCGATTTCGGCGTTCTTGAAGTGATTGGCTTAGAGCGGGTATTCGCTTCAGTTGACGAAGCAATAATCGCCTTCAGGAACCTCAAACTAAACGCCAAGCAGATGCGGAAGATGTCGTGAAGAATTGAGCCATGCTCGATTCTCTGATCAACTCACGCAAACCGTTGCTTGATCCAATGGAGCGAATTTCTGAAATTCTGTTTGGGTTGATCATGGTCCTCACCCTTACATGTTCATTCAGTATTGCCGAAGCTGACCGCAAGCTCGTTCACGATATGCTGCTCGCCGCAGTAGGTTGCAATTTCGCCTGGGGCGCCATCGACGCAGTCTTCTATCTTTTGGCCCGTTTCAGTGAGCAAGGACGGGGCATACTGGCACTTCAATCGCTGCGCAAGGCAACTGATCCGAGCGAAGCTGAGGCTGTTATCGCCGCAGCTTTGCCCCCGTTACTTGCTTCGAGCTTGACACCTACCGAATTCGGACTGCTGCATCAGAGATTGAAGCAATTGTCGAAAATTCCAGCCCACCCGCAATTGAAAAGGAGTGATTGGCTTGCGGGTGCTGGGGTCTTTTTGCTTGTTTTTTTATCTACCTCCCCAGTGGTCATTCCTTTTCTGCTTGTGAGCGCTGCCAAGCTCGCACTCCGAGTCTCGAACGGCATCGCTATCCTGATGCTATTCATCACAGGTTTTGCCTTCGGGCGTCATGCGGGACGGAGTCCATGGAAGACGGGAGTAGCAATGATCATCCTTGGGTGCGCCCTGGTCGGGATCGCCATAGGTTTGGGAGGATGAGAATCAAACATTTTCTTGCGGAGCTCCTCCTGGCCACGCTGACGCCCGGGCTTGCCTCGGCCCAAGTCGCGCCACACAGAGATCCAGACAGTTCGGGATCTTCGACGCCCAACCCCTGGTCGTTCTCACTCACTGCGGCCGGGTATGTTGTGCCGCACGCAGAGTTCTATGTGTCTCCTACGGCTTCGGTAGATCGAGAGTGGCTGCACCTCGAAGCACGCTACAACTACGAGAATCAGCAGACCAGTTCAGTATGGTTTGGCTACAACTTTGGCGTCGGTCACAAGCTGGTGCTCGAAGCGACCCCCATGATAGGAGGTGTCTTCGGCGACACAACTGGTGTCGCGCCTGGATATCAAGTCTCAATGAGCTATAAACGCATGGAGCTCTCCAGCTCGGGCGAGTATGTTTTTGACACTAAGAATAAGAATGGCAGCTTTTTCTATAGTTGGCCCCAACTTACGTACGCGCTAGTGGACTGGTTTCGCGTGGGCCTGGTGGCGCAGCGTACCAGAGCGTACCACACGAAGTTTGATATTCAGCGTGGGCTACTGGTCGGTTTTTCCCGCAAGAAAGTAGAATTCACGACCTATATCTTCAATCCCGGCTGGTCGGACCCGACGCTGGTTTTTGAGGTTCGTTGGAGTTTCTGAATCTACCCGGGTCCCCAAGCCGCCAGGAATTATTCTCCATACCAAATTCAAGTGCTGCCAGAAAACCGTTTGCTCGACGCAGTCGTTCTGAAGGGTTCCTCATACCACCGTAGTCAGCAAAATGCGATTTCCTGTTCGAATAACGGGCTACTGGAAAATAGTCCAACCGCTCCGTAAACCGGGGTGTTGGAGATGTCCGATTTGGGCACTCAGAGGACTTATGGATTTACGTTGGAAATTCTGAGCGCACTTGTGTGAAAATAAGCAAAAATTGATTCTTGGGAGGTTTGTATGCTATCTCGCCCCAAGTTGCCGAAGCGACAACATCGTGATTCCGGAACGATTAAGACTTTTGACCCTCAGGAATTCTTGGCGAGCAGTGGGATTGGCAGGACTGTTCGCGGATATCGCGCAAAACACGCCATCTATTCGCAAGGAGAGCCAGCCGACTCTGTGTTTTACGTGCAGCATGGGCGGATAAGACTGAGCGTAGTATCGAAACAGGGCAAGCAAGCGGCGATCTCGCTGCTCGGCCCGGGGGACTTCTTAGGCGAAGGATGCATCGCCTCCGACCAACCAGTCCGCACGGCAACCGCAATTGCGACTTCCGACTGCTCTCTCCTGGAGATAGAAAAGCGCGAGCTGATACGAACGCTCCATGAGGAACATGAGTTCTCAGATCTGTTTGTCGCGTATATTGTGAAACGTCATAACCGTACGCAAGCGGATTTGGTCGATCAATTATTCAACTCAAGCGAAAAGCGGCTAGCACGAGCCCTTTTGGTGCTTGCCAGCTTTGGCAAAGAGGTCAAGCCCGAGGAAGTAATCCCTGACATAAGCCAGGAGACTTTGGCGGAAATGATTGGGACAACCCGCTCACGCGTAAATTTCTTCATGAACAAATTCAGGAAACTCGGCTACATTGACTATAATGACAGACTACAGGTACACAATTCGTTGCTGAGTGTTGTTCTCCACGATTAGCACAGAGTCGACCATCGCAACCGCAATTGTTGTCCTTCGTCTCCGACGACCAGACAAGAATCATTTTGTGGTTGTGTGCAATTTTGAACAGACAAATGACCTCATCCGCGGATATGCCTGCTCCGTGCAGGCTATTTGGTCTCCTCAGCCTGTGTGGTGCGTTATGCTCTGCCTCTCATGCGGCTCAGACAAACTGGCCGAATTGACTGCCGAAATGCTGGTCCACTACCGAGGGCTCAAACATCTGGAAAAGCCAGGTGTCTGGTTATTTCCGGAGGTGTTGATCTGCCTGGATTGTGGCTTCGGTAGGTTTATCGTCCCCAGGACCGAATTGGCGTCGGTTGCAAGTGGAGCGTCAACAGACGAACCCTCCAATTTGGGGCAAAGTGCTGGCGATAGCGCCTCCCGTAGCCCAAACGCTTTCTAAGCGAATTCGCAATTTATTTTACTGCCTAGATGGTCGCTAACAAAAGTCTTTCCCAAAAGTACTGCTTCTATAGCGCTTAGTAGCTCGCTAGGGGCATTTTGTTTCAAAACGTACCCCTGTGCGCCCAGGTCAAGAGCCTCTTGCACAACGTCGGCGGAGGATTCCAGCGTCAAGAAGATAATTTTGACGGATGGGGTAAGTTTGCGAATTTGTCGAGCAACTATCATCCCGTTCAGAGTTGGAAGGCCGATGTCCAGAAGGATCAAATCTGGTTGAAGTACCAAAGCGTTCTGAATCGCTTCAGATCCGTCAGACGCTTCGCCAACAACCTGTATGTTCGGTCGATCAGCCAGGGTTAATCGAACGAATTGCCGATATGGTGCGAAATCTTCTACCAACAAGACGCGAACTTGCAGGTCGGGACTCAAGCTGGGGAGACACTCTGGTTCTGCTCTACGTGACTGAGCGAGGGGCGTGCACCGCCATACTCATATACCGAATCCACCGAGTCCCTTTCAACCGAATCAGGATTTTAGAGACACATTCAAGCAAAGCAAATGCTCAATGCCACCGTTACGTATAGCGCCTTCCCTCGGCAAATTCAACAGATATGTTTCCAATCTCCCGACGGAGCACGACACTGATCTGGATGCTAGCCAATTCCCGCTGAACGAGCACGATTTCTTGGTTTGATCAAATCGGTTTCTGCGAGCAGGGACTGCCTTCAACCCGCAATGGAAACCAAAGTGGACTCCGCGCGCGCTGACGTTTTCGTCCTGTAATAAGTAACAGTTGGCGGCATCCGCCCCCAGTAGCAACCTGCCCAATCAGAGGCGGCTCGAAACCCCATCGCAGTCTTGGCTGGGTCGCTTCCATTCGAACGTTGTGACCTTGCTACTCAAATCGGATTAAGAGCTCGGAGGTGAGCCATGTGCCCCGCGAAAGGTGGACTGCAATGAAGAGCCACAGAATTTTTTGGCTAATAATAGCCTTATTTACTGGTGCATTCCTCCCGAGGGTTGCCACGGCTCAGTCGGATTCTTCAGGTCAAACCGTGCAAGAGTTGCTTAAGCAGCTCGATGAGCTGCGCGAGCAGATGAACAAACTGCAAACGCGACTTGGCGAATTGGAAAGCGGCAAGGTTGCCGAGGCCGCACCGACTTCTACAACACCGTCCGTCACCCAGGAGGGTACCATTCAAACGACTCAGCCGCTTCCTCAGGCTGCACCCTCGCAGCATGTGGGAAAAGAGACGGCGACGTACACGCAATTTTCCGAGGACACTTTGGCGGCTGCTCGTTTCGATAACGTTCCACTCGACCCGAAGTATAACGGATTCTTTCGTCTGCCAGGGACGCAGACGCTCCTTAAGATTGGCGGCTACTTCAAGACTGATTTCATCTACGATCTGAAACCGGCGGGAAGCACGGACTCTTTTATACCTTCCTCTATTCCCATCCCCACGGTTGTGGGAGTGAACAATGCAACTGTCTCCATCCGTCCCACACGCCTAAGCCTCGATTTCAGAGTTCCCAGCACCAAGGTGGGTGAGGTGCGTTTCTACCTGGAAGGCGATTTGTTTGGAACCAACGCGACCACGCCGCGCCTGCGCCACGCTTACGCGCAAGTAAAAAACGTCTTGCTCGGACAGACATTCTCTAACTTCATGGATCCTGACGGATTCCCAGACACCCTCGACTTCCAAGGGCCCAACGGCATGGTATCCATCAGAAATCCACAGCTTCGTTACGGCATTGCGTTAGGTTCCAGTACAACGTTTTACGTTTCGATAGAAAAGCCAAGCTCTGACATCATCTTTAAGACGCCGCAATTCTCGGCCCAGCCAAATGCTCCAAGTCCAGACGGAACAGTTCGCCTCCGGAAGGAGTTTGAGCGGGGGCACTTCCAAGTCTCGGGACTATTCCGTTCCATCGCAGCCTTCTTGCCAGACGGGAGGACGGATTCGGTTTTTGGGTGGGGATTGAACGTTTCCACGGGTGTGAAGACGTTCGGGAAGGATAATGTAATATTTGCGGTCGCTGGAGGACACGGTGTTTCGCGGTATATACAAGACACCTCGGGATTGGGAATTGATGCAGAACCTGAATCAGGCGTAACCCCCCATTTGGAAGCGACTCCCGCAGTGGGGGTTGAGGCCGCATATCAACATTACTGGAGGAAGACATTGCGGTCTAGCGCGATCTACTCATACGCCGCCGTAAACAATGCGAACTTGGCCGCCGCCGCTACCTACAACCATGGGACCTATACGGGCGCGAACTTGATCTGGAATCCGTATGGGTCACTGAATCTTGGGGCTGAATATCTCTACGGTTGGGCGATGGAGCAAAACGGCCTAAAGTCAAACGCACCCCGCATTCAGTTCAGCGCGAAGTACAGCTTCGTGAAGGTAGACGCGGACCGCTGACAGGAGCGAAGGGCTTCGCCAGTTGCTCGATGAAATCCGAAAATATGGCCGCTCCACGCTTGTTCATTTGTTTATTCGGTGGCCCCCTTTGCTATGCCAACTCAGCGTCCTTTGTGAGTGAAGTGCTTTCGCAAGCCTTTGTCAATTGCGACGCCTTCGAAGAGCAACCATCAAGATTTAACTGAGTTGGAAAAGACGACAACAGCCAAATAAGTGTCGCAAATAAAGGAGAGGTTTCGATGGGTGATAAAGAACCCGGTGATGGCCGATTGAAGCGCAAGCAGTACCTTAAGGAACTGAGCCGGTTGCAAGCCGAACTATGCAGGCTTCAGGATTGGGTGAAGTATAAGGGACTGCGCGTCATCGTAGTGTTTGAAGGTCGTGACGCCGCCGGCAAAGGCGGCACCATTCGCGCGATTACGGAACGGGTCAGTCCACGGGTGTTCCGTCTCGTCGCGTTACCCGCTCCTTCCGATCGTGAAAAGAGCCAGATGTATCTTCAGCGCTACATGCAACATTTCCCAGCGGCCGGAGAGATCGTGATCTTTGACAGGAGTTGGTACAACCGTGCCGGAGTCGAGTACGTGATGGGATTTTGCACCTCTGAACAGCATCTCAAGTTCTTGGAACTCTGTCCCGTGGTGGAGAAATATATCGTGGACGGAGGAATCATCCTTATTAAATACTGGATGGAAGTCGGGATGAAAGAGCAGCAAAGGCGATTTGAGGCTCGTATCAAGGATCCACTCCGCCAATGGAAGCTCAGTCCAATGGACCTGGAATCGTTCCGTCGCTGGTACGAATATTCAGATGCGCGAGATAAGATGCTCGAAGCCACGGATACGAAGCATGCGCCGTGGTATATCGTGCGGTCGGATGACAAAAAGCGAGCCCGACTCAACTGCATCTCTCATCTCTTGACCATGATTCCTTACGGCAAGACCCCGCGGGAAAAAGTGAAGCTGCCCAAACGCAAAAGCAAAGGCAACTACGACGACCAAGCTCCGCTAAAGGGGAGACACTTTATCCCGGAGAAATATTAAATCCCCTAATTTGTGTAGCAGACCGACTGGACCGGAAAACACGGTCGGCCAAAGGTATTGAATTCTTACGGTTTAGCTGAGGCTCGTGACACTGGCTTTTCGAAGGCCTCGATGCTAATGCTTGCCTGCGGACATAGCTTTTGCGGCTGTCTCGGAGAAGGCGGTCTCCTTGCCCATGTCGAGGGCTCGCTTGGGATCGATGCATCCGTAAAGCTGGATGAGCTTGGCCACGAGCCCGGTCCAGCCGGTTTGGTGGCTGGCGCCCAAGCCGGCGCCATTGTCTCCGTTGAAGTATTCAAAGAAGTAGATATTGTCACGCCAGAAAGGGTCGCTTTGGAATTTCTCCGTACCGCCGTAGACGGGTCGACGACCATGGTGGTCGCGTACGAAGATCCGGGTCAGCCGGTCAGAGATCTCTTTGCTCACCTCGAAGAGGTTCATGAGCTTGCCGGACCCAGTCGGACATTCGATTTTAAAGTTGTCCCCATAGTACAGATAGAAGTTCAGAAGCGCCCGGATGATAAGCGCATTCACAGGCATCCACACCGGTCCCCGCCAATTCGAGTTTCCTCCGAACATGCCAGTGTTCGACTCGGCTGGCAAGTAGTCCACGCGGTACTCCTGGCCGCTCACGTGTAAGACAAACGGGTGCTGCGCATGAAACTTTGAGAGCGAGCGGATGCCGTAGGGGCTCAGGAATTCATTTTCGTCGAGCATCTTGGTCAGGATCCGGCGTAGCCGTTCCGGGTTGACCAGTGCCATAATCCCGCGGTCGCCTGCTCCAAAATGTCCAACCCCTGTGGGGTGGATGGTTTCCTGAAGTTCTGGAATCCGACGCAAGCGCTCCTGCACGTTTGCCATCGTCCGCGGGATGAGTTCCCGCATCCACTTTTCGGTGACGGTAGTAGCGCATAGAGGCAAGAGTCCCACCATCGAGCGCACCTTGAGCCTCTGCGAGCTCCCGTCAGGGAGCCGCAGAAGGTCGTAGTAGAACCCGTCCTCCTCGTCCCACATGCTATCGTGGCCAGGCCGGTTCATGGCAGCCCCGATGTAGTAGAAGTGCTCGGCGAATTTCATGATCATCGGTTCGTAGGTCGGGTCGTGCGCGGTGATCTCGAGCGCAAGTTCCAGCATGTTCTGGCTAAAGAGGGACATCCAGGCCGTGCCGTCCGCCTGCTCCAAGTGGCCCCCGGTAGGCAGAGGGGCGCTGCGATCAAAGACTCCGATGTTGTCGAGCCCAAGGAAGCCTCCCTCGAACACGTTCTTGCCGAAGCGATCCTTGCGGTTTACCCACCACGTGAAGTTCAACAGCAGTTTATTGAACGTCAGCTTGAGAAAATCCAAGTCCGTCTCGCCGCTTAGTGCCTGCTCGGTGCGGTGCAGAAAGAGAGTGGCAAATGCGTGAACCGGTGGGTTCACGTCGCTGAAGTTCCACTCATAGGCGGGCATCTGGCCGTTGGGGTGCAGGTAAGCGGCGCGAAGCATCATTTCCATCTGCTGCTTAGCGAATTCAAGGTCCACGATAGAGAGCGGAAGCGTATGGAAGGCTAGGTCCCAGGCCGCGTACCAGGGATATTCCCACTTGTCGGGCATGGAAATGATGTCCTGATTCAGCATGTGGAACCACTCCGAGTTCCGAGAATTTCGATAGCCATGGTGGAGCGGGTTGGACTTGTGCTCGTCCAACCAGTTGTCACCGTCGAAGAAGAAAAACTGCTTGCTCCATAGCATGCCGGCGAGAGCCTGGCGCATCACCCTGGCAGTGTCTTCTCCCGCCGCTGGCGGCGTGACCGACCGATAAAACTCATCGGCTTCTCTCAGCCGGATAGCGAAAACGTCATCAAATTGCTTTCCGAAGATCTCTCGCTTCTGGTCTGGAGAAGCCTTGGAGAGCCGCAAACGAATGACTTTGGTTTGACCGGCTTCTACATTGACCCGGTAGTGCGCCGCGACTTTGGTGCCTTGCTTGGTGGGGTTTACCGCGCCATTGTCGCCCTGCAGAACGCAATCGTTGATGCCGTCCTTGACGTAGCGGCTCTCGTTTCTTTGCCCGTGGAAAAGTCGCTCGTGGTTTGTTTCGTTCTCGGTGAAAAGCAGCGGCACATCGCCTTCGAAAGAGAGGATGTGGTTGCCCAATAGTGGATGCGTTGCCGCCACCGCGCTCGTGCCTGCCGCGGTCTCGACCTGCTTTAGGATTGGTTTCTCAGCAGCCCTGTTGGACGGGGCGATCCACTTGGACCAGTCGTTGCGGAACCACAGCGTCGGCAACACATGCAGTTCTGACACATCCGGTCCCCGATTGGCAGCGGTGATCTTCACCAGGATGTCTTCTGGACCGTCCTTGGCATACTCCACGAATACGTCGAAATAGCGGTCATCCTTGAAAACTCCGGTGTCGACCAGTTCGTACTCCATGTCATTTTTAGAACGACGCCGGTTCGTTTCCACTAGATCTGCATAGGGATAGGCCGCCTGTGGATATTTGTAAAGATACTTCATGTAGGAATGCGTCGGCGTGCTATCCAAGTAGAAGTAATATTCCTTAACGTCTTCACCGTGATTGCCCTCGCTATTCGTCAATCCGAAGAGCCGCTCCTTTAGGATCGGATCCTTGCCGTTCCATAAGGCCAGCGCGAAGCACAGCCGCTGTTTGTCATCGGAAATTCCGGCGATGCCGTCCTCGCCCCAGCGGTAGGCGCGCGAACGGGCGTGATCATGGGTGAAAAAATTCCAGGCGTCGCCGCCTTCGCTGTAGTCCTCGCGGACGGTGCCCCACTGGCGTTCACTCAGATAAGGCCCCCATTTCTTCCATGGAGCCTTTTTTTCGTTAGCCGCTTCAAGACGTTCTTTTTCTGCAGTCTGGCTCATAGTTGTGCCTCTCTTCATTTCATGACGACTGGCGCATTTGGCTCGTATCGCTAATTTTCATAGAGAGTCTCCAGTCTGAAGACGCGATTACCCAACGTGGGCAAGTCTAGGAACATTGCCTGAGAAGTCCGTTTCTCCCCGTCGCGCTCGTTGACTTCTGAACTCATCAGATCTTCGTCGCGGACGGTGTCTCCGTGGATTTCATTAAAAGTGAGTCGCATGTAGAACAGGCTCCAATTCGGAACGTAGCCAGCCTTCGAAGTTGGGAGATTCGCTTCCTTAGGCGGTTCAACCGCAGCTGGGAGCCAACTATCAGAAGGCGGCATGTTCTTCCAAGGCGACAGTAACTGGAACTGTCAAAACTTGCAGATGTTGACCTCCGCTCATGGTTTTATTTTGTTGAGAATGAAGTTTTTAGCCGCGCTCTCATGCAAGGCCGTGCTCCTTTTGGGGTGCGGCACATTCGGCTCCGCCTGCCGCTCGCAGGATCTTGCTCCGAGGGCGTATCTCATCACTCCCGTTCATTCGAACGCCGTTACCTTGACCTATTCCTTCTTCGACGGAAACATAACTTTTGACGGAACGGTTCCGATCACAGGTGCAACAGCGAGGGCTAACGTCTCGGTCTTCAATTACTCGCACTCGCTAAATTTCTTTGGACGAAGTGCCAATGTGCTCGTTTCGCTGCCATACTGTGTTGGTAATTTTCGTGGGACTGTAGTGGACGCCGAGACTCTCGCGTACCGCTCCGGTTTAATGCCCGTATCGGTTCGATTCTCGGCAAACATCAAAGGCGGCCGAGCGATGAACGTCCGAGAATTCATCGACTGGACGCAAAAGAGCATTCTGGGCGTTAGCCTGAGAGTCATTCCACTGACGGGCCAGTACGACCCGACGAAACTCATTAATCTCGGAAACAACCGCTGGGCCTTCAAACCTGAGCTCGGTTACTCACGACGTTGGGGCCATTGGCTTCTGGATGGGTACGGAGGGGCGTGGTTTTACACCACGAATCCCGAGTTCTTTTCGCACAATCAGTATTCACCTGGCACTAATACACAGTCGGAGAAACCGATAGGATCCTTTGAGGGACACCTCAGCTACGACTTTAAGCCTCGCCTGTGGGTTTCACTCGATGCAAACTTTTGGGTCGGAGGGGCCACAAGCCTTAACGGCGTGGAAGGCCCCGGGACTCTGCAGCGGAATTCCCGTGTGGGATTGACCGCTTCGATTCCGATGTCTAGGCATCAATCCATGAAATTGAGCTACAACAATGGCGCCTACATCAAATACGGCGGCAACTTTCAGAATCTATCTGTAGCGTGGCAGTATTCATGGCTAGGGAGACCAAACTAGGACCGCTCAAAAATGAAGCTCCTCCAATTTTTGCTTTCGAAAAACGATCAGCCAAACAGAAACCATCCTCAATTGCCCTTGGGTGCTAGGCTTAATTCTGACGATCGTCTTGGCTCCCGGCTTGGAGTGTGGGCCTCCGCGTCGCCGCATCTAGGCGATTCCGTGAGGGCCAAGAGCCCAAAGACCAGCTGGCCACGCTTTGCGAAGGTCACCTATACTGCTCAGCGCTCCTTCCAAGTCCTTCGTTGTGCGGCTAATAAACGTCGCTTCCAGCCTTACGGCGCCAGCGTTAGTACGGTCCTATGTCTGTCCATTGGTGTTGAGGGATCGCCGGCCATGCTGACTCGCAGCTGGGTGTTCATACAACTCAATGGCACGAGCCGTCGTCGACAAACTGACCGTTCGCGGCCATTGCCGCAAGTGAGTGCCCGCAATTCACGATTAGCCGGTCTAGTGGATCATTATCAAGCGCATCGGTACGAGTATAAGTCCTTGATTTGTTTGCCTCAACAAATCTGTCGCTCAATTGCTTCATGTTGTTGAATTCGTTTGTAAGCAGTTGGAACGCATTTTTGTCTGATTCTGATGATGCGGCCAGCGAAGCCAATCTGAGGTTGTGTTGGGCCCGGTTGCTAAAACTCGCCATCCAATCGCTTGTTATGGGAAATCCGCGCTGGACTGCGCTGACCAAAGTGCTCCGCCACTCCCTAATATCGGACATCTGCTCGATTCCCGCTTTGAGAAACTCCTTTGTAAATGCTGATGTGGAAGTGTTTGGCATGTTTGCGTTGGAAGAAGGCAATATTAAAATAATCTGACCGGCCCCATAACTCAGCGACCCGTTTGAGAGCCGGGCCAACGCGTCGATCTCAACATAGAAACGTCCGCCTATCTCGGCTACTGGAATCTCCCCAGAATGACCTGCAACGGTGAACGTCCGATTTTGCTGCCCAGCGTGCACAAGCACGAGAGCAGAGATGCACATAAGGAACAAGGATGTTAGCGCTGGAAGGAATCGTTTCAGTTGCATCTTTTGGCCACGATGTATCTTTCCGACCACTTCGTCAAAGAAACTTGCGTTTACGCAGAACCATCATGCTATCACCCTGGTCTAAGTCATAAGAGAGACGATAATGGTTCCCCAGGTCGTGAGAAAGATATGACCGAAGGCTGCCGTGTAGGAATAACCTAAGGTAGCTATGGGGCTGTCTGATTTCTCTTGGACGGCAGCGACGCCAGCTATCATCGTCTGTGCGCCGGCGATTCCCCCCAGCAAGAGTGCCGGGTTGAGTTTAAGAATGTAGCGGCCGAAGAAAAGTCCTGTGATTAGTGGCATGAGGGTCACCACAATGCCACCAAGGAAGAGGATGTACCCGTATTCCCTCACCGCGTGCAGAAAGATCGGACCCGCCTTTAGCCCAATCATCGCAACAAACGCTGCCAGACCAATCGACCGCATGAAAAGAATCGCAGCATCCGGGATTATCCCGAACCAGGGACGGACAGACCGGGTCCAGCCAACGAGCACGCCAGCGAGGAGCGTGCCAACACTAGTACCCAACGCAATTCTTAGGTGGCCCATGGGTATTGTGAGGACGGCCCCAACCAAGACTCCAATGAATATAGATATTCCGAGCACCGCAAGATCGCTCTCTGCCGTTGGGTAAATCACGCGGCCAGCTATGGGGGCAAGTTTTTCGACTGAGGGTTCAGAACCGGATACACGGAGTGTGTCGCCACGTTCTACGACTGTGTTGGTTCCGATGGGAATCGAATGGCCACCGCGGGTAATGCTACGAAGTAAGACGCCACGAGCCTCCGGGACAGCATCAATTATTTGCTGCAGGGTCTTGCCTGCAATTGCCGGACTGGTGACATATAAATCGAAGGATGCGACTGGAATTTCGAGTAGCTCGGGGTCAGCAACCTCTCTCGCGGACGGACCAAGTACTTTGATCAGGAGCTCAGTTCGCCCGAGCACGGCGACCGTATCGTCGGCCTCGAGCACCGTGGTGCCGACCGGTGAAAAAATGTCTCCTTTACGTCGAATACGCTCGACAAAGAAGCGGACGCCGGGCGCCGACTGTTCGGCTTGCTTGACAGTTTTGCCGACAGCGGGTCCACCCTGAGGAATTGTGTAAGCGCGAAAGCCAATGGGTTGCCATGCGGAAGTTACGCCAAGCTTCGAGCGCTGGATTCCCAGTTTCGCTTCGACTTTTTTCGACTCAGCGCGCAAATCAAAGCGTAGGAGCTTCGGTCCAAGGCTGCTGCAACACCAGATCACACCCAAGGTGCCGAAGATGTAACAAATGGCGTCGGCGACGGCTATGTGTCCGATCCATACCTGCTTCTGTTCGTCGGTGATCGAAAGGGAACGAATTGCTTCGCTTGCAGTGCCGATTGCGGGGGACTCCGTCAATGATCCAGAAAGCAACCCAGCCGAATAGCCTGGGTCGAGTTTTAAGAAATGAGCGACCGCATACGCCACTAATAGGCCAATGACTGGAACAAATGTGCCGAGCACAGCCCAGCGCCAGCCATCTCCTCTGAGATTCCGAAAAAAACTAGGCCCCACCGAGTACCCAATTCCGAAAAGGAATAGAAGAAATACAAGCGCTTTGGCTTGGTCGGAAACGGAGACGTGAAAGAAATTACCAATAAAAATCCCTCCCAACAAGGAGCCCGTCACCGCGCCAAGCCCAACGCCACGAAACTTCAGCCGCCCGATCAAGTAGCCAATGCCAATAGCCAGATAAACTGCCATTTCCGGATACTTTGTAAAGAGTTTCCCTAGCCATTCCATATGGCGTTCCCTTTTCTGGCGGCCTCTCCGGGGGGCCTGGCGGTATGAGTCACGATCAACGACTCATGACAATTGACAGTCACGCCGCGGGTTCCAGCGGGGCGGGAAACCGCCAAGCGGTAACCGTCAGCTCCTGGCTACTTCGTAGATCCCAGTGCTTGCTGCTCGGACTTTGGAAGAATCCTATCGTGCAGCCGCATTCTTGGATTTTTCGGCATGCTTTGAAGCCTCGAAGGCGTCGCGGTAGCCGCGCGCGATCGCTCGAACACCGCGCCCGATTTCCTCATATGCTTCGTCGGACAGATTGGCCAGGGACACGCGCAGCGACCAGTCTGGCGCTTCGAAGCCGCCGCCGTTCAGAAGGACGATCCCGTGATCCTCGGCCAGGCGAAAGGCAAGGTCGAGCGGGTGGACGTTCTTCTTGAGGTAATCGACGGCGTCCTGTCCGATGTTTTTGCCTGCAAAGAACTCGAAGTCGATTAAGCCGTAATAGGCGTTATACAGCGTGTTCGGGGAAACTTCGATGCCGAGGCTTTCAATCATCGCCATGGCGCGCCGGTGCACAATCTCCATGCATGCCGCCTGGTAAAGCTTGGCACCATCCATCATTTCAGCAAGGGAAAACAAGCTCATCATGACCTGCTGGGGCAGCGCGAGACCGGCCGTGTGATTTAGGGCCACGTCCCGGCTGTCAGCCACAATGCGGTCGATGAATTTGATCTTGCGCGGCTCGAGGACGAGAGTGCCATATCTTTTGTCGAGTGCTTTCAAATCGGCATCCGGGAGCTTGGCGATCATATTGTCGAAAATGTTGTCTTCGTGCACGGCGATAACGCCGAGCCGCCATCCCGTGCAGCCAACATACTTGGAGTACGAGTAGACGCCGATGGTGTTGTGCGGTAGTTCTCCGAGCAAAGATCGAAAATCATGAACGAACGTTCCATAGACGTCATCGGTCAAGAGCATAAGGTCCGGACGCTTGCTCTTCACCAAATTTGCAATCTTGCGGATCACTTCTCTGCTGATTGCGACACCCGTTGGATTTCCTGGATTGACGAGGAAGAACGCCTTGACGTGGGGATCCTCCAACTTCTTGAGCTCTGTGTCCGTGAACTGAAAGCGGTTCTCCTGCGGGGCCTGGATGGTTACAAAATTCAGCCCGTAGTCTTCGAGATGAGGCAGCTCGAGGTAGGGCGTAAAGATCGGCGTTCCCAGCGCGATCGTGTCTCCTGGCCTCAGCAGCCGATTGGCCTTTAGCGATTTGAAGATGTAGCACATCGCAGCCGTGCCGCCTTCGACCGCGTATAGGTCGAACTTGCCGGCCGGTTGCGGCTTTCCGCACATCGCCCACGTCAGGTACTCGTGCACGATGCGCTCGTTGTGGACCAGCATGCGATCGGGGACCGGGTAATTGTCACCGATGATGGAGTCTACGAGTTCGTGGACGAACGAGTCCGGCTCGAACCCGAATGTCTTTATCGCAAACGGCACCATCGTCGTGAGAAAGGGGGCACCGGGCATGTCAGCATGCTTAGCAAGCCACGCTTCGAAACGGCTCGCGATGCCTTGAGCCTGCGGCATTCCACCGACGCCCGCAGGATGTTCCATCACCCGCTTGCTCTCAGTGATTGCAAACTGACCGAGCAGGAAGAAGCCTTCGCGCGGAGTCGTGGCGATCCAATTTGGATTGCCGCGGCCAGCATTGAGGAATGCCGACTGTGTCGTGCGCGAGGTTTTCTTCGCTAGTTTGATCAGTTCATCTTTTATCTCGAACGGGCCCAACGTCTCGAATTTACGGAGTTTCAATAGGTCCATGATTTTCACCTTTCAAGAGATGTCAAGAGAGAAGCATGATGACGACCATGCCCCAGATCGTCAGTAGAGTGTTGCCAACGGCGTAAGTGACGGTATAACCGAGAGCGGGGATCTGGCTTTGGGCTCGGTCACAAACCAAGCCGAGCGAAGCAGTCGTTGTACGTGCCCCAGAGAGGATGCCAAACAGCAGGGCGTCGTGGAAACGGAAGATGTATTTCCCGACAAACATGCCAATAATCAGGGGCACAGTCGTCGCAAGGGCTCCCCATATGAATAAACCAATGCCTTGCGTCCGTAGGCCATTGACGAACCCCGGGCCGGCCGAGATGCCGACTATGGCGATGAAGATGTTCAGACCGACTGAATTCATGAACCAGACCGTTGATGTCGGGATGCGTCCGAACTTGGGATGGACAGAGCGCACCCATCCGCAAATGAGTCCCGAGATCAACGCCCCTCCAGCGGTTGAGAGCGTCAGCGGGACACCGGCTACTTTCCAGACTAGCGCGCCGATCAACGCACCCACCGTGATTCCGGCCCCGATGAAAGCAACGTCAGCGACATCGGTGGCGCGATCCGGGACGCCAAGCATTTTGATCGCGGCACTAGTGTCTTGGGTACGGCCTACCACGGTAAGGATGTCGCCTCTAAAAACTTTTGTATTTGGCAGGATAGGAATCGAAGTGGCAACCGCGCCCCTTGTGATCTTTCGCAGGAAGACGCCGCGGGCGGTGGGCAACCGTGCGAGTTCAGAGAGAGTCTTGCCATCCACCTCCTTGCTGGTCACGTAAACGTCGACGCCCTCCACGGGAACGCTGAGCAGTTCTGGATCGTCAACCTCTATCTCGACTGCGGCTCCGCCCGCGGGATGGGCCAGTACATCGCGAGAACCCGCGGCCGCCACCATCTTCGCGCGCTCGCCTATAATACTTACGAGCGCCTCGCGAGGACCCGCCACCGCCACCACATCGCCTTCGCGCAGTACTGTGTCCTCTGTCGCCTCCTCGATGACCCCGTTACGACGTATGCGCTGGACAAAAATGCGTACTTGTGGAAGCAACGCCTCGGCCTCGATGGCGCGGAGACCAATGACTCTGGCGCCAGGCTGTATCCGGAACGCGCGCACTTCCCAACGACGCCAGGCTGTGCCCGGGCCGCCGAGATCCTTGGTGCCACCTTGCTTCTCCTCGTAGTCTTTGCACGCCGCCGGGAGATTTATGCGGAGGAGCGCCGGACCAAGCAGTGCAATTACGATTGCTGAACCCACGGTGCCGAACATGTAGGTCACTGCGTAGGCAATCGGCATCGAGTCGAGTAGCCTTTTGGCCTCGTCGGCGGCCAGGCCTAACCGGTTAATCGCGTCGGTTGACAATCCCATGGCGGCAGAGATGGTTTGCGACCCCGAGTACAATCCTGCCGCGTAGCCGAGGTTGTAGCCTGCAATCTTAACAATCGCGATGGGGGCCAATAAGCAGAACACGCACAGGACTGCCGCAAAGATTGCTTGCGGCAGGCCATCTTTGGCGACGCCACGGACGAACTGCGGCCCAACCGCATAGCCGACTGCAAAGAGAAACATGAGGAAGACCGTGGCCTTCAAAGGCGCTGAGATGGTGATCCCGATCTGCCCAATAAGAACGCCGGCCAGCAAAGTGGCAGTGACCGACCCCAAACCGATGCCTTTGAAGGTGAACTTGCCGAAGTAGTACCCGAGGGCAAGCGTAAGGAAAATTGCAATCTCTGGGTATTGCCGAAGAGTCGCAGCAAACCATGCGAATATGAACATCGCCTTGCTCCTTGTTTCACCCGGGTCCTACATGGAGGACCGGGTCGTGATAACTTGCCGGCGGCTAACTGCGCGTTGAGAGGATCGTTCCTCTCTTGACGAGCCGATTCCTTGCTAAGTGCAACGCGCTAGTCTGCTGCCGCTGACTTCTGTTTCACACTCTTTGCCGCGTGAACAACACCCCCACTCGGCGTCTTTGCCGGCTGCAGAAACGCTGGATTCAACAGCTTCAGTCCGAGTGACGCGCTGTAGCCGTGGATTTCCTTTACGTCTAGTTTGCGCATAAACTCAATTGTTTCCTCATTGATGATCTGGCCGGGAACCATGATGGGGAAGCCCGGTGGGTACGGAATCACAAAGTTTGCCGATACCAACTCGGGCCCTTCCTTGAGGCGTTTGTCGATCTCCGAGCTGAATAGCTTCAAATGCTCGCACTGCTGTTCTCGATAAGCGGAAAAAAACGCAGCACGCATGTCTCCTTCGCTGCTTGCGCTCGATGCATCTTCACGAAAGCGGCTAAAGAAGCCGGTGAAGTTCGGAAGATCGGGTACGTCCGTCATTAGGGATTTCACGCGGGATGCAAACGCCTGTTGCGCGGCAGTCCCACCTTCCGAAAGCCTTTTTTCGATCCCCTGCGAGATCTCAACCAGCACTTTAATGAGCTGGGCGATGTCGCTGCGCGTGTTGTTAATGTTAGTCTGCAGGAGCACGCTATTCCGGGACGTCTTGTTAAGTTGAATGTCGTAGTCGGCAGCTAGCATATTTTTGAACTGTGTGCCGTCGAAGCCAGCCGAACCGCAAACCAAGGTCAGTCGGGTCACGTCCAGCGCGAATTCGTCGTTTCTGAGTGCGTTAACTGCCTTAGCCCAGTTGGTTCCAGGCACGAGGTAGTCCACAAATCCTGAATTCCTAAATTCGCCTGGAATCATTTCGTCCGCGCCAAGGACGCGGAAGTACTTGGAAATTAGAGGATGAGAGTTCACTTCGCGACGCACATCCAAAGCCAATTGGATGGCGCGGTTCACCATTTCATATCCCTCCAACTCCATCTGGCGCCGAGCGACGTCAATCGAAGCGATAATTTGCAAGTTGGGTGAGGTTGATGCATGCGTGAAAATTGCCTCATGAAACTGTTCTTCGACCTGGTGATAATCCGGGTCTTTAACGAGGACCATAGACCCCTGCCGCAGGCAGGACATTGATTTGTGCGTGGAGTGTGTCTGGTAGACGCGCAAGCGCACTTTGTCTGGATTTGCCAGCAAACGAGTTTCGAGAAGCGATTTGTCGCCGGGATCAAGATCGGCCCCCAGCTTTTTTTCCTGTTCGTTATAGGCCGCACGATAAGCTGGGTCCTTGAACTTGCGCTCAAGTATGGCCGCGGCTCCCATTGCGGTGCGCCTGCGGTAGAACGGGCTCCACCTCGCGAAACCGAACCAGGCCTCATCCCAGAGAAAAATCAGATCGGGCTTGATGGCAAGGCACTCCTCCATTACCCGCTCGACGTTATAGATGTGCCCGTCAAACGTGCAGTTGGTCAGCACCAAGAGGCGTGCGCGATCAAGCTTCCCTTCGGCCTTCAAGTCGAGAAGAGCTTTTTTGATCGTACGCAAGGGCACCGCTCCATACATTGAGTATTGGGTGAGGGGATATGCCTCAACATACAAAGGAAGAGCTCCGGCTATCACCGCGCCGTAATGATGCGACTTGTGGCAATTTCGATCGACAAGCATGATGTCTCCCGGCGCCAGCAAGGCCTGCTCGACCATTTTGTTCGAAGTGGATGTGCCGTTCGTGACGAAGAACGCGCGGTCGGCACCGAAGGCACGCGCAGCCTTTTCTTGGGCGAGCTTGATGTTCCCCGTTGGCTCCAGGAGACTGTCGAGACCACCAGTGGTCGCCGAGGACTCCGCAAGGAACAGGTTGATTCCATAAAACCTGCCCATATCGCGAATCCAATTCGATTTGAAAATGGATTTGCCTCGCGCAACTGGGAGTGCGTGAAATGTTCCGATGGGACGCTGGGCGTACTTTTGGAGGTTGTCGAAATAGGGGGTGTCGTAGCGATCTGCGATGCCGTCGAGGATGCTGAGATGTAATTCCAGCGGCTCCTCGACTTGGTAGAAGACGCGCCGGATGCAATCGGCGCTGATGTCGCCAGCTACCTTCTCCACCTCTCGATCGCTCAGATAGTAGACGTCAAGCTCGGGACGCAGGCGCTTCAATGCCTGAGCAAGTGCTAGGGCATACTGCCCTGAATTCGGGTTTATGCCGGTCTCGGCAAGATGCGAGGTCAGAAACTCACGCAGAACTGGACTGTGGTGCGACGAAGCAAAGGAAATACCTTCGTAAATCATTACCGCTTCGAGGTTGCCGTTCAGGATCGTTCCGAGCACGGCATCCTCAAAACTGGCGACAAATACCGGCTCGTAAATGAACTTGTCCTGCGGCCTGCGCAATTTGCGTAGTTCTTGCGCCAGCTCCGACCATGCTGCCGGACGTGCCCGACTCACGACCAGCACTTCGAAATAGGGACGATGTGGCGTACCTTCCTCGCTGGCCCCTGCCACACGCTCTGAGAAATTAATCGGGGACTGATCTTCGCCTTCCCAATCCGCCATGTTGGTGCGGTAGGAATGTGTCAGAAGCGCTGTGCTGAGAGACTGCACTAGGCGGGCGGTTCCCGTGGCATCACCCGAGCCGATGCGCTCATCGAGAGTTCTCAGCAGCTCATGACCAGGATACGCAAAGAAATCTTCCCACTGACGAAGTTCCGCAAGCGAAGTGGATACAATTTCCTGGTATCTCTCTTCTTCGGGACGTTGTTGGCCTGATGCTCCTTCCCAGGCGCGTGCCGCTTGAAGCAGCGAACGCCAGCGGTCGAATCGGGCTTCTGCACCGGTAAAGAACTGATCCACTCGAACCTCGGATGCTTTTGCTGCAACAGTCATGATCGTTCTCCCTCACTCGCGTGGCAGTCGATACAAGATCGAGCCCTACTCAAATCCTTTTGCGACCGTAGGGGAACTTCGACACTTCACTTTGAGATTCGCCGCTATCACTTCTAAGTCAGATTCCATTCTTTTTGGTGCAGCTACGGTAATTACGTTTTCGCCGGAGTCTCCCAAACATACAGTTATAAATCGTGATTCGATCGCTCTTCAGCTACGTTAGGCCGGCGACAAGTGAAGTTGAACTGGCAAAACTAACAGGCTGAGAGGCTGCGGAAGACTAGAGCGTATCCAAAAGCATTGAGTGCGGATCTCAGAAATAGAATCGGTGCCTTTCCCTGATCCCTGGTGTCTGGATGGTTTTGAGGGAGACACGGGTGATTTTCACTTTTGCAAGGCGGGCAAACCCAATGCCAGTCGCAAAGGATTAAGAGCTACCGGCAATTGTGACAGTTCACTCGTCCTTTGTTCCGCCGTATGTTTTCGGACAGGTGTTTGACTTTCTAAATGAGAGCTTCTAGGGCCACAAAATATGAAGCCCGCCGTACCTGCAAAGCATTCAACAGATCCCGTAAGGCGTGCGCTTGTCATCGATGCCACCCTGGACGTGGACGAAGTGCTGCGAAATGTTCTCAAGTCTGATGAATGGGAAATTGTGCATGCCGCGGACAACCAAGCCATCTTGGATCTTACGCAGACAGTACATTTTGATCTAATAATCACCGGGGCAAAGTCCACCGGCAAAGAAGATGTCGATTTGCTTCGCAAAATCCGCCGTATTCACCCACTTGTTCGATTCATCATCTTGACAGATCAAAGCACCCCGCGCGACGTGATCACGGCAATTCGAGAAGGCGCCTTCAGCTACTTTTCCAAGCCGTTTTCCCCTGCCTCCCTCGCCGAAATGGTGCGCATCGCCTCGCTTGGAGTCAGTTGGGATGATGGCCTCGAGCTGGTCTCGGCGACACCTGAATGGATCAGCGTCATAGCCCGTTGTGATCAGAAAACGGCAGACAGACTAGTGCAATTCATTAACGAGCTGTCGGATCTCCAAGACCACGAAAAGGAGGACGTCGCAGTTGCCTTTCGTGAGATGTTGCTCAATGCCATCGAGCACGGAGGAAATTTCGACCCCAGCCAGTACGTCGAAGTTGGCTACGTGCGCACCAAGAAGCTGGTCTTGTGCAGGATCAAGGATCCAGGCCAGGGTTTCTCGTTAGGAGAACTTCACCACGCAGCGATCAACAATCCCGCATATGATCCGATTCGACACGCCCTTTTCCGGGAAGCACAAGGACTCCGCCCGGGCGGCTACGGGCTCTTGATAGCAAGGCACCTCGTGGACGAGCTCATTTACAGTGAGAAGGGAAACGAAGTTCTGTTAGTCAAGCACCTCCTGCCGGATTAATTGAGGGCCTGGAGAGAGTTCATCGGGGTTAAGAGCTGGCGAAGAAGACTCGAATTGACATCTTTTTTGATTCTGCGGATTATACTTACCGGACCAACCCCGAAGTCCCTAAGGCGGGTGGAGTACTAGCCTAGCCCACTCCTTTGTGACAAGAACTTTTTGGAATTAAGCGTGTTGTAACTTCTTATGAGGACGGTGTGCGCGCTTGACCAAAATCAGGGTATTACTAGCCGACGACAATAACGCAGTGCTTGAGCATCTAATTGAGTTTTTATCTGGCAACGGCTGCGAACTGATTGGCACGGTGACTGACGGACAATCTGTCGTGGAGGCCGCGGCCAAACTGCAGCCGAATGTCCTAGTACTCGATATTACCATGCCCGTCCTCAACGGAATCCAAGCCGCCAAACGTGTTCTGGAGGTTAGCACATCCAGCAAAATTGTTTTTCTCACTGCGCACAGAGATGCTGAGATCTGTCGTGCCGCTATGGAATCGGGCGCTAGTTGCTACGTGTTGAAAAGTCGTTTGGCTAGTGATCTGATTCCCGCGATCAAATTCGCAAGAGACGGTCTTCGCTTCGTGTCCCCGGGCTGCGAATGATTCCCCAGCAGGCCATTCGTTTTTTCTATTTATCTGCCGTGTTGCAAGATCCGGGATCATAGGTTGGTCGCATAGCTCCGAGTCAACTTGCTATCTGCTATTTCTCTACTTAAACGGAAGCGTTTTTTAATCATGGCCTAGTGCGAAACCCGCGAATATCCACGAAGTGTTACTGACGGTCCTTGCTCCAGAGCAACGACTTCGCCATGTCGCGCTACTAGTATTCAGTCGTAGCTTCATTCGAAAAGGCATCAGCCTCTGGTCGTTTACTGCGTGCGGCCATAGTTCGAAAGGGCTCACCGTGTTTTCGATACTGTCGGACTCTGGCAGAATCTGCCTTTTATCAACAGGAGAAGAAAGTGATTGGCAAGGTGAAGTGGTTCAATAATGCGAAGGGATTTGGTTTCATCGGTCGAGAAGATGGTCCGGACGTTTTTGTTCATTACTCGGCAATTCTTGGAGAGGGATATCTGAGCTTAGCTGAAGAAGAATGCGTGGAATTTGAGATCGTCTCAGGTCCGAAGGGGCCGCAAGCTGCCAACGTAAGAAAACTAAAAATTGAATGACAGTCATGAGTAGTCATTACGGCGTCCTTACAAGACTTTTGCGACTCACTTTTCGTGGTCTAGGCACCAGCATCTGTTTGGTACTCACACGAATAAAAGTTTACACTCCTCGCTTCGCCTCGTCTGATTCGACGGCATGCCTCAAGATTATTTGAGGATTCGGCTCCCCACAAACTGTCATTCTTAACAGTGTCCATGCCCCTCGCTGTGGATGATGCTTCCTGTCCTTAGAAACAAGCACTTGAGGGGGAGAAATGAAGAATGCGTTTGAGCCTTGGGTTGGACAAGTCGTGCTGGTTCAAGTGACCCTGGGGCGGATCAAGTTAAGCTTGCGAGGGACACTGTTGAAGGATCGCCCCGAAACCCTGTTGATGAAACCGGAAGCTGGTTCTGAAGTGGAAATCGCGAAAACGAATGTGCTCGCGATAGAAGAGGCCGGGCGCCGCTGCACTGCCTGGCAGCCTTTGCCCTTCTGAGGGAACTCCATCGAGGTTACGTCGATTAAACTATAGCCGCATTCGGGCCTCCTGACAGAGCAGGCTCGTTGTCCAACGGAGCAGGCTCGATTGCACTTGCCAGAGTGAATCCGAAAGTTCGAGTGAAGGCTCGTCAGACTACCGTTCGAGTCTGGTTCTTCGTTGAATGGCCCAGGTTCTTTGATCCTTCAAGTTTCGAAGTTTGTAAGCGGCGAAGCTAGCACTTCTGCCAGTGGCCGGTCTGCGAAACAAAATCCATTATCAATTCGGGAGCTGGCGATCGACGATGAGCGCCCTCGACACTTCAATCTATTCACGCCGTTCTGGACGAACTTGAAGACACAAACTGCGCTTATTGGCAAAGATTCCGAATCGAAAATGCATTGGACGAAGGCACTATGCAAATGCGTCTTGAGCATTCTCCTGACGCTTGGTCTTGGTTACGGTGCGACAGGTCAAAGCACGGCCGCGGTCATCGGCAGCGGCGCGATTAGCACAGACAGTTTTTCCCATCGCGACCAACCCCGAATGCCTAGCGATTCTCCGATACAAACTCAGAAGGAAGAAAACAGCAAATTTCAATGGCACGCGGCGTTGCGCGAAGCTTGGCTCTATACAGGCGTTATGCACGCATTCCGTTTTGCCACCGAACCAGGGACGCGTGACACTCTAAACGGGCCATGGTTCAACGATTGGATGGCATCTGTTTCCGAGCTTCGCGGATGGGGTGATGGTGATCCCTTTATCACAAACTATGTCGCACACACCTTTGAAGGCTCGATTTTCGGATTCATTCAGCAGAATAACGATCCGCGATATCGCGATGTAGTGTGGGGCTCGGGGCGCGATTATTGGATCAGCCGCCTGCGCGCGCTCTCATTCTCTGCGGTGATGAGCACCCAATGGAAGATGGGGCCAGCAAGTGAAGCGTCGCTGGGGAACGTGCAACTCCACGAGGGCCCAGGTTTCGCCGACTTTGCGAATACGCCTACGATGGGAATCTGCGAAATGATGGGTGAAGATATTGCCGACCGATATGTAATAACAGCGCTGGAAAACCGAACATCCAATCGCGTCGTTCTGATACTCGCCCGCAGCTTTCTGAATCCAAGCCGCACATTTGCAAATATGATGGAATTCAAGGCGCCATGGTATCGAAGAACGCGCCTTGGGCTATTCAGGGGAAATTACGTTCTACGGAAGCAACTATTGGAAGAATATCGAAACGGGGGCGCGAAACCCTTCGTTTTTGTGAAAAACAAGTCCGACGACGTGAAGCTGAAGCTTCCTCTGGAAGCCACTATTGAGCTGATGGTCTCCACACAATATGAGAGCTTTCTGGGCGGCGGTAGCTGTATTGGTGGCGGCGGAACAGGTGCATTCAGGATAAATCCGTCTTGGCAAATCGTGGGGGAATTCACCGGCTGCCTCGTCATCAACATGCCGAAGGATGAAAGCGGAGACTCCGAGATGTATTCCACGGGGACCCGTTGGACCCCGCGCGCGTCCAAGCGGATCTCGCCCTATGTTCAAGTACTGGCCGGTGGGAGGCGAATCACGCACGAAATCGATGATCTGGCGAAAAGAAAAGAATTGATAGATGCTTGGAACGATGGTAGTGGGACGCTCCCACACTATCCGAAGCGCAGCGATTGGTCCGTGGAGCATCAGGAGAACGGATTCGCAGTGGCCGTGGGAGGGGGCGTTGACCTTGTCGTTAATCGTGCCTTGGCCTGGCGCATCGGAAATCTAGAATACACTCATTCTTGGCTTCCTAATGTGGATCAGATCCATGCGTCGGAGGGAGTGCGTTTCACGTCGGGACTTGCGCTCCGCATCGGGACGTGGTGATCCCCCCAAGAGAGCCCGCCGTTTTTCTCGCAATTCTAGCCTAGTTTGGGACGATCACGTTACAGGATGACCGGACTACCCATATCTCCAGCATGGCGCAAGAGTAGCTGGATACCTAACGGCAGGAGGCCTTGGCCGGCAAGAGCCGTACCTGTTCTCGATCGATGCAGCCATATTGTTTCGAGCGGGGCCAAGCGGGAATTCTGTTAATGCGCCTGAGTGCGGCCCTGCCAAGTTCAAACGTGGCGAAACGTGGCCGATCATCAGTTAAATGGCATCTATGGAAGTGCCGAACTCCGGTTAACAAAACGCTGCGAGACGATCAATTTCGTGGCTGATTTAGCGAAAAAGTTGCAAAACATCCGGCATTTGGACTGCGTCAACCAGGGCGCGGAACAGCTTAGACATGAGACTGAAAACTTGGTCCCAGTGCATTTGTTGGAGCCTGGCTGCGGCGCAGAAGGCTGTATTCGACGAATCCCATCCAGTTATGTCTACCGGTCATCGAGCGCGTAGCACAGAACGGGAAATGCATACGAGAAACAGCTAAAGGGTTACAACGGAGAATGGTCGGCCAAAGCACGTCAGTCTCACCATCTCCAGGTTTGACTTCACCAGAAAATACGTTTTGCACATTCCGCTACGAATTCCTATCAAGAAGAGCGAACCGATAGGGCCAGCTCAAATGCCGTTGTTCCAGCGAGTCCGCAACGGTTAGGAGCATCCGAGATCTGTTTGGGACCAACAAATTACTTAGAGCCTAGACGCGCATCGTCCGCACAGAGGCAACTCACGAGACTACGTTTTGAACGGCTACGAGTTCATGAACCTTACGGACCTGATTCCCTGGTTATTTCTTCACTTGTGGCGGAAAATTCTTCAGAAGTTTTTGAATTGCCTTGGTAATGTTCTTCTGCTTTTTTTCAGGCTTGGCCTTCGGATCCAAGGTCTTCGTCGCAACTCCCCGCCAAACGAGCTGTTTCTGGCCGGGATCATAGATACTCACGTCTAGTTGTCCGACATAGACCGTGGAAGTCGAGCCGTATGTGGTGGACGATCCCATTCCACCGCCGTACCATCCGCGTCCCCACCCGCCACCATAGCCCCAATCAGTGCTATATGAAGTGAACTGTTTCTCGGAGCCAATGGCAGTCTGGAAGCCTATGTACAGGTCTGCAGTGTCCGAATCTGTTTTCGTGAACCCTTTTGCGGCGAGTTCTGCGTCAATAGCGGCGGTTACCTGCTTCGCCGTCAATTCATCTGGCTGATCGGCTCCCTTGATGGGCACCCACTTATAGGTGTGGTATTTAGAAAAGTCTTTTTCTTTATCGAAATCATATCGCACGTCCTGGGCAACCGCTGTCGTCGCTCCAAGCACGAAAAAACAAAGTGCCAATACAACTATTCTATTCATAACAGCGTTCTCCTTTTAGGAAACTTCCCGAATTTAGATTCGAACCCAGCAAATTGTGACCTACTCGGTCCGCTTCAGTTGACGTTTTGGTGCGGCCCGCACCGGATGCACCAACGCCTGTCCACTAGCGCAAAGGCGGGTACTCCCAAGGATCACCAGTTGTCGTCAGTGCGCTTCCAAGTTTTATCCGGATCATACAGCTCCATCTTTTTAAAGATTGTGAGCGTGTCCGGTCCCAGATCTCTTTCGTAAACAATTCCTTCATAGCTGACGAGAAACGTTTTCACTCCCGTAACACGATATTCTGCAGGCGCAGCGACGAGTGCGAACCCACCGATCATCGCTCCTTCAACTATGAAATCCATCTTCCCTAGAGGTGCGGACGAGCCCTGACCCTTCAGAATCTTGAAATAGTAACCATGGTATGGCTGGCTTCGATTTGTATAACCCTGCTCCAGAGCCTTTGCGATTCCCTCTCCAACGGGGCCTCCCCAAGTTCCATCGGAGTTTTGCCATGCAAGACCGTCGTGCTTCCCAGGCGTACTGACGATTCGCTGCGCGTACTGATTTACCTCGGCGTTGTCATGCTTTTCCAAGGAATATGCGGTTTGCGCCTCGACGTACCCGCGGCAAATCTGGATGGCATCCAGTTCATTTGCGCCAATGCGTCGAAAGAGGATTTCCTGGCGACCCGCTTTGGTGTCGAACGACCACTTTCCCCCCTTCCTGACCAGGGGAATCGGAAGTGGCCAGTCCTCGTTACCAACGGAGAGGATGGCGCGGTTGGAATTCCTGGGATCGATGGTGATTTGATTTTTTTCCTGGGCTTTTGCGGCAAACGCGGCTGCAACGTTCTTGTCCCGGACTGGGTCTTCAGAGGCGACGAGTGACTCGCCTTCCGGACCAAGAATCTCCTTAAGAGCCGGCAGATCATAGGTCGCCGTCGCTTGGATCAAGGCTTCAGAAGCTTGCTTCGGTGTAGCGAACGCTTCTTGAGATGGCCTTGGCGGCTTTGATGCGCTCCCACCAGTTTGTTGCGCAGTTCTTGAGGATGCTGCCACGGTGCAGAGCAAGGCGATCAGCAAGAAGAATCCGGGAACAATCGTTTCGAAGGCTACCCTCGCTTCTGACTTCATTTGATTTTCCTTGACCATCATCGATTACCTCCGCCGTCCCCCGCCACGCGAGCCACCGCGGGAACCACCCATGCTCGAGGCACCGCGCGAACTGCTCGCTCGCGTGGCGCTGCCGCTCCTCCCGCTCGAAGCGCCGCCAAATGCACCGCCTCCGCCCTTGGAACTAGCGCTGGCGTTGGGAGACACGCTTCGGTTTCCCACACGATCTCCTCCGCCGCCAGCTCGGTTTGCACCGCTCGCACTCCCCCCCGCGCGGTTACTGGCACCGGATTGCTGCCTGCCACCGCGGTCCATGCTGCCAGCCTGCTGCCCCCCACCTAGTTGACCTTGATTCTGCCGTGCATTTGCTTGCCGGCTCGACGCGGAATCGCCACGGGCGGTACCGCCGTACTTGTTGGCCGTTGCCTTGTTCGAGTACGGTGTGCCACCACGGTGTTGGGCGTTGTGCTGCCAATTGTTGCCGCTCCCGGTGCGATTTCCGGTCCGATTGCCGGAATTGTTAATGTTCTGTCTATTTGAGTTGTTTACAAAAGTATTGTTGTTATTTATGTTGATATTATTGTTTCCACCCCACCCACTATTGCAGCACCACCCCCCGCCCCAGGCCGCTCCAATAGCCATCCCTACGCCAAACGAAATCGCCATGCCCGCAGCGTAGTAGCCTGGAGGAGGGTAGGAAATTGGTGGGTAAGGATACGGGGGCGCGCCGTAAACGACTACAGGGTCGTAGCTGGGAACGTAGACAACGTCGGGCTTGGCTTGCTCGATCACGACCACGCTCTTGTTTTCGATTACTTTGGTTTCGACTTTCATTTCTTCATTGGACTTCAGGTTTCCCTTTTCCTGCGCTTTCGCGCGCATCCGCTGCACAGCGTCCATGACGTCGGATTGCTGTGCCAGTACGGCATTTCCAAGGTCTGTCGTCCACTGAATGTCATCGGCAAGCCGCTTGACAACATCAGGGAGTGCCGCCATCGACTGGATGCTCGGGTCCCACGGTTGTTTTATCACCGCGTCGGCAAGAGCCTTATCTTTCAGCTCCTTGTGTTGCGCGAGCCACTGCTGCAGCTGAATGATTTCCAAAGGATAGGTGGATGCAGCGAGGACTTGAGCCAAGAGTGGGTCCGGGTAAAGGGCAATAGGTGCAACCAGAGAATCAAGTTGATCATTCGGAATCTTTGCGGCTTGCTCATCGGGCACGCCACTTTGCTGTGCGACTGGGTCCTGCGCCGCGATTTGAGGCCCCCCAGGAATTAGAAGCATCGAGCACACTACCGCTGTCAGTTGGCTCCGCAGGCTTTGCACGAATGTTTGCATTTCGCGTCCTCTTCCTGTTCGCTCACTTTTTTATTTTTTATAGCTGGCCAGGCCGACTCCTAACACTGGCAAAACTACCAGATGGACCTTTCGCAATGACCGTCGGCAGGCTGTAACTTTTGACAGTTTGCGCTAGGCGAGGCTCTCCATATTCTGGAAACGGAAAACGCGGAGTGGCGCAGCCTAGCCCCTGCACCCTGACGGTTGACTCATGACTAGGTAGCCGAGATGAAGCAGACGGATATTGGGGTCAAGGCTATCGTCCTCTTAGGAGGGCTCTTATTGGCAATGATCCATTGCTTCCTAGCTCCAATTAATGCGTATTCCGTCCTGGTTGGGGCGAAGCTATGGGTGAGTCGCCTATGGCTGCCATTTGTTGCTGTTTGGCGAGAGTTTTAGATGATGGCGAAAGAGTTGGCGAGTGGTTAAGGAATCGCAGGCGACACAGTGAGGACGCGAAGAATCGAACGGGTGCTTCTAGTCTTGGGCTTGACGCTCTTGACATTCTGGATCGCCGCCCAACTTCATAGGACCATCGGTTCCAGAGAAGCTATCGAGGAATTTGAAGCCGAAAACCCACCTGCTCTGTCCAATAGGGCTTTTACGTCGCTGGATCCCCTCTTGGAAGTGCCAGTTGATTTTCGCTTGTGGTCTGCCAAACGGATCTCGGCCTACGAGGACAGCCTTGCCAAGAAGGCCGACGCTCCCTTGGCAATTCTTCGCATTCCGAAGATCAGCCTAGAGGTTCCGGTGTTTAACGATACGGATGACTTAACGCTAAATCGCGGCGTAGGAAGGATATTAGGGACCGCCCAGGTTGGTGCGCCGGGCAACCTGGGGATCGCAGGACACCGCGATGGGTTCTTCCGGGGTTTGCAGAAATTAGATCCGGGGGATGTACTGGAGCTCGTACAGCCGCGAGAGTCAGATCGATACAGCGTGACCCAGATTCGAATCGTTACTCCTGAGAATGTCTCGGTCTTGAATCCGACAGAGGTGCGGACATTGACGCTCGTGACATGCTTTCCTTTTTACTTTGTTGGCCACGCCCCCAAGAGGTACATCGTAACAGCATTGCTCGAGAGTGCGGACGGGTCCGATTTAGTCGCAGGCGCAGACAGCATTTCTGCAAGCAACGATACCAAAAATAAGGAGAAGAAAAGATGATCTTAATTAGGCTCTCAAGTACTGCATTGCTCGGCATCTTGGGCGGAGGCGCTCTCTTTAGCGCGTTCTCACTCCCCTCTGTTGCGCAAGTGCAAACCACCAAGACAGAAAAGCACGGAGAGGCAACCAGGGAGGTCACCGTCGAGCGCGGCGAAATTGTCTACGTCAATGGCAACACTATTGTTGTCAGAATGGAAAGCGGATCGCTTCGAGAGTTCGACAACATACCGGCGACCGTTACGTTCATGGTAGACGGGAAGCCAGTCCACATTACCGACGCAAGAGTTGGCATGAAGCTCGAGAAGCAGACAGTGCGGATAACCAGACCTAAAGTAGTTACGACGGTCGAAACAGTCACCGGCAAGGTGTGGCACGTTTCGCCCCCCAACCATCTCATCCTGACGCTGGAGAACGGCCAAAACCAAAAGTTCACGATCCCAAAAGGCCAAAAGTTCACTGTTGATGGGGTAGAAACGGACGCCTTTGCACTCAAGAAAGGGATGACGGTCTCTGCTCAAAGAATAACTGAGGTTCCCGAAACTGTAATCGAACACGAGGTTAAGCTCAGCGGAACTGCGCCTCCGACGCCGGCGGCACCAACACCTGGTGTGCCGATTCTAATTGTCACGGCCCAGCCGACTCCACCGGTTGAAGTTGCAGAGGCAACGGACACTAAGTCCCCAGCGACCGATGAGCCAGCACCCAAAAAGCTTCCAACAACAGCTAGCGAGCTGCCTCTTATCGGAGTGATGGGAGTACTTTTCTGTGGTCTGTCGTTGACGGCGACAACAATTCGAAAAATCGCTTCACGATTCGCCAGTTAGCGGAGGTGAGAACTCGCATTATCCTAATTGGCGAGTGCAAGGGGACGGGGCAGGTGGCTGAGCCTGCCCCGTCTTAGGTAAGGCAGAAGCGCCGAAGGAAGCCGTTTGTGTTAGCCGGTTCTGCAAAGACTAGCAGGCAAGCCGATTTGCACAGGAAGGACTAGGGTCAATGGCAGAAAGTCTCGGGGTCGCTGGCGAACTTGAACAAGTTGGGCCAGAGGATGAGTTCAGGCGCGAAATCTGCAAAACCGGCCACAAAATGTACGCGCACGGATTAGTGGTTGCGTGCGAAGGCAATATATCGGTGCGGCTGGATCAAAACCAGATTCTAGTGACTCCCGCTTTTGTATGCAAAGGATATATAGAACCTGAGAATCTTTTAGTTACCGACTTAAACGGCGAGCTTCTCCGCGGCACCGGGCGACCTTCCACTGAAATGTTGATGCATCTCCTTTTCTATCGGCTGCGACCCGACGTACGAGCCGTTTGTCACGCGCATCCCCCGACAGCGACGGGGTTTGCGGCTGCGGGGCGCGCACTCGAAGACGCGGTACTCCCGGAGGTGATCATCGCGCTTGGTAAAGTTCCGCTAGCGCCCTACGGAACGCCAGGAACCCGGGAACTTTGCGCGGGTCTTGAGCCTCTGGCGACAAAATATGATGCAATCCTGCTCGAGAATCACGGTGTGGTGACTTGCGGCCCAAACCTGGACACCGCCTATCAACGACTGGAAATTGTCGAACGATTCGCGAAGATTTTGCTCGTTGCCGAGGCGCTTGGCGGACCCCATATAATGTCCCCTAAGGAAGTGCAGAAGTTGATCGCGGCAAGATCGCGCTACGGGGTCTTGTCCAAGGAATGCGGCGTAGATTTGCCGCTTACGTCCGACGCATTAGAAGACTCAGCTGCGAATCTCCGCCGAGCCATCTCATGGAGCGGCGTTAACGCACGGCCGGGCACCAAAGCTGGAACGGAAAGACACATTTGCGCGGAGACAGTTCGTTAGGGTTTGAAGCATCCCATTATAATTCGGTAGTTGATCAGGAAATGGACCGAGAATTCGTCTTCGGTCCAGGTTCTGTCGGATGCAATTTTGGTGAAAGGCAACGGCTCGGCGGCACTATTTGCAAGGTGTCCGTCGGTTCTCTCATCGAATTACCACTTGCATGAGCTACCCGACTTCTCGCAGCCGTCGTGCAGGCAATCTAGGCGTGGTCTTTGCCTTGTAACACGGAGTGTTCAATTCTTCAGGAACACAAATCAGCTCGCGCGACTGACTGGCGCGTAGCGATTCCATCTCCTCCCGATGCGATTACTCAACGCCCTGGCTATCGAGTACGGCACCGCGATCAGCACCGGGCCAAGTACCAACGCGGCTCCGGGGTGAACATTCTCGAAAATGAGGAATTGAGAGACAACGTCCAGAATAATTGCGACCGCGATCAGGTCGCGGACTGAGGTAAGAGCGCTTCGTAGGAGATGGTTTCTGCTCTCGCTGTGAAGCAGCAACGCTAACAAAAAGGGGGGGGAACCAATGCGCGAATCCTTTATGCCGTCACGTATGCCTATTGAGATCGCAATTGTAGGTTGCAATATAAAACGAAAACGGCCAGCCCCCGAAAGTCGTGCCACCATATCTTCAAAAAATTGACATGATAGTAAGTACGGATTTCCAGTCCGCAGTATCGTCGCTATCGCACCAGGCAGTGCAGCCAACAGAATCGCAATCGCGAGGGCGCTTAGAATTGAACTGCGCGACACTGAAATTTTCATTTTTGGCGCCTATTGGAATACTCAGTTTCCATGCGCCCAGTAGATGGATCTTAGACGGCTGAAGCGAAGGAATCATCTGGCAAAACTTACAGTGACATAACGAAGCGTAATTCGGCTAAGGTCACAACCGTGACCATGCTGAGTTCGGCACCGTCTCTCGATAGCCGAGCGTCTCCCGTTCTGATTGACCTCGTAGTTGGTGCATGCCTACGATTTCTGCGGTTTCCCCGGAAGTTTCCGCTGAGGTCACAAACAGCCAAGAGTAAACGAGACTTTTGTTTGTCGCCTGCGCCAAAAATCGAACCATGACCGACCCTCGTACCGAATCGACTGCCTTTCGGCAAGCCCTCCTGAAGAGCGAGTACCTCCGAGTTCGCATCGTTTTGGGAAGCGTTATTGCGGCGTTCCTGATACGAACCCTTCGGGCCATTATTCTGGGCGGCGGCTACGAAAATTTTGTTTCATGGCTGAAAACACTAGTACTTCTGAGTTTTTTTGTCGCCTACGAATTCGCCGTGCTACGAGCTGTGAATCGCGCGGTTCAGAAAGTTCTGCAACTTGACAACTGGATCTGGCTGAGCAACATCGTCTTGGAATCTCTCTTGCCCGCTCTTGCGCTCGTATTTCTTTCCAGTGCCTCCATTGATCCGATGTATCGACCTTTGGCAAATCCCGCGGGCCTCGCGTTCTTTGTTTTTATCAGCCTATCCACGCTCCGGCTTAGCCCTGTGCTCTGTAGAGTTTCGGGAGCGGCGGCTGCGGCGAGTTATCTCACTGCAGCGATTTACCTCGGCTGGCGACCAACGCTGAGCGGGGACACATCTTTGCTTTCAACCCAAAAAGCTGTCTTCGGTTATGCCGTTGCTCTCCTTATTGCGGGATTTGCTGCAGGCGTAGTGGCAGGTGAGATCCGCAAGCAGGTTGATGCCGCCCTCCGAGAGGCGGAAATGCGATTTCAAGTAGATCGCCTGGAGCACGATCTTGCGATAGCCCGATCAATACAGCAGTCTCTGCTTCCTCTCGATATGCCACAGATTGAAGGTTTCAAGATCGCTGGATGGAACAAACCTGCTGATCAGACTGGTGGAGATTACTATGACTGGCAGCTTCTAGCAGGTGGGAAGGTGGTCGTGGCTTTGGCTGATGTTACGGGACACGGGATTGGTCCTGCACTTCTCGCTGCAATCTGTCGCGCCTACGCGAGAGCCAACTTCAGAGTGGGAAAGGGACTATTAGACACCATGGAACAGCTCAACGCAGCCCTCGTAGGTGACATTGGGGAGGGGCGTTTTGTGACGTTTGTAGCAGCGGTTTGCTCCCCGGGGTGCTCGCGAGTAGAGGTGCTTTCAGCAGGACACGGTCCGCTGTTTCTCTACGTACTGAGGGAAGATTGCTTTGAAGAGTTGAACGCGCAAGGGCTGCCGCTCGGCATTGTAGCCAAACTTGTTTCTGAGCCTCCACAAATTCTCGAGCTAACTCGGGGTGACTTGCTGGTATTGGCCACGGATGGTTTTTTCGAGTGGGCAAATTCGCAAGGAGAATTCTTCGGCCCCAAGCGATTGGAGGAAGTTATTCGTGCTTCAAAAGAAAAGCAACCCAAAGAAATTATTTCCGCCATATATCAAGCCGCACTTGAGTTTTCTGGTGGCACGAGACAGCAGGACGATCTGACCGCCGTCGTTATCAAGCGCACATGACCTAAAGCGTGCCCAGCTTTGCTACCATCGTTACCGGATTACGTCATATCACCCAATTCCCGCAGACTGCTGCTGACAAATGGTCTGCCGAGAAGGACGGATTCAATTCCTGCCATCAGATCGCGAGCGGTATCCAACTTAAGGACGTAGCCAAGTCCGCCAGCGCAAAAGGCGTCTCGCACGACATCCGGATCTGATTCGCCACTCAAGAAAAGAATTGTCGCTGCAGGGACAACCTTGCGAATTTGTCGAGCGACCTCGATGCCGCTCAACCTGGGAAGACGAATGTCCAACAAGATCAAATCCGGCCGAAGTTCTACTGCTTTCCGAACAGCATCTAATCCATCGGTCACGACGCCGACGACTTGCAAATTGGGTTCCCTGTCGAGCTGTCCCTCAACAAACGTATGCCAAAGTTCAACATCATCCACAACGAGTACGCGCACTAATGAATGTAGCAATTCCACAATCTCCCCGTTCGTCACGTTCAGAAGGTCGCCCTCTTATTTTCTAGAAATGCGGCCAAGTGACAGTCTTGCATTTGAGGGGTGGCTCAGTCGTTGCGCAATAGCAACTTCGAACTTGCGTGAGGACAATCGGAGAAGGCCACAATAGCAGAAAGAGAGTACGGAAATGCAGCCTGGGTCAAGCTGTATGTGTGTGAACGAGGAGTTTCTGGGGAGAGCGGAGGAGGATTTTGCCTCGACGTTTTACGACGGCGTGATTTTTTTGCCATTCGCTAAGGAGACGACACGCCGTAAACGGGGTAACATTTGCGGCACCTGCCAACTCCTCGTTCGTGGCATCGAACTCGAAGCCTTCTGAACTTTTGTTTCCAATGGTTTCAGCTAGGCAGACTAAGACGCGGGCTAGTCTTTGACGAGCTGTCTGGCTGATAAGAGCTACATGGTCGGCAAGATACCAAGCGAGATAATCCGAGGCGATAAGTAACGCATTTTCCAGCAGTCTTGGGTAGCGCGCAGCGAGAGTTCGGAGTGTGGCACGGTTCCACACCAAAATGGAGCTGTCCTTTAGCGTTTCCGTGCTAACGAGATAATGGGAGGGCGTCGACAAAAGTGCAGATCCGCCGAATATTTCTCCCGGAGTTAGCCACAGAAGAGCCACTTTCTTCCCCTCGCGTGTGTTGAAAAAAAATCGGGCGCGGCCCTTGGTCAATAGGAACAAATGATCGGCAGAATGGCCCTGATTTACGACTACACATTTCGCAAGGAACTGCCGCAGCCTAGCGGCTGCCAGAACTACCTGGACCTCGTCAGCTGCGAGGCCGTCGAGAAATCGAGACTTCAAATGAGCGCATCCGGTAGCAGGTTCCAACGCGAGCATAGTCGACGGCCTCACGAATACTTAATCTCGGGCGCGTACGCCGTGGGTGCGAGATCAGACGTTTGAATCTAAACTATCTCTATCGTCGTCTTTAACCTAATAAGGTCACCGAGCATAGCGACGGAATCAGCCAAGAAGCCGGGCACTACGCTTCGTTGTCGTGCGGCAATCCGCCTGAGACAAAGATGTTGCCAGCTAGAACCTCACGAATGGCTGGTAACAGATCCCTTAGCATTCGGGACTTCGCAACATATCCAGAAGCACCAGCGGAGAGACAGCTACGGGCGAACTCGGTGTCGGAATGCACAGTCAAAAAGAGGATCCGGGCTTTGCAGCCTGATTTTCTTAATCGGATGGTAGCTTCAATGCCATTCAGGATCGGCATCGAAATATCAGTAACAATGACATCTGGCTTCAACCGCATGGCCTGTTCAAACAGTGCTTGGCCGTTGCCGACCTTTCCGATAACTTCGAATTCCACCTCTAATAGGCGCTCTTCAATCTCCGGAAAGTTCGGGTGATCATCTGCGAGAAGTATTCTCACTTTGCTCAATCAGCCCGTCCGACGGCCGCGTGCCCAGAAAGCATCTAAACACGACTTAAGACATACGACTCATTTCTAAGAGGACAATCATGAAGTGCGGCGATCCCGATCTCCTAGGTTCAAGATATTCTCGATAAAATGTCGTTGTCACTGTAAAGAATGCCAGTCTTGAGGAAATATGCATCAGCTGGGGCCGCTTGGGGCCAGGCACAAATTAAAGGCATAGGAGAGGTGATTAATTTAGCAGTGTTGGTGTGTTAGACTGTTGCCTTCAAGAACTGACAGCATCCCCTGGAATATTGTCCACGTTGGGCAGGGGTCGGTTTGGAGTCAAGATGCCGTGTAAGGCTTGCAAGTCTGAAAACCTACAAAAGCTTGACGCTGAGCTGACAGCCAGCTTCCCCAACCCAAGAGGGCTTAGAGTACCTCCACTCTACATTTGCCAGAGCGTTTTGGTCTGTTTGGAGTGTGGGTTTGCTGAGCTCGTGGTTCCGGCAAGTGAATTGCAGACACTCAAGAAAGAAAAGGCCGCACTCGACTCCTAGCGCCACCACTGAAAATCTCCACTCCACGCCCCAACTGTGCATATCCGTGTTATTTCTTAGACTTAGGAGGAAAATCCTTTAGGGACTTACTCACTATCGTTTTGATTTCTTTGTCTTCGTTCTTGAGGGCTTTCTGCGGATCATGCCACCGTTTCGTGGATGTACCCTCCCAGATCACGGCGTTGGATTTGCAATCCAGCATATAAAAGACGAATTTGCCCTGCACCGAGTACCACACGTTTGGAGCAAACCCGACACTGGGGCCGACAACCATATCCGGAGCACCCAGAGCAGCCGGTTGTACGCTTTCTAGACCCGCAGGAGCCGTGGCACCGGCCATAAGGCCTTCGTTGCCTGGTCCGGCATGATAGAAAATGTAAAAGTCCGGGTTGGTGGCATCTTCTACGATGCCTTTGGCCGCCAATTCCTGAGTAACGGCCCGCATGATTTTTCGATCGAGAAGCTTGTTGTCTTCCGGATGGCGCATTGTAACCAGGTGATTCGGTTTCCACGCGAAGCGTTTCAACCCTGCAAAGTTGTATCCCTTAACCCAGTCTGTTTTAATTTTCTGCGCGCTTGAGGGTTGGGGCGCGCAAAATAGAATGAGCAAGAGCGGCAGGCCGAAAGGAAGAGGATTTTTCATTGTTTTTTCTACTTAGCTTTGGCTGATCGATCTCGCCGTCTAACCCTGCCACCAAGAGCAGCTTTAACCACGCTCCCTCACGCTTTTGCTTGACAGACGTGGCCGAGTTGCTACCGGAGTTGCACTCTATGTTGGCTCTATCTCCAGCACGTCCTGTAGGGTGTCTCGGACGGTTGTTTTCACGGTCCTCGCATCACCCTCTATTTGAGTGGCGCTACGCTACCTTCCGGCTCGCGGTCATCAGTTAAGTCTTCTTGGCAAGAGGGATTACTTTCGGGCCGCGTTCACAATCGCCCGAGCCGGCGTTGTTCGTTAACTGTCAAAACTAACAGCCAGATATTGAGTTCGGACTGCGGGAAGGTTCTGCTGGAGGGGAATTACTGCAGATGGATTAGGAGGACCTATAACGGAGCTCTACCTGCGGAGTGCTCCCCTTGCCGTCGTCCCATCGCCAATTCTATTGCCGCGTGCCGCGTCGTTCGCGAAAGATCTTTCTCTGTCGCCGCGGGCCAAGTTGCTCTATGTCGTCCTGGCCGCGCATGCTGACGTTCGCACGGGCCGCGCCTCTCTGCGGCTGCGCAAGCTGGAGCAACATTTGGGCTGCGGCATAAAAACAAGGGAGGAAGCACAGAAGAAACTCCTCCGTGCCCGGTGGCTGCGCCTGGAACGCAAAGCAGTTGGGAACGGGCGTTGGGGTTCGCATATTTTCGTACTGCTTTTCTCGAGGTCGGTGGCCAGAGGTCCTTTCCGCCACAATGGTGAAGATGAGCACTTCTTCATTTCCCACAGTCTGGTCAGTCCGTCACAAGTGGCGGCCTCCAGCCTTCCCTAACTTCTTCGACCACAATCTTTGACAACAAGCACTTTTGTTTTCATTCGACAGACTGACCCGCGGAAAAGAAGGCAATCGCGATGGACCTTCTGCGGCTGCTCGAAATCGACCGAACTCTGCTGGTACCGGAAGCCGAGAAATCGCTACTGCTGGCGGATCGTCTATGGTGCGAGGACAGTTGTCCTCGCGAACCGGGCCGATTGGTTGAGACCCTCGAGAAAATTCTCCAACGCTGCCTAACCTCCGGCATCTGGTACGCGCCTATTCTACCCCGACGCAAGAAAGCTCTGGAGCGCGATGCCTGGAAGCCTTCAGCTTATTCGAGTGCTGGCGGAGAATCGGAAGCCTCGCGAGCACGCGCGTCCACCACCCGCCAGGGAAAGGGCGATGAGAGCTGTGCCGCCTGCGGCGGAACGGGAATCCTGGTTCGCGCGGGTGGATTCACGGGTACTTTGTGCTCCTGCGGAATCTACTTGCAGCGCCTCCCGCAAAGGTAAATTTGTGCCGGCCGTCGCAAACTCGCGATTTACGCGGCATGCGTCATGGAGTCTGTCACTTCTCACAGTGTAAGACACACTGCCCACGGAACAACATAAGTGGCGTGTGCCAGCCCGCCTAAATTTACGAAGAAGAACGTATACACGTTTTGCCCAAGGGGGGTCGTCTCATCGCATGAGCGCTAGAGCCGTCTTTCGCGAGATTCTTGACCGACAACAAAGCACTTGCTTCGCGGTCGCCCTACTTCTCATCGTATCTCTCGCACTGTTCATTGGTACAATCCGTGCCCAATCGAGTGTTGGACAACCAGCACCGTCAAACAACTCGCAACAGAATGCAGCCCCGCCAGTTGCTTCAGCTCGGGCGGAGGACCGAACGATTGCGCTGGCGCAGATTTCAGACCGCGCGGAGGAACTAGACCACTTGCTGCAAGAAATTAGCAGCCAGCTTACTCCCGAATCTGAACTGCAAGAGTTACAAAAGAAAGCGGAAGAACAGGCCGACGAGGTTCGTCGGCGATCACTGCAGACCAGAGATCTCCTGGCAGGCAAGCCTACATCGTTGGACTTGAGGGACGAGCAGCGATATTGGCGCTCCAAGAGCCTCGAATATACCGCACAACGGAAGCTGCTGACGCAGCGCGCGGCGAAACTTGGGGAGCAAATCCAAACACTGGAGGCTCAACAGCCGGAGTGGGCAGCCACCTGGATCCAAGTTCATAAGTCTTCGGGAATCGAAGCCATTGTCGCGCGTATCAAACAGCAGTTGGATAAGATTCAGGCTGCAAAATCGCAAACGCAGGAGCAGCTCAATATGGTGCTCACGTTGCAAAATCAGGTCTCCCAGGAAGACCAGCAAATCTCGGGAATCCTTTTGCGCCTAAGTCAAGCTACGGACCGCGAGCGTGGTCACCTATTCGAGATGGACAGTCGTCCACTTTGGGAAGGCCGGGATTTGCAAACCGCTGGGCAGAACTTCAGACCTCCTTTCCGCAGATCCTTCGACCGGGCCTATTCAAGCGCTCAGGAGTTCCTGACTTCAAGCATCTTCTCCACAATCGGTCTAGTCGTGATTTACATCTTGGCTCTCCTCGGCATTCTCAGACTCAGACGTTCCGTCGCGTCGCTGCCCAGTGTTTCAGCCGAAGCCGTGCAAGTAATTCAGCGCCCGTTTTCAGTGGCGCTTTTGGTGACGCTGCTCATGGGAACAGGGCAATATGTTGCTTCAGCGCCCATCGGCATCGCGTTTATTTTTTACATGCTCTACCTTGTTCCCGTCCTGCGGCTACCGGGCCTGCTGGCCGAGTCCGGGCTTCGAATCCTTCTTTATTTCCTGGCTGCATTCTACGCGCTGGCTGGCGCCTATATGCTCATTCAACTTCCTCCACTCTTCAGGCGGGAGATCTACGCACTATTGATTATTGCCGCCTTGGTTAGTTTTGCGTGGTTGGCTCGTCCATCCAAGATCGCTTCGCCAATAAGTCACAGTGGCCATGCGCGGATTTTCTTGATCGGAGTCCGCGCGAACCTCGTGCTGTTAGCCATGTCTCTCGTGGCAAACGTCATCGGATATGTTTCTCTTTCTCAAGTTCTAGGACTGAGCGCCTTGGTTGGCTCTTTCCTCGCCGTAGCTCTATATTATGGCTTCCGCGTCTCGACTCTAATTCTCAGCATAGTACTCCAAACGAATTCCGCACGCGCCCTGCTCGGGGAACGGGCGGCGCTGGCGGAACGCTGGGGTGGCCGCATCTTAGGGCTCGCGGCTTTGCTCTTGTGGCTGAGGTCCATGCTACGCCTGCTGACCGTTTACGAGGGTTTGATAAAAGTCTTGTCTAATTTGCTCAAGCATCCGATCGGATCTGATCAGGTGCATTTCACGCTGGGTGGCGCGCTCAGCATCGTATTGGTTCTTCTTTCTGGCTACGCTCTCGCGAACGCAATTACTCTCATCTTGAGAAAGATTGTGCTGCCAAGATTGCCGCTCCAACGCGGCGTGCCATACGCTATTTCGACCGTTACCTACTATGTGCTCCTCCTGCTGGTTGCGTTGGCCACCTTGTCCGCGGCGGGCGCAGAGCTGAACAAGTTTACCGTTCTCACGGGCGCACTCGGCGTTGGCCTTGGCTTTGGCCTTCAGAATATCGTCAACAATTTTGTCTCCGGCTTGATTCTGCTCTTTGAGCGCCCCATCCACGTTGGCGACACCGTGGAGGTAGGTGGTCTAGTAGGCATGGTTCGTCGGATCGGGGCACGGTCCAGCACGGTGGTGACCTTCCAAGGAGCAGAAGTGATTGTGCCTAATAGCAATCTGATTTCGAACCAGGTCATCAATTGGACCCTGTCCTCGCAGTGGCGACGCGTTGACATTCCCATAGGAGTCGCGTATGGGACCGACCCCGAACGCGTGATCAAGCTGCTGGTGGAAGTCGCGCAATCACATCCGGGAATATTGCTTGAAAGACCACCTATGGCTTTTTTCATGGGATTCGGGGAGAGCGCACTGAAGTTCGAGTTGCGCTTTTGGTCTGACCGGCAAGACGCGTGGTTTCAACTCCAGAGCGATGTGACTGTCGCTGTGGCAAAAGCAATAAAAGAAGCCGACATCGAGATACCGTTTCCCCAGAGAGATCTCCATGTTCGCACCCTCAATGCATCCACTGCAGCAGACATTGCGAGCAGTCGCAAGGGTCATACACCCTCTGCTGACTCGAAGGAACGCAGTGTCCGCGCGTGAAGTCCGCCAAGCCTCGCGTGAACTATGGTGCTCAATTCTGAGCTTAGGCTGTCTTGTTCCCGGCTTAGCCGTCTTCCGACCGTTCCGCTTGGGTGAAGACAGGTTGCCATATTAATTACAACATTTATAAACTAAATGGTTAGCAGTAGGACCGAGCGAACACTGGATCTTTCTCGTTTTCGCAGCCTCAAAAACAGTCACCCGAGCTGTCTGCGGGGACACTCAATGGCCGACAGGCACCGCCGTACGTCGCCGCTTGACGTCTTATCCCCTCCGCACTGGGTGAAAGGCCTCCGAATCTCCCTGATTCATCTGCTCGTTTCTGCGGCCCGCAATCCGCTGCACGCTTGCACTCAGCCATACATACCCGAGCCGAGCGCCGGTCGAAAAAAGGACAAAGACCATGCCGAGCAACAGCAGGGTGGCTATCATCGCCGCTGTTATCACCAGCACTATCAAAACCTCTTGCGCCAAGTACAAGCCAAATTCCCGCATCCGGGTTACGCCTATTGGGGCAGCCGGGGTTACTTCAATTTTCCTGAGTATGTTTCCGGCCCACCTATCCGTTTCCCCAATTCGCTGCCACTATTGGCCGCGCTCATGCGCAGACAGGATTCAGGAGCAGACCCACCATTCTGCCTCAGCGGCCTGATCGTGGATTCAGGCATCCTTAAGATGAACTGTCAGTTTTGTCAGATGCCAATTCTTGCCTATCGATGCAAGTTGAGGGTGGAGCCTTTGCGTGGATAACTACCGTGCCGCAGATAAAATGGCCCAATCGAAAAAGTGGCTCATTCCCGCGCGCTGAACGGCTTCGAGATTCTCTTTACAGCAGTTCTGAGCTTACGCTCCCATTTTGCACTCTGGGTGAAATGCTCTTGGCGGCAACGAAGCTTCGGTGGCGTACGAGAATTCGTGCTGCCTGGGGGCAGCTAATTTTGCGACTGCTTTTGACTTCCGCCATCGCGAGCGTCCTGTGCACCAGCTCCTTCGCTCAAAACGCAAGCCAGAATGTCGAGAGCGACAACAAGGAAACAGCAGCAAAACAAAGCGAATCCCCCGATACCAATGGCGTCCCCGTAGAGATCGACGGAAGACCTATACTTTTCTTGCAGACTTCCATCGGCGGGCTCTCGCCAGGAGAGCGGAGTCGGAAAATTCAAGAGAGGATCCTTTACCTGGCCAAGAATCATGAGATTCATACTGAGCAGATCCGCGCCGAAGACCGTGGCGTCTGGACGGAAATTCTTGCGGGTAGCGACGTAATCATGGGGATTACGGAGGACGATGCCAAAGCCGCCGGGCGCTCGCGCGCTCAGCTTGGCGCCGAGGACGCAGAAATCATTCGCAGAACAGTTATGACCTATCGCCAGGAACACACCTGGCGCGCTCTATTGCGAGGAATAGCTGCTGCCGTAATTGCGACAGCGGCTTTTGTTTTTTCCGTCATACTCTTGTTTCGCCTGCGCCGCGTGGCACGGAAGAGGCTGGAGATTTGGGTTCGCGAGAGCGAGGCTGAATATTCCCCGAAATCAGCCCGTTCCCGCTTCGCACGCTACCTCGTGCTGCCAATCCTGGGAGCTGGCGTGATCGTCGTCTTTCTTGCAGTCTTGGCGGTCCTGCAATTCTACATAGCTTTCGTTCTGCACTCCTTCCCGAGCACTAGATACGCGTCAATCCGCATGAATCAGTGGACTTTAACCGAGTTATCGGGATTGGGACGCGCCATCTGGGACTACTTACCCAATTTGGTCATCGTCATTGTGATTGTGGTGGCCGCGCGCTACCTCATTCGATTGGACAACTTACTTTTCAGGGAAATTCAGGAGAATAGACTGACACTCGGCGGCTTCTATCCAGATTGGGGAGCGCCGACAGCTAAGCTTGTGCGCCTTCTGATCCTTTCGGCAACTGCTGTGGTCATTTTTCCTTACCTCCCGGGATCTAACAGCCCAGCATTTCGTGGCATCAGCGTTTTCCTGGGCGTACTGCTCTCGCTCGGATCAACTTCAGCCGTTTCACATGGAGTTGCAGGCACGATCTTGACCTACATGCGTTCGTTCAACGTGGGTGATTTCGTCAGAATCGGGGATACTATCGGCGAGGTTGTGGAGAGAAATCTTCTTGTGACGCGGATCTGCACGCAAAAAAAAGAGGTTGTAACCATTCCCAACGGCAGCGTTCTGGGTGGCTACGTTATGAACTACAGTCCCGAGGCTCGAAAGAATGGAGTAATCTTCTACACAAGTATTACGATCGGCTACAATTCTCCGTGGAAAAAGGTTCACGAACTCCTCATTGAGGCAGCTCTCTCGACGCACAATGTTTTGCATTCTCCCCGGCCATTTGTATTGCAATCCCAATTGCAGGATTTCTACGTAGTTTATGAGCTAAATGCTTTCACAAGTAACCCGCAGAACATGCTGACCATCTATTCCGAGCTCCATCAAAATATTCAAGATCAATTCAACGAAGCCGCGATCGAAATCAATTCGCCGCATTACACCTCCTTGCGTGACGGCAATCGAATTGCGATTCCCGACGAATACATTCCGAAGAGCTACAGGGAACCCGGTTTCGGTCTTCGCGGCGCCGGAGGTCCTGAAGGATTCCAGAACGAGCCACGAGAGCGGGCTGACTCCAACGTCCGCTCAGCGCGTTCCTAGTGGGCAGTCGCGGATTGCAAGGCCTCTGATTCTTTGGCACCTGATACACGAATAACGGCTGCGGCTGCAGCGCATCTCACCGGTTGCTTTTTGTCGGATAGATGGGCCACGAGCGTGTCCATCAAACGGGGATCAGCATGCTGTGCCAACGCATCAAGCGCAGCAACGCGCACTTTCCATGCTTTATCCGTTGCGGCTTTCACGAGTGCTTTCTCCGTCTCCCTGTCCGGGTCAGTCGCTAGCTTCTGAGCGGCTTGCACACGCACGGGCCCCGCGTAATCCTTGGATAAAACCTGAAACGCAGCCCACGCATAGCCGGCATATGGCGCAAATCCCGCGCCCACTCCGAGCATCATCAGCGAGAGTGCCTGGGGATCTTTGACTAGCCGTTTTTCATCCTCAAGAGCTCCTTCGCCACTCTTGCGCCTCCGCAAGAGGACATCGCGATAGACGACGTACCCAGATGGGTCCCCAAGGGAGAGCAAGGCAGTCGAGGCAGCAAGAGCAACTCGAGCGTTCTTATCCTGCTGCGCTTGTTTCAACAATGGAATAGAGTGACTCGATTTAAGTCGTCCCAGGGCGAGTGCGGCCGCCGCGCGTACTTCAGCATTCCTGTCCTGGATCGAGCTTTCCGCGAGGTCTTCAGCCCTCGAATTGCCTAGCAATCCGCTAAGCGCGTGAATCGCGCTGATTCGTTCCTTCGTGCTGTGGCTGGCATGCCCTTTCTCAAGAATGTCCCAGGCCCGTTGTGCTGGGGTTTGGCCTGACGCCGGATTGCTGCCACCGAGCAGCAAAAACAGCAGCAACGCCGCTCTAGTGGAATGCATGACTGCATCCTGGATTCACTCGCTTCGGTTTAGAGAGTAACACCAAGGAATTGGCACCAACCAGAGGCTTGCACGGGAGGTGCTACGAATAAGCCTGTTAGTACTAACAGGCGGTTCGGTCACTTGGTTCACAAGATGCATTTTCGAGGGCGGTTTATCCCTGCGGGTTGCTTCTGTCAAAAATACCAGTGTACGTAAGATAGTCAACAGGCCTAATATCTGTTCCGGTGACAACGCTATGTCGCTTCCCCGGGTCATACTGGCCGACGATCACACCCTACTTGTGGAGGCGTTTCGCAAGCTGCTCGAAGCCCACTGCGAAATCGTGGGCACCGTGTCTGATGGCCGCGCGTTGCTGGAAACTGCGCCACAACTCAAGCCTGCTGTAATCATCGTGGACATCGGAATGCCACTCATGAACGGGCTTGAAGCTGGGTTGCGATTGAAGAAACTCATGCCATCAGTCAAGCTCATCTTCCTTACTATGAACGAGGATCCCGATTTGGCTGTGGAAGCGATGAGCTGTGGGGCATCCGGCTATTTGTTAAAGAGTTCCGCGCCCGCGGAACTCATCCGGGCCATTGATATGGCGCTCAAAGGCAAATCGTACGTTACGCCACAGATAGCCAGGGGAATGCAGCAGTCGTTCATAAACAATCCTGAGCGAAAGACTCGAGACAAACAATTGACGCCTCGGCAGCGCGAAGTCGTATACCTCTTGGCCGAGGGAAAATCCATGAAGGAAGTCGCGAGCGTGCTGAACGTGACTCCACGGACAGTTGCTTTTCACAAGTACCGAGTCATGGAAGAACTTAAGCTCAAGTCGACCGCCGACCTAATTCATTACGCAATCAAATCGCGAATCCTTGTGCCCTAAGTCTCGAGTCTAGCTTCCAAGCCTATTATCATGACGAGCCTGCTTTGAGGATCTGCCCTGAATAATGCTTAGATCCGCGTGCGAAATCGTGTATGAGGCGAGGAACGAACAGTCGATTCGCGAGGAATGACTCGGTTCACGATCACCAGAATAGTCCGGCTCCGGACCAGCATGGCGTTGGGGAGAATTACCTGATGGCCCTCCGCACGTCTGTGCAGGTTTGTCCAGCGCGTCTCTATAGCGACAGTGATATCAATGGACATCGCATAGTTTCTGACCAATCTCACAGGTTTCTGATACTGCGATTTTCCCAGTTGTCTGTCACTTTTGACAGTTCTTAGGCAAACGGGCACGAGCTAACTTCGCACGTCGAGGAAAACTAACCCTGTGATTATCTGACAATTGAGATCTCGGGATGAGGAGAAAACAAATGAGAACGAGAAGTATATTCATGCTGGGGATTGCTTTCCTGTTTGGATCGGCTACCTTCGCTCAGGATTATGCCAAGGTGGAGGTTCCGGTGGGCTACTCGTACATGCGATTTAACCCAGAGAACAGCAACGTCGTCAGTGGCTTCTCCCTGAATGGCGGAGGCGGCGGTGTTACTGTGTTTGTTAACCACGCCTTTGGGATCACAGCGGAATTCAATGGCTACGGTAGCCTCTCAAAGACCTTTGCATTCCCTGCGACAGCGGATAGCCCATGCCCGGTAGGGTGCACCGTGACGGCTGACGGCAACCTCTTCACCTACAACGTAGGCCCCGTTTTGAAATACCGCTCTGAGCATTTCGAGCCTTTCGTAGAAACGTTGTTTGGCGGAGCCCACTCTAATACTTATCAAAATCTACTTAAGGCTTGTCAGACGACCTGTACCACCACTGCCAATCCCAGCAACAATGCTTTCGATTTCGTCATAGGTGGAGGGATTGACATTCCGGTGACCAAATCCTTCGCCGTCCGGCCCGCACAGTTCGATTATGTGCTGACGCGGTTCGGCAACAGCTTTACTAAGGGCAACAACAACCAGAGTAACTTCCGCTATCAAGCCGGCATCGTTTTCCGGTTCTAAGTGACAAGCGAAAGCTGGCATTTGTTAAGCCAGCCACGAGAGGTGGCGGGTAGCGTCTGTGCGGCGTCCCACCACCTCATCTTTCTTCTGAAGCGCGTCAAGTCGAACGGAACGAAAAGTCTCTCACCGATGGAACGGGTTCTCGTTTCGACATAGAAAGTTCTCTTTGCTGGTATTTTTGACAGTTCTCGCAGAAGCGGCAGAAAACCTATCGTGCAACTACGCCCTCGAAGGTCAGAAAGGAGTCCGGTCGGAGATACCTCCACGCCTTGAGGCGAAGCGAAGATGCTTCATTTGTTCTTCCCATCTCGACCGGACCTCCTTTTCCAATCAAAGGAATCAGTTGAGCTAGCGACCTTCTAAACACCTTCTAGGCGTACATCGTCCGGATCTGCGCAGTTCCTCAATTTTATCCTGCACAAGGGAACTTATGATACTTACCGCAACAACAATACGCGCACACCTGGTGGACGCGCCGATGCCTCTGGCGCTGTCACATTTGACAGTTTCCCCGACGATGCCGGAGAACTAGCGTTTGGTTGCGGTAGCCAGTGAATTGCGGGCATCTGGCAGGAGACACTGTGGGACATCACATGGTCAAATCCCGTTGCGTGGGAGCAAATGCGGCTAGTATTGGCACGTTAACCTTCAAGGCGCAAAACCAACTGCACAAAGCGACAGCCGCAAATCTGCGGACACGGAACGCAACCGAGCCGCAAAAGAAACGCATATTCAACTTCCCCTAGAACGATTCGGAGTTTCGAGGGAGAGCCTGCCCCTGAGTTTGTCAGCCACCGCCACGCAGCCCGTTCCCAAAGTCACAGGTTGGGCCCTACCACTGAAGGGTTGGTTCGAGGTTCCAAGTGAGCGGTTCGTCCGTGAAGTCGCATGGGTTTAGGAGGGCGCTATTGCTCTTCCTGATCGGCGGCTGGTTTGGGTCAATGTCAGCAGCAACGATGGCGTCACAAGAAGCCGTCGTTAGCGAAAACCTAGCCCCTCGATCGCAGACTTCAAAAGATCACGCTCAGGGCCTGGGCGAATCCGCCCAGCAGGATCCCTCCACTGGAAACAAGCAAGACGGGGCCTCATTCGTCATTGCTCCACTTCCGATTTCCAGCCCTGCCTTGGGTTCTGGAATCGTGCCCGTTTTTGCGTACATTTTCCCACTCGACAAGGCTGATAAGACTTCTACCCCTTCGGTAATTGGAGCGGCTGGACTTATTACGGACAACGGCACCCGTGGCTTCGCACTCGCTGGCGAACTCTATTTCAAGGAAGACTCTTATCGGGTGACAGCTGCATTTGCTCGAGGAAACTTAAACTACGATCTGTATGGTCTGGGTGCCGGCTCGTCACAGTCTAGCTTGCCTCTTAACCAGACAGGCCAGGTACTGTTCGCGGAGTTCCTCCGCCGTCTTGGATGGAAATTCTTCCTGGGTCCACGGTTTCTGTGGGGCAGCTCGCTCATCACAGTGCAACCTGCCGATCCGGAGATGGCTCCCTTGCCACCCGACGTTGGACTCCATACAGCTTTGACAGCCGTAGGTTTTCGACTCCAGCGCGACACACGCCCTAACCGTTTTTATCCGACGAGTGGAACTCTGCTTGACCTTACATCGGATTTCTTTTCTCAAGGCCTTGGTAGCAAATACTCGTTTCAGAGTTACAAATTCACCTTCAACAAATACTGGAGTGTAGCAAAGCAGCAGGTTCTTGCGTACAACGCGCTCGCTTGCGTCACGGCCGGAACGCCTCCATTCTATGGAAACTGTATATATGGAACAAACAACGAGTTGCGGGGCTATATTGCGGGGCGCTATCTCGACCGCTATATGATGGCCACGCAATTGGAATATCGCCTCGCCTTACCGAAGAGGTTTGGGGCCGTGGCGTTTGGAGGGCTGGGAGGGGTTATACCCGGCGGAAATCAGCCCTTTAGGACCAAAAACTTCCTGCCGAGCGGTGGCGGTGGTGCCAGGTTCGAACTGAGCAAGAAGTATCACGTGAATCTGCGGGCCGACTTCGCTCAGGGCAAGGATAGTCATACTTGGAGCATCGGCGTTGGCGAGGCTTTCTAGAGACTGCGTGCATACCTTCCTCAAGACCCATTCGTACCTGTCAATGTTGACAGTGGTAAGGCCTGCCGCGAAACGATAGAAAGCAACTCACTCAGTCCTCGTCACTCAGCGATCCAAGACTTGGACTTAGACCAGCAGGAAAGTGCAATGTTCCTCTTACGAGATACTTGCGTGTCAAGAATTTTTAATTTGATGGTTTTGTGCATCTTTTCCATGTCGCTTTTGTTTCTCCTCACACCGTTGGCTCGCCCGGAGCAACACGACATGGACGACATGCCGGGGATGAAGATGAATGGGCCTATTCTGCCCGAAGACCCCGCGCAAGCTGCCAAACAGCTAGCAGACAAACGAGAAAGCGAGTTAAATCATCACTTAGCTGGATTGTTCGTTATCGTTGCGGGAATTTTCATCCTCGCGGAAGGCTCTCTCGCGAAACGTTGGCCGTTGGCGCGCTATGTATGGCCCATGTGCTTTCTCGCTGCCGGGCTCTTTCTTCTTGTATTTAGCGATACTGAAATTTGGCCCTTTGGTCCTCAAACTCCTTGGTATGCGATCACCCACAACGCAGAAGACCTACAGCACAAGACCTTCTCTATCATTTTATTAGCCCTTGGCTACGTTGAATTTCAAAGGGCGCGAGGCCGATGGAAGTCACGATGGACGGCCTGGTTTTTTCCTGTCATAGGTGGGGCGGGTGCCATCTTGCTATTGTTCCACGTTCACAGTGGCGACATGCATGCACCCAACGCAATGGAGATTATGCGCCATATTCAGAAGGAGCATCTCTGGTTCGCAGTTGCAGGTTTTGGAATCGTACTAACCAATGGGATAGCTCGGCTAAGCAAACCTGGTCAAAAATGGCAGCACCTATTCAGGCTAGCTTGGCCAGCATCTTTGATGATTTTGGGTGTCCTCCTGACTTTATATACCGAGTAAGGGTATCTGGGTAGGGCGTGTGTCACGGGTGCAGCCATGCGGGCGGCGCGGACTATCGTCGGTGCGTGTATCCGTACCGACTAACGTTTCCTTGCAGGGAGTGAGTGACCGTGCTGCTCAAGTTGTGGGAAGCCGGACGCCGTTTTGGCCTTCTCGCGCGATCTTTGGAACTCGGAACGCGCTTACTTCTGTTTACATCCATCCTTATTCTGCTTGCTCTTCCGCTCAAGGCCGGTACAAAAATTGTTCACCGCTGGGTTCTCACTGGCCAGCCCATGCCAAAGCTCAACAAGATCTTGGTCATCGGGGTCATGGAGAATTAGCTGGTACGTCAGGAATTAGAGGATGAAATGGAGAGATTGTTCGCCAAGTCCGGCCTCGAAGGCATCAAGAGCCACATGGTCCTGCCTGCGCGCGACGAACTCGTGGAAGGGGAACTCAAAAAGTGGATTAAGGAAGGGGATTTCGACGGTGTTCTTGTGATTCGTCCAAAAAGTATGCGCAAGGAAACCAAAAAGGTAGTAACCGGTATCGCTGGTCCATACTATGTGCCACCTGCGCCCTACTACAATTTCTGGCCGTATTGGCACATGGCCTGGGGGCAGGTCTACACTGCCAGCACCTCTGCTAAGGAATACACTTACGTCAGCACGGAATTTAACCTTTACAGTACTAAGGACGAAAAACTGCTCTGGTCTGGTGAGACCGAGAGCGGCTATTCCAAAGACTTCGGAAAGCTGGCAAGGGAATATGCCCGAGCGCTTGTTAAGCAATTAAGAAAAGACAAGGTGATCGGGACGAAATGATCCGTCGAAAACTCTACAGTTGAAAGTTTCTGAGTCTGATACCGCCGAAGGTTTCTTCCCGAACAAAAACGCGCGGAGGCACGAAAAGCCGGGCAAGATCATCCCAACGTTAAGTACACCTGGTCTCAAGCATGTATTGGCGATGACGGAGCCGACCTTCTTGGCTGGATGCTTTCACTTCGGCATCTAGCCACGGGGTAGGTGGAGGCATTTCTGCCCGGTTCGGGGTGGAGTCGGCTCCGCACGGAAGAGCATGACCCGCTTATGCTTTCCTGAATACTGTCAAAAAATACAGACCTCAACTGGAATACGCCAGTTGGGTTCCATCACAGCGAGAGGGAATAGGAAAAATAATGCGAAGACTTTTCGATGACTGTCAATCTTGACAGTAGGCATCGCCACGTTTTTCGCCAATCGTCGATTCGACGCCGCCCCTAGCGGTCGGAAACGAACCTTCCATGCACAATTGCAAAACTCTTCTTGGTTTTTTACTTCTAACTCTGGCAGCCGGAACGGCCGCAGCGCAGCCGCAGGAGATGGTGCCAGACCCTAATTTGGTCACTAAGTCTGTAACAGCAATAGGCTATAAAGTCGGCGGTGGAACTACCAAGGTCGATTTTAAGAGCACGGATCTGATGCCTCAGGCCTTTGGCGAAGCAAAAGTCCAAGCCAAAACCGGTGCAACGCAGATCGAGGTCTCATTGAAGAACATGGCGGACCCGTCGAAGCTAGGCGCGGAGTTCCTGACTTTCGTGCTCTGGGTCGTTACGCCGGACGGACGCACCGGCAACACAGGCGAGCTACTCATCAATAAAAACGGGGAAGCGAAACTGAACGCGACGACGCCAGCGCAAACCTTTGCGATGATCATCACGGCGGAACCCTATTTTGCTGTACGAGTTCCCAGCGAAATGGTGGTCTTGGAGAACGAAACCCGGAAAAATACCAAAGGACAAATCTTCCCAGTAAATGACTTCAAGCTAATGAAGCGTGGCCAGTATGAGAAGTTGGGGAACCCGTTGGCTATGACACCCGATCTTGAGCGCGTTCCACTGCAAGTCTATGAGGCCCGTAACGCCGTCGATATCTCCAAATCGCGCGGGGCCGAGAAGGACGCAGCAGAGATATTGACCAAGGCCGTAGCCAGTTTGCAAATAACCGAAAATGCTCTAACTGCTAAGGCTGACAAGAAGGAGATCATATCTAAAGCCAGACAGACGATACAATTTGCCGAAGATGCGCGCGCCCTTGCTGCGCAACGTCAGGAAGAGGCGCGAATTGCTGCTGAGCGAGCAGAAGCAGCAGCCAAGGCCAAAGGGGAGGCGGAAGCCAAGGCTGCTGCGGAAGCCGCTCGAGCCAAACGCGAGGCCGATGAAGAGGCAAAGCGCAAGGCTGAGCTGGCTGCGGCAAAACAGGCACAGATGCAGGCGGAAGCGGATGCGGCGGCCGCCAAAGCAAAAGCGGAAGCAGATTCTCTGAAGGCAAGAGAAGAAGCAGCTCGCGCTGACGCCGAACGCGCCCGCCAAGCGACGATCGCATTACGCACTCAACTGCTCGAACAACTCAACCGCATCCTGGAAACTCGTGACACGCCGCGTGGACTTGTTGTCAACATGGCCGACGTGCTTTTTGATTTTGGCAAATACGATTTGCGCCCAGAGGCCAGGGAGAAGTTGGCTAAACTGTCTGGCATCATTCTCGCGCACCCAGGCTTGGACCTTGCCATCGAAGGGCACACTGACAATGTCGGCAGTGATGAAGTCAACCAAAAGCTTTCTGAGCAACGCGCGGAATCGGTGCGCAGCTATCTGGTTGAGCAGGGTCTGGCGGCGACGAGCGTTAGCGCAAGAGGCCTTGGGAAGACCGCTCCGGTCGCTGACAACTCCTCCCCGGCGGGCAGGCAGAAGAATCGCAGAGTGGAAATCGTGGTCTCGGGCGAAGTAATCGGCGCGAAGCTTGGGACTTAGCCCCCGCAGATCTTCCAAGAGTTTCGTGATTCAGTACATAAGATAACCAGACTTGCTATCCCGTCACGCCATGCATCCAAACCACCTAGTTTCGCGAAGATATCCTTACATCAGTGGCTTTCACTCGAAACACTCTATCGACCCACTTCAAGAAGAAATAGGACTGCTACGCCCTGCTACTTTTGACAGTTCCGACATCCCTGGGGAGTCACTAGCATCTTCGGCTAGGTCGCGATTGTGTTCGTTAGTCAAGCCCACGCGTGTGCGGCGCCAATTCTCGTGTCTCCGGTGCCGCGAGCACGAAAACTAGGGGAACGTGCGCAGCGGCTTTGGGGAGCGTGCGTTATGAAAGCCAGGCCGTCTCGATTCGGCGTATTTCTCGTGGCCCAGGCGATATTGCTCTCTGGATGCGAGACAAAACAGCAAGCCGCATCGGGTCCCCCTTTGGTGGAATTCGTCGAAGTCACCCAAAAAGATGTGCCCGTTACCAAACAATGGGTAGCTACTTTAGATGGATTCGTTAATGCCCAGATCCGTCCCCAGATAAAAGGACTTCTAGTTAAACAGAGCTACACGAATGGAGCATTCGTTACGAAAGACTCTGCGCTCTTCGAGATCGATCCCAGGCCTTTTCAGGCCGCCCTCGACCAAGCCAGCGCAAACCTGGAACAAGCAAAAGCAAATCTCCAGCGAGCAGAAGCACAACTCGGCAAGACTGATCTGGACGTTACCCGCTATACGCCTCTTGCAAAGGAAAGCGCCATCAGTCAACAGGAACTGGACGATGCCGTCCAGGCCAACCTTGGGGCGAAGGCCCAAGTGGAACAAGCAAAGGCGGCCATCGAGTCTGCCCGCGCAGCTGAAGAAGCTGCCAAATTGGATCTCAGTTTCACGAAGATCGTATCTCCCATCGACGGAGTTGCCGCAATTGCGACCGCACAGCTCGGCGACTTCGTTAGCCCCGCCGGTGAGCCCTTGACGACGGTCTCGACGATCAATCCCGTTTTGGTGAATTTCACAGCCAGCGAACAAGAGTACTTGAACGCGATGAAACAGGCCGTTGCCTTGGGTGGTAATGAGAACACCGTCTTGAACAAACTTGAGTGGCAACTCCGTTTATCGGACGGATCCATTTATCCGCACAAGGGCCATTTTTACGCTCTGGATCGGCAGGTGGACGTCAGAACCGGAGCAATTCTTGTAAAAGTGGAATTCCCCAATCCCGGTAATGTGCTTCGCCCGGGCGGCTTTGGAAATATCAGCACGGTGGTCAGAGTGCAGAAAGATGCCTTGCTCATTCCGCAAAGGGCAGTCAACGAACTGCAAGGCGGATATCTCGTCGCGGTGATCGGCAAAGACAATAAGGTGAACATTCGCCCGATCAAAGTGGGGCCTCGGGTCGAGACGATGTGGATTGTGGCTGAAGGCCTAAAGGCGGGAGACCGTATCGTAGCAGAAGGGGTACAGAAAGTCCGCGAGGGAATGGAAGTTCAACCGAAGCCGTTCCAGGAAGAATCGGGAGCGGAGGCGAAAAAAATGGCAAGTACATCGCAATAAGAGCTAGATCGTGTACAAATTCTTCATAGATCGGCCCATCGTCTCAATGGTGATTTCGATCATCATGGTGATCGTTGGGGTCGTTGCAATGCTGAGCCTGCCGACCGCTCAGTTTCCCAACATTACCCCCCCAGAAGTTCAAGTCAAAACCACCTACGTGGGCGCAGACGCGCAAACCGTTGAGCAATCTGTCGCCACACCGATCGAGCAGCAGATGAGCGGTGTGGACAACATGAATTACATGTATTCCAACAACGCCAACAACGGACAGCTAACCCTCACTGTCAACTTCGACGTGAAAACCGATCCGAATACGGATCAGATTCTCGCTCAAATGCGCCAGAACCAGGCGGCGTCCCAGCTCCCGGCAGAGGTAAACAGTTTTGGCGTAACCGTTCAGAAATCTACAGCTGCTCCCCTCATGTTGTTTGACTTGTACTCCCCAAATGGCTCATACGACTCCGAATTCTTGGCGAATTACGCATACATCAATCTCAACGACCAACTCACTCGAGTGCCCGGGATTGCCAGCGTATCCGTCTTTGGCGCCGGCCAGTATGCGATGCGGTTTTGGGTGAAGCCCGATCAGTTGGCCAAATTGCAAATCACGGTCCCCGAGATAATTAATGCGATTCAGACACAAAACAACGTAAATCCGGCCGGGCAAATCGGCAGCGAACCTGTGCCTCCAGGCCAAGAATTCACGTACACCGTCCGCTCGCAGGGCCGCCTTACTACAGAGGAAGAGTTTGGGAATATCGTGGTCCGTGCCAAAACAGACGGCTCCATAGTGCGTTTGAAAGATGTGGCTCGCGTGCAGCTAGGCGCGCAAGTCTACAATTTGCGGGGAAGATTGGACGGCAAACCAGCTGCCGTGGTTGCCGTCTACCAGCTTCCCGGATCTAACGCCATCGCCGCCGCTAAAGGAGCCAAGGCACTCATGGCAGAGGCGAAAAAGCGTTTTCCGCCCGGTCTTGACTATGCCGTTGCGCTCGACACCACTCTTCCGGTTACCGAAGGAATTGTGGAGATTGAGCACACCTTACTGGAAGCTCTTGTCCTAGTGATCCTCGTGGTCTACTTATTTCTGCAAGGTTGGCGAGCTACTTTGATTCCTCTCTTGGCCGTGCCCGTGTCGTTGATCGGGACCTTTGCACTTTTTCCACTCTTGGGCTTTTCTATCAACACACTTTCTCTCTTCGGCTTAGTGCTTGCCATAGGCTTGGTCGTAGACGATGCCATCGTTGTAGTGGAGGCGGTTGAGCACCATATCGAACACGGCCTTTCACCGAAGGACGCTTCTTTCAAGGCCATGGAAGAAGTTTCTAGCCCGGTGATCGGTATTGCGGTAATCTTGGCCGCGGTATTCATTCCCACTGCTTTCATCCCTGGGATTACTGGAAGACTCTATCAGCAGTTCGCTGTAACCATCGCCGTCTCCGTCCTGCTTTCCGCCTTCAATGCCTTGACCCTCAGCCCGGCTCTTTCTGCCCTTTTGCTTCGTCCGAAGAAGATAGCTCGAGGACCGCTCGGCAAATTCTTTGCATGGTTCAACCGGGTATTTGGCCGCGCCACGGACGGCTACGTCCGTTGGTGCGGCTTTCTAATCCAGAAGATGGGATTCAGCTTGATCATTCTTTTGGGTTTCACCGTCCTGGCAGGGTGGTTTGGCATGAAGCTGCCTACCAGTTTTCTCCCTGACGAGGACCAGGGCTATCTCTTCGTGGCATTGCAGCTTCCCGACGCCTCTTCCCTTCAACGCACGAGCCTGACCGCAAAAAAGGTTGAAGACATTTTGTTGAAGACGGCTGGCGTGGACCACGTGACCAGCGTCGTCGGGTATAACATGATCAGCGGAGCGCAAAACACGTTCAGTTCGTTTTTTTGGGTCACGCTTAAGGAATGGGGTGAGCGCAAGACCCCTGAAGAACAGTATGACGCAGTGAGAGCCCACATCAATGCAGAGCTTCGGCAACTTCCGGATGGCGTGTCTATTGCGTTCTCGCCTCCAGCAATCCCTGGCGTTGGAACTTCGGGTGGAGTGACCTTTATGCTCGAAGACCGCGCAGGAAAGGACGTTAGCTATCTTGCCAAAAATGTCGACACGTTTATGCAGGCTGCTCGCAAACGCCCTGAGCTGGCCTCGGTGTTCACTACCATGTTGCCCGGGGTACCGCAGGTCTTTGTCAACGTAGAGCGGGATAAAGTCCTTGCACAGGGCGTGAAACTGAGTGACGTATACAAGACCCTTCAAGCCTTTATGGGAGGCACGTTCATCAATTACTTCAATCGCTTCGGCCGTCAGTGGCAGGTTTACATTCAAGCCGAAGGTGACTATCGAACCCGGGCCGACAATTTGGGCCAGTTTTACGTTCGCAATAGCGTCGGCGACATGGTGCCACTATCCGCAGTGACCTCCATCGAACATAGGGTTGGCCCTGAATTCACCTTGCGGTACAACCTGTTTCGGTGCGCACAAATCAATGCCAGCGCGAATATCGGTTACAGCTCTGCCCAGGCTATGGCAGCCATGGAGGAAGTTTTTGCCCAGACCATGCCTCCAGATATGGGCTTCGATTACCTAGGCATGTCTTATCAGGAGAAGAGGGCTCAACAAGGCGTGCCCCCTGCCCTTATCTTCGGCTTCTCCTTTCTCTTTTGTTTCTTGATACTCGCCGCGCTTTATGAGAGTTGGACTCTTCCCTTTAGCGTGCTCCTCAGTGTACCCATCGCTGTTTTTGGAGCTTTTGCCGCCCTATATCTTCGTCGATTCACCAGTTTCTCTTTCGAAAACAACGTCTATGCACAAATCGGGCTGATCATGCTGATTGGCCTTGCCGCTAAAAACGCCATCCTCATCGTGGAGTTTGCCAAGGCCGGCCATGAAAAAGGTCAGTCGCTCCTCGAAGCGGCGCTCGATGGCGCAAAGCTTCGACTGCGCCCCATTCTAATGACTTCTTTTGCATTCATTCTGGGTTGCGTCCCGCTATGGAGAGCCAGCGGTTCTGGAGCCGTATCCAGGCAGGTTATGGGCACAGCGGTGATAGGAGGAATGACTGCAGCCAGTGCGATCGCAATTCTCATTATCCCCGCACTGTTTTACTTGGTTGAAAAAATCGGCGGCGCAAGACACGGAGCGAAATTGCCTCTCGGTGGCGCTCCGGAACCTGGTCACGCTTCCGCCGATGACTAGTTCTCAGAAGACTCGAGGTGTACAGGCTTTGGACACCAAGAAAAATACTGCAACGATCCATAAGAGCCCTCGCCAATACTTGCAGCTCCTATTTCTATTTTCCTTTCTCGCGGCGGCCGTAGTTTTTCTTTTCCTCGGATGCGCAGTTGGCCCCAATTATCAGCGTCCGAAGGTGAACGCGCCAACTGAATACCGCGGCTCTGAAGGCTCAGACCCGCAAGCCTCGATCGCGGATCTACCTTGGTGGGAAGTCTTTAAGGACCCTCGGCTCAAAGAGCTGGTCCAGGCCGCCATTGCCAATAATTACGACCTGCAGATCGCGGTGACGCGCATCGAACAATCTCGCCAGATTGCGGCGCAAGCCCGCTCTCAGTATTTTCCTTTTCTCAATTATGGTGTGACCGCCAGCAACGGCAAGAACGAGTTTGCAGGGGCTGTCGTTCCAAACGAAGGTCAAACCCGCGGAGCCTTCGTCGCCGCTGCAAGCGTCGCCTGGGAAGCAGATCTCTGGGGCCGCATCCGCCGCGAAAATGAAGCTGCGCGCGCTCAATATCTTGCAACCGAAGAAGCAAGGCGCGGCGTTATGCTGTCATTAGTCAGCGACGTCGCTCAGGCCTACTTCGAACTTCTTGACCTGGATCTTCAATTAGATATCGCAAAGCGAACAACGGAATCGTTCTCGCAAACGGTGAATCTCTTTACGCAGCGACTCGAAGGGGGCGTCGCTTCCAAGCTGGACACGTCTCGCGCCGAAGCGGCTCAAGCCACTGCGGCCGCAAGCATTCCCGAATTGGAGCGTCAAATCGCCCTCAAAGAAAACCAGATTAGTGTTCTGCTCGGTAAAAACCCCGACTCCATTCCTCATCGCGCCAATCTTCTCAATCAGGTCGTGCCGCCGGACGTTCCAAGCGGCTTGCCATCCGCCTTACTCGAACGTCGTCCTGATATCCTGGAAGCCGAGGAGCATTTGCGAGCGTCCAACGCACAGATCGGAGTTGCCACGGCCAACTTTTTCCCCAGAATTGGTTTGACGGCTCTCTTTGGCCGCGCGAGCTCCCCGCTCGACTCTTTGTCCTCGGGCCAAGCGACCGTCTGGACCATCGCGGGAAACCTTGCCGGTCCAATTTATCAGGGTGGCGCCCTCAGAGCACAGAAACGCCAGGTCGTTGCTCTTTGGGAGCAATCTAAGCTGCAATACGCGCAGACGGCCCAGCTTGCCTTTCAGGACGTCTCGAACGCTCTGGTCTCCCGCATCAAATACGAAGCGACTCGCGTGGAACAAGCCCGCGCCGTGCACGCTTACCAGGAGTCCGTCAAGGTTTCCCTCCAACGCTACTTGGCTGGCAAGGCCAGCTATTTTGAAGTTCTCGATGCACAGCTCCAGCTCTACCCCGCAGAGTACGCTCTCGCCTTCACTGAGCTAAACCGGCGAACGGTAGTCGTGCAGCTTTATAAAGCCCTTGGTGGTGGCTGGAATCTAAAGGATCCAGACTGGGCCGGGCCCCCTTCCTGAAGTACAGATCAAATTGTGTTATCAACTCCCATTGCTGTCCGAAAGAGACGCACACCCCATCCAACTAGACCACGTTCTTTCATTCGATGCTGTGGTAGCTCCGTTTGTAGTAAGGAATGCTATATCCCGCAAACTTTTCCCTCGGATAAAGCTCGAGATGAATCTTGTGCAAACTGTGATCCCCCACGTTCTCTTGCCGACTGTCTTTAGAGCTTGGGTCACGAATCGGCTGGTAAGCGAGGACGTAGCGATATCGCACCGCTAGCCCGATCGTCCGCACGATGCGCGGCAGATCTTCTTCATCTCGGGCGGTAAAGACACCGCCCCCCGTTGCTTCCGTTATGGTCTTCATATTGCGGGGACCGCGCCGTTCCGCGGGACCGATATAGTCGTCATCACCAAAGACTGTTGGTAATTTGGGGAACTGTGAGTTCGGTCCCTTTTCTGTGGGGAATCGGGTTCGTTTCTTCTCCTGGGCAGGAAATATGGAAGGGAATTCGAACGATGGTCCTGCCATCACTGCAAAAATCGGGATGTCAGCCTCCTCCAAGAACTTCTTTGTTTCCGCTAGATTGTAACGGCTGTGATTGTCGCCACCGTCGGTGATTATGATCATGGCGCGATGTTCATTCACGGCATTGCGTTGCGCTGTCTTCACCCCCAGCCAGATCCCGTCGAATAGGGCCGTACTCTCATTCGTCGGGGTGAGGAGTAGCGGTAACCGCCGCTCGAGGTCCCCTTGATCGCTCGTGAAAGGCACAAGCCGCTTCGACCGCGTGCCAATTCCCAGCACCGAATATTCGTCTGAATACTGTTCTTGTTGCTCCTGAGAATCAAGAAGCGAAAGTGCCGCCTCCTGGACAAAAGGAATCTTGCTCCTCATGCTGGAGCTTACGTCCGCAAGTATGACAAATGACACTGCGACCCGTTCCCGCTCCAAATGAAGTATTCGCTGTTCAACTCCGTCGTCGAAGAGCCGAAAGTCATTCTTCTTGAGGCTTGTGACTGCTACACCTTTGTCGTCGAATATGATTACGGGTAATTGTACCAGTTCAACTTTTGCAACAATGCGAACCGGCGCAAGTGCTTGAGCGCATGAAACTGAAGCTCTCATCTCGCAAATCATCAGGCATGTTGCAAGAAGAAAAACTCCTACCCATTTGATGGTCATCAAAACCCCGAACCTCGGACTCTTGATGGCTTCTATATCTCTCCAAAGCGATTCTGTCAATTGCATACGTTGATTTCATACGTTGATTTACACAAATGGGAAATGCCCAGTTCCCCGAACTTGGAACGGTCAGCGTGAGCGATCAAACACCACGGAACGCGTAATTGTTTCAAGGCAGCCTGTCAGTTTTGGCAGTGCTCCTCCCATTCTTTGGAGGATACCGTGCTGGCAGACGTGCAATATGGGCGAGTCAATGCTAAAGCGCACCGAAGGCTCAACCCTGAACGAAGCGATCCAATCGGTCCTACAAGGCGACAGCGAGGCATTTGCGTTTATATACGTAAGCCATTACGAAATCGTCCGCCGCCTCTGTTCGCGCATGCTTCGAGATCAGGCAGAGGCCGAGGACGCCGCTCAAGACGTATTTGTCAGCGTCTTTCTCAAGATCAACACGTTCCGCGGCGAGTCCGCCTTTTCATCTTGGCTGTATCGCTTGACGATGAACGTCGTTCTAATGCGTCTCCGCAGGAACAAGCGTTTTTGGAGGCCCCCAGGGAACCGCATGCAAGACAGCGCCGCTCCCAGCACCGAGATCGACTTCCCGGATCTGCGTGTTAACGACCCTCTTGGGCGAATTGATCTACAAGCGGCTATCGACGATTTACCGGCCGGGTACAAAGCTGCTTTTATTCTTCATGATGTACACGGCTACCGGCATAAAGAGATCGCGGCTATTTTCGGATATTCTGTTGGAAATTCAAAGTCTCAGTTGCATAAAGCGCGCATGCGCTTGAGAACATTGCTAGCCGGCTCAGCCAGAGAACAACGTCTGGCAGTGAGGCTAAAAGCACTTTCTGTGAACTGATTCGCTAGCGCCGCAGCGCTCCCTTGGCATTTGGCGCACCGTCAGCAACGCCCTAAATCGAGGTCAATCTAGTCACTGCAAGAAAGCCAATACGCTGTAGTCGAATTTAGCAGAAACTGGACGGGGACATCCGCAAACCGCGATTGGCAAGGAAAACTGTGACAGAAGGCAGCACATGCTTTTCACTGCAGGGCCTGTTTTGTACTCTTGAACGCATCTCGGAGAGCGCTGGCTATTTCACCGACACACTTTCTCCCTGCATCCAGCTCCCCGGCCATTAAGAAGAATCCGTGGATTGTGTCGGGATAGAAGGAAACTCTTGTCACGACTCCGTCTTGTCTGAGGCGAGTCGCGTACTCGTCCCCTTCATCGTGCATCGGATTATCCTCGTAGCTGATGACTAGTGCTTTCGGCAAATGCTTAAGATTTTCGGCATGGAGCGGGGCAACATGCGGATCCCTCAGATTTCCAGTAACCGGCAGATAGTAGCTGAGTATCTCGTTTTTCAACTCTCTTGTAACAGTGGGAGCATTCGTTTCTTCCCACCATACCGGCCTGAGCGTGGAAGCGTCGAGCGTGGGATAGATAAGAACCTGGAAAATGAGACGCGGAGCATTATTGTCGCGCGCCATTAGGGTAACCACCGCTGCCAGATTCCCGCCCGCACCGTCCCCCCCCACGGCGATTCGGTCCGCATCCCCGCCGAGTTCGCTGCCGTGCTCTGCCACCCACTTAGTCGCTGCATAGGCGTCTTCTGGTGCTGCCGGGTATTTGTTTTCCGGAGCGAGTCGGTATGCGACCGAAACCACGATGCATTCACAGCCGTTTGACACTGAGCGTAGAGGCGTGTCGTATGTATCGATGCTGCCTGCCACGAAACCTCCGCCGTGAAAGAAGACAAAGATCGGTAGTCCGGTCGTTGCGCTGGGAGTATAAATGCGGACACCGATGTTTCCTGCCGGCCCCGGAATCTGTCGATCGGCGATTCGAAAAACGTGTTCTGGACTCCCGGATAGCTTTGGATAGAAAAGATAGGCTCTTCGTACGTCTTCCACAGTCGTTGGCCGAGCAACGTCGGCCGCAACCATCCTGCCCAGCACCTTCTGCATCTGAGGATCGTTTGGAGTCTGAGATTCTGACGTTTTCACCGCCTTCTTCTGCTCCGCCTGCAAACTTGCGGAGTTCCGTTCAGCGCTGATCAGGGACGCCCTTCCAGACAGGCTTAATGCGAAAAGGGAAAGAACTGCCAAGGACGACAGTAGGGGACCAGCCTTTTCGATCATGTCGTAGATTTTGGCGCGTGCCACAGCGGATCCTTGCATACCCAGCAGCCTACACCGATCCTCTCCATCACCACCTGATTCCCATTGTAACTGGCAGTATTTGCGTGGATACTCGACCGCCTTGCGGTGAATAGTGATAGCGGGCTTCGATATAGAATTTGAGGCCTGCCGTCATCGCGACAGTGACACCAACGCCCCCGTTTACCCCGCCAGAACTTATGCCCCTGCTAGCCAAGACAACATTCGTTGACACAGTTCCGTTCTGGCAAGGATATCCCCACCATCCCCAAGCCGGGTTGCAGACCGTACCTGGAGGCACGGCAAAGTTCTTAAGTTCAGCTTTGCGGTAGTACCAACCTCCGCCTCCAATGAAGTAGTATCCAAAACGTTTTCCATCCTTGTGGTACATATAGTTTGCCGTTAAAGCGTATACGTTATCGGTTGCATTAATAGAAGCTACGGAGCAAGCGATGCTAGGAGGCACTGGCGGATTCAGCAAGCAAAACGCATTCAATACTGGTAATAGGGCACTCTGATTAGGGGGCAGACCGTGCCACATGAATTCCCCGAAGATTGAATGGTGATTGCCAAAATTCGGGCCAGCCCCGGCCTGGAAAGTGCCACCGATTCCAGAAAAATTGCCAGTTGGATCTAAAGGAACTCCTACGCCTCCACCTATATGGAGATTAACCTGGCTCGCAGTTTTACTCGCTTGACCCTCGTCCGCCATGGCGGGGATGACAAACAACGTAGCTAATAATCCGACCTTAATCAGGCCCCGCTTTGGCATCAGATTACCTCCTTTGCTGAAATCTTTCGCACTTATCGCTCAGCTAATGTTCCGAGTGTTCATCCCAGTTGGAAACTGTCAAATCTGACAGAGATCTCTCTTCGCTAGGAAATTCTAGACTGCCAGATTGAGGAACAGGGAGAGAATCGCCGACCGTCCAATTGCAAGCAAGGCCAGCTCTTTTCTTCTTTCGCGGCATCCGTGGAATCTTGAGTAGGTCTTGGTACCTTAGGTTCAGTTCCGCATTTATATTGCATTCGGCTCAACGCGTTTCGGAAGTTGATATGCTCTTAGGTGGTTCAATTCGCCTGATATCCCTTTGGCAGCGAAAACAACATCGCCAGCCTATCGGGACTTGCCGGGGGTGAGGAATCGTCTCAGGGACGATGGTGCCGTTTGACCCGCAACTGCGCCAGGGAACGGGCAAGAGCACCGTTTACAGAAGCGATCTCCTCAGACGAGATCTTCTCTTGCAGCCGGGCGGCGGCACGCTGACGAGCCTCCTCGGCTCTTGTCTCATCGATGTTTTCTGCAGTTACCGCCATGTCGGTCATGACCGACACGCGATCGCCTCTAACCAGCGCGAGGCCCTCACCAAGAGCCAAAAACCGTTCGTGCCCTGATTTGCTGGCTATCATTTCGCCAGGTGCGAGCTGGATCATTAGTCGAACGTGTTCGGGAAGAATCGTCACTTGAGCGTCTGCCCCCTGCAACGTGACCAAGTCCACGACGTCTGAGTACATTATGCCTTCGGGGGTCACTATCTCTAATTTCAAGGTGCTGGTCATCTTCGGCATTTCCGTGTTGCGATTTGTTTAACGATCAGCTCAAAATGCTATTCGATCTCTTCAATCGGGCCCTTCATGTAAAAATTGCTCTCAGGCACGTCATCGTGCTTGCCGTCCAAAATCTCTTTGAAGCCACGAACAGTTTCAGCCACCGCGACCTGTTTGCCCTCGCGGCCTGTGAAAACTTGTGCCACGCTGAAGGGCTGACTCAAGAAGCGCTGAATTTTACGTGCCCTGAGAACGGTTAGCTTGTCCTCCGCTGAGAGTTCATCCATACCCAAGATGGCGATGATGTCCTGCAAATCCTTATGTCGCTGAAGCACCTTCTGCACGTTACGTGCGACGTCATAGTGCTCCTTACCTACAATTTCTGGAGAAAGGGCACGGGAGGTGGAAGCCAGCGGATCAACCGCCGGATAGATGCCTAGCTCGGCGATGGCCCGTTCCAATACGATCGTGGCATCTAGATGAGCGAAAGTTGTGGCCGGGGCGGGATCTGTCAAGTCATCAGCCGGAACGTACACAGCCTGAAAAGAAGTAATCGAGCCCTTCTTAGTCGAGGTTATGCGCTCCTGAAGCACACCCATTTCTGCTGCGAGCGTCGGCTGGTATCCGACGGCACTGGCGGTCCGACCTAACAATGCTGACACTTCAGATCCTGCCTGAGAAAAGCGGAAAATGTTATCTATGAAAAGCAGCACGTCTTGGTGCTTTTCGTCGCGGAAGTATTCGGTAATGGCAAGCCCGGATAGCGCCACTCTCAATCGGGCGCCGGGCGGCTCGTTCATCTGCCCATACACCAGCGCAATTTTCGACTCGCTCAGGTTAGCTTGGTTGATCACACCTGCTTCGGACATTTCATGGTAGAGATCATTTCCCTCGCGAGTGCGCTCGCCGACGCCAGCAAATACCGATACGCCCCCGTGCAGCTTTGCGATGTTGTTAATCAATTCCATGATTACCACAGTCTTTCCCACACCAGCGCCGCCGAAGGCGCCTACTTTCCCGCCCTTCAAGAAAGGGCAAATCAAATCAATTACCTTGATGCCGGTTGAGAGTACTTGGGGTGAAGTTGCCTGGTCGACCAACGCTGGCGGCGGGCGATGGATGGGATAATACTTTTCCGCGTCGATTGGGCCGCGTTCATCCACTGGGTTTCCCGTCACATCGAATACCCTGCCCATGACGGCCTCCCCCACCGGCATGGAAATAGGTCCACCGCTATCTGTGACATCGAAGCCGCGTTTGAGCCCTTCGGTCCCGGCCATAGAAATGGCTCGAACCAACTTATCCCCTAAGTGCTGCTGAACCTCGAGCGTCACTTTCGTGGGCTGATCCCGAACTTTGTATTCGATAGTTAGCGCGTTATATATCCCAGGTAACTCTGCCGGGAACTCCACGTCCACCACGGGACCCGAAATCTTCACGATCTTGCCTATATTCATTTCCTTACCATTCCTGCTAGCCGTGCTTACCTCTGGATCAATCGGACCGACCGCCGGCAATTTCCAGCAATTCCTTTGTGATATTCCCTTGGCGCAGCATGTTATATTCCAGGGACAGGTCCTTGATCAGGTCTTCTGCATTATCGGTGGCGTTCTTCATCGATACCATACGAGCACTTTGCTCGCTGGCCTTCGCGTTCAGCAACACCTGATAAATATAAATGTTGAGGTAGTGGGACAGCAGGTAGTCGAGGATCGCCTCCGGGCTCGGTTCAAACAAAGGTTCAATCTCATCGGCGTTTAAGTCTTCGGAAATTGTGGTCCCCGGAATCTGCAGCCCTTTGATTTCCCCCACAGGCAGGAACTCTAAAGAAAGTGGGTGTTGGGTAAGCGTGTTGACAAATCTTGTCGCAACAACTCGAACCTCGTCCACTTCTCTTTTCAAAAAGATATCGCGAGCAAATGCAGCAATTGCTCTGGCTTCAGCGAACTTTGGAATGTCATCATAAGCAAATTCAGCTGAAAGGCACCTACCTGTGCGAGCGATGAACTGCGCAGCCTTGCGGCCAGCCGTGACGAAAACCGTCGACTCGGGGTCCAACTTAGCAACCAATCTGAAAAGATTGCTATTGAGAGCTCCGCATAATCCCTTATCAGCCCCAATCAGGATGATTGCGCGCTTGCGGATCCGCCGCACCTCGAGCAACGGATGGTTGAGATCGTACATCCGAGTAGTGGCTTCGCGCTGAATAAGGTACAACAAATTGACGAACGGTCGTCCCGCCAGGGCGACTTCCTGCGCCCTGCGCATTTTAGACGCCGCGACCATTTCCATCGCCTTCGTAATCTGTGCGGTGCCCCTGACAGACTTGATCCGCCGGTGAAGCTCGCGTGGGCTATTCATAGTTCTTACACTCGCTGCGCAGCCGAAATCTACCTAATAAGTCTCCCGAAAATCCGCTTTTTTTCAGCCAATCTCATTTCCAACCGTCATTGAACTGCTCGGCCGCTCGCTTAAGCTCACTCACCAAAGCGGAGCTGAGCTGTTTCTCTTCCAGGATTTCCCGAAGCAACCCATCTTTGCGTGTACTCAGGAATTCTGTTAGCTTGATTTGGTATTCTTTGATCCGTTCCACTGGCACATCGTCGACGAATCCATTTTGGACTGTCCAAATTACGGCTATTTGTACTTCGATGGACACAGGTCTGTATTGCGGCTGTTTGAAGACCTCCATGATCCGTTTTCCACGATTGATTTTGGCTTGAGTCTTAGCATCAAGTTCTGAACCGAACTGTGCAAACGCCGCTAGTTCACGAAATTGCGCCAGATCTCCCTTAAGCTGCCCCGCAACTTGCTTCATCGCTTTCAATTGCGCTGCGGAACCTACGCGGGACACTGAAAGGCCGACTGAAATCGCCGGGCGAATTCCCTGATAAAACAAATCCGTCTCCAAATATATTTGTCCATCTGTTATCGAAATTACGTTGGTGGGAATGTAGGCCGAGACGTCGCCCGCTTGCGTCTCAATAATCGGCAGAGCCGTTAGCGACCCGTTGCCGTATTTTTCACCGACCCGCGCCGCTCGTTCAAGCAGCCGGCTGTGGAGATAAAACACGTCGCCTGGATAGGCCTCGCGACCCGATGGTCGTTTCAACACAAGGGAGACTTGGCGATAAGCCACTGCATGTTTTGATAAATCATCAAAGATGATCAGCGCGTCCATCCCATTGTCCATAAACCATTCGCCAATAGCCGCTCCAGCAAACGGTGCCAGATATTGATTGGCCGCTGAATCCGAAGCGGGTGAGGCAACAATGATCGTGTAGGGCAGGGCACCAGCTTCTTCGAGAATGCTGATGATGCGGGCTATATTGGATTGCTTTTGTCCAATCGCAACGTAGATGCAGTAGAGTGGGCGATAGTCTTTGTCGCTTTCGGTCTCCGCTGCCTTGTTGAGCAAAGCCTGATTGATGATCGTATCGATGCAAATGGTAGTCTTGCCCGTGGATCGGTCGCCGATGATTAATTCGCGCTGACCGCGACCGATGGGGATCATGGCGTCGATGGACATGATGCCTGTTTGTACCGGCTGATTGACTGGACGACGCCTGATGATTCCTGGAGCGATTTTTTCGACAGGGTAGGCGATGTCACTGTCAATTGGTCCTTTGCCATCTAGCGGCTCTCCCAGTGTGTTCACGATACGGCCCAAGAGACCTTTGCCAACAGGAACTTCCAGCAGTCTACCCGTCGCGAGGACCTCCCCTCCCTCTTCCAGTTGCGTGTAGTCACCGAGAACGATCACACCTACTTCAGTCTCCCCGAGGTCCAAAGCTAGTCCCGTGATGCCGTTGCCGAGATCGAGCATCTCGTTAAGCATCACATTGGCAAGTCCTTCAACTTTTGCTACGCCGTCTCCGATTTCGCGAATGACGCCCACATTCTGCTTAACGGCCGCGGCTTTGACTCCCATAATTTGAAGTTCGATTTCTCGAAGTATGTCAGGCATTTTGTTCACTCTAATTCGCTAAGCGTAAACATAAGCATCAGCTCTGCGCCAACATGTAGGCCTCGGCGATTCACTGATCCCCAATTGTCTATCAGAACTGCTTCTCCAATTCGGCCAGGCTTGACCGCACCGTGCCATCGTATACATCACTACCGATCTTGATGCGCACCCCACCGATTAGCTCGGGGTTGCTTTCGAATTCGATGTTGATCTTGGTCCCGTACACATTTTCTAAGCGAGCTCGAATGTCGGACCGCAAATTTGACGAGAGCGGTACGGCGGACTGGACTTGGGCTGTATGCTTTTCGCATTCGAGCCTCACTAACCTGTGAAATTCGCTCAGCAGCGCTAGGTAATCACGACGTTTGCTTTGAATGACCTGCTGCACGATTTGGCGCGCGCCGCCCTCCTCTAGCACACCGCTGACAAGACACAACCTAAGTAGTTGTCTTGCGTCGCGCTCGATTTGTCGAGTTCGTTCCATTCTTCCCCGTGAGATTTCCTATGCTGGCAAATGCTTGGCCGTCTCTTCGGCTAACCGCCGCTGGTCCTCACTAGTTAAAATCTTGCCGGTCACTGTCGCGGTGGTTTGGACCACCAGCCGGCCCACCTCACGCTTCAGCGTCCTCAGCATGAGGGAATAGTTTTGCGCCGCAGTCTCGCGCGACTTGGCGATTATCTGTTCAGCGTCGGCGATTGCTCTTTGGGTTTCGCGCTCCTGTACCTTGGCTGCGGCGGCATGTGCCTCTTGGATGATGTTGGTCGCCTCAGTGTTGGCTTTGAGGAGCACTTCCTGACGTTGTGCTTCAGCCCGAGCTAACTCCGCTCTTATTCTTTCTGAGTTGGCGAGTCCCTGCGCGATCTGCTGCCGCCGCTCTTTCAGCATATTGAGTATTGGCTTATATGCCGCCCGATAGAGTAGAGCGCAGACGATGCAGAAACTTAAGACCTGGGCGGCCAGGTGAGACCAGTCCACGCCGAACGTTCTGGCGATGTTTTCGATTGGACCGCTGGTCTGCGACTCGGGAAAGAAAAGAAGAAGATTCATGTTTCGCCCTCAATATCGCTCCCCTAGCGGCTTCTTTGCCTTGATGCTCAAGTCTGTCTTTCTACCTCACCAAGAAGAGCGTGTAGAATACAATCGCTTCCGCAAAAGCAATGGCCAGAATCGACTGGACCAGGATCTTTGTGGATGCACTAGGATTGCGCCCTACGGCGTCTGAAGCTCTCATACCGATTAAACCTACGGCGAGGGCTGCACCCAAGGCCGCTAGACCTACATGTAGGTTCCCGTTCATGTGTTCTGTTTTCTCCTTTTTAGTAATTAGTGCAGCATGCAAGCTTCTGCAATCCATCACTCACGCGTGTGCCGGTCTGGGCGCTTCTTCATGCTGACAAATCAACAGAGTGAAGACTGCGGTTAGCAATGTGAAGACCAACGCTTGAACAAGCCCCATCAACAATTCCAAAAAGTAGAATGGAATCTGTACCAACCATCCAAAATGCGGGACCAACTTGGCCATGGCTTCCAACATGTTCTCCCCTGCAAAGACGTTGCCGTATAGACGAAAACTTAGAGAGATCGGTCGGAACAAAATGGATATGACCTCCAGGCAGCCAGCGGCGAAGAATACGATTACCATGAGGGCCTTAAGCACGCCTGTGCTTTCACCCTTCGGTCCAAATACCTCCTTAAGGAAACCCAATGGACCAATCTCTCGCATGGCCCAGTAAATCCAGCACCCGAAGAACACCAGAGCCATGGCCAGGGTCATATTGACGTCCGCATTACCGCCGCGAAGCAAGGGTTGGTCGATCTGGAAACCGTCAAGGGCCTCATGCCCCCAGCCGATCGAACCTACTCCAGGTACCAGTCCTGCCCAATTGGTGGCGAGGATGAAAATAAAAACGGTCCCAAAAAACCAGAACGTCCGCTCAGTCAAGTGTGGTCCAAGAATTCCTTCCAGGAATTTGTAGATCCCTTCAATGATCCATTCCAGAAAATTCTGGGTTCCTTCGGGCACCTGTTTCATCTTCCGGGTGCTAATTTGAGCACAAATGATCAGGGCGAGAGCCACAATCCAGCTGACAATCATGGAATTTGTCACCGGAAATCCGAATAATCGGGCGATTTCCTGTGGTTTCTGGGAGAGGCCATGCTCCTCCGATTGAGAACCTTCAGCGGATAAGTTTCCTATTTCCGAGCTCCCTGGACTGACTAGATCACTGCCCGACGAAGCGGGTCGCGTGCGTTCCGATAACGCTCCACCCAGCGAGCTTAAGGCCGTGCTCAACAAAGCCCCAAGAAGTAGAAGCGCAATTGTGCTATGTGTTTTATTCAGAATCGCAATCCTCGGTGTGGCAAAAAACGAAGAGCCCGGAAAAAGTCGGACGAGTCCCTTCCCTGAAGACTCTACGAATTACGAATAAACTGAGGAACTGTCAGAACTGCCAGACTGTCTTTGCAACCTGTCTTTTCTAACAGTTTTCATACTGTAACTAGAAGCGGTCTCATAAATGCCTCACGAGGATAACAAAGCAGCCAAGCTGGAGCATGCCGAGGAAGTTGGCTTCCTGCTGTTCCCAGCGGCTGACGAGTCGGCGGAAATTATGGAGCCAAGCGAAGAGGCGCTCGATTTTCCAGCGGCGGCAATAGCGCCGCAGTTCCCGGCCGTCTTGGGTGCTCTTGCGGCGGCGATTGTACTTGTGAGGCGCGATC
>DATJXZ010000073.1:0-7712 GCA_035499815.1 Candidatus Solibacter sp. | reverse complement strand
TGTCATTGGTCACGGTGGCGGAGATGGGAAGGGCCTGCGTGACCGTAAGGGCGGCACGAAGCGGCGAGATGGAGACGATAGGGGGGCCGCTTTGTTCGTTCGAGCTCGAGCCTCCGCAACCGCTAAGAATCGCGACCGTTGAAACTAGAATGACCAGTGTGATTGAGTCCCGCATGGCGCTGAAGTGACGCACGCAAAGAGTTATTGGTTTCATGAGTTTAGAAGATCCCATGTCGACAGGGAAAGGTTCAAGCGCGAAATTGAGGGTGCGTTCCGAGGATACGAGAATAATCGTAAATACGGTCGTTGGGCCACCTCGTTAAGGTGCTCTCTTAATACTAGGAACGTCAACCTGGGCAAAATTACTAGCCTTAGCGCCGCCGCCGGCCCAAGGGATAAACTGACTTGTTCTCAGAGTAATCGTCAGCTTTCGACGCTAGTCACAGACTGTGTGAGGCTCGAACCTGTAAAGCAGCGATTCATTGACTTTCTTGGCCGGCGCCGATTCGGGCAAGCGAATAGGTAACGAACTTCCCGCTGGTGGTTCGCCGGAGGCATACCTTCGAGGCGTTTGAAACCACCCTGGAACGAATTATCGATCACGCTCTCACCCCAACCGCACCCTGAGTGCAATGGCGAAAAACTTGCGATTTAGCCATGAGTCTTCGATTCCTGTCCTAAGCGCGGTTAGAGAATAATGTAACCCGGTTGGGGCGTGGTCCAACTGGTAGGACACCTCACTGTTAATTGAAAGTTTGAAAGAAACCCTATGAGCGCCACTTTCCCAAAGCATCCAAGGCTCAAACTGGATTCCGAGACCTACGTACAACTTTGTCACGACGTTCTAGGTCGCGACGGTTGGAAATGCCAAAATTGCGGTAGCTCACGCCAATTGCAAGTTCATCATCTCTGTTTTCGCAGTGCGCTCGGAGACGATTCCCTGGAAAATCTCATCACTCTGTGCGTTCGCTGCCACACAAGAATTCACAGACCTCAAGGCTCCAAGGCGTCCACCTGAATCTGGAAAATCCGGTTCTACTGGAAGCAGAACGATGAAAGGTGGGACTCCGACAAGACAAAACGTGGTGGGGAGCGAACGCGATTACCGTTCGGAGGAAAATGGACACAATGTAGTCTAGCCAAGAAGAACCTGCACGAACGAAATTCAAGTGCTGCTCCACACTCTTGCCTTGATCTCTCGGATGCAATAGCTCGGCAATTTTTCTTGGATTCACCCAGCCGGTAGTTTTGCTCAATTGGGAGATTAGACTCGAACCAATTCTCCGTTTCAGGAGCCAGTTTCGACCTGGGCCGCATTTTTCGATCCGAGGACAGAATGCGATCGCTCAGCGTGTGGAACACCCCAGCGAGCTCCAGGGGAGCGCAACACCCGGCGCCAGCCGATTGCGCACATCGGTCATCCTACTTCTCCACCACAAACGTTCCGATTACGAGAGCGTCCATACCCGAACTGAAGAATGTGCGTACCGCGTCGGTCGGCGTGCAAACTATTGGCTCGCCCCTCAGGTTGAACGAGGTGTTCATCACCACGGGCACTCCAGTGCGATCGCCAAACTCCTTGATGAGCCGCCAGTAGAGCGGGTTCACGTCGCGCTCGACGGTCTGCGGGCGCGCGCTACCATCCACGTGAGTAACGGAGGGAATGACGCTGCGCTTTTCGGCTTTCACTTGCGCCGTGAGGATCATGAACGGAGAGTCGGTCGCCGACTCGATGTACTGGTCCGCGACTTCCGCCAGCATCGAGGGCGCAAATGGCCGCCACCATTCACGGAACTTCACGGCGTTGTTCACTTTGGCGTTCATTTCAGGATCGCGCGGATCGGCCAGAATCGAGCGACTACCCAAAGCGCGCGGGCCGAACTCCATGCGGCCCTGAAACCATCCCAGGATTTTGCCACTCGCGAGCATCTCCGCCGCGACGGCGGCGGGATCCGCGACGCGCGTGGCTCGCAATTTATAGGTCTGCACGGTTCTTTCGATCTCTTCGTCGGAGCTTGCGGAACCCAGGTAGGCGTGACGCATCCTGCGCATCGGCAATTTCCCGCTATTATCGAGATACGGAGCTAGCGCGGCGCCGAGACAAACGCCGTCATCGCCCGCGGCCGGCTGCACGAAGATGCGATCGACGAGGCCCGAGGCGGCGATTTTCCCGTTGGCCTTGGAGTTGAGCGCGACGCCGCCAGCCAGGCAGAGATTGTGCGAGCCGGTTTTCTCGAGCGCGGCGCGCGCGAGCGTCATCATGGCTTCTTCACAGGAGTCCTGCACGGCAAAGGCAAGGTTCTTGTGGCGGCCGTCGATGTCGGACTCCGGCTCGCGGCACGGGCCCAGCCGAGACGTGATTCCGGCCACAGGCGCTGAACTGCGCCCGAGAAGGAGGCGCGATGCAACTCTGTAGGGATTGTCGTCGGGAACGATGAATTCGCGCAGATTGACGCCAGGCTCACCGTAGGGAGCTAGTCCCATCACTTTCCACTCGTCACTATAGGGCTGAAAACCGAGATAGTGAGTAAATTGCGCGTAAAAGAGGCCGAGCGAATTGGGCCAGGGGATCGTCCAGACATGCTCGAGGCGCCCGTCGCGTCCGTGCCACAGGGAGGTGGCTTCCCAGGCGCCACGGCCATCGAGAACGAGCACAGCCGCGTCGTCAAATCCGGAATAGGAATAGGCGCTGATGGCGTGCGCGAGGTGGTGGTCCACGAATCGAAACTGCGCTTTGGTAGGGCCGAAGCGGCGCTCGAAAAGCTTCGCGCCGCCGCGCTGGCGAGTCATGCTGACGAAGTAGCGCGTCGAAGAGGCCACGTTCACGAAGTTGATGGGATATTTGCCGGTGATAAAATCGCCGAGGTCGTGCGCGAAGGCTTTTCGGACTGGGGACCAGCCGAAGCAGACGAAGTCGACGTCGGCTGGGCGCACCGAAGCAGCCGCAAAGCAGGACTCGATGGCGCGCGCGGGAAAGCTTCCGTCGTGCTTCACGCGGCTCAGGCGCTCTTCGGCGACGGCGTGCAGGACTTCTCCATCGCGAACCAGGCAGGCGGACGCGTCTTTCATCTGCGAATAGTTAATGCCGATCGAGATCATTCCTACCCCTTGCCGTCCGCGAAGGTGCGCTGGAGTTGTTCACGATATTTCATCTCTTCACGCGACGGATTAAGCCGCAGGTGCAGAAGCGCGAGGAGATCGCTGCGACGGCGTTCGAGTGAAAATTCTTCCGCTCGCCGTCTCGCTCCGGCCGCCATGCGATCGCGGAGCTGAGAATCATTCAACAGAGAAATGAGGGCGCGAGCGAGCGCGTCCGGGTCGCTGGGCGGAACGAGCATTCCGCTCCGGCCTTCGACGATCATGTCCGGGAATCCGCCGACGTCACTCGCCACTACCGGAACACCGCTGGCCATCGCCTCCAGGACGACACCAGCCAGCGGCTCGTACAACGATGGAACGACCGCCACGGAAACGGAATTCCAGAAGCCCGGCATCTGCGAGTGCGCGAGCGCAGGATGAACGCGCAGCGTTCCTTTCGATTCTTCCTCGCGGACGCGGGCAATCGCCTCCGGCACGCCCGGAATCGGGGAGTCGACCTTCCACAAGTTGCTGCCGTCGAGCACATCCAATTCCGCCGCAGGAATGACTGAACGAACTTTCGGCCACGCGTCGAGCAGGGTGTGAATTCCTTTGCGCGGAACCCATTGCCCTGCAAATCCTACGCGAAGCGCAGGCCGCGGTTGTCCGTTGGACGGCTTGAATGCATCGAGATCGATGCCGTAGGGGTTGACGAATTGTGACTCAGCCGGAATGCGCGGATGTGCATCCTGAAAAATTTTCCGTTCGGCTCTGCTGGGAAAAAGATAAAAAGCGTCCTGGAAACGGCCCAGGAAGCCCGGGAGGTTCCAGTAGCGAGGAAGCGGAGTATCCCACTCGTAACGAACGATGGCGCGATCGGGGGCAAGCACGGCCAGTGTAGGTTCGTTCTGAGACATCACCACGGCATGGCGTTCCATCGCTAGAAACTTGCCACAGTATTCGATTGAAGTGATCAGTCGGCTGTTCGTACGGGTAGGTATCAGCTTTACGGGCGCGCCCTCGCGTGCCGCGCGAGCATACATCCGGACTGGAATTCCGGCTCCTGCGATCAGGTTCGCATCCCGCCAAAGGACGACCTCCGAGCCGCCGCAGGGATCGTGCCCCAGCACGCACATGCGGGGGGCCAGGATGGCGACGCCGGCTCGCTCGAGTCTTGAATCCAGCTTCATGCCGGTATCTCCTGCTCTTTCGCTGCGTGGCGCTCGGCGGGAAGCGCGAGGCAGAAGGACTCGCGATTTCTGAGCCCTAGAATCTGGACTGTGTAGCCATATTCTTTCAGCAATTCGACAACCTGGTGGCCTCTGGGCGTACCCCAGCCGTGAATTTCAATCAGAAGAACCGGCCGGACTGTCGAGAGCAGAGTTTTTGCGCCTTTGAGCGCGAGGAACTCGGCTCCTTCAACGTCCATTTTGAGAAGCGAAGGATTCTTCTGGAGGCCGGCAACGTAGCTATCGAGAGTAACGACGGAGACGGTGATATTGGTTCGTTCGCCTCCCCAGTCATAGACTTCGGCGAGGGAGGCGGTGCCTGTAAAGTCGGTGTCGCCCTGAATTAGAAGCGAAGCCGAGCCAATCGAGTCGCCCACCGCGATGGGCTCGATCCGAACATTCTTCAATCCCTCCAGCGCGATATTTTCCTCGAGTACCGTGACGTTATTGGGAAGCGGCTCGAAAGCGATGACCTCGCCTTTCTGGCCGACAAGATTTGCCATCACGCTCGTGAAGTAGCCCAGGTTTGCGCCTACGTCCATGCAACAGTCCCCTGCGTTAAGATACCGCTCTAACGCCTCCACCACATGAGGCTCGTATGTTCCCAAAACCCAGCCCGTATCTGCCTGCCAAGCCAGACGCATGCGATGCCGGTACGGAGTGGGTCCGGCGCGAGCCACGACGATGCGGCGTTTTTCCAAGCGGAACAAGACGCCCAAAAGCGGGCGGTCGTATTTCCGGTACAGCCAGAGCTTCACCTTTATGGGCAGAAGCGAGATCGCTTCGGCGATTCCATCGCGCAGGATGGTTTTGAGCGTCAAGCGAGTACCCACAAGACAACTTGGGCTTCTACGCTTACGGATTTCGAAACTTCGAAATTCAATGGAGCCTGCCTTGATCCGATTCGGACTCTCCGGTACGAAATCCAGCTTTTCGGAGGAGTTCAAGGATTGCTTGTGCCCGTTCGCCGGGTGCTGCAATCAATTCGTCTGACCCGGGATTTACGTCCGGAGGCAAAAAGCGCAGATTTTCACCATCCAACTCGTGCAGTTCGTAGCCGGCAGCACGAAGCAATTGAGCGAGTTCCAGCGCCGATGTGCCGGCCTGATGAAGCACCACGTCGTTGGCTTCGATGACAATCGCCGGCCTTGCCTGCTTCAGGAAACGGGCTGCGCCGCGAAGTATGTTCACCTCGGAACCTTCGGCGTCAACCTTCATCGTGGACACGCGGTCGATCGGATTCGCCGCGAACCAATCATCGAGCGCAAGGGCGTCCACCGAAATGTGTTCGCCTTTGGCGAGATCGCGCACCGTCGTCAGGGTGCCCCAGCCGGATTCACCCGGCTGCGAGGAGCGCTCGAAGATCGCGGTGCCGGTGACGGACGAGACGGCCTTGGCGATAGCCGTGGCCCAAGCAAACGGATGGAGGTGATCGGACAGCCGCGCGAAGTTTCTGGGATCGGCTTCAAAGGCAAATACGCGCCCACGCGAGCCCACGGAAGATGCTCCGCGAACCGTGTGGTACCCGATATGGGCGCCGATATCGACGAATACGTCGCCAGGCGCCAGCAGAGCACCAAGCGCCCGTCGGACGTGAGGCTCATAGCAGCCACCCCACATCTGCCGCTCAATACGGTCGGCGAGATTGACGCGAAGGGAGGCGCCATTGGCGGGAGAGCAGATTCCCCAGCCGTCTCCGGCGATTGAAGCGATGCGAGCAAGGGTATCCGTCATGCGCCCCCTGCCGCGAAATAGAGGAATACCGCTGAGCATAGCCGACCAAGCGTCGGCCGTTTTCCGATGAGGCGCTTGCCGGCTATTTTCCGCCATTGGGCAAAGCTTCCCGCTGAAGATGAGTTTCGCGAACTTCCGCTTTTGGCCGCGGCTCTCCGAGCCAGGAACGAAGGTGGCGGACATTGCTTGCTGCATACATGGCTCGCACGCGGTAGTAAAGGCGGGGCGGCAGGATCAAGGCCAGCAGAAGAGATAGCTGCTTGTAGAGCCGATAGCCTGCGGTGATGTGCTGGTAAGCGAGGTGAAATTCCGCCTGTTCAACGCGGTATGTTTCCCACGGCATTCCGCCGTCGAGCGCCAATTTGATACGAGAACATGCGATCCGAAGAGGTTCCACAATGATCTGGATTGCCGAGGGAGCGATGCCAGCGCACGCCAGTGGAAGAGGCAAGTCCGAAACCAGAGTTTCCAGAACGCGGAGCTTTCGCTGAACACGGACTGGATCGCCGGTACTGAACTGGAAAAGATTTTCGCCGTGCAAGCGGTAGAACGTCAAACCGTCTGCCAGAAGAAACGCACCTCCATATGCAACCGCCATTGTGGACATGAATTCGTCCGCTTCAATCACCAGCGCTTCCGGGATAGGGAGAAGTTTCGTTAGCACATTTTTCCGGATGGCCACGCGGCTAGTGCCGAGAAAAGCCATAAAATTGCGAAAAGTTTGAGCTCCCTCGTCACTCTTTAAATCGAAGTAACCGGTGGTTCCCGGCGAAAGAAACCTGGAGCGGCTCTCCTGGCTATCGATCTCTATAATTCCGTGGCCCACCGCGGCGGCGTGAGGGTTTCGGTCAAAAGCGCCCATGACAGTTTGCAGCTTATTTCTCGCCCACCAGTCATCTCCGTCGAGGAAGGCGATGATTTCGCCTTGGGCCCGCGGGATGCCGAAGTTGAAAGCCGAAGCCTGGCCGCCGTTCTCTTTGCGAAGATATCGAACGCGGGGCGCGAATTTGCGGACGATCTCGGAAGTGCGGTCGGCGGAGCCATCGTCGACAACCAGGATTTCCATATCGGAAGCGGGAAAATCCTGCTCCAGCACGCTAACGACCGCTTGTTCGATGAAGCGCTCGTGGTTGTACGTGTCGATTAAGACGGTGACAGGAAGCGTCGGCATATTCACAGCTATCCTAACTCAGTGGGCATCGCTCGCTCGGTACAGCCAGATAGTTGCGCACGTCGGGGTAGCGCTCTCTGATTTGATGCGGAGCAATCGAGCCATCGGGCCGGAATTCAAACCAATTGAAACCATAGCTCTGGAATTTCAGGACAATCTCACGCGCTTCGTATTTCCAGGCATGGGTGGCCGCGTCGAGAACCTCGCAGATGAATAGCGGCCGAAACTTCTCGAGAACATTCGGTGCCCCGGCGAGAACGTCCAACTCGGCACCTTCCACGTCCAGCTTAACAATATCCAACCGTTTCAGGGCAGCACGCGAAACGTAGTCGTCCAGGCGAATCGACTCCACGGAGGTCGCTTGCACGCGATCCGAGCTGGCCGGAGGCTTGAGGCCGCCTCTAGAGGAATCGCCATCTACAACCTGAAAAAATTCCTGGCGGGAGGTTACGGCGCCGATTGCGAGCGCTTCGGCGCGCACCCAATTCATTCGATTCATG
>DATJXZ010000072.1:0-30489 GCA_035499815.1 Candidatus Solibacter sp. | reverse complement strand
AGCGGTAGTTTTTGTTGGAGTGGACGGAATTGCGGATGGTTTTGCGCCAGCCGTCGGTGCCGAAGGCGTTGATGTACTCGTCCTGGGAGAGGTGGATGGCTTGGAGAAGAGTTTGGAGCATGTAGGCGATGGTGCGGGCGGCGCGAGGCTTTATGTCGCCGCGGACGGCGGCGGGAATGAGGCGAGCCAGGGCGGTGGTGAGGTCGTTGGCGGAGACGTAGTGGGCGGAGAAGAAGTAGGCAACATCCTGGGCGAGTTTATCGGCGGTGGCGGCGCGGGATTCTTTTTGGGAGTGATAGAAACAGAAATGCGGATGGCTTAGGATGCGCGGAGTGCGGCAACGGCGGCCATCGGCGAAAGTGAAGCTGCAGAGAGACGGACGATTGTGCTTACGCGTGGCCGCGGAGCGGGTGTTTTCATTTGTGGCCGCAGAGCGGCCAGCTGAACTGAGAGAGGACATAGTTTTCTCCTAAGAGTTAGATTTGGGATTGCGGAAAACGACATCGAAAAGCAACGAGCTAGAAGCGAGAAGCGAAGAGCAAGAAGCGAAAAGCAAAAAGAAAGAGCACAAGCAGGAGTGCCTGTGCTACTAAAAGCAAACGCCGGCAGATGCCGGCGCTACAAAGATGGGCCCAAAAACAGAAACGCCTCGCGGGTGCGAGGCGCGGTACTACCTGACTAATCATAGCACATTGGAATAAAATTCAAACAGAAAAACTCGGGAGAGAAGAAAGAAGCCGGGACGGCGGTTGGGTGAGTTGCGAGTGGAGGGGACGCGCGGGAGAGAGTGGAAAATGTGTTATGTTCGGGCGTTTTTGGGATTTGAAAATTGGGCGGCTTGAAGACGGAACCGGAGAAACAAATGAAGAGAAAATTGGAAGATTTGAAAGCGGATGCAGCAGTGGATGAGTTGCGGAGCGGAGACCGGCGGACGTGGTTGAAGAATACGGCGACACTGATCGGCGGCGCGGCTACTGGGATCATGTTGACGGCGGTTGAGGCCGACGCGAGAAAAAGCGGAACCGAGAACAGCGAGAGGCAACAGACCGGAGCGAAGAAGGGCGGCGCGGAACGTGTTGACGCGGGGGCGCGGCTGATTGCGAATGACGAAAACGCAATCGTCGAAACGACGGCGGGAAAGGTGCGCGGATATACGCGAAATGGAATTCAAACATTCAAGGGCATTCCCTATGCAGGGAGTACCGAGGGAAAAGCGCGGTTTCTGCCGCCGGTGAAGCCGACTCCCTGGACGGGCGTGCGCAGTTCAATGCAATACGGATACGTTTGTCCGCAAGGTCCACGTGGCGGCTGGGCGCATGACGAAGAGGCCTGGCTTTTTTCCTGGGACGATGGAATTCCGGCGGAGGATTGCCTGCGCGTGAATCTCTGGACGCCGGGAAACGATAACAAAAAGCGGCCGGTGATGGTGTGGCTGCACGGAGGCGGATTCCAGGCAGGATCGGGGCAGGAGTTAAAGTCCTATGACGGCGAGAGATTGAGCCGGCGCGGCGATGTGGTCGTTGTGAGCCTGAATCACAGGCTGGGTGTGCTGGGACATTTGAATCTCGCCGCTTACGGCGAAGCTTATGCGAACTCCGCCAATGTGGGAATGCTGGATCTTGTGGCGGCGCTGGAATGGGTGCGCGACAACATCGGGAATTTTGGAGGCGATGAGGGCAACGTCACGATTTTTGGGCAATCGGGAGGCGGAGGGAAAGTGAGCGCGCTGATGGCGATGCCGCCGGCGAAGGGTCTTTTCCACCGCGGGATCGTGGAAAGCGGCTCGATGCTTAGGGGCGCGACAATGGAACGAACCGAGAAGATCGCGGAGGAGATTCTCGACGAGCTGGGCTTGAGCGCGTCGCAAGCGAGCCAACTGCACGAAGTGCCGGTGCAGAAATTAATCGAGGCGGGCGGCGCGGTGCAGAGAAAACACATGCGAGCCGGATTGCCAGACGTCCGGAAAATGGCGGATCAATTGGTTTGGGCGCCGGTAGTGGATGGGACGGTGCTGCCGCGGCATCCGTTCGATCCCGACGCGCCGCCGATCTCGGCAGGGGTTCCCTTGATGGCGGGCACGGTGCTCAACGAGTTTTTGAGCGGAATCAATCATCCGGAGTACGAAAAGATGACCGAGGAGGAGGTCAAAGAGCGGGTCGAGAAGCAGTATGGCGACAAGGCGGAGCACATACTGGAAGTGTTCCGGCAAGGGCATCCGAAGGAGAAACCATTCGATATTCTTTCGAGAATTGAAGCGGCGCCGGTGCGGCAGGGAGCGGTGACGCAGTGCGAGCTCAAAGCGGCGCAAAGCGCGGCTCCGGCGTATTTGTACTGGTTCACGTGGAAGACGCCAGTGCTAGATCGAAGGCCGCGTGCGTTTCATTGCTCGGAGCTGGCGTTTTGTTTCGACAATACCGAGCGCTGCGAGAACATGACGGGAGATGGACCGGAGGCCAGGGCACTGGCGGCGCAGGTCAGCGAAGCGTGGATTCATTTTGCGCGCACTGGAAATCCGAACCATAGCGGACTGCCGGAGTGGCCCGCGTTCGAGGCTGCGAAGTGTCCGACAATGATTTTTGACGCGCCTTGTGAGATGAAGATGAATCCGGATACGTCGGAGCGGAAGGCGATAGAGATGTGAGTGTGTAGCGGATGGCGAAAAGTAGCCATCTAAAGAATGATGGGTAGGAGATTGGGATACGACCGCTATCTGACCGGGAGGATTGGATGCTTTTTGATTTTGCGAAGATTGCGCCGCGGGAACGGTACAAGCTGCTGGTGTCAACGGTCACGCCGCGGCCGATTGCCTGGGTGGTCAGTCAAAACGCGCAAGGGCAGTTGAATGCCGCGCCGTTTTCATTTTTCAATGCGTTTTCGGGAGACCCGGCGGTAATCGGGTTCGGCGCGGGCAGCCACGAGCCGGGAAGGCCGAAGGACACGCGGCGGAATATTGCCGAGACGCGGGAGTTTGTGGTGAATCTGGTGTCCGAAGAAGCGGCGGCGGCGATGAACATTACGGCGATTGAATTTGAAGAGGGAGTGAATGAGCTGGTGGAGGCACGGCTGCAGACGGTGGCGTCCGTGCATGTGAAGCCGCCGCGGATCGCGGTGAGTCCGGTGTCCATGGAATGCGAGTTGATGCAGATTGTTGAGCTGGGGCCGGACAATGGGCTGGTGCTGGGGCGAGTGCTGGCGATGCACGTGCGGGATGAGATGGTGATCGATGCCGGAAAACATTACATCGATACACCGAAACTGGGGCTGATTGGCCGAATGCACGGAACGGAACGGGATGGTATGCACGGACGACGGATTTGTTTGAGATGCCGAGAATTCCACGGAAAGAATGGAAGATGAGCGAGGAAGAAGCTGCAAGGCGAGGATGATTCGTGGATAGTGTGCGGCACCGGCAGTAGCGGAGAGGAAGAAAAACAAAGAAAAAAGAGGAGGCGGGCCAGGTCGTCCCGCCTCCTTGTGTCCCCTTTCGGGGATGTCCGGCCAGCCTGACGGAGGGCGGCTAGCCGGTCGTGTGTTGGCCTACCTATATAATCCCTGGCGGACGAAAAAAGTTCCGGTGAAAATGAAAAAAAGTGAATAGAATCTCGCGAGACAGATTATGTCTTTCGGAGAGCTCGTCTGTTATGGCGCGACCATCCAACTTAAGTCCAGATAACATATTGCGTTTTCTGCAAGTTACGAGCGGGGCAGCGTCTGCGAATGAGATTGCCGGGGGTTTGCATTTGGGAAAGCGGGAGAGGCGGCCGCTGTTCAAGATGCTGGTTGCGATGAAGAAGCGAGGAGCGATTGAGGAGCTGCCGGGGGGACGATACCTGCTGGCAGGGCGGAAAAATAAGCAGAGCGCGGAGGAGAAAGCAGTGGCTGCGAGGAACGTGCAAGGGCCTACCGTTGCCCCGGCGATGGCACGGGACGAGGTGCGCGGGAGGCTGGTGCTGCATCACGACGGGTACGGGTTTGTGGTGCCAGATGTGCCGATGCCGCAGCTGGATGGGGATGTGTTTATTCCGCGGGATGCGGTTGAGGACGCGATGCACGGGGATCGCGTGGTGGCGCGGCTGCAGCGGGTGAGCGGGGCGCACGGCGGGCAGAGGGCAGAGGGGCGGATTGTGCGCGTGATTGGAAGGGCGCATCCGTCGGTGGTGGGGCTGTTCCGGTATGGGCCAAGGGGGAATGTGGTGCTGCCGTACGATGCGAGGCTGCAGCATGAGGTGGAGATCCCGCCGGGGGAGGAGTTAACGGAGGCGTTGCGGGAAAAATTGGGAGTGGGCGAGCGTGGGCGGAGGTTGGGGCGCATTGCGGAGCTGGATGGAGCGGTGGTGAACGTGGAGCTGCTGCGTTATCCGCGGGGAGGAGCGGCGCCGACGGGGCGTGTGATCGAAATTTTGGGGCGGCCGGGCGAACTTGGCGTCGACACGGAGATCATGATTCGCAAACATCATTTGCCGCATGAGTTTTCGGCGGCGGTAGTGCGAGAGGCGGAAGAGCGGGCGGAGGCGGTGAGCGAAGTTGAGCGGGCGGGGAGGGATGATTTTCGGCATTTGCCGATCGTGACGATTGATGGCGAGACGGCGCGGGATTTTGACGATGCAGTGTATGTGGAGCGGCGCGCAAATGGCGGATGGCATTTGCAGGTGCACATCGCGGACGTGGCGCACTACGTGCGAACGGGGACGGCGCTCGATCAGGAGGCGCGGCTGCGAGGGACGTCGGTATATTTTCCGGACCGCGCAGTGCCGATGCTGCCGGAAGCGCTTTCGAATGGCATGTGCTCGCTGAAACCGCGCGAGGAACGGCTGGTGATGAGCGCGCTGATGGAGTTCGACGCGGCGGGGAAGTTGCTGAGCGCGCACATGACGCCGGGAGTGATTCGGTCGGCGGAGCGGATGACGTACACGGATGTGAATAAGGTGATTGAGGGCGACGCGGATGCGAATGTGCGCTACGCGGGGCTGGCTGGCCATTTTCGCGATATGAAGGAGCTGGCGCTGCTGTTGAACGCGCGGCGGAATGAGGCGGGATCGATCGATTTTGATTTGCCGGAGCCGGTGATCGAGTTTGACGAGCAGCAGCGGATGACGAATATCGTGCGGAGCGAGAGGAACATCGCGCACCGGCTGATCGAAGAGTTCATGCTGGCGGCGAATCGAGCGGTGGCGAGTTATCTGCTGCGGAGGGGAATTGCGGCGCTGCACCGAGTACATGAAAAACCGGATGCGCGGAAGGTGCTGGAATTTGAAGAAGTGGCGCGGGCGTTTGGGTATTCGCTGGGGGTGGCGGATTTGCACCAGCGGGAGATTGCGGTGCGGCATGGACGGGTACCGGCGCCGGCGAAGGCGGGGAGGCCGAATTCCTATGGGCACGGGAGAGAGCGCGGGATGCGCGTGGCGCTGCCGGGCGCGACGGAATTAAGAATTACGCCGCAGCATTATCAGAAGTTGCTGCGGAAATTGGCGGGGAAGCCGGAGGAACGGATTGTTTCGTACTTGATGCTGCGGTCGTTGAAGCAGGCGCGCTATGCGGCGGAATCACTGGGACATTTTGCGCTGGGATTCGACGAGTACACGCATTTCACTTCGCCGATTCGAAGATATCCGGATTTGACCGTGCACCGCGAATTGAAGTGGGCGTTGGAACATCCACATGCTACGGCGCCCACGGGAAGCCATGCGGGGCGCGGCGTGGAGGCGACGCTTTATTCGGAGTCGCAGCTCGAGGAAATTGCGTCGGAAACTTCCGAAGCGGAACGGAGGGCGAACGGGGCGGAGCGCGAGTTGATGGATTGGAAAACGGCCCAATTTATGGAACAGCACCTGGGCGAGGAGTACGAAGGGCTGATCATTTCGGTGCAGAAATTCGGGTGCTTTGTCGAGTTGTTCGAAGTTTTTGTCGAAGGGTTGCTGCCGATCAACGCGCTCGAAGATTTTGCGGGGGCGCGGTGCGTCTTTCGCGAGAGGGATCACGCGATTGTGGCGATCTCGGGAGGCGAAGGGCGGCGTGGCGGGGCTGGTGCCCAGCGAGGGCGCGGAGCGAAGCTCAAAGAGGTGGCCTGGCATCTCGGTGACCGCGTGCACGTCCGGGCGGAGCGGATCGACCCTATGCGGCGGCGCGTGGAATTTGCGATTGCTGAGGTCGCGTAGTGGAATGAATCGGGACAAACTGGCGTTTCGGAGCGCCCGCTTGAGTCTGTTATTCTGAAGTGTCGAATAGACAGCGGCGTGTGACTCACACGCTTGCCGCGAAACTTTCTAGAGAGGAAACATCCAACGTGAGTATGACGACAGCGACGGAACGCGGAGTGAAGCGCGTCCACAATTTCAATGCGGGGCCGGGGGCTCTGCCACTGCCCGTGCTGGAGCGGATTCGGGAAGAGTTGCTGGATTGGCGCGGGAGCGGGATGAGCGTGATGGAGATGAGCCACCGCTCGCCGGAATTCGAGAGCATTATTGCGGGGGCGGAAGCGGGGCTGCGGAAGCACCTGCAGATTCCCGAGGAATACGCGGTGCTTTTCTTGCAGGGCGGCGGAAGCATGCAGTTCACGATGGCGCCGATGAATTTGTGCTTGCCCGGGAAGCCGGTGGACTTGATTCACACGGGCACATGGACGGCGAAAGCTCTGGGGGAATTGAAGAAAGGCGTGTTGCACAATGTTGCAGCGTCGACGGAGGCGGAGAGGTTTGCGAGGCTGCCACGGAAGGACGAGATCAAATTTTCGCTGGACGCGTCGTATGTCCATATTTGCACGAACAATACGATTGAGGGGACACAGTGGACAGGAATGCCGGAGACGGGCAGCGCCCCGCTGGTGGCGGACATGTCGTCGGATATCGCTTCGCGTCCGATTGACGTGAAGAAATTCGGGATGATTTTCGCGGGGGCGCAGAAAAACTTGGGGCCGAGCGGCGTGACCGTGGTGATCATCAGGAAGGATTTCGCAGAGCGCGCGGACAAGAACTTGCCGACGACGCTGCAATACCGGACGTTCATCAAGGAAAAGTCGCTCTACAACACGCCGCCGACGTTCGCGGTATACATCGTAGGGCTGATGATGGAGTGGATCGACGCCGAGGGCGGGATTGCGGGAATCGAAAAGCGCAACAACGCCAAGGCTAAGCTGCTTTACGATACGCTCGAGGCGAGCAATGGCTTCTATCGGTGCCCAGTGGAAAGCGCTTCGCGGTCGAAGATGAACGTCGTTTTCCGAGTGGGCGGCGGGGACGAGACGGTTGAAAAGCAATTTGGCAAAGAGGCTGCGGCCGCAGGGCTTGCGGGCACGCCGGGACACCGTTCTGTTGGCGGAATGCGCGTTTCGCTTTATAACGCGGTGACGCTGGAGGCCGTGGAAGCGCTCACCAGCTTCATGCGCGAGTTCCAACGCACCCGGGGCTGAGGAAGCCAGAAAATCACAGAGGGTGGCCGGCTGGGAGCAGGCGCCACTGCGGAGGCCGAAGTACAATCTAAATCAGGACAATGAGAAAGACGCCAGCGCACAGGCAGGAGTGCCAGTGCTAGACGGCGGGCGGTCTCGCTGCAGAGCCACATTCCACGCAACAAATCGTCCCCCTTGAGCTTCGACAGGAAAGGGAGTAGTGTCTCTTGTCGAAGTGACAGGGGACGCTACTGATAGCCAACAAGAGAATTGAACTTCCGCAAGGGACGCTGGACCTGCTGATACTACGGACGCTGGCGCTGGAGCCGCAGCACGGATGGGCGATTTCGGAGCGGATACAGCAGATTTCAAGCGATGTGCTGCTGATTCAGCAGGGTTCGCTTTATCCAGCGTTGCACCGATTGGAGCGGCGCGGATGGATCAAGGCGAAATGGGGCACGTCGGAGAATAACCGGCGCGCGAAATACTACGAACTCACCAAAACCGGGCGCAAACAGCTCGAACTCGAAAAAGATTCCTGGAAAAAGCTGGCGGCGGCCGTCGCGCAGATCCTAGAGACGGCATAAGGGGGCTTCCGTGTTTGATGACCTATTTTTCCGGCTTCGTTCGCTTGTCCGCAGAAAAGCTGTGGAATCGGAAGCAGATACGGAATTGCGCTTTCACTTCGATCAACAGGTCGAGAAATACCTTAAATCCGGAATGACTCGAGAAGAGGCCACGCGGAGGGCACGACTGGAATTTGGCGGGCACGAACAGCTCAAGGAAGAATTGCGCGAAGCGCGGGGAGTAAATCTGCTCGAAACGTTTTTGCAAGATGTTCGCTACGGATTGCGCATCCTAGGACGCACGCCAGTCATTACCTGCGTTGCGATCCTCTCGCTGGCTCTGGGTATTGGTGCCAATACGGCAATCTTCAGCCTTATTGACACGGTGATGCTGCGCATGCTTCCGGTGGAAAGGCCTGAGGAATTGGTGCAGGTGAGAATGCGGAGCCCTCGAGATACATCCGGGGAGAGCAACCCAACCTTTACGAATCCCATTTGGGAAGAAATGCGAAATCATCAAGATGTCTTCTCGGGCGTCTTCGCATGGGGTGAAGAGCGTTTCGATCTTGCCCAAGGTGGAGCGGTCCAAAGGGCGGATGGATTCTTTGCGAGCGGTGATTACTTTTCGACTTTAGGCGTGCGGCCAGCAGCCGGGCGATTGTTTTCGGGCGCAGATGACAAGCGAGGGTGCGCAGGAGCGGCGGTCTTGAGCTACGGATTCTGGCAAAATCATTTTGGCGGGGCGCCGAGCGCCATCGGCAGCACCCTCTCGCTCAATAATCACAGCTTCGAGATTATCGGAGTAAGCGCGCCGGGATTCTTTGGCGTGGATGTGGGAAACAAGTTTGATGTGGCACTACCGATTTGCGCGGCCGCCCAGTTCGATGGGGCCAAGTCGCGGCTGGACCAGAGATCCTGGTGGTGGCTAAGGGTGTTGGGGCGCCCTAAGCTCAATCTTACCCCCGCGCAATTGAACGCGCGGCTCGGTGTGCTCTCCCCCCAAGTGTTTTCCGCGGCTGCTCCGCAGAACTGGGACGCGAAGCATCAACAAGATTTTCTCAAGCGGACATTCGTAACAACCTCCGCAGGAACGGGGGTCTCCTATGTACGCCGGGAGTTTGGGCAGCCACTCAACATCCTGATGGGCGTCGTGGGGCTGGTGCTTCTGATTGCGTGCGCGAATATCGCAAGCCTGATGCTGGCTCGCGCAGCCGCGCGGCACAAGGAAATTGCGGTTCGGAAAGCGTTGGGCGCTTCGCGGTCACGGTTGATCCGGCAATTGCTGACGGAAAGCGTATTACTTTCGAGCGCTGGAGCCATGCTCGGCATCCTTTTCGCGCGATGGGGCAGCACAGTGCTGGTGCGTTACATTTCCACGAAAAACGACAGCGTTTTCCTCGATCTATCATTCGACTGGCGAATCCTGATCTTCACCGCGGGTGTGGCCGTATTTACCGGACTCCTGTTTGGCGTTCTGCCTGCATTACGTTCCACGCGCGTGTCGCTAACCTCGGCGATGAAAGGCAGCCAGGCGGTCGAGACAGAGGGACGCGCGAAATTCCGGCCTGGAAAATGGATTGTGGCTTCGCAAGTTGCGCTGTCGCTGGTGCTGCTGATGGCCAGCGGCCTCTTTCTTCGCAGCTTTGTGAAGCTCGTCACAATCGATATGGGTTTCGACCGAAACAACGTACTTCTCGTCTCCGCGGATTTGCACACCGCGGGGGTTGCGCCAGAGGCGCAGGCTGCGATGTTCGACGAAATCGAGAACAGATTGCGAAGTCTGCCAGGGATCGTGTCCGCCGGCCGTTCGGTGATCACACCGGTCAGCAATCGAATCTGGAACAACCTCCTGGAAGTGGATACTCCCAACGCGCCCAAGGGCGAGGACGCAGTTGCGTATTTGAACTACATTTCGCCAGGATATTTTGGGACGATGAAAACGCCTCTGCTGGCCGGACGAAATTTTGAGGAAAGGGACGCGAAGACATCGGCGCCTGTGGCCATAGTCAACGAAACATTGGCCCGGAGATTCTATTCGAATGCTAATCCCGTAGGGAAAGTCTTCCGCGTTCATGCAGAGCCGGGAAAGACGGCCGCGCCCATCCAGATCGTGGGTCTCGTCAAAGACTCGAAATACGAGTCTTTGCGTGAAGACAATTCAGCAACAGCATACTTTCCAATCGGGCAAGTCCCAGAACATGCCGCAGAACAATCGTTCGAACTGCGTACGGCGACGCGCCCGTCATCTCTCATACCCGCCGTGCAAGAGGCGGTGGCTGGCGTTAGCAAGGCGATTCCACTCGAGTTCGGCACACTGGCGCAGCAGGTAGATGATTCGCTGGTGCAGGAGCGCCTGCTTGCGACGCTTTCCACGTTTTTCGGCGCGCTCGCGCTGCTGCTGGCGATGATCGGGCTCTATGGTGCGCTAAGCTATCTAGTGGCCCAACGCCAGATTGAGTTTGGGATTCGCCGGGCGCTGGGCGCGCCGCAAAATGCCATTCTCGGGCTGGTCATGAAGGATGTTGTCGTCGTGCTCCTTGGCGGAATTGCAGCGGGAGTTTGTATTTCTTTGGCAACCGTGGGACTGCTGCAAAAAATGCTGTTTGGACTTGCTCCGCGAGACACGGTGACTTTGCTTGCGTCCGTCGGCGTGCTTTCTGCTGTGGCGTTTTTTGCGGGGTATCTACCCGCACGCCGCGCGATGCGCGTCGATCCGATGGTGGCTTTGCGCTATGAATAAAGCGGGCTACAACAGGGAGCGCGCCGAAACTGCTTCTTGTTGCGAGCAGTTTCTGCGCACGCCTGATTCAACGCCTTAAACCACGCCGACCATTAAGCCAAATCGAAGAGAAGGACTTCGGCGTCGTCTACGCCCGTTAGCTCGACGGATTTTTCGGCGGAGATGGCCGCGCCGTCACCTTCTTCGAGTTGTTTGCCGTTCAGTTTTATGCTGCCGCGAGCGACCTGGACGTAGGCGTGACGGGCGGGCTTGAGCTCGTGCTTTACGGCTTCGCCTTTTGCGAGAAGCGTGGCATAGAGCTCGTTGTCCTGGCGGATCTGCACGGAACCATCGCGTCCATCCGGCGAGACGACAAGACGCAGCTTGCCGCGCTTTTCGTCCTCGCTGAAGGTCTTCTGGCCGTAGGCCGGCTTCAGGCCCTGTTTTTCCGGAAACATCCAGATTTGCAGCAGGTGGACAGGGTCGGTCTTGGACGCATTGAATTCGCTGTGCGTGACGCCGGAGCCCGCGCTCATGTATTGGACGTCGCCTGGGCGAATTACGGAACCGCTTCCCATGCTGTCGCGGTGTTCCAGCGCGCCTTCAAGCACGTAGGTGACGATTTCCATGTCGCGATGAGGGTGAGTGGGAAAGCCCTCGCCCGGAGCGACGCGGTCGTCGTTCAGGACGCGCAGGGTGTGGAAATTGACGTGCTTGGGGTCGAAATAGTCGGCAAAAGAAAATGTGAAATAGGTGTCGAGCCAGCCGTGATTAAAATGGCCGCGTTCGTGGCTTTTGCGGATATTGATCATGATTTATCCTCCGGTGTTGACAGAGACATAATACTCGTTATAACGATTATTGTCAAGAGGTACATTGCCCGTGCCCTGTGCGTGGCTCGCGGTGGCCTTCCGGCTAGCCCCCAACGCAAACATCTGCATGCACTTACGCCGAACAAGTCTCGTTCACGGCAAGGAGTCTTTGGTGTAAAGTGGAGTAGTAAGAGCCGTTTGTCTTTCCGCTTCCAAGGATCGCCTTATGGATTCCGCGCCGACCGCAACGCAGACGAAAAAGCCCGATGGAGTTTCCGCATCGCGCGAGTCACTCACGATTACGGACAACCGCACCGGCAAGAGCTATGAAATCCCGATCCAAAACGGGGCCATTCGCGCTATGGATCTGCGGCAGATCAAGGTGGACCCCAATGAATTCGGGATGCTGAGCTACGACCCGGCGTTCAACAACACAGCGTCCTGCATAAGTAAAATAAGCTTTATTGATGGCGACGCGGGAATTCTGCGCTACCGCGGCTACCCGATCGAGGACCTTGCGGAGAAGAGTACTTATCTCGAAACGGCTTATTTGCTGCTTCACGGAGAGTTGCCGACGGCGGCACAGTTGAAAGAGTGGACGTACAACGTCACACACCACACGTTCATCCACGAAAGCATAAAAAAATTCCTCGACGGCTTTCACTATGACGCCCACCCGATGGGCATGATGATTTCGACGATTGCGGCGCTCTCGACGTTTTATCATGACGCAAAGGACATTTTTAACGCGGACTCACGGCGGAAGCAGACGTACAGGCTGGTAGGCAAGATGCCTACGATTGCGGCGTTCTCATACCGGCATACCTTGGGGATGCCCTATGTTTACCCCGACAACGAACTGAGCTATCCGGGCAACTTTCTGAATATGCTTTTCCGAACGACAGAGGCCAAATACAGGCCAAACCCCACGCTGGAGCATGCGCTCGACGTCCTTTTCATTTTGCATGCCGATCACGAACAGAATTGCTCGGCAAACACCATTCGAGGAGTCGGCAGTTCGCACGTGGATCCCTATTCCGCTACGGCGGCAGCGATTGCAGCCCTCTATGGGCCGCTGCACGGTGGAGCGAACGAAGAAGTGCTGCACATGCTGCTGGAGATTGGGTCGGTACAGAAAGTGCCGGAGTTTATCAAACGAGTGAAGGCCGGCGAAGTGAAGCTGATGGGCTTCGGGCACCGCGTTTACAAGCATTACGATCCGCGGGCTCGCATCATCAAGAACGTCGCGTACCAAGTTTTTGATTTGATGGGCAAGAATCCCTTGTTGGAAATTGCGCTGGAGTGTGAACGCATCGCTCTCGAAGATGATTACTTTATCAAACGGAAGCTTTATCCGAATGTGGATTTTTACACGGGCCTGATTTACCAGTCCATGGGCTTTCCGATCTCCATGTTCCCGGTGCTTTTTGCGATCCCGCGCACATCCGGTTGGGTGGCGCAGTGGGAAGAGATGCTACTCGACCCCGAGCAGAAAATCGCGCGGCCGAGGCAGATTTATCTTGGCCACGATACGCGCCACTACATACCTATCGACCAACGAGGCTAACCGCGGACTTCACTGCAAAATGTACATGGGCTCTCTAAAAAACATTTGGCAGCACCACAATTCAGTACCTAATCCCGTGTTGAGTCTCGACTCTTTGGACTTGCTGGGTATAGTTGACATCGAGAGGAAATATGTCACAAGCCCCAAGTAGTTCCGGCAGTTCCGGGGCGCGCCGGCGAAGCCAGCGTGTCTTGATGCAAGTTCCAGTCCGCGTCCGCGGGACCGACGCGCAAGGCAATTCTTTCGAAGAAGAAACGGAAACGCTTGCCATCAATGCACATGGGGCGCTGATCCCGATTAATGCACGCGTAACGAGCGGGAGCAAGGTGCAAATGCAGCACAAACGCACACAGGAAGAACAAGAGTGCCAAGTTGCGTTCCTCGGTCCAGTGCGCGCCGGAAAAGCCGAGATCGGACTGGAATTTTCCCAGCCGTGCCCGACATTCTGGCGCGTGGCGTTTCCTCCCGAGGACTGGTCGTTGAAGCACCCGGATGCCCGCCCGATTACAGTGCCTTCCATTCACAAATAGCCGCTAAATCTTTGGCGAGTTTGTCCAAGTTTTCGGCGCCATGCAAAAGTAACGGGATATGCGGCCGTCCAAACTATTCGGCTCGGAGGCACAAAATCGGATCAACGCGGGCTGCGCGTCGCGCAGGAATATAGGTTGCGAGCAGTGCGACAAGGACCAAAAGAAGCGTGATCGCGCCGAATGTCAAGGGATCGGTGGCATTGATGCCAAAGAGCAGGCTGCGCATGAGCCTGGTAAGAATGAAGGCCGCAGCCAAACCGACAGCCACACCGGAAATGGCGAGCCTCATCCCCTGAGATACGACAAGCTTCACAATTTCCCACTGGGTGGCACCTAAAGCGATCCGGATTCCAATTTCGCGCGTTCCCTGGTTCACCAGATAGGCCATCACACCGTAGATTCCGATCGTTGCTAGGACCAATGCGACTACGGCGAAGATTCCGAGAAGGAGCATCGAGAATTTTCGGCGAGCCAACGATTCCGCAACACGATCGGCCATCGTTCGCACGGAGTACATCGGCAGATCCGGATCTATACCGTGCAGGACGTTTTTTACTGCAGGCGTCAGCGAGGCAGGATCACCTTCTGTGCGGAGGACGAGGGTCATGGCTCGCGTCGGATACTGTGTTTGGGGCAGGTAGAAGGCGATGCGCGGTTCGGAGTCCAGGGATTCATGCTTCACGCGCCCGACGACGCCGATGATAGTCAGCCAAGGCACATTAGATTCCACCATGTGAATGCGCTTACCGACAGCGTCCTGCCCAGGCCAGAGCTGTGCCGCCATGAATTCGTCGATGATCGCGACCGGCGTTTTTCCCGCGACGTCTTCTTCATTAAAAAAACGCCCGCTTCGCAACGGAATTTGTATCGCTTGAAAATAGCGTCCGCCGGAAATGCGCGCGTCGGCGTTGAGAAACTTCTCGCCCGGCCGTGGCGTTCGACCCTCGACAGTGATTGGCGTCCAAGCAAAAGACTGGCTGAGCGGAAGCGAAGTAATGCCGCCGGAAGCCGAGACGCCTGGAATCTGATCGAGCTCGCGCCAGAGCTCGCGATAGGTTTTCAATCTGGTTTGGCCGTCGGCGTACCCGCCACCATTCAGAGCCAGGTCAAAAGTCAGCACATTTTCCGGGTTGAAACCGGGAGACACATTTTGGAGACGGGCAAAGCTTCGAATCAACAATCCAGCGCCAATCAGCAGCACAACGGAGAGCGCGAGTTCGGAAACTACCAGTAAACGGCGCAGATTATTCCCGCGGCCCCATACCGCGCTCGTCCTGGCCGAGGCGTGGCTCGAATCCTTTAGCGTGGTGTTCAAGTCGATTCGTGAAACGCGCAGGGCCGGAGCGAGTCCAAAAAGAATCCCGGAAAAAATGGAAAGCAAAAACGTGAAGAGCAAAACGCGGCCGTCGATGCCAACATCCGCCAGCCGCGGAATGCTCCTGGTTCCCAGAAGGTGGATCCAGTTGACACCCCAAACGCACAAAATTATTCCTAGAACGCCTCCGCCCAGGCTCAGCAAGAGGCTCTCCGTGAGCAATTGGCGAACGATCTGCCCACGGCTTGCTCCCAGAGCCGCGCGAACTGCAATTTCCTGCTGCCGAGCCACGGCGCGCGAAAGAAGCAGATTGGCCACATTTACGCACGCTATGAGCAGCACGAATCCAACGGCGCCCAGCAGCACCAATAAAGATCGCCGTACGTCGCCGACGACCTGCTCGAGCAGCGGGACAATACCGAAGGTTAGCCCTCCATTGGGCGGATACGATTCCGGATAATCACGCCGCAGTCTTGCCGTGATCGTGTCCATTTCCGCCTGCGCCTGCGCTACGGAGACTCCCGGCTTGAGCTTTCCTATGATGTTGTAGTCTTCGTGGGTGCGAATTCCCGCCGCTTTCGGCCCCAAGGGAAATGGCAGATACACATCCGGCAGGTCTGCTCCATAGAGCGTCGGCAGAACTTCCTTCGGCAATGAAAAACTCTTCGGCAGGATTCCCACCACTTCGTAGGTTTGGCCGTTTATGACGATCGATTTGCCGACCTCACGGGGATCGCTTCCATAGCGCCTGGCCCACATTCCATAACTCAGCACAGCCGTAGCTGGCTGGCCCGGTACGTCCTCATCCGGCAGAAAGAGCCGGCCCGAGGCTGCCTGCACCCCAAGCATGGGAAAAAGATTCGAAGAGGCTCGTATCGTGCCGACACGTTCCGGTCCGCCCGCGCCGGTCAAGGTGTCATTTCCGCCCGATGCGATCGCGACGTCTTCAAGACCGTGGTGGCCGTTTTTGATATCGAGATACTGCGCAGTGGAGAACCAGTCCTGCAGAATGTCCAAACCTGGAGAACGATTCCATAGAATCACCAGCCGGTCAGCATCTTGATAGGGCAAAGGCCGGAGCAGCAACGCATTGGCGACACTGAATATGGATGTGTTCGCTCCAATACCGATGGCCAGCGACAGAACGGCGACCATGGTGAAGCCAGGATTCCTGGCGAAGGACCGGACGGCAAGACGAATATTTTGGGCCAGCATATTCAGAGTAAAGTCGTGACATCCTAGCACGATCAGCCGTCTCCGCGGATTTAGACGGAGCAAAGTGAATCTCCGCTCTCCACTGGCGTAATATCAGAAGCCGGCGTTTGACCAGCGAGAACTTGCCAGACGTCCGGGAGCAGTATGAAAAGATGAAGAAACTTTTGCGAAGAGCTGCATCATCGCTTTTGCTGATTGTGTTTGTTGCCCTGGGAACGCGTTTCGCATTCGCCTGGTATCAAGCACGGCAGTACTCGCCGCGCGTTTTGAGCCTCATTCCTTTTCAAACAGAAACGGGCCACATCGCTTACTCCATCGCCACGGGAAAGGGATTTTCGTCTCCATTTCAAAGGGACACGGGTCCTACAGCGTGGCTCGCGCCGGTTTATCCCTATCTTCTTGCAGGAATCTTCAGGCTCTTTGGCGTGTACACGCTCCATGCTTTTTTCGCAGCGCTTTTTCTGAATATTTTTTTTTCTGCCGGCGCAAGCCTCCCAATTTTCTATGCAGGAAAACGCATCGCAGGTCTCGGCGTTGCGAGCGCTGCCGGGTGGCTTTGGGCTCTCTTCCCCAACGCTGTTTTAATTCCCTTTGAATGGATCTGGGATACGTCCCTGTCCGCTCTGCTGGCCGCGGCTCTTCTTTGGGCCACGTTGCGCGTGGCAGAATCCCACCGAGTTCGAGACTGGTGTTTCTACGGATTCTTGTGGGGCTTCGCTGTGCTCACTAATCCGGCGATCGGGCTGCCGTTCCCGGTGTTGCTGGCGTGGGCCGCGTATCGCAATCGAACCAACGAACAGAAATTGGGATGGCTCGTGCGATCTGTGCTTGCAGCCAGTGTCGCTGTTCTCTGCTGCGTGCCGTGGACTGTCCGCAATTACATCGAGTTCCACAAATTCATTCCGATGCGCTCGAATTTCTCGTTCGAACTCTACATCGGCAACAACGAAAACTATGACGACCAGAACAGAACTCGGCCAGGCGCGATCACGCACGACCGCGAGATTCTACGATACCTGCGAATGGGAGAGACTGCCTTCATGGACGAGGAAAACAGAAAGGCAGTGGATTTCATCAAGTCTCATCCACGCATCGAGATGTGGCTTATCTCAGAGCGTTTTGTGGATTTCTGGACGGGGACAGCGACCCCGTTAGCTGCGTTTCGCCAAGCGGATTCCTGGTGGCTCCGCATGATTCTGCTGTGCAACGATGCCGCGCCAGTTCTTGCGCTCCTAGGCATCGTCGTTGTCTTTGTGAAGAAAAATCCTCTTGCCATTCCACTCGCCGCATTCCCCGTAATATTTCCATTGCTCTATTACGTCACGCATACCTCTTTGCGCTACCGCCATCCTATCGATCCGATCGTGCTATTGCTTGCGGCGATTGGAATACAGGGACCGGCGAACTTGTTCACGCCGAAGAACCGCGAAATGGCGACTGGGCAGCCAGCAAGCGCTTAATACAAATGAAAATAGCCGTCCTGCTGCACGAGTCGGACGGGAACGCCAAACAGCTCCGACAAGTGGTTGGCGGAGAGGATTTCCCTTTTGGGGCCATCTGCCAGGATGCGCCCCTCGCGAAGGAGGACCACGCGTTCAATTTCGGGGATGATTTCCGAAACGTGATGCGTCACCAACAAAATGCCGAGCCCGCTCTGTGCAAGCTGCCGCATGGTGTCGCGCAACTGGAATTGCGCGGCGATGTCCAGCGCGTTGCTGGGCTCGTCGAAGAGCAGGGTTTGCGGATCATGGACCAGAGCACGCGCAATAAGCGTTCGCTTGGCTTCGCCCGAAGACATGCGCGAAACGGGGCGATTTGCCAGATGTGCAATCCCCAGCCTCGTCAGAGTGGCTTCCGCCCGCGAGAGATGCTCCGGGTCGGGATGATGATGCGGAAAGATGCGCGTGCTGCTGAAAAAACCAGAAAGCACTACATCGCGGCCGGTAGCGTCCGTGGTGCAGGACGCCAGCAGGTCCGGCGAGACGATTCCGAGCAGCGAGCGCAGCTCGAAGACATTCCAGCGATCGCGGCCGAGAATCGAAATGGAGGAATCTTCACGCGCCAGAGGATAGCACTCGCGTGTAATGGTTTTAATAAGCGTGGATTTGCCGCAACCGTTCGGTCCCAGGATACAAACATGTTCGCCGCTCTCGATGCGGAGCGAGACGCGATCGAGCGCCGGGCGCTCAACAGAGTCTCCGCGCACCACAGTAACGTCCTGAAGAGACAAGAGAGGCGGCGAGTTGGGTTTTGCGAAATCAGACAAGGCGAGAACTATCTTAACTGAGAGGGGCTTGCGAGCAAGGAGGGAAGCAAAGAGGAGTGGGAGTGGGGCGCAAGCGATTGAATGGCGCCAATCAGATATGACAGATAAGGGCCGCTCAAAAGCATAAAAAGGAGGTGAAAACCGCGGGGTTCTCACCTCCCGGGGTGGAGTGGGGTGTTACAGGACAAATCCTCCGGCGGCCGCGCAGCCCTGCCCTGCCAGGCAGGTCTGCGGCCTCACTCGCTAATTGAATTGCGGTAAGAGACTTACCACCAAAGGGCTTGTCTTTGAGGCTTTGTAGCACCACGATGCGCGGGTGTCAACGGCAAAAGCGGCGCCCGGAACCGGAGGGTTTGAAATGCACAGATCAATCAACGGGAGATGGAGTTTTCATCTGGTCCAAGATTTCGCGGACCGTGCGGCTCAAGTTTGTCGGGCTGTACGGTTTTTGCAGGTAGCGGCCGGTGGCTTCCAGACCTTTCGATTCCTGAGAGTAACCACTGGTGAATAAGACCGGCAGTCTTTCGTATCGCTCGGCAAGCTTCGCAGCCGTTTCCAGCCCGCCCATCTTCGGCATGACGAGGTCCAGAATGGCCAGGGCAGGGATTTCATTCTCGCAGAGATGCAATGCTTCTTCTCCATCAGCGGCGGAGAGCACGCGGTAACCTAAGTTGACGAGCGACTGTCTGGCCATTTCCCGGATCGAGTCATGGTCTTCCGCAAGGAGAAGAGTTTCCGTGCCGTGCAGTTCCGCGGCCGATGGCGACCGGGCATGGCCATGAGACCCGTCGTTTGGAGAGGTTGCCGCAGCGGGAAGATACGCACGGAAGAGAGTGCCGTGTCCCAATTCGCTGTAAACATGGATGAATCCGCCATGTTGTTTGACGATCCCGTAGGCCGTGGCGAGGCCCATGCCGCTGTTTTTTCCATGTTCTTTCGTTGAGAAGAATGGTTCAAATACGTGCTCGCGCATTTCTGCGTCCATGCCTACTCCGGTATCGGAAACGGATAGAACAGCGTAGCGCCCCGGGGTGACATACGGATAAAACTTGCAGTAGGAACCGTCGATATCCACCATCTCCGTTTCGATGAGCAGCCTGCCGCCTTGGGGCATCGCGTCCCGCGCATTCAAACAGAGATTCATGAGTACCTGTTCGATCTGGGTGGGATCGGCCTTAATCGGGTCCAGCGGAGTGTTGATGACTTTGAGTTCGATGTCTTTGCGGATGACTTTGTCGAGGAAGCTGGCAAGGTCACCGGTTACGGCGTTTAGGTCGATAGTCCGAGGCTGTAGCACTTGCCGTCTGGCAAAGGCGAGAAGTTCGCGAGTCAGCGCTGCAGCGCGTTCAGCCTGTTCCCGGATCCGCGCGAACCGTTCCGAAATCTGGGGATAGCTTCGGCTTTGGTCCAGGCCCAGCTCGGACCAGCCGAGAATTGCACCAACTACATTGTTGAAGTCGTGGGCAATTCCGCCGGCCAACTGGCCGACGGCTTCAAATTTTTGCGACTGATGCAACTGGCGCTCAATGGCCCGAACCTCGGTGACGTCTTCGGCGATCATTTCAAACGAAGCAGTCAACTCTGCGACGGAGAGCCCGCGCAAATGAAGACGGACCACGATCACACCGCCATCGCGGCGCCGCCACTCCGTTTCCGCGCTGTGGACATGAGCATCCTGCCGGCACGCGGCAATACACTCCGCGTAATGCGCGGGGTAGCGGAAGACGTCGCGCACAAGCGCGGGTGGCGCCACCTCCTCCGGAGAGGCGCAGCCGAGGATGCGAAGAAGAGAAGGATTGGGATCCAGAAAAGTTCCCTCCGGCGAAATACGGCAGATGCCGTATGGGGAGTTCTCGACGAGCTGACGGTTGCGCGTTTCCGAGAGAGCGAGAGCTTCTTCGGCGCGCTTACGTTCCGTTATTTCCAGGACCACCGCGCTGATCGCGAAGATCATGCCGCTCGTCCCCCGGAGCGGATGAAAACTAACCAGCCAGGTGCGCTCCGCTCCGGGACAAGTCTGCCGTCCACCCTGTATTTCAACATTCAGGATCGATTCGCCTCGGGAAAAGACGCGTCTCAGGTAGGACTCGACTGCCTTGGCGACTTCTGGATTAACGTCGCGGGTCATCAAGCCCGGATGCTGATCCGCCGGGACGCCGTTTATTCGTGCGAGCTGTTCGTTCACCCGAAGATATCGCAGGTCAGGGCCATAAATGGCCAGTCCAATGGGAGCAGTGCGATAGATCTGCTCCAGTTCTGCGAACTGCTCACGCGCTCGCGCTTCGCTTTCAGCAAGCGCCTGGTGTGCGCGCGCATTTTCGTCGCGCAGGCTTTTCTCGTCCAGGGCACGTCTTAACGCAGCCGGAAGGCGGATCAAATGATCCTTCAGGATATAGTCGTTCACGCCCTGCTTGATGCACTCAACCGCTGCTTCCTCGCCGAGCGTGCCTGTTACTAAGAGGAACGGAATGTCCTTTCCACTGGCGCGCAGTTCTTTCAACGCATCGAGGCCGGTCCAATTCGGCAGCCGGTAGTCTGCAAGAATGGCGTCAAATTTTTCCTCATGGAGCGCAGACAGAAATTGGTCTCTGTTTTGCGCCAAAGTGACTTCCATGTCTAAGCCCGAGGCTCGCAGTTCCATCACTGCGAGGTCAACGTCTTGCGGCTCATTCTCCAGGATGAGGACGCGGAGCGGGGCCGTGCGTTCCCTCTGTGGCCGCTCGTCAAGCAGGATGGATTTCATGCGACCCTCGTGTCCTGCCAGCGAAGGCAACAAAGAATCAGAGAGAACTGACGGGCGTCTCGCCGGGCTCGGAGCATTCTTTTTTCAAGCACCAGTGCGCAATTCATGAAAGTCTATCGGCGCTGCAGCGCCTTCTCTTGAGGCTCAAATCCCCGGCTCGGAAGCACTTCGGGAATGCGCAGTTCAGTTTCCACGGCATCGAGAAACTCCGCGAAGGATCTGAGGTCGTTGGCGCCCCAATATCCCACGCTCAGGCGCAACTCCATGGGCCCCGGCAAGTGTCGGCCCCGGTTGAAAATAGTGACGTGGGATTCGACCCGCTGCCGCAGCACTACTGCGCTTGGCTCTGCCGCATCGACGGCAAGGGCCGCGAACTGCGCTTCTCCCAACCGGGCAACGAGATCACTGCGTCTGAAGCAACTTGCGATCAACTCAGCGGCTGCCCGGATAGCTTGTTCACTTCCACGGGAACCTAATTTTCCCCGGAGCGAGGCATAGTTCTCAATGATCGCGCAAACCAGAACGAGCGTGCCTCCTGCGCGCATGGCCGTCTCCATAGCTCGCGTCCCCAAGGTTGCAAGACCGTCGCGGTTGTATAGACCGGTGAGCGGGTCGCGGAGAAGGTCGGCCAGACCATCCAGTGTGTTGCGCTCGAACGCGGCTCGAAGGACTCGTTCGATGGTATGCGCGTCCATAAACCCCCTCAGGAGATAATCTTTCGCGCCCTCGGAGATGCTCCGCGCGGCATAACTCTTATCGGCGACGTCGGCAAAAACAATAAGTGGAATGCCTGGAGCCGCGCGATGGACTCGCCGCACTGCATTGAGGACATCAGGCCGACCCAGAAAAAGATCCAGGAAAATGACTTCAGGTTCGACAAGCTCGATTGTGGCGAGAAGAGTTTGCATCGTCGAAACAACGCTGAGCTCCAATTCGCTTTCCGAATCGGGGTAGAGAGCGCGCAAGGTCCCGGCGGTTTCTCCTGGAGCGCGCTCGGCCAGCATCACACGAAGCTTTTTTCTGCCCATGCGCGGAACCTCCTTTCCGCATATCCCGGTCCTCGGGCGATCAGCCAAGAGACAAAGGCACGGAGGCCTCTGACACCTCTGCCACTCGAGTCTTCATGGCAAGGCATCTATTGGCGAGACTGGAGAGGGCAGTCTTCAGGACCGCAACGTCTAAACAGCAAACTTAAAGGAAGGGGTACAGTTATTTTCCCGCAGCCGCGGGAAGAGTCAATAGACCTCGGCAGGTGAGATGCGCATGTGCCACTGCCAGGCGGAGCGGGAGAGGTACAAGCTCATGCCTGTGCTTTATTTCAACTTTTCGGAGAGAATTCGGGGGACCGGATTGAAAATCTCTTCGATTTTTTCGGCTAGGACAAAATCGTAATCGCTGATGCCCTTGACGCTGTGCGTGGTGAGGTCGATCACGACTTTGTTCCAGACGTTAAACCATTCCGGGTGATGGTTCATCGCTTCCGCGACCAGGGCGACGCGGGTCATATTGCCGAAGGCCGCGACAAAATCCTGGCAAGCGAACTCCTGATGCAGCTTGCCGTTGACGATTTTCCAGCCCGGCAGTTTAGACAGCAGGGCCTGCACTTCGGAATCGGTCAATTTCTTTGCGGGCATAATGTGGTCCTCGGATGGTGGGGGTCCCAGCGGCCTCATTATGAACCGCGTGCGATATGACGGCAAGGTATGAGCTAATGTCACAATTCGGCACACTGTCTGGCCTCGAAGCAATCGCTGATTGGACGCAATATCCGCGTTTCGCTAAACTGGAGAATTGAAATTAGCGCGCGGAAAACCCTGAAACATGGCTGAAATGACCGACAAAACGCAACATGCCGTCCGAGTCCGGTTTGCGCCATCTCCAACGGGATACCTCCACGTGGGCGGCGCCCGCACGGCGCTTTTCAATTGGCTTTTTGCCCGGAGGAACGGCGGCGCAATGATCCTCCGGATTGAGGACACCGACGCGGAGCGCAACAAGCCCGAACTCGTCACCGGCATTCTCGACGGCCTAAAATGGCTGGGCGTGGAATGGGACGAAGGGCCCTTTTACCAATCCCAACGCACGGAGCTTTATCGCGAGGCCGCAAAAAAATGTCTCGCGAATGGCAGCGCGTTCTTATGCTATTGCCCGGCGGAAAAGTACGCTGGCGGAGATTACGCGGAGCCAGGCCAGGATGAAGAGCCGAAAGGCGGAGGCGCGCGACGCGTGACGCGCTGCACTTGCCGCGACGGCAAACCCTCCACGCCAGGCTTAAAGCCCGCCGTCCGCTTCAAGGTTCCCCTGGGCGGCACAACCAAATTTACAGACGTCGTCTACGGCGAGTCGGAATTCTCCAACGATGAAATCGAAGACTTCGTGCTCCTGCGCTCCGGCAAGGGCGACGAGGAATTCGGCCAGTCCATGTACCAGCTCGGCGTGGTGGTCGACGACATCGACATGCGCATCACGCACGTGATTCGCGGCGCGGACCATCTTTCCAATACTCCGAAGCAGGTCCTCCTCTACCGCGCGCTCGGCGCCGAGCCGCCGCTCTTCGCCCACGTCCCATTGATCCTCGGCCCCGATAAAAAGCGTCTCTCCAAGCGCCACGGTGCCACGGACGTCAACATGTACCGCGCGGATGGATTTCTCCCCGAAGCTTTTCGCAATTTTCTGGCGCTGCTCGGTTGGTCGCCAGGCAATGATGACGAATACCTGCGCACAACGGAATTGATTGATAGATTCTCACTTGAGGGCGTCAGCCGCACAAATGGCGTTTTTGACCGCCCCAAACTCGAATGGTTCAACACGCAGTATCTGCAGAAGCTCCCGATCGAGGACCTGCTCCCGGCGGTCGAGGCCGAACTGAAACGCACTAATTTGTGGAAACAAGAATGGGCCGCCAGCTCGGCTCCCGGCCCAGATGGCCGCGATCATGCGTGGTTCTCGCGCACGGTAGATTTGCTCAGGCCGCGCATCCGGCTGCTACCGGACTTTTCTTCATGGTCGCGCGCCTTCTTCAGCGACGATTTTCCCATTGATCAGACGGCCAAGGACAAATTCTGGAAGGATCCCAAGGTTCCGGAGCTGCTCGCGAAACTGGCGGACGCTCTAGCCGCGCTTTCTGAATGGAGCCACGACCCCTGCGACCACGCCTCCCGCGCGGTTGCCGAAGCAGCGGGCGTAAAAGCCGGTCTCCTGATTAACGCTTGCCGCGTGGCCATCGTCGGCCAGGCTGTCGCTCCTCCGCTCTTCGATACCATGGTGGTGTTGGGCCAGGAGCGCGTTGTAAATCGCCTGCGGAACGCTTCTGCCTAGAAGTACGAAAATTGCTTCCGACGAGCCTTTAAATTTTACGGTCAGAAATTACAACAACTTGGACAGGTCTTCCGCGGTGAGGCCAGTGTCCCGCAAAATGCTTTTCAGGACCTTGGGATGAAGAATCTTCGTGGCGTGAAACGGCACAGTCGCTCGCTTGCCCTCCGCATTCTTGTAAATCATGTGGCTGCCACTCTGGCGTGCGACCGAGAATCCGAGCTTTTCCAACACGGCACAGATCTCGCGCGCGCTTAGGCGGGGGAGCTTTGTCATTAGACAGTGATTTCAACTGTCGAGAGACTCACGGAAACCTGAGGAATCTCCTCTCCCTCAGCAATGCGATTCTCAATATGCAGCCGAACAGCGTCCTTAATATTCTCGATCGCTTCTTCGTAGGTCTCGCCCTGACTATAGCAGCCTTGAAGCGCTGGACAGGAAGCGAAATACCCATCGGTATCACCTTCGATGACGACAGGGAGGACAATATTTTTCATGGCTAAGCTGATTATAGGTCTGCACGCAGCCACGGCAAAACGGAATTTGTGGGATTGTGCCGGGCCTATTCGTCGCGCAAGGCCACGACGGGGTCCACTCGTGCCGCCCGCTGCGCGGGAATCACGCATGCTGCCAACGCCACCACAATCAGCGCCGCCGCCGTTCCGGCATAAACGATCGGCGCCATCGGCGCGACGCCGAAGAGCAAAGTCCGCAGCAAAACTCCCAGTCCGCCGGCCAGGCCAGAGCCCGCGACTAATCCGATCCCGCTCAACTTCATTCCCCGCCGTAGAATCATACCGGTAACATCCAGCGGTTTTGCGCCCAGCGCCATGCGCACGCCGATTTCGCGCGTTCGTTGCGCCACGGAATACGCCAGTACGCCAGAGACGCCAATACACGCCAACACCAGCGCGAGTCCCGCAAAGATGCCGAGCAAAGTCATCGGCCGCCTCCGGTCGGCGATGTCTTCTTCCAGAAGCTCATCCATCGTGCGGATAAGCGCCACCGGGCGATCTGAGTCTACGGCCCAAACCGCTCCCTGCAGCGCGTTCACCATACTCGCGGGATCCTGCGCGGTTCTCACAATCAGGTAATCCGCTCCCGGCCGATTCACCTGGTTTACCGGCACATACACGGCTGGCTTCATATTCAGCAGGAGCCCGCGCTCGCGAATGTCTTTCACCACCCCCACGACCGTTCGCCACGGTTCTTTCGAGCCCGAAAGCTTCAAGCGTTTTCCGAGAGGATCCTGCCCCGGCCAATGCCGTTTCGCAAGAAACTCGTTGATCACCACCACGGGCTGGCTGGACTCGAGGTCGCGATCCTCCAGCAAGCGGCCCGCCTCGATCGTTCCGCCGAGCGTTTCCAAATACCCCGCCGTCACTTCGCGATAAAGCGCATCGTTGTCCTGGCCAGGCAAGAGAGGCGGCGCGCCTTCGATCACATAGCCTTCCGTATCTCCGATCGAAGTGAACGGGGCGTCCGATCCGAATCCCACACTCTTCACGCCGGGGAGGCTCCTCACTCGATCCAAAACATCGCGATAGAAAGCGCGCAGTTTTTCGTTCGTGTTGTATTGCTTGCCGGGCAGCGGCACGGCCATGGTCAGCAGATGATCCGGGCGGAACCCCAGATCGACGTTGCGCAAATTCCAAAGCGTATCGATCATCAACCCCGCACCCACAAGCAGCGCGAAAGCCATCGCGAATTGCGCCGCGACCAAAGTGTCTCGCAACCGCACTCCCCCGCGGGATTCGCCCGCCCTCGCGCCTTCCTTCAGCGATTCCTGCAGCGAGACGTCCGTCGCTCGAAGGGCAGGCACCAGCCCGAAAAACAATCCAGCCAAAATCGAAACAACTGCCGTGAAGAAGAGCACAGGAGCGCTCAGCGCAAAGCCATTTCCCGAGATTTGTTCGGGCACTAGATTTTGGAATAGGCTCCAACACACCCGGCCCACGAACAACCCCGCGACGCCGCCTCCGATGGAGAGCAGCAAACTCTCCGTAACGAGTTGGGCTGCAATCTGTCCTCGCGTTGCTCCGAGTGCGATCCGAACGGCAATTTCCCGCCGGCGTCCCGCGCCGCGCGCCAGAAGCAGATTCGCCAGATTTGAGCACGCGATCAGCAGCACCAGCACGGCAGCAATTTGCAACACCCACAATCCGGTCGCCGTATCTCCCGCGAATTCCTGGCGAATCGGAACGACCACCGCCCCGACTTTCGTATTGGACTCGGGATATTGCTGTTGCAAACGCCTGGCGATGACGTCCATGTCCTGCTGGGCTCGTTTGAGTGTGACGCCGGGTTTCATCCGTGCGAAGACTTCCAAGTTGTGATTCTGTCGACGCGCGAGTTCCTCGGGCGTGAAAGAGGCCGGAATCCAGTAGTCGGTTTGGCGGTCCGGAAAAAAGAATCCACGAGGCATGACGCCTACAACGGTCGTCGCTTCGCCATCCATCAAAACCGAGCGACCTATGGTGGACTGGTCTCCGCCAAATCGCCGCTTCCAGAACGCATCGCTCAGAACTACAACCTTGCTGTGCGCCGCATCCTCTTGCGCTGTGAATGGCCTCCCAACCGTTGGCTGCACGCCGAGAACATCGAAGAAATTGGGAGTGACCCGGCGGCCGAGGGCTTCCTCCGGCGCCTGATCCCCGGTAAAGGCGGCATTCGAGTAGCGCATGGCCACCATGTCCGTAAAGACCTGGTTCTGCGCCCGCCAGTCCACGTAGTTCGCAGCAGCTGGGGTATTGTGCGCGAACCCGATGTAGGAGGCATCCTCCCAGACCATTACGAGGCGGCTCGGGTCGGCGTAGGGAAGCGTCTTTAGCAACACGCCCTCTACCGCACTGAAGATGGCCGTGTTGGCGCCGATTCCGAGTGCCAGGGCCGCCAGCGCCACGGCGAAGAATCCGGGATTGCGCTTCATCTGGCGGATCGTGGAGCGAACGTAAGCGTATAGGTTCATGCCCTAGAAGACGTGAGAAAGGGCAAAATGTTCCTCATTTTCACTGGAGTTATGAGGCCTTTGCATGCGCTTTCCCTCTAGCATTCGCTTCTGGCGGGGGTTTGATCCCATCCGGATTCTGCGGTCGCGGCTATCTCGGCGGAAAAATCTCGGAGTGCACGGGCTTGGACAGGGACGAAGAAGCGGCGACGTTGAAGGTTGCATCCAGGGCCCGAGTGACCGGGGGCAGGCAGATTTCCGTGCTGCAGGCCTGGTAGCGAAGCTTCAGCGGAATGTGCTGCCCGCCTAAAGGAGCGCTATTCTCCGCAATCACAGGGAGACGCAGCGTGATGGTGCCTTCGTAGACGTTCAGCGGCGTTTTGGAAAAAGCAAAATTGTGAAGCGCGCCTTTTGGATAAGAAACCTCGCCCAATTGAAAGCCTGACGGTGCATTTGCCCGAAGATCGGTGGCGATCAGATACTCTTCCGATTTTTCGCGCGCATTGATGTGGAAGCCGTTTCGGATTTTCATGACCACGGCGATTTGGAAATGGCTTCCCCGTCCGACCGGATCGAAGGACACATAGGTCGTCGGCGCCACAACATCCTTTGGCGATGGAATCTGTTGCGGCGCGGAAGGAAGAGCCACAATGGCTATCAGCAGCAACGCACCAAGGAAAATGGCAGCCAGGAACTTCATAGTGAAACCGATGTCCCGAGTTGCTGGGAAACCACGCGGTTCATGACCTGGAAGAGATCTTCTCCCGTTTTTTCGAGCACGAACGCGTTTTTCGCTTCCGACCACGCGAGCTTGAACGAAGTGGAAAGAGCCGAAATCCAGATCTCCCGAATCGGCGTATTCGGCGAGATCACGAATTTCGCCTCTTCAGGCTCCTCAAAAATCACTTCCAGCTTGCCGCTCTCGCCTTCGACATCGAAATCATGCTCGTCCGCAAGGACAAGCAGCCGCTTCTTCAATTCTTCGAAAGCAGCATCCGCTTTTCGGTGAAAATCTTTTTCATCCAGCATGTGTCCAGCGTATCAGAGCAACGACTCAATTTCCTTTGTGATTTCGTCCGGGCTGATTATGCCAGTGATGCGCTTTACCTGTTTGCCGTCGCGCGAGATAAGGATACTTGTGGGATATCCAAAGAGACCGCCGAACTTGTCGGCCACAGCGTCGTTGCCTATGAGAATCGGGTAGCTCATCGGTTCCTGCTTGCCGTTGACGTCGAACCGCTCTTTTCCCACCCACGGAGCGACGACACTCTTCCCCTCGTCGTCCATCGAAATGCCCAGGACTACGAATCCCTTGGGCTCGTATTTCTGTTGCAGCTCGATGAGCCAGGGAATTTCGACTTGGCAAGGCTCGCACCACGTCGCCCAGAAATTGACCAGCACGACTTTTCCCTTGTAGTCGCTCAACGAGACGTTCTTTCCGTCGAGATCCTTGAGTGTGAATTCAGGAGCAGCTTCACCGGTGCCCGGATTATCCGCCTTGACAATGTTGCTTGTGGATTTTGTCGAGAGGCGCGTCGCCCTGTCCGCAAAATAGGTCCCGATGATCAATGCCACGACCGTCCCGATAATTAAAAGAGTTTTCTTCATCTCATTCCTCAATCTTAATTATACTCAAACCTCAGATTTTAAAAATCGCGCTGGGGGGCCAGCGAACCACCTATTTCCCGCCCGTCAAGGATTTCTCAAGCCACAAAACCGCGCTGTTCAGGAAGCCCAGCTTGCCCGCGAGCCAGGTCAGCTTGTTCACAAAAACGAGCCCGCCTATGAACAGCAGCAGAATTCCACTAAGTACTTCGACGGCGTACAGATACTTTCGGAAGCGTTGATAGAAGCTGAGAAATTGGCCGATTCCGAGAGCCGTGAGCAAAAACGGCACCGCGAGACCGGCGGAGTAAACGGCCAGCAGAAGCACTCCTCGCGCCACCGTATTACTCGCCGCCGCGAGCACCAGAACGCTCTGCAAGATTGGGCCAATGCAAGGCGTCCACCCGAATGCAAACGCGAACCCCAGAAAAAAGCCGCTGAAGATGCCGGGTTTGGTCGAGGCACTCCGTAAGTGGACATCCCGGTTGAGCCATTTCGCGAGCGTGGGGCCGAAGAACCCGATCACGGAAAGCGAAAAGAAATGAACAGCGCCGAAGCCTGCGACGAGATGCTCTCCGCGTGCCACCGCGTAAATTCCCAGCGCCGCCAGTATCCCGCCGAGTAGCAGCCCATTTCTCACACTGAGTTTGACCAGCAATCCGGTCAGGTGCAGCCCAAAGAGCAGAATCAAGGCGCCCGCGATGGGTGTGAGGAAAGTGCGGTGCTGCAGAAGGAACGAGCCGACCGCGCTGGCCGCTGCTCCGAACGAAATGAAGACCGCCGAGAATCCGATCACAAACGAAATCGATGAACTGAAGAGATTGGCCCGGGAAACCTGGCCGCCGCGCAATTGCTCCATGCCGATGCCGGAAAGCATCGAGATGTAGCCGGGAACGAGAGGAAGAACGCAGGGCGAGAGAAAAGAAACCAGTCCGGCGATGAAAGCTGCTGACAAAGAAACGTCGATCATCTTTTCAGAACCAAGCTGCCCTCAAATTTCAATCGTAATGGATGCTTCCGGACCAGGCCTTGGCTCAGAAGGCAGCCGAGTCACTTCGTGCGGCAAAACATGTTAATCGCTTGAACTCTTTTATTCTCCCACAAAGACGGAAAAAGAGCGCCACCCGTTAGCGCAACCACGCGCCTCGCGCACGTTTCATCCGTTCGTGCGTTCCTCCAGAACGAGCTCACCTCATCGCGCCGGGTTGCCCACGAGGGAGCGATTGAGCGACATCTGCAGTGTTTCGCCGACGCGATCAGCAGTTTCAAACTTTTGGCGTCCTTGTAAGTGGCTGGGAGCGAAGGCTTTGTGGGCCGCGCGGTTGGCAGGGCGATTGCCGTTTGGCGAGAGGGCGCTTTGAACTCGCCCGGCAGGTGGCTATGCAATGGACACCCAACAAAGTAACTGCGTTGCGCGTGGGGGTGGGATTTGCCGCGGTGAGTTTATTCGGCCGGGGGCCGTGGGCGAATCTCGCGGCGGTTGGATTGACAGTGGCGACCATCGC
>DATJXZ010000071.1:0-4387 GCA_035499815.1 Candidatus Solibacter sp. | reverse complement strand
CACCATCCTGACAGCAATGTTCATGCATGCCGGCTGGATGCACATTATTGGGAACATGGTGTTCTTGTGGGCGTTTGGCCCGGAAGTCGAAGATGCGATGGGGGCGCTACGCTACTCGGCATTTTATCTGCTTAGCGGTCTAGTCGCTGCGCTCGCCCAGATTGCAGCCATGCCCGGTTCCATCGTTCCCAACCTGGGCGCTAGTGGCGCCATTGCAGGCGTGATGGGCGCCTTTTTGATTACCTATCCCCACGACGAGATACGTAGTCTGCTCGTGCTTGGCTGGTTCGTCCGCGTTACCTTTATTCCCGCCGCGCTCTTGATCGGAGTTTGGTTTCTGATTCAATTCTTCAATCAGGTTGGCGCGGTTGCCGATGTGCAGGGGGGCGGCGTGGCTTATACCGCTCATGTGGGGGGCTTTATCTTTGGAGTGATTACCGCACGAATCTTTGAAATCGGGCGCAGCGCCGACTCGGGGGCCTAGCCATGTTGTCCGGTCCAGATAAAAGCCCCGTCACGATTACCGGCTTGACAGCCCGGGAAGCTGAGACGCAGCTACTCCGTTTCGGGCCGAATGAGCCTGCAGCGACTCAGAAGCGCTCGGTTCTTTCCGACTTCTGGCATGCATTCACAAATCCATTGGTACTGATCCTGGTGATTGCCGCAATCGCGTCCGCTTTCTTGGGCGAGAAAGTAGATGCGGCAATCATAGCCGTAATCGTCCTGCTGAGCACCGCGATCGACTTAGCTCAGACTTATCGATCTCAACGGGCAGTCGAAAAACTGCGTGCGCAAGTTGCCCCCACCGCAACTGTTCTGCGCGACGGCGAATGGAGAGAACTTCGGCGACGTGATGTGGTGCCCGGAGATATGGTTCGCCTTTCGGCCGGAGACATGGTTCCTGCAGATGCGCGGCTGTTGACTGCGCGCGATCTATACGTTCTGCAAGCATCGTTAACGGGCGAATCGCTCCCTGCCGATAAGGAAGCAACCGGAGAGCCCGCCTCGACCAAGGCCGAGGCCCGCAACATGGTCTTCCTCGGCACATCCGTCGTCAGTGGAACGGCAACGGCGGAGGTCGTGGCGACGGGGCCTCGGACCGCCTTTGGTGATATTGCGTCTCGCCTCAGCGCACGTCCGGAGGCGACAGCCTTCGATCTAGGCTTGAGAAATTTCAGTCAACTTCTCGCGCGAACGGTTTTATTTCTTGTTCTTTTCCTGGTTGTCGTCAGCATTGCACGCCACCGCGATCCGCTTCAGTCCCTGCTGTTTGCAGTTGCCTTAGCAGTGGGCCTGACGCCTGAGTTCCTGCCCATGATTACATCGGTGACGCTTTCGAAAGGCGCGGTCGCGATGGCCCATAAGAAGGTCATCGTCAAGCATCTTTCCGCTATCGAGAACCTCGGCAGTTTGGATGTACTCTGCAGCGACAAAACCGGGACACTCACCGCTGGCACAATGTCGCTCAATCGTTCTCTCGATCCGTTTGGAAATCCATCTCAGCGCGCCCTGGAACTTGCCTACCTCAACAGCAAATTTGAGACCGGTATCCGAAGTCCCCTCGATGATGTCATCCTCCATCAGTCTCCGCCAAAGATCGACGATTACACGAAGTGTGACGAGATTCCCTTCGATTTCGAGCGGCGGCGGCTCTCAGTTGTAGTGGAGCGGCAATCTCAACGGATTCTCATCACGAAAGGCGCTCCCGAAGGGATTTTTGTCCTTCTCTCTGCTTACGAGAGTGAAGGCAAAACAGTGCCGATCAGTGAGGCTGCCGGCAAGCGCATGCAACAGACCAGCAATGAACTGAATAGTCAGGGTTTCCGCTCACTAGGCGTAGCTTACGCCGCAGTGCCTGCGCAGACGGACTATTCCGTGAAGGATGAGCGCAATCTGATTCTGGCCGGTTTCTTGACTTTTTCCGATGAGCCGTTGCCTGACGCCGCCCAGATTATGGCTTCTTTAAAGCAGGATGGAGTTGAGATCAAGGTCATCTCCGGCGATAACGACCGCGTCACTGGCCACGTCTGCACAGAAGTAGGAATCGACCCCGGCCAAATCGTCACCGGCGGCGAAATGGAAACGATGACAGACCCGGCGCTATCGCATGTCGTCGAACACACGCGCGTATTCGCCCGCATTTCTCCGGCGCAGAAAAACCGGATTCTGGTGGCTCTCAAGCACGACGGCCACGCGGTAGGATTCATGGGGGACGGTGTCAACGATGCACCTTCGCTTCACGCCGCAGATGTTGGCATTTCCGTGTCAAGCGCGGTTGACGTGGCCCGCGAGGTTGCCGACGTCATTCTCGTTGAGCCGGGGCTGCGGGTTCTGCATGACGGCATCATTGAAGGACGCAAAGCTTTCGGCAACGTGATGAAGTATTTGCTGATGGGCACAAGTTCGAACTTCGGAAATATGTTTAGCATGGCGGGGGCTTCGCTTTTCCTGCCGTTCCTGCCGATGCTGCCCACCCAGATTCTGCTGAATAACCTTCTATATGACTTGGCCCAGCTCACTATTCCAACGGACAATGTGGACGAGACGTATCTGCAAAAGCCCCAGCACTGGGATATTGGTCTGATCCGCAATTTCATGGTGTTCATCGGACCCATCAGCTCCATTTTCGACTTTCTAACGTTTTATGTGTTGTTGCATTTTTTCCACGCCAGCGAGGCACAGTTTCATACCGGCTGGTTTGTCGAATCGCTGGCAACTCAGACGCTGGTGCTATTCGTCATCCGTACCGCGAAAAATCCACTGCGCAGCCGCCCTAGCAATCCTTTGATTGCAACTTGTCTTGCTGCTGTGGCAGTCGGGACTTATTTGCCGTTCAGCCCTCTGGCACGCGTGCTTGGTTTCACGCCGCTGCCCGCAGCCTACTTTGCTTTTGTTGCTGTCGCGACGGGAGTGTATCTCTTGCTGGTGGAGGCTGCCAAACGGCGCCTTCTTCGCGGAAAAACTACAAAAAGTGCGACCACGCATGGAGATGCCGTGGCGGTCGCAGCCTAGGCTCCAGCCCGGAGATTGTGAAGTGGAATGCCCAATCCGAGTATTCGTAGAGCTTTTCGGGGCTGTCGTGATGGGCGCGGAAAGTTTCACATTGGCCGCATATTCTGATGGTTCGTTTTGAAGAGAATTTTGCTTGGCCTATTCGCTTGAAGGCGGATTACGGACGAATGGTCGCCAAGCCAAGTTTGGCAAGGAATGCAATGGATGCTGCTGAAAAAGCGCTGGCTGCGTCGTTGGTTCGCGTATGAGAATGCTCTTCTTATTATTTATAGTGTCCGACTCGTTCTGGAAGTGGATTCACCGCCTGGGAGGGCCTGGGTTGATCCTCCTCGGCATCGCCGACAATACCCCTTTTGTGTCTGTCCCAGCCGGCGGCATGGAAGTATTCATCATCCTGCTTGCGGCACATCGCCATGAATGGTGGCCGTATTATGCACTCATAGCCACAGTGGGAGAAGTACTTGGTGGCTACTGGACTTACCGGCTGGCTAAGAAGGGCGGCCAGCAGACTTTAGAAAAAAAAGTGGGGAAACCGCGAGCGGAAGACATTTATAAGCGCTTCGAGAAGCACGGGTTCCTGACAGTATTCACCGGCTCGATCCTACCGCCACCGTTTCCTTTCACTCCGGTTTTGATGGCCGCCGGGATCATGCAGTATCCGCGCGAGAGGTTTTTTTCAGCGCTAGCCGCGGGGCGTTCCGTCCGTTACTTTGCCGTGGCCTATATGGGCAGCATTTATGGGCGGCGAGTAATCGGGTTTTTCTCGCGGTACTATCGACCGACGCTGTATTTCCTGATCGCGCTGGCAGTGATGGTCGGTACCGGCGCCCTGATCTACTTCAAATGGTACCGGCCCAGAGCACAACGGGAAGAACGTGAGCGGGGCGAGCCAGTTGACAAATTTCCTGTCCCGGGTCGGCACTCGAGAAATTGAGACATTGGCTTCACACAGGAAGTTGAAAGGACACACCATGAGCGACAAAGCGGGAACTACCACAAATAGAGTTGCCGTGATCCGAAGTGCTATCCGCACGGCCGCATGGATGATCTTGATTGGAGCGGCCGCGTTGCCCGGCTGTTCTCAATCGACTCTTGACCTGCAAACCTTCTTTCGCCAGGACATCGGACTCAGCGAGGATCAGATCGCCGCCATCCGAAGCGGAAAGGCGGTCGCGAAGGCCCTGCCGTCCCGCGCGCCAGCCGAGGTCTTCTTGTTTGGTGCCATCTACATCCACGCTGCTCCTGAGAGCTACCTCCAGTTCGCTCGTGATTTCGACCGGCGTCGCGAGCGTCCCGCCTATTGGGCGCTCGGAGTGTTCGGGAATCCTCCGAAGTTGTCTGACTTGAAGGATTTTTCGTTCGACAACGATGAGAT
>DATJXZ010000070.1:0-169224 GCA_035499815.1 Candidatus Solibacter sp. | reverse complement strand
GTGCTTCGCAGCCACACTCCCCGCAGCGATGAACAACTTCTGCTGGCCGCCAAAGCTGCCTTTCAGTCCATTTCGCTCGCCGATTGCCGCGGCTTCTTTTTTAGCGCCAAATACGCTACATCATTTATGGAATTGCTCTAGAGAGAGGAACCTACGGCGCTATGGTTCTAGAGACTCCGCACGGAAGAGCGGCTGGCCGGCGAGAGCGGTATGAAAACTATAGAGGGCTAGAAGAACGATTGCGGCAAGCCCCGCGAGAGCAGGCGAAGCGTACCAGCGCGACAGGTGGGTCGTCGCGGGAAAGATGAGCAGGGTATTTTGCACGACGAGTCCCACGACGAGAGCCAACAGGCCAACACGTTTTAAAACAAGCAAAAACGAAACGTAAAGCACAACCAGAGCGACGGAAGAAAAGACAGGGTGTTCGCTGCCATTTCCGAGGCTGATGAGTGTGCCGACAGCGGCGATGACAAGGGCGGCGATCCATGTTCTGCGCAAGAGACGCTGTAGCAGGAAGAGCAGAAAAAAGATGCAGAGAGAGTAGAAGGTCCAGTTCAGGACATAGAACATCAAGAGCGAAATGGCCTCCCGGACGCCTGAAAGAGCATCGGTGGAGACGCCTCCCGGCGCGGGAGGCAGTCTACCAAACAGCGGAAGCAGCAGATTGTCGGAGGTCTCCACAAGAACAAGAGCGACGCCATAGGCAACGCCGATCAGGAGGTCCCGGCCGACCAACGGATCGCGGAGCTGGCCGGCGAGCAAACGGGTCCAGGAGATGAGGATGTGCGGCTCCCTGCGGCGGACAAAAGGTTCGATCGCAACGTACAACAGGACCGTGAAGAAGGTCATCAAAAGCGCCCAGGCCACGGCCATGAGGACCAGGAAGACTTCATAGAAGTCGGCGACATGGTGAGCGCGCAAGGCCCACATGATAAGAAACGTCAGGAAAACAAAAGCGCCAAGGCGAATGGCACCGCGCTGATCACCTCGACCGTGCTTTAGATTCCAACGCGCAACCAGAACTCCAAAAACAGAGATAAGCAAGAAGATGGTCAGGAGGACGCTCGCCGCAATATATTGAGCACGCGTCGCTGTCTCCACGCCGTCACGGTCGGGAACAGACCAAGGGTAGAGCAAATCAAAATAGACAGGCTGGCCGCGGTACGATGCGGCTTCGATGCGAATGGGCAAATGAAAGCGGCCTGGAAGGGCGCCCGTCCAAGCGGCACGGGAATCACCCCAGGCGAGGGGTGTCCACTCCGGATCCGCGGTGTGAAAGGAGGCGGGATCGAAACCGGCAGCGGAAAATAGCGCGGACCAATTCATTGGCGGGGCCGTTTTCGCGGGCGAATCTCTTTGCGGAGGGACGTATTCGAGATGCAAGAGGCGGCCTTTGGCATCGAGGAGCACCAAGACCATCCCTGTTCCGTTCATTGGCGGATCATTGGGACTTGCGCTGCCTCCACCTGGGCCGGAACCAAAGAATTTCTTAGGCGACAAGACATGCGAGCTCTGCCGATACCAGAAAAGAATTGTGGGAGGACGATCTTCGGCAAGGGCACTCCAACGCTGGGGAGTCCGGTCGTGCTTCTGAATGTAGTTGATATATGCGGGGTCCAAATCAAAGCCGTAGGCGGAATCGACGGCGCTACTTGTGATACCAAGCTGGCCGATGATTTCACGTGCGCGGGCCGCGAGAACTTCGGGGGAATCATCGAGCGGAAGGAGGTTCACGATCTGAGTCTTCTGAGCGATCAAGACGGATGCGATGAGACCGGCCATCAGGAAGACAAGGAGACCGATCGCAAGGAGCGGCCGCATGCCTTCGTTAACACCGGCGGCGGCGACCATTTCAGGTGATGGTGTTTCGCCTGCGGCCAATGCGGCAGCGAGCGGATCACCACCGGGAAGGGCAGCCGCAACTTGAAGGGCTGATGAAGGACGTTTTGAAGGATCGTTTTCGAGGCAACGAAGGATGACCCGTTCGATCAGCGGATCGAGATCACGCACAAGAGTCGAAGGATTGGTGATCGTGCCTTGCTCGCGAAGCTTGATCAGATCAGGAAGCGTAGCGGCTTCGAAGGCGCGTTTTCCAGTGAGAATTTCGTAGAGAATCAGGCCGAGCGAATAGATATCGCTCTTGGCGGTGACTTCTTTACCGGCGAGCTGTTCCGGAGCCATGTAGGCGGGCGTGCCGGCGCGAATATCGGCGCCTTGAATGCTTGCGGCGATGCCTGCGAGTCCGAAATCCGTGATGCGGATTTTTCCAGCGCCATCGAGCATGACATTGGCGGGTTTTAGATCGCGGTGAATGACGCCGCGTTCGTGAGAGGCGGCAAGGCCGGCGCAAATCTGGCGCGCGACCTCGGTGGCTTTGTCCGGAGAAAGCCTGCCAATGCGGCGGACCACCGAAGCGAGATCCTCGCCGTCAACGTACTCCATCGAGAGGAATGGCACGCCGTCCGCGTCGCCGATATCGAAGACACGGCATACGTTGGGGTGGGACACCTGCCGGGCGATGCGAACTTCGGAATGAAAACGTGATAGAGCGGCAGCGTCCTGCGAGATGGCCTCGGGAAGAAACTTGATGGCAACGAGCTGGCCGAGTTTCAAGTCTTCGGCGCGGTAGACCTCGCCCATGCCGCCGCGACCAGCCATGGCCACGACTCGATAGCGCTCGGCAATGATTTCGCCCGGGGTGAAACGACCGCCGCTGATAGGATCCGAACTGGGAGGCCTCGAACCTCCGCTCGAGGGCGTGCGCGGCGGCCGTGAAGAGGCGGGAACTGAGGAGGGTCTGCGTGAAGCCGGAGTCGAAGGAGGCGCGATGGTCTCCTGGTCGGCGCTCAGCTCGTTTGAGTCGATAGTCGCAGCTGTGTTGGTCTCGAGCGACCCACCGCAAGAGGAACAGAACCGCCCCGTGGGAGAAACCTGTGCGCCGCAGGAAGAGCAGTACATAGGAGGGCTGGATTCTATCATTGCGGGCGGACTCGCCGCGAGTTGGCGCGATCGGTTGGCGCGACCAGCCGCAGCCAAGACCTCCGCTGCTAACTAAGAGATGCGTTCTACCTGGACAGCAGTGCCATAGGCGAGGACTTCGGTCACGCCCTGCATGACCTCGGTGGCGTCGTAGCGCATACCGATGACGGCATTTGCGCCGTGTTCGCTGGCATGTTGCATGAGCAATTCGTAAGCGTCTTCGCGGGCTTTCTCGCAAAGATTGGTAAGAATGGTGATATTGCCGCCGACGATGGTTTGAAGAGCCGCACCCAAGTTGCCGATTACGCTGCGCGACCTGACGATGAGGCCGCGCACGATACCGAAATTTCGAACGATGCGGTAGCCGGGGATTTCTAGTCCTGTAGTCACCATGGTGAAGTCCACGCGATTGGGCATCTCTTCTCTCCTTAGGATGGGACGTTTACCGGTGCGATTCTACCTTTACACGCCGCCATCCGCGAGTGCGGTGCGTCTGCTATCCTCAAGAGGCGTGGAAATCCTATTTTACATTTTGGCTATCCCCCAGGTATTGCTAGGCCTCTATCTGGTCGGGCAGGCGATGCAGTGGCTGGGTTATGTGCGGCGGCGCCTGCATACGGATCCTGGATTCTATGCGCCAAAGGTAGCAGTGCTCTGTCCGTGCAAAGGAATGGAACCGGCGCTTGAGCGCAATCTGGTTTCGCTTACGGAATTCGATTACCAAAACTACGAGATATTCTTCCTGATCGCTTCGGCGACGGATCCGGCATACAACATCGTGAAGCGTGTTGCGGCCTCATCGCGAGTGAAGGCGCACACTGTGCTTACGGAAAAACCGGACGGTTGCGGCGAAAAGGTGAACAACTTGCGCCTGGGGATAGTCCAGATGCCGGCCGAGTTCGACGTGTACACTTTTGTGGACTCGGATGGACGACCGGGAAAGAACTGGTTGCACCGCATGGTAGCGCCTCTAAGCGATTCCCGAATTGGGGCCACAACCACAATGCGATGGTTGATACCGAACAAGAGTAACCTGGCGACCGCGCTGCTCGCCGCGTGGAATGCACCAATCGTCACGATGCTTAACGAAAAAGGAAAGAATTTTTGCTGGGGCGGGGGGACGGCGATCCGGCGGAGCGTCTTTGACCAATCGGGAGTCGCGGAAGCATGGCGGCATTCGATCAGCGACGATTATTCGATGACACGCGCGCTGGAGCAAGCGGATCGTTCCATTGTCTTTTTGCCCGAATGCATCGTGCCCTCGTTTGTCGAGACGGATTTCACGGGACTGATGGAATTTACAAACCGGCAAGTACTGATCACCCGCGTGTATGCGGAAAAAATGTGGGGAATCGCCGCAGGGCTGCACCTGCTTTACTGTCTGACACTAATCCTGGGGACAACCTTGACCTTGAGTTCTTTTCTAGCCTCGCTGCCAGCATTTCCCTTTGCAGCGCTGACGTTCCTGCCGGTGCTGCTCTCGATGATTCGAGGCGCGCTAAGGGCGGCGGGCGTATCGGAAGCTTTGCCAGCCTACAAATCGCAGATCGCGGGGCAGGGTTGGATCTACGTGCTGCTCATCGTGGTGATTCCGTTTCTTTACATGGTGAACTTCATCACATCGGTTGTTACGCGGAAGACGCGTTGGCGCGGCGTAACGTACGAAGTGATTTCTCCCGAACAGACGCGCGTTGTCTCATACTGAAACGAGAGAGAAGGCGTTCCTCAAGCAGCAAGAAGATCTCCAGGGGCAGTTTTCCACAGGGCATGGAGCAACTTTCGGGTCTCCGCAGCTTTTGAGGGTTTGTGTCTAAACGTTCATCGAGGGAGTTTGCGAGTCTTGTTGTTGTCCAAGGAATTCACATATTTGCCAACGGGCTGCCAAATTATGGAAAAATTTCGCGCACCATGCAATTCCTACCCGCAACTGGTGCAATCGACGTGGCTGATCCGAGCTTAAGTATCCCATTTTTGAATAAGTTGAATTTTCCTCGAATGGGAGAACAAAATGCACAGATGGGGGCGTTCCGTCTCTTGACGCAGGCGAACTGGCAGGGAGCTCCTTCTCGCGGCCGGGTGCAGACTTTGTGCAGGTCCAGGCACCTGGTTCATAGCCCTCTGTTACGGCTTCTTACCGGCCGCTTGCCTACGCTTTGCGGCATGCCTCCTAACGGAGGTTCAATCTAAAGAAAGGGCTTTGTGTTGCCACGAAGCCACGTACTGAGGGGTGCGTGTGAAGCTTATCCGCAGAAGTGAACAGAATCATCCATTGAGCAGTCCCCGCCCGGCAAATCCCCGCGATCATTATTACTTTTATGAAAAAAACAGTGGGGTGACCCATTTTCACGTGGAAGCAGGTCCCGACGGATGTTTTCCGGTGGATCAAGCCGCGGGCCTGCTGGCGATGCACTGCATGGTGAGAGGGCAATCACCAAACGATTACGTAGTGATGGTGCTGGCGGAGACAGACCTTTTAGAGGGGCTGGCCGAAAAGGCGGAGAAACTGTTGCAAGCGGGACATTCGGTCGGCAGCCCCGTAAAGCTCACGCGCCGCGAAGAAGAAGTGCTTGGCGGCGTGATGAAGAGCCTGGCAAATAAAGAGATTGCGGCTACTTTGAATCTTTCCGAGCGCACGGTGAAGTTTCACGTGTCGTCGCTGCTGGCGAAGTTTCGCGTAAGGGGACGTATGGAACTGGTACGCGAAGCCTCACGCAACACGATTGGGGCGATGCCCATGCCGATCGCGACCAGGGAAGTGCGACCGTTTTCGCCCCTGCCACAGAGCTTCGGCAGCGGATCGCGCAGCGCCACAGTGGTTCCGCTCGCAAAGCGGCCGATGATGGCTTAGTTCGATTCAAAAAGAGGAAGCAAAAGAAAAAGCAAAGGCCCGGTCCGAACGAATTGGACCGGGCCTTCGTGTTTCAGGACCAGCCGTGGACAGCTACTTCTTTGCGGCCGAGTAGTGCTCGGAGGCGGAATCCCAATTGACGACATTCCACCAGGCTTTGATGTAATCGCCGCGAACGTTCTGATATTTCAAGTAGTAAGCGTGCTCCCAAACGTCAAGGCCAAGAACGGCTTTGCCGCCGAGCATAAACGGCGTGTCCTGATTCGGCGTGGAATCGATGGCCAGCTTGCCGTCCTTAACAATGAGCCAAGCCCAACCAGAACCGAAACGACCGAGACCAGCCGCCGCAAACTTGGCCTGAAACTCGGCGAAGGAACCAAAGGCGGATTTGATCGCTGCGCCGAGATCACCAGTGGGTTCGCCGCCTCCACCTTTCTTCATCTGCGTCCAAAAGAGTGTGTGGTTCCAATGGCCGCCGGCATTGTTGCGAACGGCCGAGCGGATGTTCTCCGGAATAGAGTCGAGGCCTTTGAGAAGATCTTCCAGCGATTTGGACTGGAGGTCGGCGTGACCCTCGAGGGCTTTGTTCAAGTTGGTGACGTAGGCGCCATGGTGTTTGTCGTGATGAATTTCCATGGTCTTTGCGTCAATGTAGGGTTCCAGGGCGTCGAATGAGTAAGGCAGTGGGGGCACGGTGAATGCCATGGTTTATTCCTCCAGTTTGAGATTTTATACAAAAACCAATGCGGTGCCGGAGCGCAACTCTGCAGAAGCGCCGCTGCTCGAACCAAGCTATTCCACACCGACTATCCCGCGAAACAGCAGGAATTTCCGGCAATGCTAGGGGATCTCCCGCGGCGAGGAGGCTGGCCAACCAGCCGACAGTATCATACCGCTCTTCGCGGAGAGGTCTCAATCGCGGTCTCCCGGGAGCTAGCCTGGAGAATTCGGGTTGGACCCTGAGACCACCGAAGTTGTTAGATGCGGGAAAGCGCCCATTGGGCAGATTCCGCGATCAATGGATCAGAGGAGGCAGAGAGGCGCTGCAGGAGTTCGCAGATACTGCGGCGCCCAGGCGAAGAAATTGAGGGAGCGGAATTGCCGAGCGCGATGCATGCGTTCCGCACCAGGCCGCGCCATTTTGTCCGCTTGATGGGACTTCCTCGGAAGAAAACGCGGAATTGTTCTTCGCTCATTGAGGCCAGCCATTCGAGGCGAGGCAAGAAGAGAGAAGCGGTTTCGAGTGGTTCTGCCGCAGTGACGGGAGGCTGCTTTTCCGTTGCGACTTCTTCCGTCTCAGGAAAAGCTCTCGGTTGAAATTGTGGAGCGCGCGTGACCGGAGCGCGGCGATTCCATGGACAAACGTCCTGGCAAATATCGCAGCCGAAGACGTGGCGGCCCATGGGCTCACGGAGATCTTCGGGGATGCTGCCGTGGAGCTCGATGGTTAAATAGGAAATGCACCGTCGCGAATCCATGACATAGGGCTCAACGAGCGCTTCCGTCGGGCAGGCATCGATACATTTTGTACAAGAGCCGCAGAGGTCCGGAAATGGCAACTCGGCTGGGCCGAGCGAGGGAGGAATATCCAGAGTCGTGAGAATGACGCCGAGAAAAAACCATGAGCCCAGCTTTGAGTTCAACAAGAGGGTGTTTTTCCCGAGCCAGCCCAGGCTGGCGTGTTTGGCGAACACTCGCTCATTCAGGGGCCCCGTGTCTGCGTAAATGCGAGTTTCAAACGGCTCGGGGAATCGGTCGCGAAAATTCCCTTCCAGTTGCTGAAGCTTTTGACGAAGTACTTCGTGATAGTCCTCGCCCCAGGCGTAGCGGGAAATCCAGCCTCTTGGTTCGGCTGGCTCTGTTTGCAACGCTTCCACGGATCGGGGCGGGGGAGAATTGTAATTTAGGGCGCAAACGATCACGCTGCGGAGCCCGGACATGACGCTGTGCGGATTTGTGCGGCGCGGGTCATGGAGATATTTCATCTCGCCGGCATAGCCGCGCGCGAGCCACTCGTTTCCCAGGTCCAACTCGGCAAATTTTTCTGCCCGCACAACTCCGCAGAGGTCAAAACCCACGGCCGTAGCACAGTGGACTACCCACGCGGTATCAGAGTTGTCGTTCATGGGCGCATCTTTAAAAGATCATAAGGAATTGTGCCGCAGGAAACGAGCGGATGCGAGCGATGTTACATCTCGAACGTAGATATTCGACGGGGCAAAGGAATAGCTACCGAAAACTGCCTAGCGCGACGCTTTCATCCGTATACACATCGAAGACGGTGTAGAGCTTGGTGAGTTGGAGAAGGTCGTGAACCTTTTTCGTCAAGTGCAGGAGCTTCAGTTCGCCGCCGCGGCCCTTCGCGGTCGTGTACGCACTGACGAGCTCGCCGATGCCGGAGCTATCGATGTAATCCACATCGCCCAGATTGAGGACGATTTTAGTGTGTTTGTCGTCGAGAAGACCTCGGACAGTTTTGCGCAGAAGCGCGCTGCCTTCTCCTAAGGTAATGCGGCCGCTGAGGTCCACCACGGTGGCTTGACCAGCATCTCGATGTGTTGCGCGCAAAGCCATGATTTCGTTACGCTCCTTGCTGCGGGGAAGCGCCCTGGCTTCCTTGGCCATTCGTCCCCGGGTTTTCCTGAAACGGAAGTTTCTTTGACATGACGATTTCCGCGCCGCCCGTGCGACCCGGCACCACGTCAAATTCGTCCATGAATGCGCGCATCAGGAAGATTCCCCGGCCGGAAGTACTCAGGAGATTTTCTTCCGCCAGGGGATCGGGTACATCGGCGAGGGTGAAGCCAGGACCTTCATCCAGGACGTGAATGATCATTTTTTCGCCGGTAAGATCCACAGCCAGATGAATCTTTTTTTCAGGGCGCTCCTGATTGCCGTAATGAAACGCGTTGATAACGCCTTCGCGCACGCTCATGCCGATCTTGTAGCAATCGTCTTCGCCGAATCCGGCAGCCTCGGCTACGCGGAGACACATTTCCTCGGCGAGATTTACGCTCTCAACTTGCGTCTCTAGCGTGATTTCGAGGTGCTTGGGATCGGTGCCCATGCGTGGCCCACCCCGATAGGCAAAATAAGCCTAAGAGGGCGCACCTATCGGTAACACAGCCGGTAAACCTAAGTCAATGGAGCACTTGGCGAGAAAGGCTGGAGGATGGACGGAATGAAAGCTGCCGGCTTAGCTTCTGGCCAACGATGCATGAGTTCTAGCTATGCCCAATAAGAGCGGTCGAGTGTGCGGTACTGGATGGCTTCGCTTAAGTGGCGGGGATCGATGCTTTCTGAGGCATCCAGGTCGGCAATCGTTCTAGCTACTTTCAGAATGCGGTCGTGGGCACGGGCAGAAAGGCCGAGCCGGACAATGGCATTTTCAAGGAGTTTTTCGCCATCCGCGGAGATGGCGCAGTGTTTGCGAATCATTTTGGGCATCATCTGGGCATTCGCGTAGGTCGTCTTTTCGGCGCGAAATCGCTCCGTTTGACGCTGGCGCGCCGCAATGACTCGCTGGCGGATAGCCGCCGAGTCCTCGGAAGAAGAGGGAGCGCGGAGTTCCTTGTACTTCACGGCGGGCACTTCGATGTGGATGTCGATCCGGTCCAGCAAGGGTCCGGAAATCTTCGACACGTAGCGCTGGATCATTGGGGGCGTACAGTGGCATTCTCGCGTCGGATCGCCGAAGTAGCCGCAGGGACAGGGATTCATGGCCGCGGCAAGCATGAACCGCGAAGGAAAAGTGACGGAGATGGCAGCGCGTGAGATCGTTACCGTTCCGTCCTCGAGCGGCTGGCGCATAACCTCCAATACGTTCCGCTGAAACTCGGGTAGTTCGTCTAAGAAGAGAACACCGTTGTGGCCAAGAGAGACTTCACCGGGACGCGGGACAGCACCGCCGCCGATCAAGCCGGCATCGCTGATGGTGTGGTGTGGCGAGCGAAAAGGACGCGTGCCGACGAGGCCGCGGCTATCCTCGAGCACGCCAGCGACGCTATGGATGCGGGTGGTTTCGATGGCTTCCTCGAGGGACATAGGCGGAAGAATCGTGGGGATCCGTTTGGCGAGCATGGTCTTGCCAGCGCCGGGAGGACCGATGAATAAGATGTTGTGACAGCCGGCGCAAGCAACCTCGAGAGCGCGCTTTGCGGCCTGCTGGCCGTGAACATCGCGGAGGTCGACGGAATACTGTGCAGCCTCTGAAAGCATCTGCTTGGCGTCCACGCGGATTGGTTGAAAGGACTCGGGTGCGTTCACCAGATCCACGGCCTGTGGTAAAGTCTTGAGACCGAATACATCCACGCCTTCCACCACAGCGGCTTCGCGCGCATTAGATTCCGGTACGGCAAGTGATTTGAGACCGCACTCACGTGCGGCGAGTGCCGCGGACAACGCGCCACGCACAGATCGGATGCTTCCATCCAGGGAAAGCTCACCAAGGAACATGCATTGGTTGAGCTGTTTTCCGAAAAAATGACCCATGCAGCCGACCAGGCCAAGAGCCATCGGCAGATCGAAAGCAGAGCCTTCCTTGCGGACATCGGCTGGGGCTAAATTGATGGTTACGCCCTGACCGTGAGGAAACTCGAAGCCACAGTTGCGGAGCGCGGCCTTGATGCGCTCGCGGCTCTCCTTGACGGCGTTGTCCGGGAGACCGACGACGTTAAAGTCCTTCATGTAGGCTGAACCGACGTCGACTTCGACATCCACGAGGTAAGCGTCGATGCCGTACACGGAAGCGCTTTGCGTTTTGAAGAGCATGGTAAAAGGAAGCTACAATCGAACGCGGGAAGCATAAATCAATCAGGCAATATAGACCAGAGATAATCCACGAGTGCGATTGTCTCGGGAGCTCTTGAGACTCGCGGGCGCGAGAAAGGTCACCACGTAGAACCGAGCAGATTGCCTCGCACGGGCGAAGTTATCCACAGATTGGTAATTGACGGCCTTCTTTCAATCGCACTAGAATCCGGCCACTTTGCAAACGAACAAGAGTGGCAGGGCATCCTTGACGGCCGATTTTGGCGTGCGCACAAAGTTGCGCTGGCGCGACTTATATAGCGAAACCGAACTTTATAAGGCTGCTGTCCGCATTTACACGAAGCCCCTATTCGCCTGGCGAAAGGCGCTCTTTGCGTCCACGGACAAGAAAGACTTTTACGATTTTGCCAGATCGGGCCTGCACAATCTTGCGGACCTCCATCGCGAACTGGCGCGCGAGTCGTTTTCGTTCCGCCACGGGACCGCTCTGCACCGAAATTTCCGGGGAAAGCGCCGCACGCTCTATATCTACCCGTGGGAGGAACGGCTGGTTGATTTGTTGCTCTATCGTGTGTTGAGCGCGCGGCTACACAGTTGGTTTTCGCCGAATTGCTTTGCGTATCGATTGCGGGGATTTGGTTTGGATCGCTGCCAGCGAAGAATCGCGAAGTTGCTCGCCACCGCAACCGTTCCTCTGTACGCGGCGAAACGCGACATCGCAAACTATTTTCCGTCTGTAAGTCATGAGGTACTGCTAACTCAGTTGTCGGAACTGATTGAGCCTGACGATTACTTGTTCCATTTGCTCGAGGCACGAGTGCGCTTTCCGTACGAAGAGGGAGGACGCGCGGTTCGGGCGGAGCAAGGCATTGCGTTCGGCACACCCGTGGCCTGCTTTCTTGCCAACGTGTACCTCACGCCGCTGGATCGGCAGATCGATGCGCTCACGGGCCTGAGCTATTTTCGATACGCAGATGACCTACTTTTGCTTTCGAGCGACCGGAAAACCATAGAAGCCGGGATGACTTATTTTTACGAAGCACTCCGTGAAATGAAATTGCAAAGCAAGACCAGCCACGAAGAAAATCTCTTGCTCGCCCGCACCGCAAGCGCGGCGGCTGGCTTCATAGCCGCATCGCGGATCCGGCATCTCGGACTGGAATTTTGCGCTGACGGCGGAGTCCGTCTGTCGAGGGACAAGTGCCGGAAGATTTGCAACGTTTTCCGATTCGCCTTCCGGCGCAAACGAGCCAAGCTTGCGCGCATAGGCGATCCGCGTAAGCGCGCAGAATTTGCCATCGGAGTTGCGCGAACGGCGCTGGAAAAGAGCGTGCGAAACGTGGCCATCCTGGACTATTACTTGAAACATGTGAACGACGAGCATCAGCTTCGGCTGCTGGACCGCTGGCTCGCCGAAGAGGTTCTTTCGCTTGCGTTCGACGGTGGACACCGCAAATCCTATTTTCGAGCGCTGCCCTACCGCAGCCTGCGTGCGATGGGATTACCATCGCTCGTACACCGGCGGCGGCAGATCCAGCACGGTCGGATTGCCTCGCCGTTTTTCGTCTGGAAAAACTACCAGACGCAGAAAAGTTCCAGGGAGACGGCTGCCAGGCTGCGCCCGCGAAATGCGGGAGCGGCGGCTTTCTCTCCAAGCCCTGAAGCAGTGACGATACAAGCCTCGCAAGAGGAACTCGTGGGAGAGAGGCGTCATCTGTCGAGGGGCCTTATTGAAGTATGCAAATCTGAAGATTTGCATACGTTTTCTTAGCCGTTTCCCTGGAAACTCTGTTGCCGGAGGCTGCGGATGGGCCAATTCGATGATGCTGTCAAGTGTCCGAAATGCGGAACCTGGGGAGCGAAAAAATCGCTCTGGAAGGTCAAGTGCGTCAATCCGGCTTGCGCGAAGTACGACTCAGAATATGGCGAAGGCTACCGGCAGAGCCGAATTTCTGGAAAGACGGCGATTGAAATTTTTCCTCAGCTGAAGGGAAATGCCGAACCGAACGACTACACACTCCAAATCCGCTATCACAATTTTCAGGGCAACGAGATTATCTATTCAGCGGACCCTCGAACCGCATATCGACAAAACCAATTCGTCGTGGTACGGCTCGCGCCGACGGGCAAGAGAGTTTCCTTCCGGCTCGACAGAATTCAGAATCGCAGCGATGTGGAGTCGGTCTTGAGTGATAGCCCGCAACCTGACGGGAAGGAGCGCCGGATCCTTCATTATCATTCGCGCCGGGGCACGTCCTCGCCTGCTTTTGAGAAGTTGCGTGAAAAGTATCCGAATTATCAGGCTTAGCGCCTCCTGCCGAGTCAGAAGGCAGGGGAAATCATGGCCAGAAATCGCAGTTTTTCGAATCAGGCTTTTTCGGGAGAGCCAACGCCGTAGATTGACAAGACATCCTTTAAAGTTACAACGCCTTCGAGTTTGTGAATGTCTGCGCGGCTTACGACGGGAATCGAGTTAATCTGACAAGCGCCCATGCGTTCAAGAGCCAGGCTAAGGGAGTGGTCCGTGTGCAAGTGCGGAAAGTCCGAGCTGTCCACTAGCTCTTTCAAGAGATTAGGCATCGATTCGGCTGCGGCAGCTTGCTGAATTTTTCCAAAAGTCACGACGCCAATCAGGCCCCGGCCGTCTCTGACGGGCCAGGCGGTGGATTCGCTCGATCGAATCGCGTCGAGAGCTTCTTCCAGCGTCATGTCGCCAGACAGTATTTCCGTCGCCGGCCGCATGGCCAGGATTACCTGACGGTGGCCTTCCGCTTGGCGAGTCTCGGCGGTGGGCAAGTGAATGCCGTCCTGACGAGCCAACGCTTCGAAAATGGTCTCCTTCTGGAAGCGCGAAGAGATAAAGAAGCTGACGAGGTTTGAGATCATCAGAGGCACAATGACGGCGTAGTCCCGCGTGATTTCAAAGATCATAACGACAGAGGTCATCGGCGCTCGGACGATGCCCGCGAAAGCCGCGCCCATGCCTACGAGCGCGTAAGCTCCTGGGGCGGCCACATAACCTGGCAAGAAGTGGTGGCCGACGCTGCCGATGGTGCCTCCGAGCATGGCACCGATAAACAGGCTCGGACCGAAAATGCCGCCAGCGTTCCCGGTCGCATAACTTATCGCCACAGCAAAAAACTTCAAAAATAGAAGCAAGACCATAAGCTTAAAGGCCATGCCTCCGTTCAGCACCGCGCCGACGTGGTTGTACCCGACGCCCAGCACTTGAGGAACAAACAATCCCATGAGACCAACCACCACGCCGCCAACTACAGGTTGGAACCAGAGTGTCTTTCGCGGAAGTTTCAGGAACCATCGCTCACGCATTCCCAGCAAGAGCTTGGCGAACCACACGGAAAGAAAGCCGCCTGCTACCCCCAGTATGGCGTAGAGGACGAACTCCCAGGGATTGACGAGCTCGTATTGAGGAACCTTAAAAAGGGGATCGTTGCCCAGCAAGAGCCGCAGCATGCCCCAGGAGGTCGCGGATGCCAGGACGACCGAGCCGAGGACTGGGGCGTGAAGCTCACCCACGACTTCCTCAAGGGCAAACAGCACGGCTCCAAGCGGCGTGTTGAAGGCGGCCGCAATTGCGGCTGCAGCGGCGACGGGAAGCAGAGCTTTTACCTTTTCCGGTCGCAAGCCCAGGTTCCGGCCCAGCACCGATGCGATCGCTGCGCCGACGTGGACGGTCGGGCCTTCAGGTCCGAGGGGAATTCCACTAGCCAGCGTGGCCGAAGTGCAGAAAAACTTTCCAAACATGGTCCGTGCTGTGATGCGGCCTTCGCGCGCGTAGAGTGCGGCTTTCGTTTGCACAACGCCGCTGCCGCGGGCCTCCGGGAAATAGCGGAAGAGGAGATAGCCCATGCTCAGCGAGCCAGCTACGGGGAACACTAAGCGATGCCAGGTAGCTCCTCCCGCCGGATAAAGGCGGGAACCAAAGCGTTCCGTCAGCAAGATGAAAGCGACCGCCATCAGGCCCGTTAGGGCGCCAATCAACAGCGTCAGGACTAAAAAAACCTGTTCCTCACCGTCGGTGAGGAGCACGTTCCAGTGCCGAGCAGGGGACTTCCACCAGCTTGTCTGAACCTTCTCCGAGTCTTGCGTCATTGGGTTAGCAGTTCTCCGGGTGCCGACAATCTCTAGTATCGCGCAGCCCTAGTCTGGGCTTGTTTTCATTGCACATCAGATGTGCCAACGGAGCGGGGAAAGAATGATGAAAGCGCAATATCCGCCTCTGCCCGTAGTCAGGACGGAGGCGAGGATGACTCGCACTGTGGGGCTGAAGTCTCTCCGCTCGTCCTTGCGAAATTGGGCTTCCCTGTGGGCTCTCCCGAATCGCCTTTTAATCTGAATTTCGTCAGGCACGCCTATCTCGCACTTCCCCCTTTGGCTGCTTTCTTCGACTTGCTGCCGTTGCGATTGCCACGCCGAAGCAACGCTTCGATGGCGCCAACCAGCGTTTCCCCGCTGGTGCGCAGTTCGCTGATGCGATTACGTGCGACCTGTTCGAGATGGCGCTCGCCTCGCGGCAACAGAGATACGAACACGCGGCGCCGGTCGCCCCGGCTGCGGGTTCTGCGCACGTACCCGTGAGTCTCTAGACGGTCGATAAGCTCCACGGCGCTATGGTGTTTCAGCGCGAGTCTCTCGGCGAGCGTTTGAATGGTCGCCTCACACCCTTCAGGCAGCCCGCGGATGGCGAGCAGCATCAAGTATTGCTGGGGCTCCAGCCCGATGGCTCGCGCCTTGGCGTCCCCCTCCCGCAGAAAATGGCGGATGAGGTAACGCAACTCAGCGAGCGCACGGTACTCGGCGGGGCGAATATCCCTTGCCATGCCATAAGTATATCGTAATGCGATATACCTTGCCAGGCGGTGGGGATGAGTGTCAGCTAAGGGTTATCGTCTCCGTGGACACGAGAACCCTAGAGTTCCTTACGGAATGCCTTTTGCGTTTTGTAGTGTTCGTAGCCCTGCCGTTCGTAGAATCTGTGGGCTCGCTGGCGGATTACGTTGGAGCGCACCGACATTGTTGGGCAGCCATGCTTCAGTGCCCAGGACTCGACGGCCTCGAGCAGCTTCGCACCGACGCCCAGGCTGCGCTGGCCCTCCGCGACGATAAGCCCATTCAGCTCCGCTCGCGTGCCAGCTTCGACAAGATGCGTGACGCTTACGTGAGCCCAGCCGACAAGTCCTGCCTCTCGGGATTCCGCCACGAACAAGGCGTTGTCTCGGGCGGCCTTTAGTTTGTTCATGCGCTTTACGATTTCCGCGGCGCTTGCCGGATAGCCAAGCTCACCGCTCAGCTCCGCGAGCCTGGAGGCGTCGCTGGAACGGGCGCGGCGAATTAGGACGCCTTGAGCGTCAACATGCTTTGCCATGGGTCAGCCTGCTTTTCTTCGCAGCCGCGCCTGAACCGCATTGCTCTGCAGTTCCCGGAGTGCGTCCGCAGCGATCCATCGCGAGGCGCGAGAGTCTTGTTGGCGGATTCGCTCTGCGGTACGAGTGGCGGCGCGATTCAGCCGTCGATTTCTCTTTCCAATATTTCGCAACGCCCAGTTGACGGCTTTTTTAACGAAATTCCGTTCGTCGTACGCTTCGCGCTCAATTACGGATAGAAACTCAATGAATTGTCCGTCCTCAGCTGCTTTGTCCTTATAGCTCAAATAGGCAATCAGGGAAAAGGCGGCCCGCTTTTCGAACTCCGCTTTGCGGTTGCTCCACTCGTAGATTTTGCGCCATGCGGGCTTCGCGGCCGCATACAAATAACAGCACGTTGTGTCGACTACGTCCCAAGAATCAAAATCGTGCACCCACCGTTCCATTTGCGCGGAAGTGATCTTCTCTGGTTCACCAATGAGCGCGGCGAGGATTCTAGCTTCGTGGATGCCGGAGGACCAGAGCTGCTCCGCCAATCGCTGATCTTTTCGGATGTGACGTGCAAGCTTGTGCAGCACCGGCGCCGAAACTCCGTATGCTCTTGGGACGTTAACACCGAAATAGAACAGTTTTTTGCGGACTTTTGGATCCGCCAGCTCTTTCAGCTCTCGAAGCGCCGCCAAATTCGTCCACTTGCAGGTGCCTATTGAGCTGGATCGCGAGCTAAAACGCTTTGTCGGAATCGAGGAGGATCGTGACTGGTCCTTCATTCACCAACTCCACGGACATCATCGTTTGGAAGATACCCGTCGCAACCGTGATTCCTAATCTTTGTAGCGCTTGGCTGAATTCTTCGTAGAGGGCCTTGGCCTTTTCCGGCGGAGCGGCAGTGATGAAACTTGGCCGCCTCTGCCCGCGTGCGTCACCATATAGAGTAAATTGCGAAACTACCAGCGCCGCACCTTTGCAGTCGAGAAGGGACAGATTCATCTTCCCCTGGGCGTCCTCAAAGATTCGCAGATTAGCGACTTTCTCCGCCAGGGACACTGCAACCGCCGAGGTATCCTCGCGACCGACGCCAAGCAGAATCATCAGGCCCGCGCCGATTTCTCCAGCCGCGCGTCCCCCGACCGTTACTCGCGCGCGGCTTACTCTTTGGACGACAGCTCGCATTCGTTCCCTCTAATCGGAGGATCGGCGTCTCCGTTTTCGAGACAGAGCAAGCGCAACGCACCCGCGCGGCGACGGCTGGCACCTGGGACAAAAATAACTGCTGCGTCCAGCGACGATCGCGCGGCGGATGGTCGCTCCGCAGCGGTTGCATCGCTCGCCTTCCCGCCCATAAACGCGGTGATGGAGCTGGTATTCTCCCGGCTCGCCATCAGCGTTGAGAAAATCGGAGATCGAAGAGCCGCGTAGCACAATAGCTTTTTGGAGTATTTCCCGAAGAACGCGATGAAGTGTTTTCGCCTGCTCTCTTTTCAGGGAGGCCCCGAGACGTGCCGGATGAATTTTTGCGCGCCAGAGGCTTTCGTCGGCGTAAATGTTCCCGACGCCGCGCAAAAAACCCTGATCCAGCAAGAGCGACTTCATTCTGGCCCTGCGCGAGCGCGTCTGAATCACAAAGTCCTCCGCGCTAATCTCGAGCGGATCGGCGCCAAAGTTGCGTAGCTCCTCCGCGAGCGGCCCGCTGGAAAGGTAGGCAAGCCGCCCGAAGCGCCGGGCATCCGTGTAGCGCAGCTCGCGATCATCGTCGAGCAGAAAGGAGACATGGGTGTGCTTCTCGCATGGTTGCGCCGCGGGCTTCGGCGCGATGTGGCCTGTCATTCCGAGGTGTATAAGCAAGGCAGCAGATTCGGCAGCACCACTGGAGCACTCGGACGCGTTGCGGTGCACCGGCGAAAGACGCAGCAGCATGAATTTTCCATAACGATCGACGGCTTCGATTCGCCGGCCCGGCAGGTGTTGCTCAAGCGCCGTCGGGTCATCGATAAAATCTGTTTTCCCGAGCGACACGGAGACAATCCGTCTCCCAATAATTGTACGGCGGAGGCCGCGCGCTACCGTCTCGACTTCAGGAAGTTCAGGCATGGGGGGTCACAAGCAAAATAGCAGACCCTGCGCCGCGCCGCTGTCTCGCGGCACAAATCGTGGGAGAGTCGCGTTCGTGCGCATCCCCCGGATGCTACTTCTGGTGATAGTTCGGATAGGGCGGATGCTCCGGGATCACAACCGGATGCGCCTTCAGCGCTTCCAGAGTCACCTGCACGGCGCGCTCGAGCTGCGGATCGTGGCCGGCGGCGACGGACGCCGGATCGTTTTCAACTTCGATGTCCGGCGCAATCCCGTGATTTTCCACTTCCCATTCGCCGTGAAGCCCAAAGATGGCTACACGCGGAGCTGTAACGGAGCCGCCATCCATCAGCGGCGGATAATTGTAAATGCCGACCAGCCCGCCCCAGGTTCGCGTCCCGACGAGTGGGCCGACTTTGTCTTGCTTGAACATCCAAGGCAAGGCATCTCCGCCTGAACCGGACATTTCGTTGATGATCATGGTCTTAGGGCCATAGATCTGCGCGAGTGGCGAGCAGAATTCCTCACCTTCGCGAGTAATGCTGCAATTGCGCAGCGGGCGTTTGAGCATGTCAATAATGTAGTCGGCGATTTGGCCGCCGTGATTATAGCGTTCATCGATGATGGCAGCCTGTTTGCCTACCTGAGCGTAGTAATAGCGATTGAAATTTATGAAGCCGCCGGTGGCTGTGTCGGGCACATGAACGTATGCGACTTTGCCTCCGCTCAGCTCATCGACCTTGCGGCGGTTGTCTTCTTCCCAGGCAAGGTTGCGAAGCTCGAATTCGCTGGGGAGCGGGACGACAGTCACTTCACGGGCACCTGTGCCGTCAGCGTTCGGTCCAACTTTGATTTTGATTTGGGTGCCAGCCGTATTTTCAAAATAGCTATAGACACTGGTGGGCGGGCGCACTTCCGTGCCATTCACTTCGAGGAGGAAGTCTCCAACTTTGACGTCCACACCAGGCTGCGTCAAGGGCGCACGCAATTCAGGATTCCAATTCTCTCCATTAAAGATGCGCGCAAAGCGATATCGACCGTTTTCTACATTGTAGTCGGCGCCGAGGAGGCCACCTTTGACGTGTTTCGGCTGCGGGACATCGCCTCCGCGAATGAACATGTGCCCTACCGTGAGTTCGCCGAGCATTTCATCGAATAGATGATTGACATCGGCACGCCCGCCCGCACCTTTCAGGTACCGCGCATACTTTCGCTCGGCGACAGCGATATTCAAACCGTGATGATGCGGGTCATAGAAAAAGTCCCGCTCGATCCGCCAAACTTCGTGGTACATCTGGTTCCACTCGGCGCGGGGATCGGTATACACCTCCATCGCGTCAAGATGCAGCGCACCTTCGCCCGGCTTCGGAGCGGCCGCGGTTGGCGCAATAAACCATCCGGGCCCCTCGCGGTAGAGCACCTTTTCGCCATTAGCAGACACGGAGAAACTGCGGAGCCCGCTAAGGAATGGTTCAGTTTTGCGCGTGCTCAGGTCAAATTTGGAAACCGAAACGGTCGTGCGCTCCGCCAGCCGTGGTACATCGGGGACTTCGCTCAGGAAGAGAATGCCGGTCTTGCCCGTGTCCAAGCCAATATAATTGCCCGCTTTTATTGGCATCGCCACGATTCTCTGGCCGATACCGTCCAGATCGATGGTTACTTTCACTTCTTCCTTCTTTTCACCTTCCTCACCTTTTGCCGAGTTCTTGTCGGCGCTTTTATCAGTTCCCTTGCCTTTCTCTTTGCTCGCCGCCTTCTCTTCATCGCTCTGAGGCTCAACGGGGGAGGGATCGCCTTTCTTCAAGACAACCGCGTATATGCTTCTTAGGACCGGATGCTGGTAACTCGAAAGATCGAGCCAGCCGATGGAGAGCCCCATGTCCGTGCTGTCGGCGAAGTACAGCGATTTCCCGTTCTTGTCGAACACCGGATACCGGGCGTCGCTGGACCCATCCGTGATCTGCGACTCCTTACCCGTCTCCAGTGAATACAGGAAGACCGTCCGCATGTGGTTTTCTAGATACTTCGCGTAGGTCAGCCATTTGCTGTCCGGAGACCAAGTCTCATTCATTGTGGATGTCGGATCTTCGTAGCGATCCGAAGTAACTTTTACTGGCGTTCCTTTCTCCACGTCGAGGTACCATAGATTCATCCGCTTGTCGGTGTACGCAATTTTCTTGCTGTCCGGAGACCAAGTCGGTCCGTAGAAAAACGAAGGTGGGTTACCCAAATTGATTTTCTTCACCGCTCCCAATCCGCTCTGATCCACGATGTGCAGCGCATATTCGCCGGATTCGTCGGAGAAAAATGCGATGGACTTGCCGTCGGGCGACCAGGCGGGATCGCGTTCCGCCACTGCCGTCGTTCGTGTAAGGTTGCGGATGTCACCTTTTTCTGCTGGCGCGGTCAGAATTTCTCCGCGTGCTTCGAAAACGGCGCGAACTCCTGTCGGTGATATTCCGGCATTCTCAATTTTGTCCGCGACCTTTTCAAAGTGCGGCCGCGTGGCTGGCAGATCGCCAGCGATGCGAATGTTGACCTTGCTCGCTTTTTCAGTTTTCAGATCGAGCGTGTAAATGCCGCCAAACTGCTCGTAGACCAGCGCTCCCGGGCCGGCGGAGAGTGATTTGAGGTCGAGCCCCGAATTCTCCAGCACCTGTCTCACTTTTTTCGTCTTAGTGTCGTAGGCAAATATCGTAACGGGGCCTTTGCGATCAGAAAGAAAATATACGGTGTCGCCAACCCACACAGGATCGTCGTCATTCGAATTTTCAAGTTCAACTTTCGCGCGGGGAACCTTTTCGAGCTGCAAATCGCTTAACCGGAGCAGATACACGGGCGTGGTCTGCCCTCCGTGATAGCGCTTCCAGGCGACTTGCCATTTCAGATTGGGCACATACGCAATACGCAAAGCATCGGGTGAATAGGAAGCTGCTTCGCCGCGCCACATCGGAAGGACCTCCGGAACGCCTCCCTGTGCCGGCACGGTATACAAGCGGTCGAAATCCGCGTAGGCCTCTCGCGGCGACCGAATCAGAATCTTCTTGCCGTCAGGAGTCCACCCATCAACGATGTCCGCGCCCGGATGCCACGTGAGGCGCTTTGGTTCGCCGCCATCGGCGGGCATCACGTAGGCATCTACGTTGCCGTCGTACTGGCCCGTAAACGCGATCCATTTTCCATCTGGCGAGAATTTTGGGCCACTCTCGTGTCCGCCGGTTGTAAGCTGGCGCGCTTCGCCTCCTGCGCGCGAGACACTCCACAGATAGCCGCCATAAGCGAATACGATTTGCGACTCATTCATCGTGGGTGATTGCACGAGCAGCGGAGTCTCTTCCGCCACGGCAGCCGAACCCGCCGTGAGCAGTAGCGCGAACAATGAGCCAACAATCATGGCCAAGTTTCTAAAACTCATTTTTCCTCCTGAAGAATCATCAACACTAGCTCTAGGCCGACCCGACAGACCAGACAAATCGTACCGGACTGCGCTACTTCTGGGCGCCAGCCGGCGGCCAAAAACCTGGGTCGCCGATGGGGCGCTCATCGAATTTGTCGGCATACTTTCTCACAGCCGGTCCAATCGCGGATGCCTTGCCGATCAGCACAAAAACAAGATTGTCCAGCGGGAAATGCTTTTCAATAACCCGCTTGGCAATCTCCGGGGTCACCGCATCGACCCGCTTTTCCAGCTCATTCACCTCGTCGTCTCCCAGGCCGTAAAATTCGTTGAGGACTATTCGTTGTGCCAGCTGCCTTGAAGTTTCGATCGTCGGCGGATATTGGCCTTTGATGTAGCTCTTTGCCGAAGCCAACTGTTCGGCCGTTACGCCGTTTTTGTGCAGGTTTTCCAGGACTCGCAGCGCCAGATCAATCGCCGGGGCCGTGGTTTCATTCTTTGTGAAGCTGTAAATCTCGAAAGGACCCGGAGCCTTGTGCGAATCAAAAAACGATCCCGCGCCGTACGTGTATCCCGACTCAACGCGCAGCGCTTCATTGAGTTGAGACGTAAATCTTCCGCCAAATATCGTGTTGACCACTCGAATCGCAACACGATCCGGATCATTGACGGCAGTCCCGATGTTTCCGATGGCGAAATAGGTTTGTGTGGCGTCGGGCTTATCGACCAGCAAGAGCCTTCTGCCCTTCTCCGGCGGCGTGGCAGGAATCGGCACACTTGTTACAGGGCGGGCAGGCCACACGCCGAACGCAGCTTCGAGCTGTTTGCGCATCTCCGCTGTATCGAACTCGCCGGCGATACCGAGCATGGTATTGCTCGGAGCGTAGTGTCCTTCGTAAAACTTTACGATAACATCTCGCTGAATTCGTTTGAGCGAAAGCTCGTCGCCTGCCGGAGGACGCCCGTAGGGATGAGTTCCGAACAGATAGCCCTGGTAGTACAACCCCAGTACGGACTGCGGATCGTCTTTGGCGCCTCTTACGCCATCGATGCCCTGGGCTAAAACTTTGGCGACCTCGTCTTCGGGAAACGTCGGGTGCAAAGTGGCCTCGGAAAAAAGCTCTAGACCGCGAGCGAGGTCCTTGGTCATGAACTCGGCACTGATGTACGTATAGTCTGCTGTCGCATCGGCATCAAAAGAACCGCCGATAAAGTCGAAATCGGCTGCGAATTGCTGCGCCGTGCGGGTCTTCGTTCCTTTGCGCAGGAGTGCAGCTGTTACCGACGCGAGCCCCGCCTCTCCCACAGGGTCGGCGGTGGCTCCCGATTTTACAAGCGCGAAGACATCAATCAGAGGCACGCCGGGCTTTTCCAGCAGCAAGACGGTTAAACCGTTCTTGAACACCAATTTCTCGTGCGGCGGCAAATGCAGAGACTGCGGCAGAGCTGCGGGGCAAGCCAAAAGTAAAAAGGTCAGAAGCACTGGAGCAGCCAACTTGGTGTTTCCGCGTCTCATTGTTTGGCCTCCCCTTCCTTCTCGGGAAGCAACGTCGCAACGGTGCGGTTGTTCGCACCAAAATATTTTTTAGCCACACGCTGCACATCCTCTTTCTTCACAGCGGAGTAGTTTTTCGCTGTGTCGAACAGCTCGTTGTAATTGCCCATGAATACTTCATACGTTCCGATCGTGTTCGCGCGCCCACTGATGGTTCGCATCTCCCTGTAGAATTCGACCAGCCGCGTGTTCTTGGCTTTCTCAAGTTCCTGATCGCTGATTTGCGCGCCTTTCACTTTGTCCAGCTCCTCGTAGATCGCCTTTTCGCAAGCCGCCGGGTCCACTCCCTGACGGGGCTGAGCGGAGATCAACGCCAGCGTCGGATCGAAGGCCGGCCGCACGAAAGAGGAGACGTCGAGCGCGAGCTGATCCTCATCCACCAGGCGCCGGTACATCCGCGAACTTTCTCCTTGAAACAGCACGCTTCGTAGAATGTTGAGCGCATAGAAGTCTGGGTTGTTGGTCTGCGGGATGTGGTATCCGATCATCAGCAGAGGTAACTGCGCGGGTTTATGCACGACCAGCCGCCGTTCACCCAACTGCTCAGGTTCGATAGTAGTCACCGGCGGAGGCGGCGCGTGGGAAGGAATCGGCTCGATATATTTTTCGCAGAGCTGAAAAATCTCCTCTGGCGAAACGTCACCGACCACTACCATCGTAGCATTGCTCGGGGAGTAGCCCATTTCAAAGTGGTGCTTCAAGTCCTCCATCGTCCAATGCTCGATGTCGCTCATCCAGCCAACGACCGGCCATTGATAAGGGTGCGCGATAAACGCGGTGGCCCAAAGCTGCTCGTCGAGCAGCCCGAAGTTATCGTTGTCGACGCTCAGCCTCCGCTCGGAAGCCACCACCTCCCGCTCGGAAGCGATTTTCTTCGGATCGAACGCCAAATCGCGGATGCGATCGGACTCGATGTCGTAAATCAGCGGGAGCGCCGAGCGCGGAAACCAATCCTGGTAGACGGTAACATCGCGGGTGGTGTACGCGTTATTCGAGCCGCCGTTGGCTTCCATCGCTTTGTCAAGTTCGCCCGGGCCATATTTCTTAGCGCCGTTAAACATCATGTGTTCAAAAAAGTGAGAGAGCCCGGTCGTGCCTGGGTGTTCGTTCCGAGAACCGATTCGATAGAAAATGTAAAGCGCAACGTTTGGAATACTGTGGTCAGGTTGGACGAGCACCTTCATGCCATTTTTCAGCATGTGAGCGCTGACAGGAAACTCATGCGACTGTGCGCACGCCGATTCGGCACCAAACCCCAAACCACACAACACGAGGAGAGCGGCGAAACGATACCTGACTGTCTTCATGAAACCACCCTCACCAGGCCCCAAGCTTCTAAGACGTATGCGGCTTCTGAAATGTTTACGTTTTTTTCCATTACTTCATGGAAGCAGCGCAAACACGCGCACAGGACCGCCGGAGCCACCTTCCAGTTTTATAGGAGCCACAACCAGGAACGCGCCTTTTTCCGGAAGTTCGCTCAAATCCGGCAAATTCTCGAGGTGATAGAGCCCCGCTCCTAGCGCAAGGCGATGCACCGCGAAATCTTCTGATGCGCCATAATCCACGCTCATTGTGTCGCAGCCGATGCCGCTAATCTTGCGCTCGATCAGTTCTTCGACCGCCCCCGGCGAAAACCCTGGGAAATGCATAAGTCCAGCGGCATCTTCATTCCGATAATGCGCGGCGTTCGGCCAGCGAGATGACCACCCTGTTCTCAGCAGTACGATGGCTCCTGCCGGTATTTGCCCGTTGCGCTTTTCCCACGCATCGATGCCGGCTTTTGTGAGTTGGTAATCCGCATCGGCGGCGGCTTCCGCCTGAACGTCTATTACCACGGCCATCCCAAAGAGTTGTCGCGGTAGAATTTCGTCGACTGAAATCTTGCCCGGAGGAAAATGAATCGGAGCATCCAGATGCGTCCCATAATGTTCGAGCATCCAGAAGCTTCTCGTGAAGTAGCCGTCCCGCTCGATGGCTGCATTGACGCGTGCCTCGAACCACCGCTCATCCCCGGGCCACGGCACCAATCTGTCGTTGATCGCGTAAGTGAGGTCCAATACCCGCGTTTTCCCGGAAACGATTCCATCCAACATTTCGTCAGGGCAGCGGAATTCCCGGCGAAGCCACGATTCCAGCCATGCGCAAGATTTCCTGGTATTCCGCTTCGGTGATCTGAGATACCAGCACCCGCACGTTCTTCAGCAGCTTCATTTTTTTCAACGCGGGGTTGGCGCGAAGCTCGGCGAGCGTGACCTGTCTAGGCAGGCGGTCAAACGCTCGCAGGTCTGCGACTAAGTTCTTTTCCTTGTGGTCGTGTGGATCGGGGTATGGGTCGCGTGTGATTTCCGCGATCGAATAGAGCGTCCTCTCTGGGGCGGAGTGGTAACAGAGAACACGGTCGCCCTTGCGAACCTGTTTGAGCGCGCGAACCGCATCCGGTTTGGACTCGGCGCCGTGCCACATTTCCTTGCCCTTAACGAAGAGCGTATCCCAGTGGTAGTGGTGTGGGTCGGCGCTGAATATCCAGTAGTGTCGTTGCGAAGTCGGAGTTGCCATCGAGGCGTCGAGTCGGCAGCAATATACACGGGGACGGCCAAAAAGCGAAACAAAATGTGGGGGTTAACGTGTTTTTGGGAACTGATGCCTGGAGCGTCCCTAATTTGCCAGGAACGAACCGAAGACGTCTATCTTATTTATTTTCATATAGTTGTGGATACTTTACGGAACCTCGACAAAAACTTCGCCGCCTCTCACTTCTGTGGCGTAGCAGGCCACCCCCATGGTGGGATTCTGGGTCACTTTGCCAGTGGTGACATCGTATTGCCAGCCGTGCCACGGGCAAGTGACCACCTTTTCATGGAGTTCTCCTTCGCCCAGCGGCCCTCCTCGATGCACACACACATCGTTGATGGCATAGAACTTACCATCCACATTGGCTAGCGCCACGGGCGTTCCCGCTACCTGAAACTGGTGGATGCTACCCTGCGGCACATCAGCAATGTTGGCGGCACGCACAAAAGGCATATCGGCTCCTTAATGAATGAAATCTCGGACGGTGTGAAGTGTTTAGAAACTCTTAGGTCACGCCGCGAAGTATAACTTCAAGGTCCAGCAGGGTCAAAGCAGACTGCTCAACAATAGCCACGGGTTTGTCTATCATTGGGCTCGTTTCGCCATCATTTTCCAGTAGGTGGCAGGCCGTAGTCTCTGCACGATATCAATCTGGTGCGCGTCACGTCCGATCAAGATGCGCGGTTCGCGCCGCTCGACGCCCCTTAGAATGCGCGCTGCGGCCGCGCCAGGAGAAGTAGGTGTCAGCTGCTCGAACCGCGCGACGGCCTCCTGATGCTTGTTTGCCGGTGCATTTGCGCCCAAGCGTGCCCGCTTTGCAATTGGCGTGTGAATTCCCCCTGGATGAACGCAGGACACGGAAACTGTCGTGCCCTCCAGCTCATGCCGTAACGATTCCGTGAAACCGCGCACGGCAAACTTGCTTGCGGAATAGGCGCTCTGCCCCACTGGCGCGATAATCCCGAACACGCTCGACAGATTCACTATATGCGCGCGGGGCTGCTCCTTCAGAATGGGCAAGAAACACCGCACGCCATAGACGACGCCCCAAAAGTTGATTCCCATCAGCCAGCGTAAATCGTCGAGGGAGATTTCTTCGAATGTACCGATCAGCGCCACACCGGCATTGTTGATCAGCAGCGTGACGCGCCCGTGCCGCGCAACCACATCTTCCGCAAAACTCCGTACTCCCTCTTCGTTGGATACATCCAATACATGTGTTGAAACCGCTGCCTTTTTGTCCGTCAGTGAAGCCGCAGTCTCCGTCAGTCCCGCTTCATCGATGTCCGCGATCGCCAGCGCCGAGCCCGCCGACGCTAGTTGCTGCGCCAGAGCCCGCCCAATCCCGCTCCCCGCGCCGGTCACGACGGCCACTCCGCTGCTCAGAAATGACATTAGGCGATACCGACGGTGGAGTTCCTTATCACTCCGAGTCGCATCCTAAGCGCCTTGCACCTTGGCTAGAAGCTCTACGAATTTTTGCTTCCGTTCAGACTGATCCTGCCCGGACTCGGCCTCCGCGAGCTGCGTAATGTTCATCGAGCAGAACTTCGGCCCACACATCGAGCAAAACTTCGCTTCCTTATAAAAATCGTCGGGCAGATTTTCGTCGTGCATGGCTTTCGCCGTCGGCGGATCGAGCGAAAGCTCGAACTGCTTGTTCCAGTCAAATAGAAACCGCGCATAGCTCAAGGCGTCATCGCGGTCCCTCGCTCCGGGCCGGTGGCGCGCCACGTCTGCCGCGTGCGCCGCAATCTTGTAAGCAATCACGCCCTGCTTCACGTCCTCCGGATTCGGCAGCCCCAGATGCTCCTTCGGCGTCACGTAGCACAGCATCGACGCGCCATGCCATCCAATCATCGCCGCGCCAATTGCGCTGGTGATGTGGTCGTAGCCCGGTGCGATGTCAATCACCAGCGGACCCAGCGTATAGAACGGCGCCTCGTGGCACCACTCCATCTCTTTGTCCACTTGCTCCTTGATCTTGTCCATCGGCACGTGGCCGGGTCCTTCAATCATCACCTGGACGTCATGTTCCCAAGCCCTCTTGGTCAGCTCGCCAAGCACCTTCAACTCCGCGAACTGCGCTTCGTCGCTCGCGTCCGCGATGCATCCCGGCCGCAACCCGTCTCCAAATGAAAAGCTCACATCGTGCTTTTTGAAAATCTTGCAAATCTTTTCGATATTCTCGTAAAGAAAATTTTGCTTCTTGTGATGCTCCATCCAGTGCGCCATCAACGATCCGCCGCGGCTCACAATTCCCGTAATCCGCTTGCGCACCAACGGCACATGCTCGCGCAGAACACCGGCATGAATTGTCATGTAATCCACGCCCTGCTCGGCTTGCTCTTCAATCACTTCGAGCATCAAGTCAATCGTCAAATCCTCCGGCCGCCGTACCCGTGAAATCGCTTCATACACTGGCACCGTCCCCACCGGCACTGGCGAAGCCTCAATAATCGCCTTTCTGATGACGGGAATATCGCCTCCCGTGGAGAGATCCATGACGGTATCCGCGCCGTAGTGAACAGCGTGGTGTAGTTTTTTCAGCTCCTCATCAATATTCGAAGTCGTGGCGGAATTGCCGATATTCGCATTGATCTTGCACTTGCTGGCGATCCCAATCCCCATGGGCTCGAGGTTCCGGTGATTCACGTTCGCCGGAATGATCATCCGCCCGCGCGCAATTTCGCTGCGCACCTGCTCCGGGTCGATTTTTTCCCGGCCCGCCACAAAGCGCATCTCTTCGGTAATCACGCCCCGCCGCGCAAAATGCATCTGCGACATGTTCCGGTTGCCGTTGGCGCTCGCCGCATCTTGCTCTCTCTTTTGGAGCCAGCTGTCACGTATTGCCATAAAACCTCCTCGGAAAAGCTGCGAACTTCGCAGGGCAGAGGCACTACCCTCTTTCAACTGAAACTGCTCAGTAAGTTTGGATTATGGCACCCGCAGAGGGGTGCCGCAACTTGCGCGAAGGATCCTTTGAAGGCGGCGGATTCCGGCGAACCCAGCTTCGATTGAGTCGAGCCCGGAAGGAAGCTCAATCCAAACTACGGCGATTTGCATAAGGCGGAGTCATCCAGAGCTTTGCAGCAAGTGTAGCCGCTAAGCGCCAGCGTCAAATCGAAATCAGCCAAGATATTCAGTACCACATCGCGCACGCCCTGTTCGCCTGCAACCGCGAGTCCCCAAGTATAGAGGCGCCCGAGCAGGACAGCGCGCGCACCGAGCGCGAGCGCTTTGAAAACGTCCGCGCCGCGGCGAATGCCACCATCGAAAAGCACTGGTATCCGCCCGTTCACTTCGCGCACGACGGCGGGAAGAGCGTCAAGCGTGGCGATGGCGCCGTCCACCTGCCGCCCGCCGTGATTCGAGACGCTCAGCCCGTCAACGCCGGCTTCAAGTGCAAGAGCGGCATCCCTCGGGTGCAAAATGCCCTTCAACAGAATAGGAAGGGATGTGTGCTTCCGAAGGAACGGAATGTCTTTCCAGGTTAGCGTGGTGTTGGAAAAGAGCCCGCTCCAAAGCTGAATCGCAGCTGCAGGATTCTCTTCGGGCGGTTGAGACAGAAGCGAGCGAAAAACAGGATCACTGAAATAGTTGGCGAGCCCCTGCCCAAGCAGGAACGGCAGATACGCGTGCTGAAGGTCACGTTCGCGCCAGGCGAGCATGTTTGTGTCCAAGGTGACGACAATGGCCTTGTATCCCGCTCGCTCGGCGCGCTGCAGCATGCTCGCGGTCAGTTCGGGATTTTTACCCCAGTAAAGCTGGAACCAGCGGACGCCGTTGCCAGTGCTAGCTGCTGCTTCTGAAACCTCTTCAATCGTACGGCTCGCGGCTGTACTGAGCACGAAGGGCAATCCCAACGAAGCCGCCGCACGCGCCGAGGCGACTTCCCCTTCGCCATGAAGTATGCCCTGAACTCCCACTGGGCCAAGAATCACGGGCGCCGGCAAATGCGCTCCGAAGAGCTCGACGCCTAAATCTCTTTGCGAGACATCGCGTAACATCCGCGGCGCGATTCTCCAACGGTAAAATGCCTCGCGATTGGCTCGCACCGTGTCCTCGCCGCTCGCTCCGCCCGCGACGTAATCGAACGCTGACGGAGAAAGCACTTCTTGCGCCTTCTGCTCGAGGAGTGCAAGAGAAACCGGAATCGATAGCGCGCCACCCTTCAACCCGAGCAAATAAATCTGCTGTTGCCGCTGCATCCCAGAGGGGATAGGCGAGTTCGGAGTTCGATCACTCATGAAGGTGCAGGATTATACACGCAAGACTGGCGGGTGTGGCTGAAAGGCAGCTAGGGCATCCAAGGCTGCGAGGGAGCGTTCACACCAGGATCCAGTTTTGGCATGCACCATTTTCCGATGATCGGGTAGCCGGCCCACTCTCCGCGATTGGCCTTGACGCCATACATAATTCCGAGAATGACGTTGGCAACCCAACCGAGCATCCAGAATACCCAGAAGAGTGGAAAGAAAAGGAGAAAAGTTGGGGGTGGCCCACTGGACGCGTGTCCTCCATGTGCGCTCGCAAAGACGCTGGCAAAGATCGAGAAAAAGAAAACGACCATCCCGCCCATGAAGATCGCCATGTAGCAGATCTGCCAGATCAGCGACTGCAAAGCGTGAAATTTCACAAAGCGGGAATCCTGCTTGATGCAGTAAATAATTAGTGGCGCGATGAAGCCGGTGAACACCTGGAGCAGGTGTGCTAAAAACGCCATGGTGCGCTCGTCTTGCGTCGGCACAGGCAAGGAAGTGAGGTGTTGCTGATCGTCCATGGCAATGCCCTCCGGCTTCTGATTACACGTTAGCCTGAAATCGACACGAGTGTTTCGTCGTCAGCCGCTCTTGTGCGCAATCAGAGAGCAATCCAGGGCTATGCCGATGGTCAACGAACGGAAGCGTTTAGCAACGTATCTTTCTAAGGCAAGCGCTTGACACCTCCAGGCGCGCTCCACATCATGGACCGATCATGGAAAGTTCTTTTAGCAGCAAGCTGGCTTTCATTACCCTCACGGATTGTGATGGACGGGAAACCCGCCTCGGATCACTGTGGGACAAACAGCCGGCTGTCGTTGTTTTCTTGCGCCACTATGGATGAATCTTCTGCCGCGAGCATGCCGCGCAGTTGCGCGAACACGCACAGGCTTTTCGCGACAAAGGAGCTGCACTGGCTGCAATCGGCTTGGGAGACCGGGTCTATGCACGCGAATTTCGCGAACAGACCGGCATCACCTTTCCGCTCCTGATCGATGAGCAGAGGCAGGCCTATCGCGCGGCGGAGTTGAAGTCCGCTAATGTCCTGCATCTCTTGCGAAGCGATAATGCGGAAGCACGGAGGAGGGCGCGCGCATCGGGCCATGTGCAGCATAAGCTGGGCGCAAATCCTTTTCAGCTCGGCGGCAGCTTTGTTTTCGGACCAGGAAATGTAGACCGGTTCGCGCACATCAGCCAAACGTTCGGCGACAACTCCAGCTTGGCGGCCCTGATGGAAGCATTGCAGTAGCCCGGCCATCTGGCGATCGCCCACGACGGCAAAGCGCCCGTCGCAGCATGCCAAACTGCTGATAAAATAGAGACGTGAAGAAAGCTCTTTCGACACTCGCCTCATTTGCGTTGTTTTACGCGTGCGTTGGCAGCGGTGATGGCATGGCGCAGAGCAGACCCGTCAGCGCTGCCTCGCGCCAGGATTTCCTGCAAAGACTAGTTACCGCAGCGATCGAGCGCACAAATCATTCCGTACGGTACGTCTCTGCATACGTTCATCTCGCTTACCCCGGCGGCGACGTGCCCGCGGACACTGGCGTCTGCTCTGACGAGATCATCCGTGCTTATCGGGCCGAGGGTGTGGACCTCCAAAAGGAAGTGCACGAAGACATGGTAAAGCACTGGACGGACTATAGATCCCAAACGAAATGGCACCAAGCCCAGCCAGACCCAAGCATCGACCACCGCCGGGTACCTAACTTGATGGTCTTTTTCAGCAGGAACGGGGAGAGCCTGCCCATCACGCAGCGGGCGGCGGATTATTCGCCCGGCGACATCGTGACGTGGGACTTGGGCGGCAATGTGCCGCATATCGGAATCGTCGTGAATGTTCAATCTCCTGCGACCGGCCGTTTTAAGATCGTTCACAACATCGGGCAGGGGCCGAAGATGGAGGACGTTCTGTTTGCTTGGAAGATCACCGGCCATTATCGATATTTTGGACCACCCCATTCTCACGCGAACTGATCGGCCGCCCTCACTCCGGTTATCAAATTAGGTGAGTTGTTTCGACATGAGGATGTAGTGGCCCGGCACTTTTATCGGCAGCGACGGAGCAAACGACGCAGTCCCCTCTTCCGCATAGCCGAGTCGCCGATAAAAGATCGGCAACGGAGTGCGCGGGCTGATGATACGCAACTCGACTGCGCTGCAACCTAGGCCACGAAAATAATCTTCTGCGGCAGCAACCAACTTGCGGCCCAAACCTTTGCCCTGCCGCGGTGGGTCTACGGCGAGCAACCCCAGATAGCCACGATCACCTCGCAACTCGCAATACACGCAGCCGACGATGCCCGGCGAATCTTCGGCAATTAGGAACTTCCCTTTTTCAAATAATTCGCTGGTTCCCTTTTCGTCGATCCGCTTCCCGTCGAGGAATGGCTGTTCAACGACGAAAGCCGTATTGATCAACCTGGTCAGTCTACCCAGGTCTTCGACGGTCGCGAACCGAATCCGCGCACCTTCCGGATGTCGACCTGGGTCCTTGACTCCAAACATTGTGCTCTCCCGGAAAAAACTCCAGCGGATAAACTTTCTCGGTTCCTGCTCTTGCTCATTTCCAGTGCAGAGTATACGCCGCCCTTTTCAGAAATAGCTGCGCGGCGCGTCCATCGGGAGATCTAGACGTGTTGCGAGACCTAAAAAATCTCGTCTATCTGGAAAATCACCGTCCAACACGGTTATCATGGCTCTCTTTCGTGTCCAGAAAGTCGCCGGCATCGAGGAGCTCTTTCCGTGAACAGAAGAAAATTTCTAACCGCGAGCGTTACCGGTCTCGGAGCTTCCAAGCTGAATTTCTCCGCGCTCCAAAATGCCGCGACCGTTGAAAAATCCCGCGAGTACTACGAACTTCGCAAATATCATGTCCAATCAGGACGTCAGCAAAAAATAACCGACGCCTTCTTGCGCGACGCACTTGTGCCTGCCCTCAATCGCCTGGGGATCATCCCTGTCGGCGTGTTCAATGTCGAAGTCGGAGAAACCGGTCCGATGTATCACGTACTTCTCCCAGCTGCGTCCGTGGACATTCTGGCCACCGCCGAGGCGCGCCTGGGACAGGACGCTGAGTACCTCAAGGCTGGGGCTCCATTCTTGGCCGCTCCCGCGGATCAGCCGGCCATGGTACGCATGGGGAGCTCCCTGATGGTGGCGTTCGAGGGCTGTCCAAAACTTAAACTGCCCGCCGCGATGACCGAGCACAAAGATCGCTTGTTCGAGCTGCGCACGTACGAAAGTCCGAGCGATCAGGACCATCGACGCAAAGTGGAAATGTTCAATTCGGGTGAGTTCGAGGTTTTTGAAAAAGCCGGCTTCTGGCAGGTCTTTTTCGGCGACGTTTTGATCGGCACGAAGCTTCCGTGCCTGACCTACATGGTAGGATTCCCGAGCCTCGCCGACCGCGCCTCGGAATGGAAGACATTCGGCTCGCTTCCGGAATGGAAAAAACTGACGAGTTCCCCTCGCTACTCCTTCGAAAGCATCGTCTCCAACATCACCAACACGATTCTCCGGCCCACGGATTATTCTCAAATCTGAGCCAGACTTATTGGAAAGCCAACTCCATCCGCTTGATGCGATTCAAATTTAGATTTTAGCTGATGACAGCCTTGCCGTTGAACCTTGCGGACGCGCCAAGCTCTTCTTCAATCCGCAGAAGCTGGTTGTATTTGGCGATGCGATCCGTTCTTGATGCCGACCCCGTCTTAATCTGTCCCGCTCCCGTCGCTACTGCAAGGTCCGCGATGAAAGTGTCCTCGGTTTCGCCGGAGCGGTGCGAAATAACGGACTTGTACCCCGACTTCCGCCCCAATTCGATGCAATCAATTGTTTCAGTTACGGTCCCGATTTGATTCAGCTTGATTAGAATCGCGTTACCGATCCCTTCTTTTATCCCGCGGGCGAAGATTTCTGTGTTCGTCACAAAGATATCGTCTCCCACAAGTTGGATTCGTCTTGCCGATGATTTCAGTCCAGCCTTCTGCGTCAGCTTTTTCCATCCTGGCCAATCTTCTTCTCCCATGCCGTCTTCGAGCGAGACGATCGGATACTTATCAATCCACTTCGCCCAGTAGTCGACCATTTCTTCCGGGGAGTGCGCCGATTTGTCTGATTTCTTAAATACATACTTGCCGCTGGCTTTGTCGTAGAATTCGCTGGCCGCAGGATCAAGCGCAATGCTGATTTGTTCGCCGGGCTTGTAACCTGCCGCGGAAATTGCTTCGATCACGATCTGTATCGCTTCTTCGTTCGATTTGCAGCTCGGCGCAAATCCGCCCTCATCGCCTACGGCCGTCGAATAACCATGCTTTTTCAATGCGCTTTTCAACGAATGGAAAACCTCCACGCCCCAACGAAGCGCTTCTGAAAAGCTGGCCGCCCCGATTGGCATGACCATGAATTCCTGAAAGTCCACGGAACTGTCGGCATGAGCTCCGCCGTTCAGAATGTTCAGCATCGGCAGCGGGAGGAGGTTCGCGCTCGTATCCGTCGAATAGCGCGATAGATATTTGTAGAGCGGAATATTCTGCGCGGCCGCCGCAGCTCTCGCAGCTGCCATGGAAACAGCCAGGATGGCATTGGCTCCGAGCCGGGATTTCGTCGGCGTGCCATCAAGTTCAATCATGCGTTTGTCGAGCGCCCGCTGGTCCACCGCATCAAGGCCCATGACGGCCTTCGCGATTTCGTTGTTAACGTTGGCCACCGCCTTCAGCACGCCTTTGCCCAGATACCGTGATCTGTCGCCATCTCGCAACTCAAGCGCTTCGTGTTCACCGGTGGACGCCCCGGAGGGCACAGCCGCGCGGCCTTTCGCGCTGGTTCCTACATATACATCGGCTTCCACTGTTGGATTTCCTCGCGAATCGAGGATTTGGCGGGCACTAACTCTAGTGATATTCGTGGACATGTCCGATCGCTCTCCTGAGTTGAAGTGAACTAGAGATTGTATCAGACGGCGAGATTGCTCCGCCGCTGTCCGCCGCGGGAAGCCCTGCAGCAGCGGGATTCAGCCGCGCCTGCCTCCGCGCAGGATTTCCCGCAATTCCACAATTTGTCCAATCTCAAAATCGGGACGAAGCGCTCGGCACTTCGCGGCATCTCCGTAACCATAGTTCGCCCAGCAACAGGCGAGACCGGCGGCCTTTGCAAATCGGATGTCAATCTCCGCATCACCGATGACGAGCGTCTCCGACCCCGGGATTTTCGGGAAGTGCGGGGCGATGTCGCGCGAATAAAGTTCCGGACTTGGTTTGGTATACTTGGCCTCTTCTGCGCTAAGCATCAGGTCAAAAAAAGGCCATATTTTCAGTCGTTCGAGAAGCTGCTCAAGCGCTTTCCGTCCTTTGTTGCTGACCAGCACGCTCCCAATCCCATGCGAAGGGAGCTCCTCGAGAAGACGCACGACGCCGTCGAAAAGCCGAACCCCCGCCCCGGCCTTCGGGTCATGAATCTCACGATAGATCTTTACGAATACCGCCAGGTCCGCGTCGCTAATTTTCCTTTTAGTCAGGATCCGGAGGGAATCCTCAAGAGTCAGGCCGACGGTCGCCTTCACCTCTTCCAGACTCGGGGGGCGATAGCCCAGCTTAGTAAACGTCTCGGCCATGCACGCGCTGATCCCGTCAAGCGACGAAGCCAGTGTCCCGTCAAAATCGAAAATGGCCAGCCGATACTTCATGGCTTCAATCTGGAAGGGGGTCCTCGGAGATTCCGGATACTACGCTGTCTCAGGCTCTTCGATGAGCGACTCCTGGCGAACGACGACCACAATTCCAGAATCGGTCACATGAAATCGCCGCCGGTCGGCTTCCATGTCGTAGCCAATTTCCGTGCGTTCCGGCAAGCTGACGTGCCGATCGATAATCGCTCGTCGAATCCGCGAGTGGCGGCCGATGTTCACATGATTGTAGATGATGGAGTCGTTCACTTCGGAATAGCTGTTCACTCGCACATTATTTCCAATGACGGATTTTTGCACTCGCCCGCCCGAGATCACCGAACCGCCCGCGACAATCGAATCGAGCGCAACTCCCATGCGTTCCGGATCGGCGAAGACGAATTTCGCCGGCGGATACTGGTGCTGCCACGTGCGCAATGGCCAGTGATTGTCGTACAAATTGAAAACCGGCGAGACGCTGACCAGATCCATGTTGGCTTCATAGTAGGCGTCGAGCGTGCCCACGTCCCGCCAATAAAGCGCGTCCTTCTGGTTTTCATCGACGAAGTTGTAAGCAAATACTCGGTGCTTGGAAATAATGCGCGGCAGAATATCCTTCCCAAAATCGTGCCTCGATTTTGGATCTTCCGAATCGGCCAGAAGAATGGGGATCATCAATTGCGTGTTGAAGATATAGATCCCCATCGAAGCATTGCAATCCCCCGGGTGGTGCGGTGAATGCTTGGGCTCATCAGGTTTTTCCTCGAAGCCCATGATCCGCCAGTCTTTATCCACTTCAATCACGCCGAACTGCCGCGCCGCCTGCGCCGCAGGAATCTGCAGGGTGGCAACCGTCACGTCCGCCGCAGAATCCACGTGCTGTTGGAGCATTTTGGCGTAATTCATCTTGTAAATGTGATCGCCCGAAAGGATAAATACATATTTGGAGCGCTCGCTGCCAATCGAGTAAATGTTTTGATACACAGCATCGGCTGTGCCCTGATACCACTCTTTCGATACCCTCATCTGTGGCGTCAGCACCTCGATGTAATCCCCCAGCCCCGCTAGTATCGACCATCCAGCCCGGACGTGCCGGTTGAGGCTCAGCGCTTTGTACTGTGTTAATACGAAGATCCGCCGCAAATCCGAGTTAATGCAGTTCGAGAGCGTAATGTCGATAATTCTATAGAGTGCGCCGAAAGGGACAGCGGGCTTGGCGCGGTCGCGGGTCAAGGGCCACAACCGTTCCCCCTGGCCTCCAGCAAGGAGTACTCCGATGGCATCGCTCATGGCGGACATAGCTGGCCTCCGGACACACTTCTCAAAAAGCGGCCCATTCTACCAACATAACTTACGTGAAGTACAAGCGAACCGCGCGAAGAGATCCTATTGAGCTACTGCCACGATTTCCCTGATTGCTCGATATACTTATAAAATACCGTCGTTACTACAGGGATACCAATCGCCCCCGCTTTCCCTGTCCGTGCAAAGATTCCTTGACTTCTGTGCCCTGAATTGATTAGAAGAGGCCAGCTACCTCATCAGGGTGACTCCAGATCGGCCAAATGGTGCGCAAGGCAAACATGTGTTTTGCACGGCCCGTATTTGTGTAGCGCTTTGTCCGGCAAGCGCTCAGGGCTGTAGTCGCCATGCGTGACCGCACAGCGGTTGGCATGCGATAATAACGTGGGGCGGTGTTCGCATCAAGCAGTAGCACCGCATGTTACCAATCCGAACCGGATTGGGGGTGAATGTAAACGTGGCTGAAGTCATTATTCAGGAAAGCGAGTCTCTGGAAAATGCTCTGCGCCGCTTCAAGCGCAAGGTGCAACAGGAAGACATCATCAAGGAAATTAAGAAGCACAGCTTCTACATGAAGCCCGGAGAGAAACGCCGGGCCAAAGAAGCACTTTCGCGGAAGCGACTGCGCAAAAAGCAGCGGCGAGAAGCGGACTGACGTCCGACTCGCTGTAGCTCAGCGCCGCACTTCCGTGATTCAGGCCCCGGTTAGGTAGAGAAGTTGGGTTTCTGTTGCAGATTCGCATATTCAGGCCCAAGGGACCCCAGCCCGGCACCCCCGGACGACAGGTTTCTTCTCAACACTTGGTGCACGATGCGAAATGTGCCCATCTCCCTTACTTGCTTGGGGCAACGGGAGAGCGGCTCATGGAATACCACGATCGAGTCCTGAAGTGTGCGGAGTGCGGTGCTGAGTTTGTATTTACTGCCGGCGAACAAATGTTTTTCGCCGACAAGGGTTTCAAAAACGAGCCAAAGCGATGTAAGGGATGCAAAGCCAAGCGCGCTGAAGGTGGCGGAGGTGGCGGCGCTTCGCAGATGCGTTCAGAAACGAAGACCACTTGCTCGCAGTGTGGAAAGGAAACTACTGTCCCCTTCCGCCCCACGCAGGGGCGACCTGTATTTTGCCGTGAATGCTTCCAGCAGCGGCGTGCTCTCGGCGCAGCCTGATCCCCCGCCGCGATTGAAACTGAGACGTCGAAGTAGCACGGCGCTTCGATGCGAGCCTCCGCTCGGACAGACCTCCGCGTCGTCTGTCTCTTTTTTTATCGGATGCTTGCCAATCCTTCATCTGAATAGAGCATTTGATCCGCGTTTTCGTTCAGTTTTTTCTTCGCGAACGCGCTCGTACTTGTACCAAAACTGTACCTCGGTTCAGGTGACTTGCTTTTCTCTTCGCTGTAACTTCTCGCCCACAGCATCCCGGCCTTACGCTTGGGCTTCTCAATTTGCCAGCCCTCCTCGAACCAGGTTTTCTCCGAGCGTTCTGGAAATCGGCAAGATCCGGCGGCTTGGTGTCTCTTCTCCGCGAGCCTCAGGGTTTGCATCGGGAAAAAACGCCGCGCTACAGGACTGCCCAAAGGAGAATCTATGTCGCCAGGTGTGTTCTCTAGAACGGTCGAAAAATCAAGGTTCGGAAAGACCCGCAAAACTGCCGTGTGTTGTGCATTTTTGCTGGTGGTTTCCTTTGCCACCATCACGTTCGCTCAATCGGCTGCGCACGACCCCGGTGTTCGCGGGGGGACTGTCAATTCCGGTCAACCGTTGTCCTCACTTTCACAGACTCCGGGCGCGGCCGACTTTTTTGCGAACGGCCTACTCCGCTTTCAGGAAATCGAATCGGTCCAGAACGGCGCGAACAATGGCCTCGGCCCACGCTTCAATAGCAATCAATGCTCGAGTTGCCATTCCCAGCCTGCCATTGGCGGAAGCAGCCCCAGCACATCCTTCTTTCCCAACATCGGGCCAAACCCTGAAACTTTGGTCTATAGCTTGGACGGTGGGCAGAATACTCTTCCTCCCTTCATCACTCCGAACGGTCCGGTCCGCGAAGCCCGCTTCAAATTCTTTCTCAATCCCAACGGCTCGCTCAGCAACACTCCAGACGGCGGCGTCCACGCCCTTTTCGTGATTTCCGGCCGTAACGACGCCGGCAGCTGTAATATCAAGCAGCCGAATTTTGCTCACAATCTCGCGCTTGACAACGTAGTCTACCGCATTCCGACGCCCACCTTTGGCGCCGGCCTGATCGAAAACATTTCCGAAGAAACCATCTACGCCAACATGCAGGCGAACGCTCAGCAGAAACAGTCGCTTGGGATTTCCGGCCACCCCAATCGCAATGGAAATGACGGGATGATCGCTCGCTTCGGCTGGAAAGCGCAAAACAAGTCTCTCGAAATGTTTGCCGGCGAAGCCTACAACGTCGAAATGGGCATTACTAATGAGATATTCCAGAATGAGCGCGCTAGCCCCGATGAAGCCCTGGCTGGCGGCCTTCCCGCGAATTGCAAGATGAATCCTACTCCGGAGGACGTCACGGTGATGGATCCCTCCCAATACACACAGGTCCCCAGTGACGTCGTGCAGTTTGCCATGTTTATGCGACTCTTGGCCCCGCCAACCCCGGCTTCCATCGCCCCCTCGACCGCCGCCGCTCAATCTTTCTCTAACGGCAGAAGTACTTTCGCCGCGATCGGCTGCGCCATGTGCCATACTCCGACTCTCAAGACTTCCACGTCTGGCATCACGCCTGGCTTAAACCAAGTCAGTGCCAACCTTTTTTCCGACCTGCTCGTCCATCACATGGGTTCGAATCTAGCCGATGGTGTTTCGCAAGGCACCGCCGGTCCGGACGAATTCCGTTCCGCTCCCTTGTGGGGTCTCGGACAACGCATTTTCTTTTTGCACGACGGCCGCACCACTGACCTTCTCGATGCCATCAAGGAACACGCCAGTTCCGGCTCGGAGGCGAACGCCGTCATCAACAACTTCAGACACCTCACTCCTCAGCAACAGCAGGATCTCCTGAACTTCCTGCGCTCGCTCTAGGCCGGTGGAACGGGCTTTTTTGTTTGTACTTTATAGCCAGCCTCAATCTAGTAGTGGGACAGACCGGAGAGTCTGTCCCACTCTCATTTTTTTTCACTCTCTTATAGTCCTTGCTGAAGAGTGTATTTTTCCCGCCTGCGGGGTATGATACCGCCTGAGAAGTCCCCAGTCAGACTAAGCCCATCCGGAGGGCCACCTCATGGCTCACCGCTTCACCATCGGTGTCGAAGAAGAGTTCCAGATCATTGACCCCTCAACTTGCGCTCTGCGTTCCCACGTTATGCAGCTCGTTTCCGCCGCTTCTCCGGACATCGTTGAACAAGTCAAACATGAAATGCACCAATCGATCGTCGAAACCGGCACGAAAATTTGCGAAAATGTCGGCGAGCTGCGCATCGAAATGCACCGCACGCGCGGCGAACTTGTGGCCGCCGCCGAGCGCGCCGGGTTGCAGGTTGCCGCCGCAGGAACCCACCCATTTTCCAGCTGGATTGACCAGGTCATCTCGCCCGGCGAGCGGTATGAGCACATCGTCGAAGAACTTCAGCAACTCGCTCGCTCCCTCCTGATCTTTGGAATGCACGTCCACGTGGCCATGCCAGACAAGCAAACCACCATCGATATGATGAACATGGTCCGCTATTTTTTGCCCCATTTGCTGGCTCTGTCGACCAGTTCGCCTTTCTGGATGGGACGCAACACGGGCTTGAAGTCGTTTCGCACCACCGTTTTTCGGCGATTCCCTCGAACCGGAATACCCGAACAATTCGAATCGTGGAGCGCATACGAAGATTTTGTAAACTTGCTGATGAAGCTGAACTGCATCGACAATGGCAAAAAAATCTGGTGGGACGTCCGGCCTCATCCCATGTTCGGCACTCTCGAGTTCCGCATGTTCGATGTCACCACCAAGGTTGAAGAAGCCGTATCCATAGCCGCCCTTACGCAAGCCATCGTCGTTAAGCTTCATCGTCTTTACGAGCGCAACCAAAGCTATCGCCTCTACCGTCGCGCATTGATCGAGGAGAACAAATGGCGCGCCGCACGCTACGGCATCGAAGGCAAGCTCATCGATTTTGGCAAGCAGGTAGAAGTTCCCATGCGCGAGCTCGCTCTCGAACTCCTTGAATTTGTGGATGATGTCGTTGACGACCTCGGCAGCCGCAGCGCTGTCGAATACGTCCACACCATTTTGAAGGATGGCACGAGCGCCGAGCGCCAGTTGCGCGTCTACCAGCAGACCGGCGACCTGAGAGCAGTCGTGAAGCATCTGGTCGCGGAAACGCGCGGCGTGGGCGAATCACGAGCTTCCTCGGCACACGCCATCAATTAACCGGCGGATTCGGCGTGGCATCTGGTTTCAGTTCCATCGGTAGGAGTGGCATCATGAAAAAAGTTGGACTTCTTTGCGGGCGCGAATACAGCTTTCCACCGGCCTTTATCGTGCGCGTCAATGAACTTGGCAAGAAAGACGGCGTCGCCGCGGAATTTGCTAAACTCGCCGGGACTCGCATGGGCGAGCCCTCGGGCTATGCTGTCATCGTCGATCGCATCTCTCACGAAATCGAGTATTACCGTGGCTACCTGAAGCATGCCGTTCTCCAGGGAGCCTACGTGATCAACAATCCGTTCTGGTGGACGGCTGACGATAAGTTCTTCAATTACGCCGTGGCTTCCCGTCTCGGTCTCGCCATCCCCAAGACCGTCCTCTTGCCACAGAAGGGCTATCCCAGCAACGTGGACATCACGTCCGAGTCTCTCCACAACCTCACCTACCCCATCGACTGGGACGGTCTTCTCGATTTCGTCGGCCGCCCTGCGATCCTGAAACCATTTTCCGGCGGCGGCTGGAAGCACGTCTACATTGTCCATAACAAAGAGGAACTCCTCGCCGCTTACGACAAAACCTCCCCCTATTGCATGACTCTCCAGGAATTCATCAATTTCACGCAATACGTCCGCTGCTTCACTTTTGGCAAATCCGATATTCTGCCCGTTCACTACGATCCAAAAGATCGGAAGTACCTCGTCGACCATAACTATTTATCCTCTGAACTTGGCGCTCGCGTCGTCAAGGACGCTCAGACCATCAACCAAGCCCTCGGCTACGAGATGAACACCATCGAGTTCGCCATCCAGGACGGCATCCCCTATGCCATCGACTTCCTGAATCCGGCTCCGGATTTCGAGCGCGACCGCATCACGGAATTCTATTTCGAACATGTCGTCGACAAGATGGCACATCTTGTGATCGATCGCGCGCTCAGAGGCGACGCTTCGAATCCCTGGCCGCGTTGGGAGGAGATGCTCGGCGTCGCCCCGGCAAGTGGCTTCACTGGCGCGCCAAAGAGCGCCGCAGCCCGCCAATCATCGGTGCCTGCCTCATCCGCCGCGTCGTCAGGACTCCGAGCAAAATGACCAGCGCCCCCACGCCCTCGATTCCGGCTCCCGATCCTGTCGAGGTGTGGAATGACATTGTAAAGTCCACTCTCCTTCGTTTGCCTGCTCTCCCGGAAGATCTCTTCAAACGCTTGCGCAACGCGAAACTCACCTTTGGCGACCGCGTCCACTGCCCTTTCCTTCGCCCGTTTTTTCTCTCGCCAGAGGATGAAGAGCGCGTCCGCGTGGTCGCGGAAACCATCGCGGATCTCGGCGAACGTGTCGTTACCGCGGCTCTCGAAGACAAGAATCTTTTCGCGCAGTTTCATTTGCGCCCCGAAGAAGAGCGCTTGGCGCGTCTCCCAGTCGCTTACGGACGTGCCAGCACCGCCTCCCGCCTCGACGCTTTTCTTTTGCCCGATTCGCTCAAGTTCGCGGAATACAACGGGGAATCTCCCGCGGGCGCGGGCTACGCAGAAACTCTGGCAGAAATATTTCGCGAAATCCCCGTCATGGGGAAATTCGCGCAACATTTTACTGTCCATAGCTATCCGCTCAGCGCAAAGCTTCTCGACGCTCTGATGATGAGCTACCTCGACTGGGGCGGCTCGGCAAGCCCCCCGCAAGTGGCCATCGTCGATTGGGCCGGCGTCCCCACCTGGAGCGAGTTCGAGATTCTTCAGTCCCGCTTCGAAAAAATGGGGGTCCCCACGATCCTTGCGGATCCCACCGAACTCCGCTTCGACGGGCAGAAGCTTACCGCCCACGGCAAGAAAATCGATCTCGTCTATCGCCGCGTCTTAATCAACGATATTGTCGCCAGGCCTGCCGAATGCGCCGCCCTCGTCAAAGCCTACGCCGCCAACGCCGTCTGCGTCGCAAATACCTTCCGCTGCAAAATTCCGCACGTAAAAGCCTTTTTTGCCGTCCTCACCGACGAACAGAACGGCGCGCTCTTTTCCCACGACGAGCGCGAACTCATCCGCCGCCACATCCCCTGGACTCGCGTCGTCGCCGACGTGAAAACTGCCCATTTTGGCCAGCAGATCGAGCTCCTGGCCTTCATCGGCAGAAATCGCGAAAACCTCGTCCTCAAGCCCAGCGACGAATATGGGGGGGCGGGAGTGACTCTCGGTTGGGAAACGAACGAGTCCGAATGGGATGCCGCGATCGTCCGTGCTCTTTCCGCAAAAAACGGCGCCTGGATTGTTCAGGAACGCATCCCCATCCGTCGCGAAATTTTTCCCTACATTGTCAATGCCGGCAAAGTCGATTATCGCGACATGCTCGTCGATTTCGCCCCCTATCTGTTCCGCGGAAAAGTCGCCGGCTTCCTAACCCGCCTGAGCGCGACCGGTCTCGCCAATGTCACCAGCGGCGGCGGTCAGGTCCCCGCCTTTCGAGTTTCGCCGCGTCCCGGGTGACGCTAATCCCGTCCGACCGCGCACCAAAGAAGTCTGCATCCAAAAAATAACTATCCCTAAAACCGGCTCTACAAATTTCCACCCATTCTTGTAAAATGAAGAGATGCACTTTGGCCTCCCAAACCCCGAGCTGATGCCCGGCGCCACGAACGCCGTGGAAACTTGTCTCAGCGTACGCCCAGGCGAGAAAGTCGCTCTCATCGCCGACGAAACCAGCCGCTCTGTCGCCGCCAGCATTGCCGCTGCCATCGAAGATCGTCATGCCGAATACACTGGCCTGCTGCTCGAAGAATTCGGTCCTCGCCCTATGACCGCGGCCCCCGATGATGTTCTTCAAGCTCTCGAAATCGCCGACGCCGGCGTCCTGTGCATGACGCCGCAGCCTGGCGAACTCGGCGCGCGCATGGCCATCGTTCGCGTCGTCGAACGCCGCCAAATCCGCTACGCCCACATGGTCGGCGTCACTCCCGAAATCATGCAGCAGGGCATGCGCGCCGATTACCGCATGGTGGATCGCCTCAGTGACAAACTCCGCGAGCGGATGCTCCGCGCCGAAACGCTCACCGTGAAGACCGAAGCGGGCACCTCGATCTCCGCTCATTTCGATCGCGGCCTCGACTGGGTAAAAACCAGCGGCCTAATCAGTCCGCGGTACTGGTCGAATCTTCCCGCCGGCGAAGTCTTCACGACTCCCGCGACCGTAGACGGTACTTTTGTCTGTGACGCCACCGCCGGCGACCATTTCAACGGCAAGTATGGCGATCTTCAATCAACGCCTCTCGTCCTCGAAATCAAGGGCGCTCGCCTGGTAGACGTGGATTGTGACCGCAAAGACCTCGAGGAAGAATTCTGGGAGTACTGCCACACAGACGAAAACAGTGATCGCGTCGGCGAGCTCGCTTTCGGCACAAATCTCGGCCTATCCGAAATGATTGGCATACTTCTTCAGGACGAAAAATTTCCGGGCGTCCACATTGCTTTCGGAGACCCTTACGGCAGCCAGACCCACGCCGACTGGAAGTCCAAGACGCACGTCGATGTCCTAACCCGCAATTGCGACGTCTGGATCGACGACGATCTAGTCATCTCCAAAGGCCATTACGAACTCGCTCACCTCGGCCTCGCTTAGAAACCCATCACGAATCGCGCACCGCCCGAGGCTTCTCCCCACCGCCAACCCGCGTGGGGAATCGGCCGTTCCTATTTCTTCGCGGCGTATGCACTCTCGAATACATACTTCCCCGATCCCACGTTGAGCATCACGCCACTTCCCGCCTGGTGCGCCTGCAAAATATCCGTCCGCCCTCCAACCGGTTTCCCGTCTTCTCTAACTTCTTCTAGCTTTGCGTTCGGCACTCGCACCGTCGCCGTCGTGTTCGCAGGCACTTCCATCTTCAACGTCAACTTTCCATCCTCGATCGCCCAGCCCGACGCCACGCGCCCGTACATGCTGTCTACCGAGGCGCTCGCATGCGTCAATCCTCCCCCCGGATAGGGCTCGATCAAAATGTGTTTGTAACCCGGTTTCGTCTCGTCAATCTCAATTCCCGCCACCACGCCGTACATCCAATCCCCAATCGCTCCATACGCGTAGTGATTGAACGAATTCATCCCCACATCCTGGAAGCTTCCATCCGGTTTCTCTCCGTCCCATCTCTCCCAAATCGTCGTCGCTCCCTGCGTCACGGGGTAGAGCCACGACGGATATTTCGTCCTGTTCAGCAGCATGTACGCCTCGTCCAGATATCCGTAGTCGCTTAGTGCCTTGCACAACACTGGCGTGCCCAAAAATCCCGTCGTCAGGTGCCCAAACCTTCTCACGTCTGCCGCCAATCGGCCCGCCGCATCGGCCCTCATGGCCTCTGGCAACAAATCAAACTCAAGCGCCAGCGCATAAGCTGTCTGCGTGTCCGACGAAAGCCTTCCATTCGGCGTCACATACTCCTTCAAGAACGCCGCTCGAATTTTCTGCTCCAGCCCTGCGTACTCCTCCGCATCTTCGCGTTTTCCCAAAACTTCCGCCGTCTTCGCCAGCAACTCCGTCGACCTCGCAAAATACGCCGTCTGAATCAGGTCCACGGCCGTCGTCGCTCCTGGATAGGCCGGGCTCGTCGTCGCAAACGCCAGCCAATCTCCGAAGCTGAATCCGCTCTTCCACAGATAGCTTTCCCCCGCCGCGCGCCGCATGTACTCCACCCACGCCTTCATGCTCGGGTATTGCACTTCCAAAATCCTCTTATCGCCAAATGCCTGGTACACCGTCCACGGTACGATCACCGCCACATCCGCCCACCCTGCCGATGCCGCCTCCCCTTTGCGCGTTTTGTGCGAAAGTACATTGGGAATCACGAACGGCACCGCTCCGTCGTCTTCCTGGTCCAGCGCCACATCCCTCATCCACTTCGTATAGAATCCCGCCGTATCGAAATTAAACGATGCCGTTGGCGCGAATACCTCCGCATCTCCGGTCCATCCCAGCCGCTCGTCACGCTGCGGGCAATCCGTCGGCACATCCACGAAATTCCCTTTCTGGCCCCAGATGATGTTGTGCTCAAGCTGGTTCAGCAGCGGGTTCGATGTCTCGAAATGTCCGGTCCTCTCCATCGCCGAATGCGCAACCTCTCCCGTAAAATCCTCCGGCTTCACCTCTCCCGGCCACCCACTCACCGCCACGTACCGGAATCCCTGAAATGTAAAATGTGGTTCGAAGGTTTCCGTTCCTCCTTTGCTCGTATATTGAATCTCTTCTTTCGCCGACCGCAGATTCGCCGTATAGAAATTTCCATCCTTGTCCAGCACCTCCGCGTGCCGCAGCGTGACGGTCGTCCCCGCTGGGGCCGTTAGCCTGAATTTCATCCAGCCAACCATGTTCTGCCCCATATCGAGCACTGTATCGCCTGCCGGCGTGCGAAAAACTTTCACCGGCTTGATCTCCTGGATCTCTTTGACCGGCGGTCCCGCGGGCGCCACCAGCGTCGCCTTTGGTGCCTCGATCACCGTCACTCCTTTCCAATCGCCGTCCTTATATCCGGCTTCGTCCCAGCCCGCCCGCTCCAGCCGCGCGTCGTATGTCTCGCCGTCATAAATGTCGGACATTAGGATCGCACCCGTCGCCGACTTCCAGGCATCGTCGCTGCCTACGATTTCCTGCTTTCCGTCCGCGTACGTGATCACCAGTTGGGCCAGCAACGCCAATTTCGTTCCATAACTATCTCGATGGTGTTCCCACGTCATCCTTCCCCGGAACCATCCGTCCCCGAGCCTCGCCCCGAGGCAGTTTTCTCCGCTCTTTACCATGCTCGTCACGTCGTACGTCTGGTATTGGTACCGGAAATCGTACGCCGTCCATCCCGGCGTAAAATATTGATCCCCGACGCGTTTCCCGTTCAGCTCCATCTCATACAAGCCCATAGCCGTCGCGTACAATCGCACCCGCTCCACTTTTCTCTTTGCGTTCACCGCGAATTCCCGCCGAAGCATCGGCGATGGATTCGATTTCGTATCGTCCTCCGGGAGATTCGGCGTAATCCATTTCGCTTTCCAGTCCGACGCCTCTAGCAATCCCATCTCCCACCGCGCCGTCTTGCTCCATTCGCTCAATTGCCCGTGATTGTCCTCAACGCGCACCTGCCAGTAATAAATCCGCTCACTCTCGAGCGCTAGCCCGCCGTACTCCACTTGAATCGACGCATCCGACTCCTGTTTGCCGCTGTCCCAGATCAGTTTTCCCTTCGCCAATTCCTTCTCCGACGCCGCTACTCGCACTTCGTAACTCGTCTGCGTGGTTCCCCTTTCCGCGCTCTCCAATTCCCAGCTCAATCGCGGCTTCTTCACGTCAATCCCCATGGGATCGACCTTGTACTCGCACCGCAAATCCGTCACCGCCAATCGCGTCCCCGTTTGCGCTCCGGCCTGAACCGCCCAAACAAGCGTCCCCGCACAAACCGCCAGCATCCCGATCGCAACATTCCCCGCCGCCATTTTCCGTTTCACGCGCCGCCTCCTCGACTTCTGCGCTTCAGCAACCCTGCCCTTCTACCACACATAAGTCCCCACCGCTCCTGCTTTCAATGTTGTTTCGAAAACCTTGCCATGGAATCTGACTCCAAACGTCTGATCCTCTATCCCGCTATTCGCCACAACCAGCACATATCTTCCGCCGGTCCCTTGAAAGGCCACATTGGGAAGCCCCGCCGGGGTATTCGACCCGACTCGCACAGACCTTGGGCGCACAAATTTTGCAAAGTGCGCCATCGCATAGTACGCCAGGTTCCGCGTAACCTCGTTTCCGTCGATCGTCACAGCTCCCTGGCAGATCGGGCATCCTCCGTTATCCGTATGCGGCTCGAATTTCGAATTGGCCGCAAGATTCCAGAGCAGCACATTGCGGCTCCAGTTCCGCAACGCTCCGATAAACGTCCCTGTCGCGGGCTTCGCAATCGTGATTCTCCCGCTCTCTGTTGGCTCCACGGCCATGTATTCCGTAAAGTACAAATTCTTCCCCGGAAAGGCGTCGTGCACCTGCGACATCGCTTCAATCTTTCCCTCGTAGAGATGGAAACCGGATCCGTCCACATAACGATACGCTTTTGCATCCTTCAGAATGGACATCGGATAGTCCGGCCGGTTGCAGTTGTGGTCGTAAAGGATGATCTTTGTCCGAATTTTCGCCGACTTGAACGTAGGCCCAAGGTACTTTTCGATGAAACGCGCCTCTTCTTCGGCGGACATCAGCATGCTCGGCGTATTCTTGGGATTCAGCGGCTCGTTCTGAACCGTGATCGCCGTTATCTTGATGCCCTCTGCCTTCATCCCCTCGATATACTTCACGAAATAGTTCGCATACGCTCCGTAATACTCCGGCTTCAGCTCTCCGCCTTTTGGATTCTCATCCGTCTTCATCCAGGCGGGTGCCGACCACGGCGACCCCAGTAATTCAATCTTCGGATTGATTGCCAGAATCTCCCTCAGAATAGGTATAACTTCCTTCCGATCCGCCTCCAGACTGAAGTTCATCAACTTCGCGTCAGTCTGCCCCGCGGGCATGTCATCGTAGGAATAAACGTGATCGTTCAAATCCGATGACCCGATGCTGATTCTCAGATAGCTGATCCCGATGCTCTTGCCGTCCACGCCAAAAAGTTCCTGCAAAAGCGCCGCTCTTTTCGCCGGATCCATATGCGCAAGGTGTTGCGCGCTCCCGCCCGTCAATGCAAATCCGAAACCGTCGATGCCCTGAAATTTCTCGTGTTCATCGATCTCGATGGCAGGCTCTTGTTTGGCGCCCTTTGTAAAGTGCAGAAACGGTGTCTGCAGCTCAAACAAGGCGGACTTGTCCGGGTTCGTAAGCCACAACTCCACATCCCCGCGTTTTTGTGCGTGGAGCGGCACTGAGGAAAGCACTTGCGCGCAAATGAACGCAGCTAAGCCTGCACGTGACTTCATAAACCCTCAGGCTGCCTGGGGCCGCCAGGCGAGCGAGAAATCTCTCAGCAACACTGCGAAATCGGGCCTGCCACCCTTACCGGCCGGCAATCAGGCTGTTCCGCACCTCTTGGTTCATCGCCATGTCGATGCACGTCCACGCCATCGCTAGCGCTCCGTCCTCGAGCGCCTTGTCCGCATCGACCGTCACGCAGTGCGCCGTAAATTCCGGCTGGTGATTGACGGCCGGCAGCGAATTTATTCCGATCATCGGATGGATGGACGGCATCGCCAACGACACATTCCCCATGTCCGTCGAACCCGTCGGCCGAGTTTCCCATTCGCCCAGATTGGGGAATCCACGTCCCAGCGCTTCCGAGTTCTTCCTATACAGTGCGGCCATCGTCTCGTCATGCCGCATCTCTGCATACGGCTTGTCCCCGCCGGTAATCGCGATTTTCGCCCCCGTCGCAAGCCCGCCCGCCTCGAAGCACCGGTAAACTTTCGGCCGCAGTTCCGCGAGCTGGTCCAGAGTCTCCGAGCGAATGATGTACTTCGCCGAAGTGTGCGCTGGAACCACATTCGGCGCTGCGCCGCCGTTGGTCACAATTCCGTGGATTCGATCCGTCGAACGAATATGCTGCCGCATCAAGCCGATTGCTGTCTGCGCAATCGTCAGCGCATCCGCCGCGTTCACTCCTAACTCCGGAAATGCCGACGCATGCGACTCCTTCCCGGTGCAATGCACCTCAAACATCGAAGCCGCAATAATCTTTGCCCTCACAATGTCAAACGGCGCCGGGTGTACCATCATCGCCGCATGAATACCCCCAAAGCCGCCGCGTTCCAGGAGCAGTATTTTCCCGCTGGCGTTTCCCACCTCTTCTGCCGGCGTCCCGATGACGCTCACCGTCAAGCCCGCCTCGTCGGCCACTTTTGCCACAGCCAGCGCCGCTCCGATTGCTGACGCCGCGATGATATTGTGACCGCAGGCGTGTCCAATCCCTGGCAGCGAATCATATTCGGCGCAAATTCCGACGTGCAGTGGACCAGAGCCCGCTCGCGCCCGGAATGCCGTCGGCAGCTGGCAAATCCCTTTTTCCACCGCGAACCCCGCGTCCGCCAGCGAATCGCACAACCAGGACGAGGCCTGCTCCTCCTCGAATCCCAGTTCGGGATGCGCGTGGATCCGATGGCTTAGCTTGATCAATCCTTCTCGCGCGGAAGCAAAGCGCTCTCGCGCCGCCGATTTTGTGTCCATGGTCGCCTCCCTCTCTATTTCGTTTCGAACTCGAATTGTTTGCCTTTTGCGGCTGAAGGATACCACGCTCTTCCCGCACTCTGCCGCTGTCCGCTCTCCACGTTCAGCATGGGGCTTCCGCTTGGCTGCTTCGTCACAATTTGTTCCATCGCAGCAGGGCTTCAAATACTAAGCCCTTGCTGTCTCACAAATCGTCTCAACGCACGCGGCGCGCCGATGACCTTGGAAGGACGCGAAAGCAGCAGCTCTACTTGGGAGTTGTCAGGGATCTCGTCAGAACAGCCGGGCTACATACTCTCGCATCTGGTGCTTCCAATAAGGCCAATCGTGCCCACCCTCCGGGCCCCAGTTATCCAGCGAGTGCCGGATTCCTTTGCTCGAGAGGATTTCGGACAAACGGTACGTCGGCCCGCTGTTCTCCCACATGCCCGTGCCCGTGGTCAGATGGATATCGCAGCTCTGGATCTGTTCGTAGAACCACGGATCGCTCATATTTGAGAGGTAATCCACCGGATTGTTAAAATAAAAATTGTCGTTGTACATCCCGTCCATGAAATTCCGCACGTCGTATACGCCGGACATCGCAAAGCATCTCTTGATTACGTCTGGATGCTTGAAAAGCGAGTTCGCCGCATGATACGCCCCGAACGACGCGCCCATCGTGGAAATGGGGATCCAGGGGCTTTGGCAGTTGTCCCATATGAATGGGACAACTTCTTCTCGAAGGTAAGAGTCAAAAACGGATTGCACGTAGCTGCGGTGAAAAGGATGAGCACCCTTGTTATAAAAGCTCAGTCCGTTGATCGAGTTGATGCTGTATACCTTGATCTTCCCGCCTTCGATAAAATCCGCCAGCGCGCCGATCATGCTCATCCCTTCCAGCTCCGTCTCGTCGCCCGCGCTTGTCGGAAATCCAAGAATCGGATTTCCCCAGTGGCCGTGGACGATGACGCCAAGGTCGAGTCCCAGGCGCGGAGAATGCCAGCGGTGATATTCGCGTTTCATGATGTGTCCCTCGCACGTTTTGCGGGGGAGGGAAAGTATGCCAGCGCAACGGGGCCCGCGGCAACGGAATTGAGCTAGGAAGCGAGCACCCTGCTGGGTGTATATTTGACGGAACGAAATTCAGCCCACGGAGGCGACATTTCCAATGGCCACACCTTCCGTAACGAATCGCCCGACACCGGAACGCATCTTCATGACCATGAATGCTTTCCAGCAGACTGAAGCGCTAAAATCCGGAATCGAACTCGACGTTTTCACCGCCATCGGTTCCGGCGCGGATACTCCTGAACTTCTGGCCGCAAAGACCGGCGCTTCGGCGCGCGGCCTGCGCATCCTCTCCGATTATTTGACGATTTTAGGTTTCCTCGCAAAAACAAACGGGCATTACGCCCTCACGGAAGAATCCGCCCTCTTTCTCGACCGCCGCTCGCCCGCTTGTCTCTGCAGCGTGACCGGATTTCTTGCCAGTCCCTGGCACAAGAAAAACGTGGAAGCGTTGACCGCAGCCGTGCGCAAGGGCGGAACGGCAGGAGTGCAGGGAGACAATTCGAAGCCGCAGGACGAAGTTTGGGTGGCATTCGCAAGATCGATGGCGCCCCTGACGATTCCGGCCGCGAACTTCATCTCGGAAATGATCGGTGCCGCGGAAGGCAAACCTTGCAAAGTCCTGGATATCGCCGCTGGGCACGGCAATTACGGAATCACCGTTGCCAGAAAAAACCCCAATGCGCAAATCGTTGCCGTGGACTGGCCGTCCGTGTTGGCCGTCGCCACGGAGAACGCGGAAAAAGCAGGTGTTTCCGCGCGATACACCCCGCGTCCGGGAAGCGCTTTTGATGCGGATTTGGGCAGCGGATACGATTTCGTTCTTCTGACGAATATCTTCCACCATTTCGATCAGCCCACTTGCGAGAAGCTGATGCGCCGCGTCCACGCAGCACTCAAACCCGGCGGAAAAGCCATTACTCTCGAATTTGTTCCCAACGAAGATCGCGTTACGCCGCCCGCGGCCGCGGCATTCAGCGTTAACATGCTTGTCGGGACCGACGCCGGCGACGCCTACACGCTGTCCGAATACGAAAAAATGTTTGGGAATGCGGGTTTTGCAAACACGACTTTGCACGCTGTGGTGGGAATGCCTCAGCAGGTGCTCATCTCGGAAAAGCAAGCATGAAAAAGAAAAAATCACGGGTGAAAACGGCGAAAAAGGTTTCGAGGAAGCCGTCTCAAAATACGGACGCCGCGCTGCGCGAGCAGTTGGTCTATTTATTGAAAGGCGGCGGCGCTCACGTCCACTTCATGGACGCACTGGATGACTTTCCTCCGGCAAAATTTGGGACCTTTGCGAATGCCCTTCCGCACACCGGCTGGCAGTTGCTCGAACACACGCGTCTCGCGCAATGGGATATCCTCGAGTTCAGCCGGAACCCGAAACACGTCTCTCCGAATTTCCCGGACGGCTACTGGCCGAAAACACCCATGCCTCCGAATGAGAAGGCCTGGGGCGATAGCGTGGCGGCGTTTCAACGGGATCTGCAGGAGATGGTCCGTCTGGTGCAAAACCCGCGCACCGATCTGTTCGCCAGAATCAGGCACGGACAGGGCCAAACCATTTTGCGCGAAGCGCTCTTACTCGCGGATCACAACTCTTATCATCTAGGCCAACTCGTGGATTTGCGCCGCGCCATCGGCGCCTGGCCCGAGTCTTAGCCTCGCGCATTTGAGACGTCCAGGATTAGCAGTACGATGTTGCAGCAAGAAAGTGCCGGGGATTTCGAGCACCACGCGGAGGCTCCATGATCCATATTGAAAACATCTTCAAGGATGAGCGCGAGTGCGTAAACAGCCGTAGGGATTTTCTGAAAGGCATGTTGACCGCTGGGGCCTTTGTGCTAGGCGTCTCCGTAGCGCCGGAGCGACTCTTTGCGGCAGGAGCCGCCCGAAACGCGGGCGATCCATTTCCTCCGGCGGATGAGGCCCCGCTAAGCCCGAGTGTCTATCTGGCGCTCGATACGGATGGAACGGTCTATATCGTTGCGCATCGCTCGGAGATGGGGAATGGCGTGCGGACTTCCTTGCCGCGCATCCTGGCCGATGAATTGGATGCGGACTGGTCGCGCGTGAAGGTCGTGCAGGCCATCGGCAGCGAAAAATACGGCGACCAGGATACCGACGGCTCGCACTCCGTGGTCAGCTTTTTTATACCGCTGCGCGAAGCGGGCGCCACGGCGCGTCTCATGCTCATGCGGGCAGCGGCGAAGCAGTGGGGCGTGCCGGAAGCGCAATGCTCGACGCATTTGCATCATGTGTTTCACAAATCGTCCGGAAAAACGCTTCCGTACGGCGAACTGGCCACAGCGGCCTCGAAGCTTCCAGTCCCGAAGCAGGAAGAACTGAAGTTGAAGCCCCGCAGCGCCTGGCGCTACATCGGCAAACCCGCCCCGGGTTATGACTTGACCGACATGTGCACCGGCAAAGCCAAGTATGGCCAGGACGCGCGCATGCCCGGCATGCTCTACGCAAGCGTCGCGCACCCGCCCGTGCTCGGCAGCACCGTGAAATCGCTGGACGATTCGGAAGCGTTGAAAGTAGCCGGCGTCAGCCAAACGCAAACCATCGACACCTTCAAGCCACCGGTTCTTTTCCAGGCCCTCGGCGGCGTCGCCGTCCTTGGCGATAGCACTTGGGCCGTTTTTCAGGGCAAGAAAAAGCTGAAGGTCGAGTGGGACAACAGCTCGCACGCGGATTTCAATTCGGATCCATATAAAAAGGAGTTGCAGGAAACGGCGCGCAAGCCTGGAAAGATCGTCCGCGAAATCGGTGACGTGGATGCTGTGTTTGCGAAGGGCGGCAAGATTGTCGAGGCCGAGTACTATGCTCCGCTCCTTGCACACGCACCCATGGAACCGCCCGCAGCGCTGGCCGTCTACCGCGAGGGAAGAGTGGAAGCGTGGGCTCCTACGCAAAGTCCAGTGGGCGCGCGAGATGCCATTGCGGCGGCCGTCGGAGCGAAAAAGGAAGACGTGACGGTGCACGTCACGCTCCTGGGCGGCGCGTTTGGCCGGAAGTCGTTCCCCGATTTTGCCGTCGAAGCCGCTGTACTGTCGAAAAAAACAGGCAAACCTGTAAAAGTGGTTTGGAGCCGCGAGGACGACATCAAATTCGATACGTACCATTCCGTCTCGGCGATGTATATGAAAGCGGCGCTCGGCGAGGACGGTAAACCATCCGCGTGGCTTCAGCGGACGGTGTTTCCGCCGATCGGATCAACGTTTGACGCCAGCGCCGTGTATTCAGCTCCGGATGAGCTTGGGCTCGGCTTCAGCGATCTGCCCTACGCCATTCCGAACCAGCGTTCCGAAAACGGCCCGGCTACGGCGCATGTGCGCATCGGGTGGCTGCGCTCCGTGGCCAATATTTATCATGCGTTCGGAATTCAGTCCTTCACGGATGAGCTTGCTTACGCGGCCGGAAAAGATCCCGTCGAGTACGCGCTCCAGCTTTTGGGACCGGATCGCATCATTTCGAAGAGCGAACTTCCGAAGGATTACACAAATTACGGCCAGGACTACGGGCAGTATCCAATTGACACGGCACGATTCAAGCGCGTCGTCGAACTGGCCGCCGAAAAATCAGGATGGGGCAAGAAGAAATCGGGCAACGGCGCGGGAATGGGCATCGCTTTCCATCGGAGCTTTCTGACCTACGCCGCTTCCGTCGTCCAGATGCACCTCGATGACGCGGGCCGCGTGCGCGTCGACCGCGTGGACTCCGCTCTTGATGCCGGAACGGTCGTAAACCCGGATATGGTCCGGAATCAGTTTGAGGGCGCGGCGGTGATGGGAACGAGTATCGCGTTCTATGGTTCTATCACGGCGACGAACGGAGCGATTGACCAATCGAATTTTGACAGCTTCCCGATGGCGCGTATGAACACCGCGCCACGCGAAATTCACGTCCACATCGTCGAGAACGACGCGCCTCCTGGGGGCGTCGGCGAGCCGGGCCTGCCCGCGTTCGCGCCCGCGCTATGCAATGCCATTTTTGCCGCTACCGGCAAGCGCATCCGCGAACTGCCTCTTTCCAAAGCGGGCCTGGCCTGACGTGTTTAAGAGAGGTTTGCTCGTTTTCGCTGCGCTGATCGTCGCGGTTTCACCCGCTGCGGCGCAACGCAAGCCTGTTCTTCCGCAAATCGACCTTCCGCATCCTTATTATTTCCGCGAAATGTATTTGCCACAATTAACCAGCGGCCCCAGCAGCGTGGCCTGGTCGCCGGATTCGCAAGAATTGGTCTATTCGATGGCGGGCTCGCTCTGGCGCCAGAAAATTGACTCAACGGTGGCGCAGCAGCTCACGGATGGTCCGGGATACGATTACCAACCGGATTGGTCGCCCGACGGGAGAAGCATCGTCTACGTTTCCTATCAAAAAGATGCGATGGAACTGTGGCTGCTGGATCTGGAGTCCGGAAAATCGCAGCAGTTGACGAGCGGTGGCGCAGTAAACGTCGAGCCGCGTTGGTCGCCTGACGGAAAACGTATTGTTTTTGTTTCGACTTCGTATCACAAGCGATTTCATATTTTTCGTGCCGAGGTAAGTGACGGGAAACTCCAGAACGTAGTGCGGCTCACCGGGGAAACAAAAAGCGATCTGCCACGCTACTATTACAGCCAGTTTGATATGGAAATCAACCCGGTATGGACTCGCGACGGAAAGGAGATTTTATTTATCTCGAATCGCGGGCATATTCATGGAACCGGCGGCTTCTGGAAAATGAAAGCAGAACAGGGAGCAGAAGCGCGCGAAATTCATTACGAAGAGACCAACTGGAGAGCGCGGCCGGACTTTTCGCCGGACGGATCTAGGATGGTGTACAGCTCGTACCTCGGTGGCCAGTGGCACAACTTGTGGCTGATGCCGGCGAGTGGAGGCGATGCATTTCCGCTGACGTATAACAACTGGGACAGTACGAATGTGCGTTGGTCGCCGGACGGAAAGACGCTTGCGTTTATCACCAATTACGGTGGCGGAGAGGGGACACGCATCGAGTTTCAGAGTGTACCCGGTGGCCCATCGGGAGATTTGAAAATCGGGCAAAGGAATTATGTGAATTGGCGAGCCACGCTGGAGTTGCACGTGGCCGACGGCAGCGGAGCGGACACGCCGGCGCGCGTTTCAGTAACCGATGAAAGCGGAAGATTCTGGGCTCCCCCTTCGGCATGGGTGCACGCGGATGATGGATTCGACCGGAGCAAGCAGCCCTTCGAGGCCCACTATTTTCACCTGACAGACAGAGAAAACATCGTTGTTCCCGAAGGCAAGATCAAGATCGAAGTTACAAAGGGGTTTGCATACAAGCCCTTTTCGGAAACTGTCGAAGTGCACCGGGGAGATTTGAACCGGGTCGAAATCAAACTGGCGCTGCTTGACGATGCGTTGCCCGATGCAAAGAACTGGGTCAGCGCGGATCTGCACGTACACATGAATTATGGTGGCACCTATCAGGACATCATGGAGCGTCTGGCGGAGCAGGCAAAGGCGGAAGACTTGCGGGTCATCAACAATCTCGTCGTGAACAAGGAGCAGCGATTTCCGGACGTCGCCAGCGTTGGAGAAAACCAGGAAAGATTTGACGAAAGCAGTGTGGTGATCATCAATGGACAGGAGTTCCACACGAGCTATTGGGGCCACCGCGGAATCATTGATCTGAAGGGGCCACTTCTCTTACCTGGATATGCGGGTTATCCAAACACGGCAGCGGCAAGTCTGTATCCAATGAATGCGGACGTGTACGACATGGCGCATCTGCAAGGTGCGCTGGTTGGGGCGGTTCACCCGTTCGATGAGGTGCCCGATCCGTTCGCGAATCCGCCGCAAAAGATTATGGACGAGCTTCCCGTGGATGTCGCGCTGGGTAAATTGGATTACATGGAGATTGTGGGATTTAGCGACCACCGTTCGACGGCAGACGTGTGGTACAAACTGCTCAATCTGGGATTCAGGCTGCCGGCTGGCGGCGGAACCGACGCAACGGCGGATTATGCGGCTCCGATTCGTGGCCATGTAGGTTTTGACCGCGTGTATGTGCGAGTGGCTGAACTTCCACCCACGGTGGATTCCTGGAAGGAAGGATTGAAGGAGGGGAGAACTTTTGCGACGAACGGGCCGCTGGTCGAATTCACATTAGGCGGACGGCAGGTGGGGGACGAACTGAAATTCGATAGCGCGCCGGCGGTTGTGTCATTCACAGCGACACTTCGGTCGATTGTGCCAGTGGACCACTTTGAAGTGGTTTGCAATGGCCGAATCGCGGCGACAATGAAACTCGAGGGGACACGCGGTTCCGCGGACGTTACGGGCACGCTTCCTATAAAAGAAAGCGGATGGTGCGTGCTGCGCGCATCGAGCGATCATGACGAGTATCCAGTTCTGGATAAATACGTTTATGCGACGACGAGCCCGATATACGTGACGATTGCCGGCAAGCCGGCGCGTTCACCGGAAGACGCCAGATATTTCATGGCTTGGATTGGCCGGACCATTGATGTGACTTCCCACTACCCCGACTGGAATTCTCCTACCGAAAAAGCCTACGTGCTGAAAAGGCTAGCCGACGCAAAAGCGATCTACGAAAAGTTGAGCACTCAACTTCCTTGAACAATCGGCCGAAGAAAATGAGGAACAATCTCTTAAGTAGTGGTTGAGCGCCGAGGCGCGGCGGGGGAGGAACCACGCAAGCAAAACACCTGTCGCAACTCGGTTGAGTGTGGGTCGCCCCAAGCGAGCTTAACGGAGGAGGTAACTTGAGCGGCCCGACAGGATTTGAATCTGGGACCAACGGGAGTTTTGAGAAAAGTTATGTTGTTGATTCTTCTAGCTTCTTGCTGCGTCATGGATCACGATTTTGGCCCTATTTTGGGGGTTTTGTTCTCGATGTGTTCTCGAATTTGAACCCATAATTGAACCTCCGCCCTTTTTGGCGCGCGTTTTGAGGGTTTTGTTCTCGAATTTGAGTCTGCGATTGAACCTTAATTCTGTCTGGCCGCTTCAAACGGAATCTGAGCAGTTCCGTTCTCGGTTGGTCGCGACTTCGAACCTGTAGACGAAAGAATATCCGGACGACGGCTGAAATAGCTTGGCGCTGGAACCGTATGCACTGAAATAGATAAGGAGATCCTTCGATTGCGCTTCTCCATTCTTCAATGCTGGGACCTTCCACCGCGCGTATAGATTCCGAACCGTGCATTCTTCGCATCGGCAAATGGCTGAACATACCGTAAACGACCGAGGTTCAAACTGGACTAGCAATTCGCTATGAACAGCGCGGCAGATGTTCCGGATCAGAAATTCGGGACCCAAAAGAAGAAAAGACGGAAGGCAGTGTGTGAATAACCGAACGGGAGGAATCGCGAGGAAGTGTGGAGCAGCTATCGGGGGATTGTTCGGGGTGTCGGACAGGTGCTGGGCGAAAAAATGAACCCAAGAAAAGGGTGACTTAAGTCCACTCTACTTGGCACCGCACCCCGCAGCGCTATTAGCTGCGGTGCTATCGAAGACAAAACACCGTTTCAGTTGGACATGCCAATCGGGCAGCGAAACACCAAACGTCTGCGTCAGGTGGGAGTTTGAAAGAACTGAGTAGGCAGGACGGTGCGTGGGAGAATGAAATTCTTCCGTAGAGATGGGGATTACGCGACGAGCGATCAATGGGCGCCCATGAGTGGCCTCCACAAGCCAACCTTCAGGGCGTGGCGTGGCTCCCGCTTCCTTGAGGATGGCCTTCGCGAAGTCGTACCAACTGGTGTGGCCAGCAGCCGTCATGTGATAGGTCCCGCTAACTTCTGAAAAATTAAAGTGCCCGCGATTCCGCTCGGCTATTCCAGCGAGAATCTTGCAAGTCGTAGTCGCTAGTTCCGACGCACAAGTTGGAGAGCCGACTTGATCGCTTACAATTCTTAACTCCTCTCGCTCCGTTGCAAGACGCAAGATCGTTAGAAGGAAATTTTTTCCTTGCGTAGCGTACACCCAAGCTGTGCGAAAAATCAGGTATGGCACTCCTGAGGAGCGAATCGCCTGTTCACCGGCCAATTTGGTCTTCCCGTAAACGTTTATAGGGTTCGTGGAATCTCCTTCATCGTAGGGGGAGTTCTTGGTTCCGTCGAAGACATAATCAGTCGAGTAATGCAGAAGCGCCGCGCCGATTCTCTTCGCTTCCACAGCCATCAATTCAGGGGCTTCTGCGTTAACCACATGCGCCATCGCTTCATCCGTTTCAGCGCGATCCACTGCCGTGTATGCGGCGGCACTGACGATAAGCTGAGGTCGCACCTCTCGGACTTTTCGCCGGATGTCATCGGGTTTCGAAACGTCGAGCTGATCGCGGCCCAACGCGACTACCTCGCCCAATCGGGCCAAAAGCGGCAACATCTCCCTACCAACTTGGCCGCTCTTCCCAGTCAACAATATGACCGGCTTCATTTCGCCCTATATTCCGGAAGAAATTCGCGAGGAACTTGGGCAAGCACTGGATACTGTGCGTCTCTCATCGAAATGATCGGCTCCGCAACGCCCCATTTTATATCTAGATCGGGATCGTTCCAGGCGATGCCATGTTCGTCCTCAGGATTGTAGAAATCACTGCACTTGTAAAGGAATTGCACCGTTTCCGAAAGTGCTAAGAAACCATGCGCGAAACCGCCCGGAACATAAATCTGATTTTGATGTTCAGAGGACAGAAGCACGCTTGTCCATTTCCCGAAGTGTGGTGAGCCCAAACGAATGTCGACAGCAACATCCAAGGCTTCGCCTTCCACGACGCGGCAAAGCTTCGCTTGTGGTTGATGCAGTTGGTAGTGGAGGCCCCGGAGCGTGCCTTTGACAGAGCGGGAGTGATTGTCTTGAAGGAAGGTGTCCTTGATGCCGAGGCTGGCAAACTTCGCTTGGTGGTAAGTTTCTACAAAAGAGCCGCGGGCGTCGCGATGAACCATCGGTCGAAGCTCAATCACGCCCGGAAGCGGTGTTTCGATTCGTTGCATTGACCCCGAAGCTCGATAGCTCACAAGTCTTGTTCACCACGCGAGAGCGGGGTCCTATAAAATTCATTCCGAAGCGATTGGCCCGGCACTGGCAATTGCGTGAAGGGATTGCTCACGATTCAGGTAATATTTCTCATAGTAGTTGAGATATTCGCCGCAACGAACGCCGGCGAGCCAAGGCCCAGCATTCTTGTACCAGTCAATGGTCTGGCGGAGACCGTCTTCTAAAGAGATCAGGGGTCTCCAGCCCAACTCGTCTTTTATTTTCTTGCAGTTCAGTGCGTACCGACGATCATGGCCCGGCCGATCCCGGACATAGGACAGCAAACTCTCGGGCTTCCCGGTAAGTTGCAAAATGCGTCGAGCCATTGTTAGGTTTTCCTCGAGGTCAAGCCCTCCAATATTGTAAACCTCTCCTATTTTGCCTTGCTCAAGAACTGCGAGAATCCCTCGACAGTTGTCCTCGACGTGCAACCAATCGCGTTGTTGTCTGCCATCGCCGTAAACAGGGAGAGGCTTGTCGCTCATGGCATTTGTGATCATGAGCGGCACAAATTTCTCGGGGAACTGATAAGGGCCGTAGTTGTTCGACGACCGCGTGATCACGGCGGGAAAATTATAAGTGCGGACATACGAACGAACTAAGAGATCAGCGCCCGCCTTCGACGCGGAGTACGGGCTACTCGGCTGTAGCGGACAATTTTCGTCGGCAAAGACCTCGGGCGGAATGTCCCCATACACTTCGTCAGTGGAAATATGTACAAACCGCGATATGGAAATTTTACGGGCCACTTCGAGGAGAACGAAAGTGCCTGTGACATTGGTCTGAATTACTGGGGCCGGCTCGTAGATACTTCTGTCGACGTGGGACTCTGCGGCAAAATGAATGACGGCATCGCAACCACGCATTGCTGTTTCTACCACGGCTGCATCGCAAATGTCACCCTTCACAAACTCACAATTGGGGTTGTTTGCGATTGATTGAAGATTTGCCAGATTTCCCGCGTATGTTAATTTGTCATAGTTAACGACCGCGTGATTATATTTCTTCTCCAAGGCCTTTCGTATAAAATTGGAACCAATAAATCCAGCACCGCCGGTGACAAAAATCTTCATCGGGCTGCCTCCTGAAATAGGACCGGTGTGGATTCCTCTGCATTTGTCAATTTATTTGCCCCCGTTGTTCGATTTTCGTCTACCGCGCCGCGGCCAGTTTCACTTCTTCGGCGATCAGCACTTTCTCGCGCACCATCTTCGTGGCTCGCCACAGCGACTCAAAAGTCCCGGCGTCCGTCCACCCGCCTTCGATGAAGTCGTGGTTAAGCCTTCCTTCGTGAAGGTACGAATTATTGACGTCCGTGATTTCAAACTCGCCCCGGCCCGATGGCCTCAGTGTCCGCACTCGGTCGAAGACTGTGCCATCGTAGAAATACACGCCGATCACCGCGTACGGCGATGTGGGCACTCTTGGTTTTTCCTCGATCCGCACAATTCGATTGCCCTCAAATACCGGCACCCCGAATCGCTCCGGGTCGGGAACTTTCTTTAGAAGAATCAGTGCCCCATCCTTTTGTAGCTCGAACCTTTCTTTCGCTCCAAGCACGCTGTTCTCCAAAATGTTATCTCCCAAAATTACGCAGATTTTTTCTCCGGCGGCAAAGGGCTCTGCGAGTCGCAGTGCATCCGCGATTCCTCCTTCCCCTTCCTGGTACGCAAAATGGAGTTGCTGCAGCCCGAAGTCTTTCCCATTTCGTAGCAGCCTCAGAAAGTCTCCTGCATTGTTTCCGCCCGTCACGATCAAAATGTCCCGGATCCCTGCTTCGACAAGGGTCTGAAGCGGATAATAGATCATGGGCTTGTCGTAGATTGGCAGAAGGTGTTTATTGGTGACGCGCGTGAGCGGACTTAGCCGGCTCCCAGTTCCGCCTGCGAGCACGATACCCTTCATGTGTACCTCCCGAAATTGATCGGCTATATTTGGATCTGACAAAAGTGTTGCCTGAACCCAATCCCTTTTTGAGTGTTTGTTGATTATCTCGACGTCGAAACCTAGAACAACCGGCCGGTCTCTCCGTTGGCGGTGGCGGCCTCCAGCACTTTGCCGACTGCCCTGCATGTATCGCGCATGTCGATTTCCGCCAATGTAGGATGAACGAGAAACATCAGACTTGTTTCTCCTAACTCCCTGGCTACTCTCAATCGTTCCGTGGGGCGAAGTTCCGGGGTAAAAGCTTTTTCTAAATAGATCTCACTGCAGCTTCCTGTGAAACATGGTATCCCTTCGGCGACGGTCGCCCGTAAAATCCGGTCCCTGGTCCATCCCGTGCGCAGTTTTTCGGGACGTACAAACGCATAATACTTGTAGTAGGAATGCCCGATGTGACTTGGAGGTTGCGGCACCCGCAGAGCATCATTCTGTATGAACGCTTGCGTCAGAATCGCGGCGTTCCGGCGCCGGACGTCCACCATCTTTGGAAGTTTACGAAGCAGCGTCCGTCCAAGCGCTGACTGAAATTCGGTCAACCGCCAGTTGGTACCGAACGATTCATGGAGCCAGCGAAACCCAGACGGATATTGGCGATTATAAACGGCATCGTAACTCTTTCCGTGGTCCTTAAAACTCCAGGCCTGGCGCCAAATCTTCTCATCGTTTGTAGTCAGCATCCCCCCCTCCCCGCCAGTCGTCATTATCTTATCCTGGCAGAAGGAGAAAGCGCCCACGTCACCCAGCGACCCAACCGGCCTGTTGTTGTAAGTGGCGCCGTGACACTGGGCGCAGTCTTCAATAACCTTCAGACCCTGCTCCCGGGACAACGCCAGGATTGGGTCCATGTCACATGGCCACCCCGCCAAATGAACGACAATAATGGCTTTAGTCCGCGCAGTAATTAGGGGTCGAATGGTTTCTGCAGTGAGATTTTGGCTGTTCGGATCGACATCGGCGAGCACCGGCCTTGCACCTCGCATGACCGCGCAACTTGCCGAGGCAATGAAAGTTCTGCTTGGCACGATCACTTCGTCGCCGGGCCCGATCCCGAGAGCATGAAGCGCGAGTTCCAAAGCGACCGTGCCATTGGCCACTGCGATGCCATACTTGCAGCCTGAATACGCCGCAAACTCCTCCTCGAACCGCTGGCCTTCTTCGCCTGTCCAATAATTGACCTTGCCGGATTCTAAGACGCGAGCGGCTGAAGCAATTTCGTCCTGGTCGAAATGTGGCCACGATGGAAACGGAGTCTCCCGAATCGGTTTGGCACCCTCCAACGCGAGCTGCCCAAGGAATGTCTCACTATTTAGTGGCATGCTTTTTCCTGCCCACTGCAGTCACTGCCGACACAGCTCTAACGGTCGATGTACTCGTGCGGGCACGCCGAAGGCGACTACGCCATCCGGGATATCACGCACAACCACTGAACCTGCACCGACGATTGTCATGGCACCGATGCTCACGCAGGGGATTGTCAACGCGCCGATGGCAAGGTGCGAGAGCATTCCGAGTCGAGATGCGCCGGCTAAAACTGCTCTTGGAGAGACATTCGCAAAATTACCTATATCAACGTCATGCTCGACCACAGCCGACGTATTCACGATGGCTCCTTCCCCGATCTTCACATCCGCATTTATAGCAGCTTGAGCCATCACTACGGTCCCCCGGCCTAATCGTGCCGAACAGGAAATCGATGCGGTCGGATGCACGGCTGTAACTAACTCCACGCCCCACGAGATGCACATCTCGGCCAGCTTTTTGCGCACAAAATTATCGCCGACACCCAAGGTCACCGCAATCCGCTCCGTTGTGACTTGATTCTTCAACCACTCTCCATCTCCCAAGACAGGCAGCCCCAGTACCCGGGTACCACGCAGATCGGCTCGGTCATCTACAAAGCCGACGAAATCCAGATTCTTGCAGGCTAGCAAAATGTCCCCGACAACTTTCCCGTGTCCACTCGCTCCATAAACGAATACTTTGAACCGACTCATGATCCTAATTGGTCATTTCCCATGAACTCCGACATCGTCGCGTGGCCATGTTGTGAAATGTCCTTCCGCTTCAATACGTTTCGCACTGTCTTCCATATAATTTTTGAGTCGAGGCTCAGGCTCGAATGCTCAACATACCAGATATCAAGTCGAAATCTTTCCTCCCAATCGAGAGCATTTCTTCCGTTAACCTGAGCCCAGCCGGTCAGCCCTGGTTTAACTTCGTGTCGCCTTGACTGCTCTGGAGAATATCTAGGTAAATAGTTCATAAGGAGAGGACGAGGGCCAACTAGACTCATATCTCCAATCAGCACATTCCACAGTTGCGGAAGTTCATCCAGGCTGTAGCATCGGAGCAACTCACCTAGCTTCGTCAGCCTCTTCTCATCACTGAGCAGATTCCCCCGGTCGTCGCGCGTTGAGTTCATAGTTCGGAACTTTAGCAACGTAAAAGGCTTGGCTCTATATCCAGGCCGCACCTGGCGGAAAAACACTGGACTGCCCATCAGGAGTCGCACCAGAAGCGCCACGACGAGCGTCATTGGCAGGAGGAACGGCAACGTTGCGAGCAGCACCATTAGATCCAAACCGCGTTTGCCCCAACGGCGATAGGTCTTACTCTTTTTTTCAGATCGCATGACTGCGGCGCTTTCCATCAAGGAAACACACCGTTGTGCAAGCGTTGCCCTCGAAAATTCGCACTGCGCAAAATTGCGCCCCCGTGAGCCCATTTCTGCTGTCGCGGCACGAGAATCTGCGAGGTGTATTAGAGCATCTGCAAACGCTCCCGGATCTTGCGGGGGGACGACGACTCCGGCATTCTGAGCAGTAATCATTTCCGCCATCCAGCCGGGGTAGTTTACCAGCACCGGTAAACCGCTCGCGAGATAATCAAAGAACTTATTGGGTGAGGTTCCGTAGTAAAAGGCCGGCACATTGGCGAGGATCATCAAGCCTAGGTTCGCCCGCCGACACAGAAACTGTGCCAAAGCCTTCTTTGGCATCGGATCCACGAACAGACAGTTATCCAACTTTTCGTGTCGTGCCCGTTCAATTAGAGCGGGTTTTTCTTTCCCGTCACCAATAAAGACAAGAGCAATATCGTTCCGGCCTCGCTTGCGAAGTTCTGCTGCTCCATCCAAGACAGCACCTAAACCATTGGCGACGCCGTGAGCGCCAGCAAACGTCGCAACAAACGCTTTTGGGTGCAAACTGGGGATTTGGGGCAAGGGTTGTTCCCCGTCCGCCACAAACAAATCAAAATCGCAACCATTTGGTGCAGTAACAACGCGGCTCTCAGGAAGGCCACGTCGAGTGATGCCCCGTGCGATTCCGGGCGAGAGTGCGATGCAGGAATATGCAGAGTGGTAGGCCGCAAATTCCAGCCAGTCCATTATCAACAACATTAAAGGATTGCGGATAATACCCATTGCCCGCGGCAGCTCTGGCCAGAGATCGCGCACCTCAAAGACGAAGGGTTTGCGGCGTAACCAGCGCCCAGCGATCCCAGGCAAAGCTGCGGTCAAAGGCGTGGATGTTGCAAATACCACGTCGTAGTCAAGCCTAAGTGCTAGAACTACGCTACGAAACGCATACAGAAAAAAAGTCCAAGACCGCTGCAGGAAACCTTGGTAGTTGGAGTACGGTAATTCCAGTTCGATAACATTAATGCCGTCAACGCTCCCTTCGCGTCGCGCATTCAAGAACGGGCCAGAAAGCCCGGACTTAGATAGTACGTTCGCTCCACAGACCATTGTTACCCCGTGTCCCGCAGCCAGTAGCCGCTTTGAGAGTTCGTATGAGCGCGTGCCAGTGGATCCATCCGGGGTGGTGAAATGTTGGTGGAAGTATAATACGTGCATAACGAAGGCTAGTCAGTAGCTGCTGTAATAACAGCTGGTAATTGATCGATGTCCAGTCCCAGAATCTGCACCGCGGATTCCTCGAAAACGCCAAATTGCGGTCATTATGCAGTCCCTATTCTGCTCGCGCTGCCCTTGCCAAGGATTCGAGTATCCGAATACTGGAGCGTCCCGGGTCACCGCTTTGGACATAAAGCTTGACCATCGCACGGTTGTTAAACATCTCTGCAGAAAAGTCCTCGATCGGAGACCTTCTGACCATTTCTGCTAGCTCACGGATACCGTCTTCCAAGCTGCGCTCGCACAAGAATCCGAGCCTGCTGTGAATCTTATCAAATGAAACCCGATAATTACGGCGGTCTTCGTTCTCCACCCGCTCCACGTCGACTGTCGGAATTATTCTCGAGATGCTCTCGGCAATCTCAGATAGACGATGATTCAATTCGTATGAGCCTGCGTTAAAGATTTCCCCAGAAACTACATCCAGGTTTGCCTCCAGACACGAGACAAACGAGCGGGCGGCATCACAAACATGCATGAATGGTCGCCACTGTTCTCCGTTGAAAATTGTGATTTTACCCAAGCGAATTGCTCGTGCCGTGAGAAGGTTCACTACAAGATCGAACCTAGGACGTGGCGAGACTCCGAATAGTGTGGCCAGCCGAAGAATCGTCGGATGGAAGTTCGCACACCTCGACTCAAGAAGTAGGTTTTCGGAATCCACTTTCGTTTGGGCATAAAGAGATATAGGCGCGACTTGTGCGCGTTCATCCATCAGGAAGTCGGAAGCGCCGTAGACACTGCATGTGGAGGCCAACAGGAATCGTTGAACGCCGTGTCCTCGGCCTACGTCGATCAGCATCCGAGTTGCAGCTCGGTTTATCTCCGCCGCTAACTCCGGGTTCTCCTCGCAGGCAGGGTCACCAACAATTGCAGCCAGGTGAATTACGGCATCGCATCCCTTCATCGCTTGAACTACGACCTGGATATCGCGCACGTCACCTTGGATCAACTCATATCCCAAATGTTTCTCGACGGATTTCAGAGACTCCTTGCCAAAAAGCAGCGCGTCCAAAACCCGGACATCATATCCGCGGTCGAGGAGCATGGGCACGAGAGCTGAACCGAGGTAGCCCGCGCCACCAACTACCAATATGCGCTCCGCTTTTCTGGACGGCTGCCTGGGCTCCACTCGATAGAGTTGAAGGAACCAATGTTTCACAAAGCGGCTGCCGCCAACGGTCAAAAGCAACAACACCCAACTCAAAAAAGCCGCTCCGCGGGGAAAGAGCTCTCCGCGAAACAGAAAGTAATCCGCAAACACAAACACGATCACGAATAGAGACACCGCACGAAATACAACAAGCGCTTTGTAGCGGCGAGCATAACCGCGAGTCCGCGTGTAGAACCCATGAAGTAGGAAGACAAGCAGCGCTAGTAAGGACCACATCAGGGCGTAATCAGTCACAAAGTGTTTAAAGCGTTGCGCGAGCTCTTCAGCTCGCGGCGTCTTCAGTATTTCGACATAAAACAAGTACCAAAGCGCGAAGGCAAGGATCAGTGAAGCACTCACAGAAATCATGTCCGCACCCATCCGCAAAACTCCGTCCTTCCACGGAAACCTGCGCCCTTCATCCTTCAGTTCTTTCCATTCTCGTGAGAGCCAGTTGGATTTCACAGTTAGTCCTTTCTCATCTTTATTTGGGCCAATCGTTAGTTGTTGGAGGGAGGAACGTCGAACCAAGGGAGGAACAGGTGCTCTTGGTTCGCACACGATTTGTCTGCTGTAAACTCGGTGAGCGCGCTGGGAATTCCGAGATCAAAGTTTGTGGAATAACCGACGACTATCCATGCCAGCCAAACTGAACCCAAGCGCTTGAAGCCTTTTCCGCGAATGAGGCGAGGAACCGCAACGGCTCAGCCGGCGAGTGCCAGTAACTACTCAAGCAGCCGCCGGAACACGTCGCGCTTGCACGCTCACTTTCACCAGCTACCCCATTCATCTGGGTCGCAAAATGCAATTGGAGGTGCGAACATATATAGCTAAGGCAGTTCAACCGTCGTTGTAACAGAAGCGGGTGATTGCTCTAGTTCCACTTCCAGAACCGACAGTGCGGATTTTTCTAGGTAATGGCGTGATTCCCATCTGCTCTCAAGACTCATACGCCGGATAGGCACACTACTTTCGACTCGAATCCGCGCCGTGTCTGAAGTGCATCCCATTTCATTCTGCGACCAATTTCCGGGAGCCAAGCGCCAGCGCAGCACTGCTTTCCGCTTGAATCCATGCACTTGATCCAGCACAGTGAGTCCGTGAGCTCTAAGGGTGACCGTTCGCATATGGTGAGCTCCCCAAACATCGGTGTAACGTCCCGCCCAAGTTTGTTCATCTCCCCTTACGGTGATTTCAGGAACACCAAGAACCCTCACCCAAGCGCCATATAAAAACTGGCCTAGCCGTGGCATCTGATCGTGGTCGTCGAATTGCAGTGTGTTGTGGCCAGAAACGCTGGCGAGTTCGTTGGCCGCCGTGCCCTCATCAGCGTAGGAATAGGAGCCACCGTCCCGAAGAAGGTTCATTCCCTTCCACCATAAGTCGACGTGTAGCGCGTCGGCGTGCGCCGGACGGAACCGCCCTGTAGGCGCGCGAAGCGACACCCGCACACCTGTGTCGTTCCTCATGACTACATGGCCCCCGTCTGGAAACACATTGCTGCTCAACTCCTTCAGCCAAGGTCGCGTGGCCCCGTCAGTAGGAACTCCCAACCAACTCGCAGTCTCATCCCACGGACCGGATTCCAGCGCGGCATTATAAATAAACAGGCGCGACGCAAGCTGCAAGCTGGGTCGGAAGTCCCGGTAATCACTGGCGTCTAGGTGGTAAGGGTGCGCCCCATCATTTGCCCCCAGATTTGGGCCGTCGCCACTCAGAGGGTCAATCATCGCGCCCATCCATCGCGTTGCGGCAGCCGCCCTGGTATAAAAACCGTCGGCGAAAGGCGCCTCCACCACATATCGTCGCCATGCTTCAGCAACACTTAGAGTGTCGAGTAGTACTCGATGATAGGTGAGCGAATGCTGCGAGAAACTGCCATCAGGCAAAATGAGGCGACGGACACTACGATCAAGCAACTGGCGGCCCTTTTCGGCCCACCGTTGGCCGCGGAGTCTTGTATCTCCCACGCCATACCTCGCCAGCCAGGTGCCGCCCACGAAAAGACCTGCAGCTTCACTGGTTGCGTGATTGTTGTCCTGTGCGATTGCGTAAGACTTTGTGAGGTCAACACGACGGCAATGCGCCTCTACGAAACCTTCTAGCGCAGTTCCGGAACTCTCCTCAAGCCCTGCCAAGCGCAATGCTAGCAGCGCGTTAATCAGACGGATGGAGGTTTCCTGTCCGCACATCCAATTGGGGCCGGTGTTAGGAGGATTGCACTTCCACCAGGATTCCATCCACAATTGCATTGTCGATAGGTAACGTGCATCCCCGCTCATCCGCCATGCGCGGGCAAAGGCTGTCGCCCAATTGAACCGGGAAATCTCCCATACAATCTTTATATCTCCCGCCTTGACGCCAAAGTCCGCAATTTCGCTCCAATGCTGTGTGGGCTGCGGGTGTCGCTTATTTTGAAATGGGTTCAGGAACCAATCCGGTGGATTTCCGACGCTGTGGGTATGTGCCGAGAAATAGTTGAGCCTTCCCCCGAGCAGCTCCTCGGCTTTGTTCAAACTCGATTGGTCTGTCGATGGTGCAGGCGGCTGACCTGAAACCGGTAAGGAATCAACTCGAAGCCCAAGCGTAACCGCTTGGCGCGCCGGAAGCAGCCAGCGGTAAATCCCCGCTCGCTTACCCCAACGGTAGATCACTACGCGCAGTATGTTGGCAACACCGAGGCAAAGCGCGGTAGAAATATAAATTAGCAGCCTTCGCACAGGATGGATTGCACGCTGGCTGTCAACACTAAGGCAGCTCGGCACAATTGTTTCATATCTGTGCCCGCGAAGTCGGCCGCCTACTTCTTTCAAACATTTCTGGGTTGCACCCCCAGCTAAAGGTCTCGTGGGAAGGTTCCCCAGGGCTGAACTTCCTTCCTTGTCCATTAGTGGCCAGCGAAGCCTTCCACCACATCTATAGCAACTCGTGAAACCTCAAAGATTTCCTCTGCCGGAATCGGCGAAGGCGCCCCCGTCTCAACGGCTCTGAGAAACTCTTGCATACATGCGGCATGCCCCTTGTCTTGGCGCCAAGTTCGGAAGCCTCGAAATCCAGAGCAGCCAAAGCCACGCAGCATGCGGAAATTCTCCAGCTGAAGAATTCGCCCCGAGGCAAACACCTCAACACGTTCCTTCGGAAAAGAACGATGCCCGTTAGCGTAGTACTGAATGGAGGCAATCGAGCCATCATCAAACTCCAGCGAAATCTGAGCAGTATCCAGGCTGGGAGAGGCGCCATTAGAACTCCGCATTGCGCTAGCGCTTGCCTTTGTGATCCGTGCGCCTACGAGAAAACGCGCCAGATCGATAAAGTGACAAGCCTCCCCAACAATGCGTCCACCGCCAACATTCGGGTCTTGTGTCCAATGATCCACGGACATTGCCCCCGCATTCACTAAGAAGCTCAGCGACTTGGGGCCTGGCGACCCCCGAAGCACCTGGCGCATGCGCTGCATGTGAGGAGAAAATCTGCGGTTAAATCCGACAAGAAGGATAGGCGAAGCACCTTGCGTTGCGGACTCAGCGTAGGCGCGCTCAACCTCGGCGAGCTGTTCCCGGTTCAAGGCTAGCGGCTTTTCCACGTACACGTGCCGCCCACTGCGAAGTGCTTGCGATGCAAGCCGGGCATGGCTGTCGTGCCGCGTGGCGATGACCAACGTGTTGACTTCCTTCTGCGCAAGCAGTTCATCCACACTTGTGGATGCTTTAGCGAACCCGAACTTTCGTCCCTGATGCGCGGCATTTAGACCATTTGTGGTCACAATGGTGTGCAATCTAGCCCCGCTTTTCACCAGCGCAGGGATCAGTACTCGCCCGCCATAATTGCCGGCTCCAACGCAGCCTACCAATGGCTTGCTAGCGACACCGGGCGATCTCGTCCCGCCGAGCACGATTGTACGTGACTTTGTTTCTTTGTTCGAAGCCGCCTCGGGGTACTGCAACACGATACCCAGCGAAGGTTCTCGACTGCTCAGTACGGAATAAGCCTCTTCTGCGCGCTCGATCGGGAAGCGGTGTGTAATCAAAGGTGCCACGTTTAGGGCATTCGATGACATCAGGTCCAGAACCGCCTCGAAATTGCGCTGTTCAGTCCAGCGCACGAAACCGACCGGATAGTCTTGCCCTTTTTGTTCGTAGGACTTGTCGTAACGGCCGGGACCGTAGGAACAGGACACCTGGAAAGTAATTTCCTTCTCGTAAAAATCCTGTCGCGAGAGTTTTAGTCCGGTGACTCCCACCAAGACAATCCTGCCGCGCCTCCGGCACATCTTCGCTGCCTGCGAAACGGGCTCGGAACTTTCAGTGGATGCCGTCATCATCACGGCGTCCACACCCCGGCCACGTGAGTAATCCATGGCTCGCATCACGAGGTCGTCGCTGACGGACGAATCCACAGCATAGGCACCGAACTGGCGCGCCATCTCAAGCCGTTGCTGGTCATAGTCGATGCCCATCACCCGGCAACCTTGTGCGCGCAGCAACTGCACGGTCATCAGCCCGATAAGCCCCAAGCCCGTTACCACGACAGTTTCACCAAGCGTCGGCTGCGCCAAGCGCAGGCCCTGGAGGCCGATCGCGCCGAGCACCGTAAACACGGCCGTTTCATCTTCGACCATGTCGGGGATGCGCGCGCACAGATTCTTTGGCACGCTCACAATCTCCGCATGGCTGCCATTGGAAACTACCCGATCTCCCACTCGAAATTGCGTAACTCCTTCCCCCTCCTTTATCACCGTGCCCACGTTGCTGTAGCCCAATGCCAGCGGCTGGTCAAGCTTGCTGCGTACTGCTTCTATCGCAGCCATTAAGCCGTCCGTCCGCACCTTGTCGAACAGCATCTTGATCTTCTCCGGCTGTTGCCGCGCCCTCTCGAACATCGAAGCACGCCCGAAGTCAATCAGCATCCGCTCCGTGCCCGCCGAGATCAGCGTCCGCTGTGTTCGGATCAACACATGGCCTTGCTGGAGCAACGGGACCGGAGCGTCAATTAACGACGTTCCCCCTGTTCCCATGTTCAGTAGCACTTGTTGCATCGAATCTCTAAAGAGAACACCCTGTTGACCTTCCTCACACTGCAGCCTTACTCACGTGTGGCACCAGCGCATCCTTTTCCGTCCGGTTCGGGTAATTGATCAGAACTGCCCGATAGCTCCCCTTGAACACAAACAGACTCCCCGCTGCGGCACCAATCGTTCCAAATAATTCAATCAGAGTTGCAATATCTTTCAGTGACCCTGCCCCTCCTAGAATCGTGATCGGAAGGTTGGTGGCCCCGCGCACCTTTCTTGCGAGATGAAGGTCATACCCCCTCATTTGACCGTCGCAATCTATCGAATTGATGATCAGCTCCCCCGCTCCCAGATGCTCAGCCGTCTTGGCAAAGTCGACGGGATCGGCGCCAGTCCCCTTTTTACCGTTATGGATAAAGATCTCATACTGCTCACGGGCACCGGCTTTCTTCACATCCATGACCACCGCGATACTCTGGTTGCCAACGACCTCAGCCGCCTTCGCGATGAGCTCGGGATTGCTTATCGCCGCCGAACTAATCGCTACCTTCTCCACACCGAGGCTGATGATTTCTTCGACCTGCTCGACTGTTTTGATACCCCCGCCGTAACATAGCGGCATCCGGCATTCCGCGGCAAGATTTTTGATCAGCATGTAGTCGGGTTCTTTCTGCTGCACGGAAGCATCAATGTCCACCACGATAATTTCATCAACTTCCTTCTCGTTAAAGATCTTCACGGCGTTGATCGGATCGCCCACATACTTCGGATTGCTGAAGTTGACGGTTTTTACAAGGCCGCCGTTCTTAACCAAAAGACATGGTGTAATTCGTGGCCGCAACATCCTTACATCTCCGCAAAATTCTTCAGCAGCTGGATGCCCCATTGATGGCTTTTTTCCGGGTGAAACTGAACACCAAAAACGTTCTTGGCGTGAACACAAGATGCAAAAGGACCGCCGTAGTCTGAAACTCCAAGGATCATGCTCGGATCTTTCGGCACAAAATAATACGAATGTAAGAAGTAAAACCTGCCCGTCGCTCCGATGCCCTTGAACAAGCACTCCTGGCATCGCGGTTCAACGTCGTTCCATCCCATATGCGGCAGATATGCCTGCTGCGTTGCCGCCGCGCGCTCGAATTTCTTCACCTCGCCATCAATCCATCCCAGCCCTTCAAGCGAACCCTCTTCGCTTCGTTTGGCCAACATTTGCATGCCCACGCAAATCCCCAGCACTGGCCTGCATTTCGAAAGCACCAAATCGTCCAACACGTCTCGCAACCCCGAGTGATTCAGCCGCGCCATTGCCCAATCAAAGGAACCCACCCCTGGCAGAATCACTCTTTCCGCACTAGCCAGTTGCTCCGCCGTTCGTGCAATTCCCACTGGAATATTCAGACGCCTGTAGATATTCGCGATTGCCTGAATATTCCCAACCCTGTAATCGACTATTGAAATCACCTTTTCGCTGCTCTTTCCTCCAGCCCCATCATCTGCATCACGCGAGCGCCCACCAGAAACAAGTACAGTTGATTCCTATAGTCCTTGTACGACCTCCCCGGCGCTTCCATGTACCCTTGCAGCTCGGCGACGGATATCCCAAGCTTCGTCGAGATGTACTCAAAATCATGTCCAATGGTTTTCTCGTCGTAGGGCAGTTGCGCCAGGTCCGCCAGGGCCTCCTCACGCGTCATTTGCCCGGTCAGTATCAAGCTCGAATACTGCACCCTACGCGTATCGAACCCGAACTTAACCGGCAGCCAATATCCCTCGTAGAATTTCGTAAATCGTGACTCAAAGTGTTTGCGCGCATAAATCTGCCATCCGAATCTGTCGCTGAGCAGCTTCATCGCATCCTTCTTGATATACGGCAAGTAGTCCAGCGGCTTGACCACCTCGATTCCCTTGAAATACCTCAAATAAACCTTGTGCCTCAGAATCCCCGATAACGGAAAATTCACCAGCGGCGCTTGCCCGAATTTCCCGTGAATATCCCGGATCTGCCACAAATCCGTCCCATAATAAAAATAGTCCAGCGGATTCCTCACGCACTCCGTCGAAATATTCCCGCCGGTCAGGATGTACTTGACCCTATGTTTTTCCGCGAATTTATACATCGTTGCAAAAAATGCATGATCTTGCGGCAAATCGATATGCGGCACGCCCGACTTAAAAAACGCCAGTTGCAGGTCCCGCATCTCTTTCCAATCTATCACTTCGGTGAACAATTCCAGCCCCAGGTTGTCAATCAACTTCTCAATGTTGTTGACCGCGACCTGCGAGTTCCACCCGCCATCCACATGAAACACCAGCGGCCGTAGTCCGAACTCCACTTTCGCCAGATACGTCAAGTACGAACTGTCCGCTCCTCCGCTGATCCCGATGATGCAATCGAAATCCTTTCCCGCTCCCGCTTTCTTGATATGCTCGATCTTCTTCTCGAGAACTTTCCTCCCCACCTCGTTCGGCTGCCATTTCGGCAACACGCTTTTATAAAAACTCGCGCAATGGTCGCACCTCCCTTGCCCGTCAAACGTAATTTTGGGATCGGACGTGTCCATCACGCAATTTGTGCAGATTTGATAGCGTTTCACGGCACTCCTCAGCTCAACCAAGGATCCTCACGTGCTGCCGGTAAATCTTTTGTGCCGCCCGCCCAGCTTCCCAGGCTTTCCTGCTGGTAATTGTGGCCATGGCCCCGTGGCAGCAATGCTGGACTTTAATCGACGGCTCGTAATAAACGCTCATTCCCTTATCGCTTAACTGTTTGCTCAAAAAGAATTCCTCGTGCATCAGAAAGGACGGCGCCCATAGCTCTTCGAAATGGCGGAAGAATACCGGCCCAAGTACGTAGCACGCTCCATAACCCTGGTAAATTTCCTGCGCAACGTCGTGGTAAGTCTCGTCTCGCCTGTCCGTGAAGCTCCGCGTCAGCTTCGCCAGCTTCCGGATGCCGATCGCTAGGTAATAGTTTGCGTAATACAGGTTGTAAATGAACTCGCGAAACTTGCTGATCCTTTGGATGACGTGCGGATTTTGGTGTACCCCATCCAGCGTTACGATGTCCGGTGAAACCACAGGATACTTCTCAAATAGCGTCAAGTTCCTGCGGATTGCCTCGGCAAATTCGGCCGGAAACACCAAATCGTTGTTCCCGACAACCATCATCTGGATATCCGGTTGACTGGCCCTCAAATGCCGTATGCCGTCATTCAGCCCCCTGAAATAGCCCACATTCTCTTTGTTCAATAGCAATTCAACGTTCTGAAATTCACTGGCGACGCTTTTCAGCTCCTCGACATTCTTGCTGTCCGAATTGTTGTCCACTACCACGATTCGATATTCATTCTCTCCGTCTTTCAGCAGCGAGCTCACTGCCTCCCGCGTGTACGCTGAATTCTTGTAGTTCGTGCACACGTAACCGATCTTCATTCGGCGCGCCCCACGTACGGCCCGTCCTTCCGTGCGGCATAGTCCCACAAGCCCCTCGCGACAGCTCGATAACTCGCAAGCGGACTGGCGTCCAGAACGCCGATGAGCAATAGCAGGAGCACTGAGGAGATACCTAGCTTGAAAATGAATCCCGGGAATGTGAAAAAATGCCGTTCCGCCGTATACATGAAATTGCGATACATGTAGTAGCGCCGGACCGGTGAATGCCGGGCGTAGTACTTCTGCACGCCTTTGGGCAGATCAACCGAGTCTCCCAACTGATGCTCCATCAACGCACCAGGCACCCGATATATCGAATATCCGGCACGCCGGAGACGCAGACAGAAATCAAAATCGATGCAGTCCACAAAGAAGCCTTCGTCATACAATCCGATTTGATCGAACACGCTGACGCGCACCAGATTGCCTGAAGTAATCGCGTAACTGATTACGCCGCCGAGCGTATCCTTATTGCGGCTTCTTGCGATGAGCCGCGGCGTCAGACATACCATCCCCTGATCCTGTTCGAGCGCTCTCCGGTACGCCTCGACCATCGAGCCATCCACCACACTGTCCTGGTCCATCGTCAGCAGCCAGGTACAACCCATCTCTCTCGCGCGCCCCACCCCGCGATTCAAAGCGTACCCAATCCCGCGGTTTTCTCCTAAACGCTCCACGCCAATTCCCGGCTCACGCTCCAACTCCTCTAGCACCCCAAGCGACTCCGCGTTTGACCCGTTATCCACGATGTGAATGTGTCCCACTTGCCCTCGCAGGGCCTCCACGGTCTGCCTGGTCTTTTGCAAGCCGTTGTAACTGACAACCACCGCCAGCACGTCCTGGGAATTCACGAAGCTTGGCGGTCAGACCGGAACGGACTAGTCCTCAGCGCTTCCCGCAACGTCTCTCCGTCTATCGAGCGGGCTGCGGTCCCAGCAAGAGGCTTTCGCGCCAGCACTACGATGTGGTAGGGTTCCAACCCTTCCGCAGCCAATGGCTCAAACCCGGCATGGAACACGGCATCCACTGCCAGACGCATGTCAAACACATGGTGGTGGAGGCTTCTGAACTCAGGATTTCGCTCTGCCCGTTCGCGGAACGCCCCCGCATCGGCTACTCCCGGATCCTTTGCCAGGTCGTGCAGTTGCAACACTTCTGCAAGATGCGTGAGGTCGTCCTCACCCACGTTTCTCTCGTAGTCTTCAATCAGATGCGACAGTGTAGTGATCGGCCGCCGGTGGTCGAATGCACCGTCCCGTGCGGGCACCACCAGAACCAGTGCCCCGCCCGGCTTCAGCACTCGCCTCCACTCCCCCAGGGCGCGCAACGGGTTTGCGGTATGTTCGAGCATGTGCGACGACAAGACGAAATCGTACTTGCCGCTCGGAATTGCGTTGAGGTCGGCTCCTTCGCCGATGAATCGCTGTCCGGGCGCTTTCCTTGAAGAAAAGCGGAACGAGTTGCCTTCTCTAGTCCCATCTTCCCAGATTGTCTTACTCGCGAAATTGACGTTGTCAATCCGGCTGGCGTGCGGGTACACCGAGATGAGGCCGCCCCACGCAAAGATGGAGCTCGGGCCTCCAATCTCAACGCCTGTTCCTTCCCTCACCAGTTCTCGGCATACGGCAAAGCACCGGGCGTGTGGCGTGCGGATGCGGCGCGCAGCAGCGTTCAGCACAGCGCCTACGCCGCCGGCTTTAAGAACACTAACAACGCGTTTGACGATCAACGTACGGCTCTCGACTTTCAGTCTATGTCTGCAGTTGGGGCACCGTACCGGCTCGGTCCGGCAATGGGACAGACTCTAACTTCGCGGCCCGGACGAACGAAGCGGCTGGTAACGAATTGAGATAAATCACGAAGGCTGGCAGCAACAGGTATGTGCGCGAATAGGTGATTACTGAAAAGCCGACCTCGGCAACGAGGATGACAAAGAAAAGCCTGTAGCACTCCCACCTATCACGGAGATTGCGCCGAAGGAATAGAAACAGGCCAGCGTAAATCAGAAAGACTAGGATAAACGAGCCTCGAAGGAAATATAGAAGGGGACCGGAGTCAGTTTGAGCGCCTTCATCGAAGAGATTATGCGAAAACATTAGGCCGATTGGTGAGAATGGATGATGCTGGATGTAGGCAAACGCACTTGCCAAGGTACCGGTCCCCACATAGCGTGCACGAAAGCCTCCCCCCTCGCGGAACCAGATGTCCGAGAGAAATAGAGTGCCAATCGTTTCTTTGAGTGATGTCGGAATTAGGAAATATGCTGCAATAGCGGACAACGCGGATGACCAACGGAAGTTCCAGGCAAGTTCCGCTATGGCCAAAACTGCGAATCCAATTGAAGTTATTGACATCAAGGCGATACAGATTGCGATCTGAAGAATCGCCAGAGCAAGATGCAGCCTGTTCCCCGTTTTCTGGTAGGTGCGGAAATTCAGCCAGAAGAATAGGTATGAAAACGTGCCAGCGAGCGAGTGCGTTGCAAAAGTCAGGACCGGCTTATTGGCCGCGATCATATCACCCACCAACCCGTCGATGAAATCGTTGTAGTGTGCCGCCATAAAGTTTGCTACCGAACCAACCGTGAGCATGGCAATCCCGAGGCACACATTAGCGATGCTCACGACTATCAGAACGCGAGTGAGATTCCCGCATCGCAACTTACCTACTTGAACTGAAAGCAAGAATGCCAACGGGCAGAAAATGGCCAAGGGCGAAACCGTGAGGACAGAAAGCTGAAACAACGCCGGCAGAGTGCATAAACCCAGCCAGATCACGATCGGACCACTAAACCAAAGGAGAATGTACTCATCAACGCCGACGCGCAACGCTAGAATGACGAGAACGATTACCGACACCGCAAACGATGCACGATACAGCGAGACTGACAAGTCTCCGCCAACGGAACTAGGGAAATACAAGCCGAGCAATAGCATGAGAGCGAACAGCGTGCGGTTTGAGAGGTGTCGCATCGCAACGTCGGTCTGTCCGGCTTTCGTCAAGCATCCGCCGCTGCTGGCCTGCCAAGTAGAGGGTGCGACAAGCGGCGGCGTTGCCCGATTTAAGGATATTTTTCTCACAGTAGAAAGCGATCTAGACCAGCAGATCCTTAGCAACGCTCCCGATCCCGTTGGAATATCGCCAGTAACGGTACGTAGCGATTTCGCGAATGAGAAGCGGGAGCCGCAAGAACTTGGAGTTTGGCAACCTTCCTCGCGTCTCTCGGTGTCTGATTTTTTGCCGTATCAGACGCAGCGCGTTAGGATGTGGATGAAACATCTCACTGCGACCGACCAGGCGACCACAGATTTCGTTGAACCTCTCGACCTCGCCAAAGTACCCATCGCGTCCCGCATCCGTTGAGAGACGGATCATTTGCCAAAGTGAGTCGGCGCCTGGACCAATCTGTTGATCCGGATGTCTCCGGTATCTCACCAGAGGACTCCTAATGGGAGCAATTTGTGAAACAGAGGCAATAAGGAGAACGATCCAATGGTCGTGAACCTGCTTTGGCGGGATCGGAAGTATCAAGCCTCGGAACCCACCTCGGAATGCCATGGTCGCGCCTGTAACCGTGGCATGCTTAAGAAGCACTTTTAAACCTTGCCCCCGTTCGAACTTCTTCTGCTCGCTCGAACTGAAAAGAAACGAACTCCACAAAGTCCCGGGTAGCGGCAGAGAGTCGTCGTCGATTAACCCAGCGTCACTGAAGACCGCGCCGACGCGCTCATTATTCTCGAGAACGCTGGCAATGCTTCTCAACTTCTCGGCATGCCACGAATCATCTTGGTCCGCAAGCGCGATGATTTCTCCGTGGCAAAACCCGATGGCCTTTTCAAAATTCTTCGTCGAACCCAAGTTCCCTTCATTGATTTCGAGCCGGACTGAAAACGGCGCATCACGGGCAAAACCCTTCACGATCTCAACGCTTTCATCGGTGGACCGGTCGTCGCACACCACCAGCTCATCGGGGAGCCTTGCCTGAGCGGCGATGCTTTCCAACTGCTCGGGCAGGAAGCGCGCACCGTTGTAAGTGCACATCGCCACCGAGATGGGGAGCTTCCTCATGCTCTCGTTATCTTCTAGGTCCCTTAAATGAAATTCAACGCAAGTTCCCGCTCTTCCGGTGAGAGCACCTTAAACCACGCAACCAGCACAAAGCCGAGAATCGTTACCAGTAGGAACGCGCTCTTTACTAGCAGCCCCTGCGGCAGGCTAGCCAGCGCCAGCGCCGCTAGCCCCAGGGCTGTCAGCAATGCGGTTTGCGGCCGCCAAGAAACTTCGATTGGCAGCAATCGCCGCGCCATTATGAAGAGAATCAAGGCATCAAGAGTCACTCGACCTGTCCAGGCGATCGCAGCACCCTCAATACCGTATGCCTTGGTCAGCCAAACCAGCGCTGCCAAGTAGACCGGCAACTCAAGAACTTGCAGCTTGGCTGTTAAGTCGGGCCTTCCCACTCCCTGTACGAGCGCGGAAGGTACGAGAGCTAGGCTATTGATAAATACTCCGACTGCAAGCCACTGAACCACGTGGACGCTGTGCGTCGCAAACTCAGCCCCAAGCCAAATTCTTAGCCCATCCCGCGCCAAAACAATAAGCAAAAGAACTAACGGAAACAGCGCCAACAATATGCACTTCACGCTCCGGCGAAAAAGAACGGCGGTCCGGTTGCGGTCTTGCGCCGAGCTGGTTGAAAACGCCGGAAACATCACCCCGACCAGTGCCCCTGGGATCAGCCAAAGCTTTGTCACCACCTCATAGGGCGTGGCGTAATAAGCGACCGCGGTCAGTGTGACAAGCGCACCGATCAAAAAGCGGTCGATCATGACCATCAGTGCGCTGACCAAATTGCTGACGGTCATCCAGCCGCCGAAGCGCAGCAGCGGGCCGGCTGCAGAGTGGTCCCATGCAATAGCCCGGCCCAATTCTGGCAGAACCCCCAGGCAGAGCAGAAGATGAGCGGCCCACGCAACGATCCTTCCCGCAACCAGCGTAGCTACCACTGGAACTAGGCTCTTTGAAAACGGTAGGACCAGCAACGGCCCGGCAAACGTGAACACCCCCATCGGAATCCTCAGCACGTTGATCAGACCAAAACGCTGGTGAGCTTCCAACAAGCCGCGCAGACCCGCCGTCGTGATTACGAAAGGAAGCGAAAGCCCCAACAACCAGAACGATTGCAGCGTCTCCCGCTGCAGTGCGCCTGGCACATTCAGTGCGCGATGAACAAGCCACGGCGAGAGGATACCGATTCCAACAGCGCCTACCACGCCAAGTAGCAGCATCAGCAGCAGGGACGTCCACGCCAGCGCCGGGACTTCCCGGTCTTCCCCGGCGCCGAGTTTCTTGGCCACCATTTGCGTGAGCGCCCGGCCCAGCCCCAGGTCAAACAGGCTCGCGTAGCCGATCAGCGCCCAGGCAAGCGTCAGAACTCCAAAGCGCTCCGTACCCAATCCTCGGATCAGAATAGGAATGCAGAACACTGCCACGATCATTGGCGCGCCGCTGCCCACCAGGTTCCAAATCGTGTTTCTCGCCAGCAGGCGCCCGCCGGTCAGGTGTCCGATATGCCCCTTAGGCCCGTCTGGCCCGTTGAGATTATTCGGCGTTTCGTTCATCTCCGCTTTCCGCAGTAATTTCGTAAACCCCTCGGTTGCTCTTCCCGTAATCCCGTAATCCCTGCCGCGCTCTGCTCCGATTTCGTACTCTTTTGGTGCTTGACAACTTTGTACTTAGGCGTTAACATATTGAATGTTAAAAGTCGCCTCGCCCCGTAAGTCCTTTGGAATCCGCACTTCCGCAAAATCTCCCTGTAACCTCTATGGAATGAACACTTCCAAAACGTTGAACTTAAAACCCTTTGGAATCAACACTTACGAAAAAATCCCTGGGGGAGGGGGTGCCCCGCTTATCCAACCGCTGGCCGAACGTCCGCGGCATCCACATCCACTGCCAACGACCGCTGGATCAGCTCCAGCGAAACGACAACCCGCAGATTCCCCTTTTTTCGTTTCAGGATCCCTTCGAGCCCTGCGAAAGGACCACCGCAGATTCGCACTCGCCGGCCAACCGTCAAAAAAGGATGCGGTTCCGCACGCAAGCTCTGGCAAATTCCCGAACGCAGAATTTCCATCTCCCCATCCGGCAGCGCTGTGGGCAGACCAGTGAATCCGACCAGCCGCACGACGCTCGGAATCTGCACCACGCGCAGCCGGTCCCGCAGCGCCAGCCGCACAAACACATATCCCGGAAACAGGGGCAGCTCCAATTGCACGCGCCGGTCCTTCCACCGCCGCACGGAATTGTACAGCGGGAGGAAGTGTTCCACCTCGCGTATCCCCAGTTCCGCCGCGACACGTTTCTCATGCTGAGCGCAGGTGTACGCCGCGTACCAGTGCTGTTCCGCCCAAGCCGCTGGCAGCGCAACCCCACGGGGTTGCGCTGTCGTCATGCCTACAGCGATCGTCGATGCTGAGAACACCATGTCCAACTCCGGATACAGCTTCGCCCCGTCAGCCACAGGGCCAATTCATACTTATCCTATTTATCTACAACACGTTACAGACGATTCGAGGCTATTTATCCTTCAAATCGCTGTCCCGCCCAAACTTATCTTCCTGACTACGCGCGTCTGCTGCGGTCGCCCCTGCTCCGTTCGGACTGGTTCCATTTGTGTGCATCCATGGAATCCGCGCTTTCAGCGTACCGCTCACTTCCTGAACGAATACCTTGCGCGGATCTTGCGGATCGGTCTCTTCCCAGCGCGCCGCTCCGAGCACCCACACCACAGACATGGCGCAAACCAAGAAAGTGCCTAGAAACATGATCACCAAGCGTGGAGGAAACGATTTCCTCTCCGGAACTTTGGCCGGGTCCAGCACTTTGACGCTGGGAGTTTCCTTTGCCTCTTGCACTTTAGCGAGTTCGTACTGCTCGGTCAGCATCTCGTAGACGGTTTCCTGAATTTTCGCGCGGCGGTAATAATCCGCGTACTTCGCACCCAGCAAAGGCAAATTGCGAATCGTAGGAAAGGGCATGTCCCCGATCTTGCCTGACGACAGTACGCCGGCAGTTTGCCCTGGGGGCGGATCGGCGCCGAGTGCAGCAGTACGATTCCCAGCGGCGGCGGTTGCGGCGTTGCCTTGCGTACCACCAAGTTTATCGAGCTGTTTGCGAAGTTCCACGACGCGCGCGTTTAAGGCACGAACACGAGAATTATTGTCGGTGTATATCTGCCGGAGACCTTCGAGCTCCGCCTGCGCGGCGATCAGCTGTCCTGCTAGAGTACCCGCCGCGTCGAGCATAGCTTTGCCTTCGGTCTGTATGTCGAGCGTATTGTTCTTGCTGGAAAACTGCGCGAGTTGGTTAGAAGCTTCATCGAGATCGCGCTTTGCGACCTCGAGCCGCTCCTGGAGAAACACTCGTTCGCGGTGAGCGGATGAAGTGGAGAGTTCGGAAACGAGCGTGTTCAACTCATCTACGTAAGCACTTGCGAGGGCTGCAGCACGCTGAGGACTGTGATCGGTAACACTGATAGTGATGATGCCGCTCTTACGGTCTTCCGAAATCGATGTGTTCTCATCGAGTCTCAGCCTCGCGTCCACGACTAGGCGAACACCGTAGACTCTCATCAAGTCGAATTGTTGTATCAGGCGGTCCTGCGACGTTTGACTTCTCAGAACGCCAATAAACAAGGCACCCGAACTCTTAAGACCAAGCAGATCTCCCGCTACGCCTGCCAAGCCTCCACCCTCTCTTGCTGCCATCGCCGCCATCATCGCCATCCCCGAGGTGGATTGAGGATCCGGCGGCATGAGCTGCGTAGTCGAGGTATAGGATTTCGGAATCGAGAACGCGACCAGCGTTGAGACGAGGAGGCCCGCTCCCACAGCTCGGAAAAAGAACCGGCGACGTCTCCAGAGTAGACGTAACTGCGCCGCTTGCCACTCGCGCGAATCCTCGAGCTGCATTTCCGGGAGTGAAACCTCTCCCCCAACCGGTTCCTGTGCGATCTCAGGCTGCTGTTTGGTGGCCGTCTGCATCACGCTTCTTCTGAGCCTCGTACTTCCCTTCGCTGTCTTCCGCTCCCGGGATCGAATGTTCGCTGCATCCCAGCCAGCTAACGATTCCCATCTAAAATTTCCAAGACTGCGGACAGAAGACCAATTGCAAGGAAGTTGTTAAGTTAGTCTGGGCTCCAGGAACGATGATCGGGAATAGCCAACGCTCGTACTGGATAGTGCCAGACACGCTTAAGTCATCGCGTAGCCAAAAGTCAGTTCCTACTGATACATCGGTTAGCGTGCCCCCGCCTGGCATAAATTGCTGGCTGACCTTTTGATGCCTGAAGCTGGCCTGAATAAAACTCCGCGGGCTAAATCTATAGTTACTCCATGCTTGCACGCCCTGACTCTGTCTGCCCATCCAATTTCCGAGAAGATAGCCATCATTCAAATAGGATCCCTCGGGATATCGATCATTCTGGTAGAAAATCCCAGGCGTGTAGTGGGAGGTAGGAGTGCCATTCTGGAGGCCGCTAGGAAGATCCGTATAGCCTGCCTCGACTCGAAAATCCAGCTTGTTGAGCTTGGGAACTTGCGCTAAGTACAACCCAGACCACGTCGCGGCATTGCGCCAATATGCGATGGGTGAAAACTCGTCTTCAACAAATGCTTCCGAGTAAAAACTCAACCCATCTTTCACGCCCGGGATTCGGAATGTAAAGTCGAGTCCAGATCGGCGGTCCCCTGGGTCCTCGCTGGTGCCAGTGGAGCCCAAAGTTCCTTGTCCGGCGGAATAGGACTTAAGGAAAGTGTGTGTAGTTAAAGGAGTGGGACCACCTGCAAAAACCACGGTGAGGGAAAACCCTAACTCAAAATTCGGCAAGGGCTTAAAACTGAATCTGGTTCCGTCTAAGAAGGGCTGACGACCTACGGGTTGGCCAAACTGGCCCACCAGGCCCGTGTTGGTCTGGAAGACGAAATCATGCCCTGTCAGCTGTCCGAGAAACGTCTCCAAGCGCCACGGTCCCAGCCAACCCAAGATGCTAGGAAGCTTGAACGGCGAGACGCGATTGATGCGAAGCATGTTTACGGGAGTTGCGTCATCACTGAACATCAGTGGCCCGCCGAGACTGGGGCCCCACCACAAAGTTTGCGGGCCGAACGTAAATTGCCAGTTGGAAAAATTCAGACCAACATAAGAGTCCAATAGTTGAAACCGATTCACGCTGGCGAATGGCGTGGGAGGAACAATGGGAAGACTGTTGCTGGTGGATATGAATTGTCGAGCGCTTGCGGATAAAGCAGGAGCTGACGGGGCATGCTGGTATTCCGCGCGCACGTAAGCTACCAAGTGGCCTTCAGTGGCCCATGCAGAGAATCCGTCGGCGGAATTCAATCCCTCTTGGTAAGGTCTGCCGTAGTTGCTGACAATTGTCTGTCCAAAGTTAAATCCGTCTGTGAGGGGCTGACCCGAGATACCGGCGAAACGGGAGTAGAGCGATTCCACCTTCGCCGATCTGTTGTCGCCTGCACTCATCTCGCGCATCTCGCCTGCAAATTCGTTCGAGAGTTGCGCAAATGCTTTTTCGACTTCGGATGAGCTGCTGTATTCGATGTTATGAGCTTGGGCTTCGTTGAGCAGCCGGACGCATTCCAGGCGTGTCCACGGGCGCATACCTAACATTCCGCTCTTCACATAACCCATTGCCGCGAGGCGATCAAATGCGGAATAGACCCAGCTGTCCATGGGGACATAGGGCGAGCCCATATTGCTTGGAGTGAGATTTCCATTGGTGCGAAAGAGCTGGCTGACGGAGCGCCAAGCCTCGCCGCCAAGTTCGGGGTCGTGGTTTCGGCTGTAGATATTCTGTGCGATCAGATTGCCCATCATGCTGCCGACGAAGACATCAGAAGGAAAATGCTGGCGTGCGCGAAGTCGCGAGTAGTCCACAAGTGACGCCAGACCATAAGCCATGATTTTGACGAAAGGACTGGGATATTCATGTGCAATGACGCCTGCAACAGACCAAGCTGCAGCAGCATGCTCCGATGGAAAAGAGGTTCCACCACTCTGAAAAAATGGCCCGGTTCCATCGCCCTGGTAAGGCCGCTCACGCCGCAGCGAATACTTAAAGGATTCGACTGCTACCAAGCTATTCAACGCGGCTTCACCGGCAAGGAAGCCCGTTTCGCTCCAGTGGTCGTTGTGCTTCACGTGACCCAACAACCACATCCCACCTGCACCGCCAACGAGGGCTCCTATTCCGGCGTTCGAAAGATTCTTGTAGCGGCTGATGGTGCTTGGGCTGTTGGAAATGTGCCTGCTGTAATCGCTATCGGTCACGAAGAGCCCGGCCGTTATGCCGCTCAAAGGCACGAGCCATTGCGTATCCGAAAGCCGTAGCTTTGCCGGACTTGTCCAGATCTGTTGTTGATCGAGCAAAAACTCCTTTCCCAACGCTTTCACCCCGTGTGGCCGTGGAGGAGGAGAAGACGGGTCCTGGTCGTCTGCAGTTTTCTCTTTCGTATTTTTCCCCTTTGCGTCTGCATTCGAAGCACCAAGTTTCGAACCTCCGCCGTCCTGCTTCTGCGCTTGCGGCATTGCAGGTCTGGCAACTGTCGCTGTCAGCGTCAGATTCGATGTTGCCCAGCTAAACGCCAGCAAGATAAGACACCTCCGCATTCTGGACACCCTTCATCACGGATGAATGTACGCAGCTGCAAGAGCTACAGACGCAGCCACCTGCGCCGTTTGCATGATCAAGGCCCAGTTACGACCACCGATCTTTGGCGGCTTTTCAGGTACCACGATGGAATCCCCCGCTCGCAGGGTCGCGCTCATCGGATCGCCCCCCCACCAACCACTGCTGTTGTTTTTTGCGGAGATCACGGAGCCGTCGGCGCGGATCACGAACACAGCCTTCTTATCTGCGAGCTGCGTTAGGCCTCCGGCTTGAGTGAGGTACCACTTGGCGCTCCTGCCGGGGAGGTATGCTACCGCGGTGGAGTTAAACACTTGACCGGACACGGTCACGTAGTTCGCGCTCTTGGGAATGATCAGTGTGTCGCCATCCCGGACAGGAATGTCCGCCGGAGTATTCCGCCAAGAATGGACATCCGATCGCACATGAATGACAACCCGCCCGATTGGCGCAGCGGCTTGAAGCTGGTCAAGTGTGGATTGCGTCTGCGCAATCGCTGTGAGTTTCGCGTTCTTCTGATCCGCATCCGTTTCGGGCAAGGTCCGTAAATAGTCTTGTTCGGCCTTGAGGCGCAGGATTAGCTCCACATGTGACTTGACTTCAAAATCATGCACTTCTTTTCGAACCAAGACCGCGCCGTAGGGATACGCTTCTGGACCGAACCCACCGCATCGGGCCAAAATCGAGCTCAGACGCTCATCCGGCTCGATGCCGTAAGTGCCCGGGTGCAGAACTTCTCCTCGAACGGTCATGGCCGCACCAATATCGTTCCATCGAGGGAGCTGCCGAATCGTCAGAACGTCTCCGTCGCGCAGGGGCACGTCGTTCTTCGCGTCTCCGCTCATGGCGGCCGTGAGGTTTACGTCCAAACGGTCGCTCGGGGTCGTTCGAGAGGCGTTCGGGTCGAAGCGGGAAAGATCCGCACTTTCGGTATAGGCGCTGCGTTTGATTCCACCGGCTACGCGAACCAAATCTTCGACGTGCATGTTCGAGGTGAGGGGATAACGCCCCGGCTTGGCCACTTCACCGGTGATGTAAACCGTCGGAGGATCGACTCGAGCTGGATTGCGGTGCACCAGCAAACGGTCACGAGGTTCAATCAATATGTTATCAATTGGATTTCCCGCCAGGGCTTCGCGGAGGTCGACACTTAAAATTTTCAACGTGCCGTCTGGCTGTGTACGGAAGAGTTGTGCCGAGTCGAGTGAAGCATCCTGTGTAACTCCACCCGCGAGATAAACCGCGTCCTTTAAGTGAGCTTGACCGGACGTGCGGTACTTTCCCGGCTCACGAACTTCGCCGCCAACCCAAATCTCCGGAGCAGGCTGAAAATCGTACCGGCTGAAGATGCGAACCGTGTCCAGCGGCTCCAGTTTCGGCGCGGAGGCCGGATTGGCCAGAGCCGCCGTCAGATCGAAACTTTCTACGCTTGGGTGAAAGTCCGGGGGATTTAGCCTGACAATTTCCGCATAGTGCGCCGCCGGTTCCGGCAATAAATCTTTGTACGAACCGATGAGGTCCGACAGCCTCATCCCCTGCTTGTAGGAATATCGCCCCGGCCGCAATACGTGTCCTTGAAGGTAGATGGCATCTTCGTTATACGGAGCTATCGGAAAGATATGAATTTCATCGCCGTCGCTGACCTTAAATGCATCAAGTTTTTTCTTTGCGGAATCCGCGTCCTCGGTAGGCGAAAGATCCAGGGCCAACATGGTGCGCTTCTCGTGGGCTTCGAGGCGTTGCACCTCGATGTGCCGAAGCGAGGCTGTTGGCAAAATCCCGCCGGCCAGATCGAGCACGTCCGCAAGGGAGCTCTCGCCATGCAGCTCGTAGATCGCCGGCCGCCGCACCATACCTTCTACGGTCACCTGAGGTCCGATGGAGGGGACGAGGAGCGTGTCGCCATTTTCCAACCGGCCCATGCCGGACCGCACTCCGTGCAAAAGCAAATCGTAAGCATCCACTTCTTCCACGAGCTGCTTGCCACGATAGTGTTTGAGCGCGCGCAGCGAGCCGTGAGCCGTTACCCCGCCGGCGGCAAACAAGGCATTCAGCGGAGTCGAGAGCGAACTGATGTCGTATGCGCCGGGAGCCGCAACGTCCCCGACGACATACACGCGAACCGTTCGTAAACGCGAAAGGGAAACATCCGCTGAAACATCCCGATACTCGGTTCGAAGCACCCGTTGAACTGCCGACTGCACATCTCCCAAATTTCGTCCACTCACAAGGAGCGGTCCGGCTTCGGGCAGCGAAACGCGTCCTTCGCGATCAACGACGCGGAACAACCGCTGCGAAACTCCACCCCAGAGATCAATCTCGAGGCTGTCGCCGGGGCCGAGGACATAGTCTGGGCCAACGGGAAGATCCATAGGAATGGCGAGCGGGTCATTTGTCGTGTTACGAAAGACGTCAAGCCCAAAACGCTCGATGGGCCGCTGACGAGCAGAGGCTTGCACGTACATGTCGTACAGTGAGGGGATATCCGCATAGGGATTCGAGCGATGGACCATCCTCACCGGCGTCATCTCTTCTTCGTTAGTACCTCCCCAAGGAGTCCTTGCACCCGAAGTTCGGTCCATTCCGTTTCTTCGTGGCGCTAGATCGCTGGTGGTTCCGCGATCGACGGGCAGGGAGGGCAAGTTCTGGCCGGACGGCAAGCCATCCATCGCACCTTGATCGACGGATGGGGAGTTCATCCGGGGACCGAGGTCGCGATTGACAGAGCCAGAGGTCAAGTGTAGGTCGGGCTGTGAACCGCCAGCCCCAACCCCGCTAAGCGGGTCCGAGTCCTGAGGCAATCCGTCGGCTCGAAGTATCCGAGAAGGACTCTGCAATGGTTCTTGTTCGGGCACTGTCTGAGGGTTCGAACCAGGCGCGGACAAACCATTGGGAGTGCGAGTATTTTGCCGGCTCACCTGACCTTGCTGAGTACAATCCACATCCCGGCGCGGATCGCACGTCGTAGTACGTTCGAGCCCCTGATCACTTCTCTGTGGCTTAAGCGAGTTTGCATCTTCCTGAGCCTCAATCTGGACCAGCCGCCGCGCCCGTTCCTGGAGTACTAATTGTTTTTCTTGGAGCGCCAATTGTCTTTCTCTCGCAAGGTCCGAATCTGGAGTCGGAGTGGGCATCAGGTATCCATATCGCTGCAAGAGCCGGGTCGCAACAGATCGAAACGTAATGTCCCGTTCCAGCCGATCGAAGATAGCTTGATCCGTTAGCTTCGAATCTTCGACGACTTGGCCGTTATCGGTTGCCTCTTTGGCTACCCATCGCTTCAATTCGACCATCAGTCCTTGATTCGAAATCAGGATTCCACGAATGTCCGTTGGAGAAGCAGCTACGCGGTCCAGGTTTTCCCGGCTCAAGTCAGGGCTTTGTTCAACCCCATATTCGTTTCTGCCTTGCTGGCCTGCCGGACGCGCCCTTTCGTCTTGCTGTTGCGCGAGAATCGGCGCACAGAACAAGAAGGCCAAAGCCAGGCTCGAGAGAATGTGATTTGATTTCTTGAAATTCACCATAATTTCACCTTAGTGCCGGGCCTCAATTGCTTCAATTGGCTCCATTTGCGACAAGCTTCTTTCGCATAGCACTCAATATTCCTTCTTCGGACGCTTCAATGGAGTTGGAATGAATCTGCAAAGAAGCCCAGTAATACACAATGTAGTTGCTCTCCGGCGCCACCGCGATTACGTGGACGTCCGGATGCTCACGAAGCAGAAGGTCACAGATGAGCGGCCGCGTACCCGGCTGATCGAGAGCAATGACCACGAAATGCGGCATGGTTTTCCTCACACTCTCAGATATCTGCGATTCGTCTGCAACCTCACCAACAATCTCAATGTCAGGTTGATCGGCAAAGGTTGTGAGGACAATTTCGCGCATGAGGCGGGGATGGTTCGCCACGAGGACCCGAATGGATTTTTCCATGGCACACTCCGTGCCGTATGAGTTTCCATGTTTCAGCTAAGCGAGGTAAGCACCAAAAAGCACTCACAGGGCAGGACTAATCACGAAGGAGCGCAGGTAGGATGGGCACTAGATATGCATCAGAAATGACATATGTTAGGTCTATCGAATGACCATACGACCCGTGTGGATGCGACCCCGCCTCCGCACGAACTTTTTGCCTTTCCGTAGGTTGCAGGAAGGCAACCTTCTGGGAGGTAGGCAATACTATGAACGCAATCGTCGACGCCCCAAGCACTCTCAGCTGTTCAGATGTGCCGGATTGGCAAAAGATGGTCAAGAAACGTTAAGTGGAAGCCCGATGCGGCGCGTAAGATCTCTAAATCGAGGATCTGAACGTAGGATATCAAAAGCAGGTTCAATGCCAATGACGGTGATTTTTGGATCCCGCACCAGATACGCTCTCTCCAGCCATCGCATGGCCTGATCTTTGTTTCCCAGACCGGCGTAATCGATAGCCAAATTATAAGAATTGGAAGATTGTTGCTCGGAAGTTTCCGAATCCAGCTGAATCCTTTTTTGCCGGAGCCCACGAAATCCGGATGTTTGGTATGCCAACTGGAGAGAAACCGTACGTTCGGGTTTCCCGCCCAAAAGTTCCTCTGCCCGAAGGGTCTCTTGGGCCGCCAGATCTTCATTTCCTTGTTGGAAGTAGATATTGGAGAGAAAGACGTGAATCAGTGGAGCATCGGGATAGAGCTCAAGCGCGGATCGCGCTTGGGATAATCCTTCAACATATTCTCTTCGGTAGTAGGAGTGCGCAAGGTTCGCGAGGAGAGTCTTCATGGAGAGCGGGTCGAAAGTTCTTGCCGCTTGGTCGTGCTCCCGGGATTGTTCCGCTCTGCCAAGCGTCAGCAGCAAGTCGGCATACCCAAGATGCGCGGAAGCGGAGCTTGGATTCAAATCAATCGCACGTCTGTACTCCGCCTCCGCTTTGCGCCAATCAGAGTCGCGTAGCCTTGCGATGAGAGCAAGAACACTGTGGGCTGTATCCAGATTGTCATTCAACTCTAATGCTTTGCCAACAGCCTCTTGGGCTCGACTGTAAGCCTCAGATGCGGGCAGCTCATCTAGGAAAGCAAACCAGAGAAAACACTCGGCCCGTCCCGCATATGCTGCGGCGTAAGCGGGGTCCTTCTGGATTGCGGATTCGAAATAACGTACGGCCCTCTGCAGATCGTTGGGATTCTGCTTCTCGAAGAAGTAGATGCCCCTGAGATAAGCTTCGTAAGCCTCGGGATTGTTCGTCGGCGGATTAGAAACCACCGCTCCAGATTCGGTTGGCAGACGGCCATGAAGCAAGAGAACGATGTCGTCGGCAACGAGCCCTTCCAATTGCGGGATTTCCTGACTCGGACGGGAATAGCTGGCTGCCCAGATATGTGTATCGGTCTCTGCCTGAATTACTTGTGCTGAGAGGATAACCTTGTTCTCGCTGCGAGTAACGGATCCTTCGACAATGGCAGCTACGTGCAATTCGCGAGCGATCTCTGGCAGGGTTTTTCGAGTACCCTTGTAGTGTGTGGTCGAAGTTCTTGAGATCACGCGCAGTCCCGGGAGCTGAGCTAAGCGGGTGATGAGCGCATCGGTAATGCCGTCCGACAAATATTCTTGCGATGGGTCACCGGTAAGGTTCTCCAGAGGGAGGACAGCAAGAGAGCTGAGGAGGGCAGGTTGGTCCTGAACAGCCTTGTGGAGGCGGAGATAGACCAGCCCACCAACAAATACAGCCAGAACGGCGGAGAACACGGCGATCTTGGCCCTGGTCAGCGACAACCAATTCGGTTGGGGCCTGAATTCAAGAGAGGACTGCCGGTCGTTCCTCCAGTCGTCCAGTTCTGATTTGTACGCGTAGACTGAGCCGACTTTGTCCACATGAAGGCGGTGAACAGGAAGGCCGGAGCTCTTTTCCCACCGTTGGACGGTGCGGACATCGCGCTTTAGGTACCCCGCCACACCTTTCCAAGAATCCAGCCGCTCTTCGATCATCGGGGCTTTGGACGGATGCATAGGCAGGTCAACCCAGCGCTCGGCGAGAAGGAGATACCGACTAATTGCCATAAATATGATACAGGAAGGTTTGCGGGTCAATGAAAAATCGCGTTTGGATCATACGCGTACCTGTGAGTAGAATTTATCTTCACACAACGTCTTATAAATCAATGACATAGAGACTGGAGAAAGAATTATCCCTTTGTAGGTGCGTCCGTGGAAGGATGTCTATTCATGTTACACGAGTTAGCACGTACAGCGTCATAATGCGACACAAAAGATTTGCGATCCGTATGTCGTTCTTTGTCGCTTGCGCTGACACATCGAGACTTGTACCTTTCCGGCTGCTAGCGTCGGCCAGATTCCTCCAAAACACTATGATCGTGGCACGGAAATTCGAGAGAGGGGAAAGAAACCTTAATTCTGGGCTCGATTGGTATCGGCTGCTCGTGAATGGACCTCTGCGGCACGGCGGCAAACGTTCACAAACGCAAGCGGTTAGAATCCGCTTAAGGAGGATGTCCGAGTTTTAGTTGATAGCAGCGACTTAAGTTAAGGAATTGGCAATTCTCTCTACTTAGATTAAGGAGACTTAAACTATTCACCGTTGACATGTGTGGGGTTAACAATTAACATCCTCCCACGGCGGTGGCGGCGTAGATCCTGGTTCTTTGTTTTTTCGGGTGTTCGTAGCAAAGTAATGGGTGCCAAGAAAGAGTCTGCGATGAACGATTGTGTCCCCGTTTCGTCCGTTCGCGTACTATTGCTGATTAATAATCGACTGCTCCGCGAAGCCCTGGTTCGGCTCTTCCGTAAGAGGTCGGATTTTATCGTAGTTCAACAACCTTCCGCGTCGGATGAAACGCCCTGCGAATTTGTTGAAGCTCAGTGTGACATTTTGCTGACCGACTCCTTCCTCCCAAGTCGCCTACCTTCCTATTCAACGGGTAGGAGAGGAGCGCCGAACAATCTTAAAATCATCGTGATTGGCATGGGTGCCGACGAAGAACAATTCCTGGACGCCATTCGCTCCGGTGTGAGCGGCTACTTATTAGAAGACGCATCTGCTGCAGATGTCGTTTGCGCTGTGCGGGCCGTTTCCCGTGGTGAGGCCGTCTGCCCACCCCAACTGTGCTCTTCCCTGTTCCGTTTCGTGGCGCAAACGCCCAGAGGCACATCTCTCCAAGAGACCTCTATGAAACCCGATCTCACTTTCCGCCAGCAACAGCTAGTCGGTCTCGTTGCCAAGGGTCTAACGAATAAAGAAATCGCCTCTCACTTGAATCTTTCTGAGTTTACAGTGAGGAATCACATCCATAGAATCTTGAAACAAGTGGACGCCGGGAGCCGAAGTGAAGCCGTAGAAGCTGTTCGAGCCCACGGCTACACGATCAGTTGACGATCCCCTGCGCCTGCCTTTCCGGCTGAACTGGGTTATGATCTCGTACGCTTGCATTTTTGAGATGGCGGGCGAAATCTGAGGAGTTGAGGTGCAGATTGTAATCAGTGCTGTGCTGGGTTTGGCGTTGCTGCCGTTCGTTTACTACCTTCTCTCTCTCTATTGTGTAATTTCCTATTTCCGCGGCGCGCGTAAAGCCGCTGCACCGAAAGTCCCATTTATGCCCCCCGCGAGTATCCTTAAGCCTGTGCGCGGGCTAGACCATGAGGCCTACGAAAATTTCGCCAGCTTCTGCCGGCTGGACTACCCGGAATACGAGTTGGTCTTTGCGGTGTCCGATATAAACGATCCTGTCATTCCAGTGATCGAAAAACTTCGCGCTGATTTCCCCGCGACCTCAATCCGCCTGATCACGAATGTTCCCCAAGTGGGCACCAGCAATAAGGTGAATAATCTTTGCCAGCTAGCTCAAAAAGCGAAATACGATCTCCTGGTCATGAGCGACAGTGACGTCCGCGTGGAACCTGATTATCTTAGGCAGGTCACCGCTCCTTTCGCCGAACCGCAGGTCGGCGTCGTCACGGCGTTTTACAAGAGTTTGAGCTCTGGAACCCTCGCCTCCAATCTTGACGCCCTCGGGATGTACATGGATTCTGCTCCCTCCGCCCTCGTGGCAAAACAAATCGAACGCCGGTTGAGCTTCGCTTTCGGCTGGACCATGGCGACCACCAAGAAGCACCTCGCGGAAATTGGCGGCTGGGAAGCCATGGCCAACCACCACTCTGAAGATTTCGAGCTTGGCAAGCGAGTCGAGCAACGCGGGCATCGCGTGGCGTTGATGGCCAAACCTGTCTCCATGATTTTTTCAAAGGAAACGCTGTCAGAATATTTCCATCGCGAGCTGCGCTGGTCGATTGCCTTGAAAAGCGCTCGCCCATCGGGCTATCGTGGGGTCCTCTTCACTCATGGATTGCCGTGGGCTACGCTTGGAGCGTTCGTCGGCCTGTCGATCGGTTCGCCGGCACTTGCGACATTTTTTGTGCTTGCCTACCTCAGTCTTCGCATCGCCATGACTTGGCTGACCGGAAGCTGGGGACTGGGAGATCGCCGGCTCACCAGAATCCTGTGGCTCGTTCCCGTTCGCGACGCGATTAGCTTTGTAGTTTGGCTCGCGGGATTCTTCTCTGAAAAAATCGTTTGGCGCGGCCTCGCATACCGGCTGCACAAAGGTCAGCTTGTTCCAATTTCGCCGGCTATGGCAGCCCTTCCAGCGCGCCGCAAATCAGTACCCTCTGAAGTCGGCTACGGAATAAAAAGCTTGCCCTGAAAGTGTGGACCTGAACGCTCGTCTGACCCCCGACTTTCACAAACGCCCGGACGAGAGGGTCGCGGGAGTTTTGTTCTCGAATGTTCTCGAGTTGGAGGAGAACGCACCAAGCGGGAAAACCAACTAATTGCAAACGCACGACTTAAAAATTGGTTGGTGGGCCCGCCAGGATTTGAACCTGGGACCAACGGATTATGAGTCCGCTGCTCTAACCGCTGAGCTACGGGCCCTGCTATAATTTAATATCGTACCTCGAAATGGTCGGTCCGCGCAGTACCTGGCTTGGGACACTCTGAATGGGAGATTATGGTGCTAAACGAGGGGGATGAGCTCTATTTCTGCGGAGCCCAACGCAGGCTTGCTGTTTCTTTTTTTCGCTCAGGCCCGGAGGTTTCTGCCTTGGACTGCTCCTGCAGAATGAAATTGAACACGACCAAGGCTTCGTCTCACGTGTTTACCAGGCCAATTTATGGCCGGCTACTCGTTGATTCGGATGTGTTCGCTGTGAGCTTGCCGCCGCGCTTCAGCGACTGGCGGCATTGTGAGCCTATCCCCATAACCTATTATAGATACAAGGCTTAAAGGGCATCAGCGCGGCCGTTTTTGCTCCTGGCCTGGTCATTTTTTGCCGCCGGAATGGTTGCTCCGGTACGTGCAAGCGACTATGCTGCTAGTGCCGCATCGGGCGCCGCCGAGGACGCTCCGCGGGGTGTACACCTCATGCAAAAATTGAAAAGACTTTGCGGTCTTTTGCTTTGCGGTCTTCTCTTGAACGCCGCTCCTTCGTTTTCCGGCGAGCACTCGAAAGCCGAAGGAAACGGATTGCAGCAAATTCGCGCCTACATTTCAACAGGATGGGATTCACTCTCTCGTTCGCTAACTGACTGCGCCACTGTCGTGGATACGAAGCTTGCCACTGAGTCCGTGCTGTATCTTCCCGCCGATTTTGCCGAGCCTGCTTCCGTCCAGCAACTCGAGAAACAATGCAAGGTGCAGGTTCTGCATTTGCCTGCGGCGATTCATCACATCGGAGAGATGGATCCCGCCAAAATCGATCCCGCCGGACTGCTCTATCTAGAGGATCGCTATGTCGTGCCCGGCGGAAGATTCAATGAAATGTACGGCTGGGACAGTTACTTCATCATTCGTGGTCTTGTGCGTGACGGAAGAATTGATCTCGCAAAAGGCATGGTGGAGAATTTTTTCTTTGAAATCGAGCACTACGGCGGAGTGTTGAACGCAAATCGCACTTATTATTTGTCGCGCTCGCAGCCTCCTTTTCTCACGTCCATGATCCTCGCGGTCTACGATGCGGAGAAAGCAAAAGGGCAGCAGAATACCGAGTGGCTCGCAAAAGCGTACTCCTATGCCGTCAAGGATCACGAACTTTGGACCAGCGAGCCACATCTTGCGGGATCGACCGGGCTATCGCGGTATTTCGATTTTGGAAATGGTCCGGCGGCGGAAAGTGTGAAGGATGAAACGGGGCATTACCGGCAGGTTGCGGCTTATTTTCTGGGCCAGCCGGATCTTGGCAGGGATTACCTCGTAACATCGACCGACGAAAAGCCTTCTCCACTTGCGGCAGGGCCGTTGTTTGCGTTGCGAATTTGCGACGTTGCCAGAACCATGGCACGGCCGGCCTGTGATCCAGCAGGAACGGTGGCGCTAAGTGCTGACTACTACAAAGGGGACCGCGCGATGCGCGAGTCTGGTTTCGATATCTCGTTCCGCTTCGGCCCTTATGGGGCGGGCACGCATCATTTCGCTCCGGTGTGCCTCAACAGCCTGCTTTATAAAACCGAAAAAGACCTCGAAGAGATCAGCGCCGTGCTGGGTCGCAAGGCAGAATCGGAAAAATGGCATGAGCGCGCGGAGCAACGAAAGGCAAGTATTCAGAAATATCTGTGGGACAGCGAGCGCGGCCTCTTCTTCGATTACAATTTCGAGAAGCAGGTTCGTTCCACCTATGACTACGTAACCACGTTCTATCCTCTGTGGGCAGGAATCGCGACGCGGGAGCAGGCGCGGTCCGTCGTACAGCACATCAGCACATTCGAGCGGCCCGGCGGTCTCGTGATGAGCCCTTACGAAACCGGCGGACAGTGGGACTATCCCTACGCCTGGGCTCCCAATCAATTGATGGCCGATGAGGGAATGCGCCGCTATGGATTCAATGAGGACGCCGACCGCGTTTCGTACAAATTCCTTTCCATGGTCATGGAAAATTTCCAGCACGACGGCAACATCCGCGAAAAATATGACGCCGTGAAGCGCTCATCGGAAACCCAGGTGACCGCCGGCTATCACGTCAACATTGTGGGCTTTGGCTGGACGAACGGCGTGTTCTTGGCGCTCTTGCACGAACTTCCGCAAGGCGAGGCCGCACGGCTCGCGAAGGAACCTACGCAGGATCCGGTGGCGGGGCACTAGAATTCTTTTCTGGAATGCCTCACGCTTCCGGAGAGCGGATCAGTTCCAGACGGGCTTCGTCGCGATCCGGCGTGGCACCGGTCTGGCTGGCGACCCATGAGCCCATGCGGTTTGCTGCGTCGTTCATGGCCGCGAGAGAGCCCTGGCGCAGATAGTGGTAGACAAGCGCGGCAGTGAACGCGTCTCCGGAGCCTACCGTGTCCACCACTGACACGGGAATTCCCGGATGCTCATGTTTGGCATACTCGCTGACGAGCAAACTCCCTCGCGCGCCACGAGTGATGCAAACAAGCTTTGTATGGAAAGTGTGTAGGAGCCACTGCGCTGCGGACTCTTCGTCGTGAAACGGAAACCCAAGCAACCGCACAACGGTCGGCAGCTCATCGTGGTTTAGTTTGATGATGTCCGCTACTTTCGCTGATTCCGCCAAAATCTGGGCGGAATAATAAGACTGGCGAAGATTCACGTCGAAGACGCGCGTAGTTCCCGGCCGAACGCTCTTTAGGAAAACCTCGATGCTCTGGCGTGATTGCGGGGACCTTTGTGCGAGAGAACCGAAACACACCGCGTCTGCCTTTCGCGCAAGCGTCTGCCAGGCGGCGGTCCATTCAAAGTAGTCCCATGCGGCCGGCTCCTCAATATGAAACGTTGGTTGGCCCTTCGCATCGACCTCTACCAACACACTGCCTGTGCGATACGTTGTGTCTAGTTGGATGAAGGAGGAACTGAGACCGAGGCACTCGAGGCGGCGCTTGGCTTCCTCGCCCAGCTCGTCGTTCCCGACGCGGCTGGCGACGATGCCTTCATCACCCAACAAACTCGTCATGTAAGCGAAATTCGCAGGCGCTCCGCCAAGCTGGCGGCTACCCGGGAAAATATCCCAGAGCAATTCTCCCAAGCCGACAGTAGTGAATTTTTTCATCGACGAGCGGGATTCCCCGGTGCCACCGAATCTTGGCGTTCAAATGACGCCGCTCAATCTCAGGCGCTACCGCCATGTCGAACTGAGTCGCCAGATGGAGAGCGAGATCACTTTGCCGCGGCCATCCGCCGAATAGAGCTGAAGTCCATCGCTCCCGGGGGACGGATAAATGCGGTCCGTCAACACGACCTCGCCATCATTAACAAATGCTTCCACGCTCGACCGGTCCAGGAAAACGCGGAGCTTCACACGGTCCCTCTGCCGCACAGTTGTGGATTGCCGCCCGGCAAATTCCGGCGCGAAGGAAACCTCTCCCGATCGAGTCCGATCTATGAAAATTTCCTTCCCCCTGCCCTTAACACCTAACAAAGTCTCTTCCGCTCCACCCTTGCGCAGGCGGAATCCTATCTCTTTTGAGCCCTCGGGAGCGAGTTCGGTTTCGATTTCCAGCGTCTCGCCATGCACATTTGCCACATTCACGGCCTGGCTTGCTCCTGGAAACGAAAGATCCTTGAGTTTCAGTACGATCGACTCGCGTAGCCGTTTCGTTTCGACCACAGGTTTTTGCACGAGCCGGATTCCATTTGGATATTGAGCCAGACTAAGTTCGCGCGGCAATGACTGTGCTCCGCGCCAGGTCGCAGTTGGTTCGCTATTCGCATACTGCCAATTGCTGAGCCACCCCATCCAAATTCGTCGCCCATCTTTTACCGGCAAATCTGAAAAAGAGTTCGTTGCATAGAAGTCCTTGCCATAGTCGGCCCACAAGCGGTCGGCGGCGGGGTTGTCCGCGACGAAGTGCGCGCCGTCGAACGCGCCTACAAAGTATTCAACGCCCGTCCCGCCGGCAGGCGCGCCGGGGTTGCGGTTTATGACGAGCACCCATTTCTTCTCCCCGGCTTTCGCCCCCACGTAGAGTTCAAAAAGATCCGGACACTCCCACTGCCCCTTTTGATCGCCCACCGCTTCAAAGGAGCCCCGCAGTGCCCACGTCTTCAAATCTCGCGAGTCGAGGAATACTGCTTTCCTCTCGTCAGCAAGGACCGCCACCATCACCCACTTCTTTTGCGGCTTATACCAAAACACCTTGGGATCGCGAAAATCAGGGCGATTCAGATCGGCGACGGGATTTTCGGCGTAATTCTTCCAGGTGCGGCCACGATCGTTGCTGAAGGCGAGATTCTGCTTTTGCGAATCGCTGCTGGCGGCAGTGTAGATCGCAATCAGGCAGGAAGGATTCTGCGGCTGTGTGCTGGTGCAAAGCCCGCTTGAGTTTTGCCAATCCACTACAGCGCTGCCCGAATAGATCATGAATTTGCCAGGCTCTTCGGGAATCGCGACAGGCAGATTCTTCCAGTGCAGCATATCCGTGCTGATCGCGTGGCCCCAGCTCATGTGACCCCACACAGTTCCTTGCGGGTTGTGCTGGTAGAAGAGATGGTATTCGCCCTTGTAATAGACCAAGCCGTTCGGATCATTCATGAAATTCTTTGGCGGAGTAAAATGAAATTGCGGCCGCCACGGCTCATCGTAGGATTCTTGCGACGGCGTTGCGGACGTGCAAGCCAATAAAACTAGAGTGGCCAATGTTGCGCGAAGCAACTTGCGCCGTGATATCGTCTGATTCGGCTTGGTCATCAGGGCTTGGAGTTTTGCTTATCTTCCAATTGAGCGGCCACTTTGAGTTCCCTTTCCGCGTCTTCGGTTTTCCCTAAATTACGGTAGGCTTCCCCGAGAAGATGGTGAGGAATCGGATTGTTGGGATCCATGGCCAGCGCACGCTGTAAGGCCCGTACGGCAAGCTGCGTTTCGCCTTTTTTCTCCAGAACTTTACCGAGCAGGATATACGGCCCAGTCGAGGTGGGATCCAGCCAAATCGAGCGCTGCAAAAGCCGCTCCGCCTCGTCGAATTTCTGGACGCGTGAATAACAATCCGCGAGCTTGTAATACGCCGCCGCGTAACCGGGATTGACCTGCAATTCTTTCTGGAACTCGGCAATTGCCGCGTCGATTTGAGAATGATAGAGGTACACTTCGCCCAGAAGCTCATGCGCCAAGGGAAGCCTTGGATCAAGTTCAACGGCCTTATGCGCATATTGTTCCGCGACAGGCGCGAAATCCTGCCGAAGAAGCATGCGCGCCGTAAACAAATAGCTCGCCGCGGAGTCCGCCGGCACATCGAACATTTTCGCAAATGCTTTGCGTGCGTTCTGGTAGTCCTTCGTCTGGATGTAGCAGATTCCCAGAATGTACGAGGCGTCCACATTCGCACTGGGGTACCACGTCTGCACTTTTTCCAGCTCCGGAATTGCTTCTCCGGGCCGCCCCGCTAAGTAGTACGACAGTCCCAGCAGTTGCTCCGCCTCGCTGTCCCCTGGATTTTCCCCCAGCGCCTTCTTCAGGTAGGCGATTGCTTTGATGAAGTCACCCTTCTTGTAGTAGGCGGCTCCCAGTTCGTGGGATAGCCCTTTCGTGGCTGGCTGCATTGACTCGAGCTGAAGAAGCGCCGCAATGGCTTCGTCATACTTGCCCTGTTGCAGGAGCCGTTTTGACTCGTCGAACTTGGCTCCGGTGGGTTCAGATGCAGCAGCCTTGGTAGCTGAAGAACTCTGTGGCGCCTGGATGAGCACATTTGGGCCAGCCGACCGACTCACAGTTAAGCTGCTCAGCAGGACAAATAATGCCCAATAAACCTTAGACATGGGACCTGTTTCCAATAACAGCGAAACTGATTAGACCATAAAAAACGGGGAGCCCGTGAGGGCTCCCCGTCCGTTTGGGGTGTGCTGGCGTTGTTAGAAAATGAACCTGAACCCGAACTGCAACTGGCGCATGCCTGTCGGAGAACCAGGGGAATTATCGCCTTCGATGTCCGTGATCTGGCCGGCAGTACCGCCGCAGTCGACGCAAGTGTTGCCCTGGTTGCCGTTGAACGCCAAGACCGGATGGTTAAAGACGTTGTAGGCGTCAAAGCGGAACTGCGCCTTGTAACGCTCGGTGATATTAAAGGTCTTGGACAACGACATGTCGTCGTAGAAGACGTGTGGTCCGCGATAGGAATCGAATCCGGCGTTGCCGATCTGGCCGCAAGCCGGAAGGGAGAAGGGACCTGAGGTTGGGCGAGCAAAAGTGCAGGAGTCAACGCCCGCGTTCGCTTGACTGACTTGGCTCCCGTAGGAGAGAGGAGCTGCCGGAATGAACCAGTACATAGCGCCACCGACGGTCCGCGTGCCAGTCTGGAGTTTTTGGCCTCCGATAGCGTTGGGACGACAGGGTCCGGCATCCGAGATGGCACCGCATTCCCCTATGCTGGGTGTCCAGGGCAAACCGCCGCCCCAGGTCAAAGTGTTGCTTACCTGCCAACCACCAATCGCGAGATCCATCGCCCGGCTGGCATCGCTCATAAAACGCTTCCCTTTGCCGATGGGGAGCTCATAGATGGTGCTGGCTACAAATTCGTGGTTCCGATTATCGGGGTTTGGACCGTATGCATAGAATTTGTTTACATCATAGTAATTGGAGTCGTATGCGTAGGCCCGAGAGAAAGTGTAATGCGCAAGGAACTGCAGACCGTAGCTGGTTCGTTTTTCGGCCTTTATCTGCAAAGCATTGTAATTATTGTTGGCATCGTTGCCAAAATAGTTGCCGACGCCCCCTGAACAGCACGGCGTATAACCAGTTCCGGTGTAGGGGAAGGAGTAAACTCCGTTTAGAAAGAATTCACGCCGCTTGTTTGCCGGTATGCTGGGGTTAAATCCGTTCAGCGAACACGTAACTGGAGCAACGGCGGTGCATACGACAGGGTTTGTGCCAGTGCCGATGGCAGGGTCGTTGAGGCCATACGAAGGACCCGTGCCGGCAAACACGTGAGTTCCTTTGTTGCCGATATAACTGACGGTGATATTCAGGGTCGAAGTGATCTGACGCTGAACGGTGGCGTTCCACTGGTCAATCGTTGGCAGCCGTTGGACCCTTGGGCGGATATATGTGGCAGCGGTCCCATCGGGGCCGAGCAATGGAAGATATCCGTTCGTATTCAGATCGTTTATTAGGCCGGCGAATGGATACGCAGGTGGGCCATTCAAAAGGTTGAAAACGGCGCTGCGGTTGTCGGTAAATCCTGGATTTATGTTTGAGTCCGCAAGCGATTGGGAAGCCAGGATCGGCAAGTTTTGCGTCACGGCGTGGCCGAAGTTGGAACCAAATACGCCAATGTCGAAGCCACGTCCGTAACCGATGCGAAGAACGGTCTTGGAATCGAGTTGATAGGCAAAGCTGACGCGCGGAGCGAACGCTTTGAAGGTGTTGGCCACCCCACCATTGTTTGAAACTCCGCCATAGCCAGCCACTAGAAGGGTGCCATTATTCAAATCCGCGAAGCCTGCATTACCTTTGGCCGTGACGGCCTCTGGATTGTAAATTTCCCAGCGAACGCCAAGGGTCATCGTGAACTTGGGGGTGACGCGCCAGGTGTCCTGGCCGTAGGAGAATTCGCGCCATTGGTGACCGATAGCTTGGACGTTTGGCGGGCTTACGAACCTCTGAAACGAAGTGACGTCGCCGAGGAGCATAGTAGCCAACCCCAAGCCATTGTTCCCCAAGAGGGAAGTATCGCCGGCATCGAAATTCAAAATGCCGGTGCGGCTGGAATCGCTGGGGATGCGGAGGTTAGTGGCGTAGCGAATGTCCACGCCGAACTTGAAAGTGTGATTTCCTCGAATGCGCGTCCAGTTATTTACGAACTGAATTTGTCGTTCTCGCTCGGTCAATGGGCAGTTGCAGCGGCCGATGTTCAGACCATCTCCGAACGCCGAAAGGCTACCATTGCCGGAAAACTGGAACCCTGAGAGACCGCCGGTAGTAGGCGGACCTTGAATGCCGGGCCCTGAGTTCAGCCCTGGAAAATTGAATCCGTCCATCGGGCTTTGCGACTCATCAGAGTAATGCGTCATTGGATTGTACTGAAACCATCCTAGCCGGAAGTCGGTGAGCCAATTCGCGCCAAACGCTTTCGTGAAACCACTGGCTAGGCTGTAGTCGTGATTGATGGAGGACCCATTCAGGCCGCCCGGCCCGAATCCCACGCCGCCTAGCGCCCCCAAGCCTCCAAGTCCGGACAAGCTGAAGTAGTCCAAGCTAAAACGCCCGAACACCTGGTAGTTATGTGGGGCGTTGTAATCAATTCGAGTGTCAAACGAATATTGATTGTAGGGGCCATTACCCGTCGATACGAAGTTGTTGTTGACGCCGCTGGCTGTGGGGGTCGGGAACTCGGCAAGCAATTTGCCCATCCCGGCCGAAATTCTACCGATGGGAATCATGTTATTGGCGAAAGCAGTACGACCAGAACCATCGGCCGCATTGCCCGTGGCCGGATCATAAATCTGCCCGCTAGCAACGCCATTGACCGGCGGCCCATAGGCATTGAGATACTCGCTCAGGTCGCAAAACCCGGTGGTGTTAGTCGCCGGGTTGCACGTCTTGATTACTTCCGCGGTCGGAGTGGTGTAAAGGTTTGTGATCCCCTGAATCTGCTTGGTTCCCTGATAATCACCAAAAAAGAAAAGCTTATCTTTGATAATTGGCCCGCCAACGGAGCCGCCAAATTGCTTCCAAGTAGCCGGAGCGAGGGGAACACCAGGCTTGTTCGTGAATGGGTCGCGCGCTTGCTGGTCGCTGTTGCGGTAGTAGTAGAATCCGGTTCCATGGAATTCGTTTGAGCCAGACTTGATCTGCACTCCGATGGTCCCAGCGACGGCTTTGCCAGATTCCGCGTCGTAATCTTGCAGCGCGATTTTCGTCTCTGCGATGGCATCAAGGTTTGGGTTCACGACAATGATCCCGAGGATCGGGTCCTGGTTATCCGTGCCATCAAGCTCGAAATTGGTGCCAGAGAAGTGCTGGCCATTCACGAAGATTTGGCCGCCACCTTGCGGGTTCTCGGTGGCCGCGTGGCTCCAACCCACGAGCTTTTGCGCGCCTGGAGAGAGCAGTTCGAAGTTAGTGAAATTGCGATTCAACACGGGCAGGTCTTCAACGTACTTCTGACTGAACTGGATGTCCACGTCGGCGCGATCGGTCTGAAGCTGCGGCACCGCGCTTGTTACTTCGACGGTCTGCGTCACGGCGCCAAGCTGAAGTTCAGCATTCACGTTAGCGGCGGTGTCGGCAGAGACGCTCACGCTGGGTACGTCAAGCGCCTTAAACCCTGTCGCTTCCACGTGCACTTTGTACGTGTCCGGTATTAAGTGCGTAACCGAATAGTTTCCGCTTTCATTGGTGGTCGTATCGTAGGTAAAGCTTTTCGTCACGGAAGTCACCGTGACCTTTGCACCCACTACCGCATTTCCCTGCGGGTCTGTCACAGTTCCGATAATGCTGCCGAAGACGGCTTGGCCGAACACTGCCGGCGCCTTAAATAGGAACACACAAAACAGAACCGCCATACCTACCGCTGTCAGTCGCTTCACCATCCCACCCCTCCTTGCGAATCCCACATGTGTACCCATTTGCTGTCGATCCATATCTTCCAGGCGAAAAACACACATCGAGGCCAACGACTGTCCCCAACGCAATTCTGCTCCGCAGATGATTGAATCGCTTTTACTGCATAGGAAGGCTGCGCCGAAACTCGCACAATGTGAGCTAGGCTCAACCGGTAAAGGCACCCCCACAACTTACACCCAGCGCCCTCGACGTGCGCCTTGCACAATAAGCACCCAGCAAAAACAAACCGCTCACGTGGCCGTCGGAAACAAGCCTTTACCTCTGCATCGGCTTGGCCGCGGCTAGTTCCGCAATATTGATGCGTACTATTTGTTTTTTGGCGTCAACTTGGAAGTCTCAATGCGTCTGATACGGTTACATCCGGTAACTCTTCATCTTGCATAGAGTTGCGCTAGTTGTTACACTCCTGTTACTCCAACGTATCAAGGACCAGTGTGAGCGAACGAGAGCATCTTCTCGAGCAGATTGAGCGTCTCACTGCCAGCCATTCTCTCCATGGCTCGGAATCTCTCTGCAAACTATTGCGTTATCTGGCTAAACACGCCATCGATCATCCGGGTGCCCCGATTAAGGAATTCCAGATAGCGACGGAAGTCTTCGGTCGTTCCGCGGACTTTGACCCTCAACTTGATTCCATGGTCCGCGTCCAGGCCGGGCGCCTTCGATCAAAACTCGCTGAGTATTACAGCTCGGATGGGCAAGAAGATCCCCTCGTAGTGGAACTTCCTAAGGGAACTTATCTTCTTTCCTTTCACCACCGTAATTCTTCCTCGAACAAGCCGAGCGCTGGAAATTTGAATGCCATAGGCACGACTGAAGCAAGGGAGAAAAGTGCCGAGCGCCGCTGGGGCACCGAGGTCATTTCGCTTTCCATCTTCTTGGCGGCAGCCGTAGCCGTCATCGTTTGGCTGGTGGCCACCCGCCCTACTTCTCCAGTAGGGGCTGTGAGCCAAGCCGAGGCCACGCCAGCTGCATTCCGAGTTTTTTGGAAAGGTTTCATCTCGGGACCAGATGAGCCTTGGGTTGTCTTCAGCAACGCTGCCTTTGTTGGCAGACCCGAGACAGGTATGCGCTACCGCGATCCGAAGCGCGACTCTGGCGTGCCCATCCTGGACCACTACACCGGCGTCGGCGAAGTCTTGGCCGTCCATCAACTCGACGGCGTTTTCGCCCTCCTCCACCGCCACATTCGCGTCAAACGCGGCAGTCTCTTTTCTCTTGATGACGCAAAAAACAACAATCTAATTTTCATCGGCTCGCCTTCCGAAAATCTCTCCTTGCTCGAGATGCCCGGAACTCAGGAATTCGTTTTCCAAAGGCTAACCTCCGGGCATCGCAAGGGGGATCAGGCCATCATTAACGTGCACCCGCAAGCCGATGAGGCGAAGGAATTCCTTGCCACTCCTTCTGGCGAGCCCCTCACAGAGGATTACGCCGTTCTCGGTCTCGTCAAGGGAATGACGCAGGGACAATATATTCTGATTCTCGCCGGAACCACCACGATCGGAACACAAGCCGCCGTCGAGTACGTCTGCCGCCAAAGCTCCGTAGAAGAATTGCTCCTCCGTCTCTCGGTTTCCCAGGATGGAGAGTTGAAGCCGTTTGAAGCCGTCATTCGAGTGAAAGTCGCCCGAGGTGTTCCTGTGGAAACAGAACTCGTGGCCATTCGCAAAACGGGTGTGTAGTCGGAGGATTTCGTTCGATCTTCTAGCCCGGCGCCTTCCATCGCGGGTCCAGTTCAACTGCTTTCTCAAATTCTTTCGCGGACTCTTCCTTAGCGCCTTTTCTTTGCAGCGCCAACCCAAGCTCGTAGTGCGCCTGCGCATATCCCGGCATTGACTGAATCGCGGTGCGGAATTGCGAAATCGCACCATCCAGATCCCCGGCATTCAGGAGCTTGCGTCCGGAGTTAGTCGCGAACACGGCCGCCTGCTCGCTCGATTTCTCCTTAAGGAGTTCCATACCTTTGCGGCTCTCGACGGCGGCGCCGTCCGCATCACCAAGCTGCCGCAACACTGCCCCAAGATTCGTGTGCGCCCCGGCAAAATCCGGTTGCAAGCGAATGGCTTCGCGCAGAGCTTCCGCCGCTGGCTGCAGATCCCCTTTTTGTTTCAACACTGACCCCAGCGTGTAGTAGGCTTCCGCATAATCCGGTTTCACCTTCACAGCCATCCTTAATTCGTCCGCTGCAGCCTCCAGGCTTCCCTGCTGCCAGAGCGTCACTCCCAGCGTGTAGTGAGCATCGGCCAGTTGCGGGTCCAGCCCCTCAGCTTTCCTAAATTCCGCGATGGCGTTAGGCAGCCGGTCTTGCATCTTTAGCGCCAGCCCCAAATCGTAGTGAAAGGTGGCGTCTTGCGGCGCAATTTTCAAGGCGGCTTGAAAATGAGCCGCCGCGGCGTCGAAATCCGTCCTCTGCAAATAAGCTGCGCCCAGATTCCCTTCATATCCGGCGTCGTTCGGTTTCAGTTTCAGCGCCGTCTGAAATTCCTGTATGCCGCCTTCTGCGTCGCCGACCTGAAGCAATGCCAGACCCAGATCATTGTGTGCATCCGCGCTGCCGGGCCGGAGCTTCGCAACTTGTCGGAAGGCGGCCACCGCTTCCTCACCTCTCCCGGATCGCTGCAACAAAATTCCCAAGCGCTTTTCTGCATCCGCATTACTGGGGTCCAGCTTTGCAGCGGACCGAAACTCCTGCAATGCCTCTTCAGTCTCCCCTCTCGATTCTAGCGTCTCTGCAAGGTAGTAATGCGGAACAGGATTGGCCGGCTCTAGTGTAGCCGCTTCACGCAATTCGCTTTCAGCGGACTCCAGCTCCTTTTCTTCGAATCGCAATACACCTAGATGCAGATGCGCCTGCGCAAATTGCGGTTGCAGCTTCAATGCCTCACTAAATTCGGCGGCGGCTTCTCCCTTCTTCCCTTGCTGAACCAAGATCGATCCGAGATCGTCGTGCAATTCAGGCCTCTTCGGCTCCAACTGGATCGCCTCTTTCAGTTCTTGCGCCGCTGCGGGGGTGTCGTCAGCGTAAGAAAGAGCACGCGCCAAGATGTGGTGCGTCTCTGAATCTTTTGGCGCCTCAACCACCGCTTCGCGAGCTTCGCGAAGTGCTCCCTGCGCATTTCCCTCCGCCAGAAGCGCGCTGGAGAAATTCATGTGTGCTTGTGGGAAGGCCGGCTTCAATTTCACCGCAATTTTGAATTCCGCAATTGCTTTCTCGGCATCTCCTTGTGTCAGCAAGACCCATCCGAGCGAGTTGTGTGCCTCCGCACTCCGCGGCGCCAGTCGGACCGTCTTCTCAAATGCCTCTCGTGCCCCGCTCAAATCACGCCGCTGCAGTGCCTGCATCCCCTGGCTGTATGCAGCATTCGCCGCTTCGGTATCAGCACTCGGGATTGTCTTTGCCGATTGGGCTTGTGCAAGCGCGCAAGTCATGAGCACTGCCGAGACAAACGCGCCGATTCTCGTTCCTCTCCACAGTGCCCGGTTTGATTTGGAATCCATCTCGGTTCCCATAGCGCATCTCTCTAGAGTCGTCCACGGAATGGGGCTGATAGCGTTACTGCCAGGCTTACGCGGAATGCAGCTCTCCGCCTTGACCCTGTCTCCCCCCCACCTTAGTATGCCAAGAGTTCATGAATTCCGGTCCGACCCATCGTTCGCTGCTCCATTTTCTTCGCTCCGGGCCTTTCTCTTTGTTGCTCCTTCCTTTCGCTTTTCTCCTCGCTGCAGCCCAGCTTCCCAAGAGCCCTCCGAAACCTCTCGCCCATTTCACCGACATCGCTGAGGAAGCCGGCCTCACCTTCCATGAAGTGTTCGGCGGCGTGAACACCAAAAAGTACATCATTGAAACCACCGGCACGGGCGTCGCCATCCTTGACTACGACAACGACGGCTGGCCCGACATTTTCATCGTCAATGGCACCACGCTCGATGCTCTCCCAGGCATAGCGCCGACCAGCCATCTGTACCACAACAACCACGACGGCACCTTCACCGACGTCACAAAGCAGGCCGGCCTCACCCACACGGGCTGGGGCCAGGGCGCCTGCGTCGGCGACTACGACAACGACGGCTGGGAAGATCTTTACGTCACCTACTACGGAAAAAACGTCCTGTACCGCAACAACGGTGACGGCACTTTTTCCGACGTCAGCAAAAAAGCCGGCGTCTCCGGTTCAGGCAAATCCTGGGGCAATGGCTGCGCCTTTGTCGACTATGACCGCAACGGCCATCTCGATCTTTTCGTCGCCAACTACGTCGACTTCGACCTCGCCACCGCCCCCGCTCCCGGCGATCGTCCTTCCTGCATGTGGAAGGGAGTTCCGGTAATGTGCGGTCCTCGCGGCCTCACACCCGCGAACAATATTCTCTACCACAATCGCGGCGACGGCACTTTTGAAGACGTCACCACCAAAGCTCACATCGACAAGTCCGACGGCCACTACTCCTTAAGTGTTTCCACGCTCGACTACGACAAGGATGGTTGGCCCGATATTTTCGTTGCTTGCGATAGCACTGCCAGCATCCTCTATCACAATAATCGCGACGGCACCTTCACCGATGTCGCCATCACCGCTGGAGCCGCTTACAACGACGACGGCCGCGCACAAGCTGGCATGGGCTCAACGGTCGCCGACTACAACGGCGACGGCGCTCTCGATATTTTCAAAACCAATTTCTCCGACGACACTTCCACCCTCTATCGGAACAACGGCAACGGCACTTTCGACGATGTGACTTTCCCGGCCGGTCTCGGCCTCAATACCAAATACCTCGGCTGGGGCGCCATGTTCTTCGATTTCGACAACGACGGCTGGCCCGATCTCCTCCTCGTCAATGGCCACGTCTATCCCGAAGTCGATAGCCAGCATCTCGGCAGCAGCTTCGAGGAGCCCCGCATCCTCTATCACAACAATGGCAACGGCACTTTCACCGACATCTCCGCCGACTCGGGCCCAGGCATCACCGTTCCGCATTCATCGCGCGGCCTCGCCATCGGCGATCTTTGGAATGACGGTCAACTCTCCGCCGTCATCAGCAATATGAACGCCCCGCCCAGCCTTCTCGTCAACGACATCCGCACCGCGAATCATTGGATCGCTTTCCGCCTTATCGGCACTTCGTTCGCAACTAAATCTCAAAAATATCGCACTAGCCGCGACGCTCTCGGCGCCCGCATCACCATGAAAGCCGGCTCCCGCACCTTCGTCGACGAAGTCCGCAGCGGCTCCAGCTACGATTCGAACAACGATATGCGCGTCCACTTCGGCCTCGGTCTCGTTACCAAACTCGATTCCCTCGAAGTCCGCTGGCCCAGCGGCCTCACAGAAAATTTCGGCGCTCTTTCCGTGGATAAAATCCATACGCTCAAGGAACATTCCGGCGTCGCCGTCAAGCCTCAACCACAAAAGTAGTTAGCTCGCTATCGCTCCTCGTACTAAAATCACGCAACCTCTATGTGCGCCGCAATGAAAGCCCAACCAAGATCCAAATCCAAACCCAGGTCGGCTCCGGTCACCAAAACCTTTGAAGCGACACTCGAACGCCTGCGCTCCAATCTCGGATGGGTAGTTATCCGCATTCCCTTCAGAGTCCACCAAACTTGGGGAACCCACGGCATGTTTCGTGTAAAAGGTGAAATCAACGGGTTCGCCTTCCGCACGTCGCTCTTTCCCACGCGTAAAGGCGAGCACTTTCTGCTGGTCAACAAAAAAATGCAGCATGGCGCTGGAGTTACGGAAGGCTCTTCTGCGGAATTTTTCCTCGAGCCCGATACCGGCGAGCGCATCATCGCCATTCCGACGGAGCTCAAGCGCTTCCTTGCCGAGGATCGCCCCTTCCGCCGTTGGTTTGACACTTTGAATTATTCCACACGCAAGTGGATTACTGACTGGATCGCCCAGCCCAAAAGCCGAGCATCCCGCGCACGTCGCGCCGAGCAAGTCGCCGAGCAGCTTCTCTCCGCCATGGAAGCCGAGCGCGAACTTCCGCCCGCACTCAAACTTGCCTTCTCGCAAGATCCCCGTGCCCTTGAAGGATGGAACCTCATGTCTCCGCTTCAGCGCCGCGGCCAGCTCATCGCCATTTTCTATTACCGCTCGCCAGATGCACGCGCCCGCCGCATCGAAAAAGTCATGGAAGCTGCCATCGCCCACGCCGAGAAAAAATCCCGCAAGTGAATCTGCCCGCGCTCTTCACTCCTCGCGCTCGATCGACACATAAATCGGCCCCGCTCCAAACAAACTCACCAGAAACCACGTGATTCGCCCCGCCCGGCTCACTGTTTGAAACCTCAAGTGCTCTCCCGCCGCCACGTCCAACTCCAGAGTCTTCCAATTCCACGTATTGTCCACTTTTAGCTTGTGGTGCCCCGCCGTTATCGGCACCGAAATCGTATCTCCGTAAAACAGCTCCCCAACATTCGTTCCATCCACCTTCACGATAATCTGTCGCTGCTGCACGTCCTCCGGCGACTTCCTCCGGATCGTAATTGTCCCCGTCGTTTCCGGAGCTTCAGAACCCACTCGCCCACGCTCGCTTTCCATCGCATAGATGCTACTCTGCCCTGCTCCCCCGCTCAACGCTCTCAATTCCTCTCCCACGCCTCCTCTCGATGCACGCCGCGCGATCTCCTCAAATCACCGCGATCCGAACGCCAGCCACGGCATATTTGAATCTTTCCCGTCGATTCGGAATCTGCGGAAGAGTGTGCAAGAATGCGTGTGAAAAAGCGCGGTTTGCCAAGCTGGTCCGCTCGCTCAAAAATCATGAATAAACGCACTCTCCATCCACAGCCCGAACCGGCGCGGCGCTGTTTTCTCTTGGGTCTTGGCGCCGCTGCTGCAACTGTCTCGGCCTTCCCCGCATCTCAGTCTCCCAGCATCCTGCCCAGGCCAACGTTTCCAAATCTCCTTCGCCAACCGGATCGCGCTTCCGCTTTTGGCGAAGCGAAATCCAAAGAACTCCTCCTTACGCGTTCCGCCAACAATTGGCAGGCCTCCGGCATTGAACTCTCAATTGAACTGAACAACTCAAAACACTCCATCGAATCGTCTCTCTTCGTAACCGCGCCCAAAGTATCGCTCACCAATCTTCGTCTCCGCTGGCACGGCTCTTTTCCCGAAGGTTTTCGCTTCCTCGGCGATCACTGGGAGCGTTCTTACGGCGATCTCGAATTCCGGGGCTTCGTCGGCGATCGCCTCATGCCCTGGTATTTCCTGGCGTCCGATGGACATTTCTCTCAAGCCACGGGTGTCAAAACTGGCGCTGCCTCCATCTGCTACTGGCAAGTAGACGCCGCGGGCGTCACTCTCTGGCTCGATGTTGGCAATGGCGGCTCCGGCGTGCGGCTCGGTGATCGTCGTCTTCTTGCCGCCACCGTGGTGCAGCAGGAAGCGCGAGACGGTGAGTCGGCCTTCGATCTCGCGCGTTCCTTCTGTCAATCACTCTGCGATCGCCCGATGCTTCCCCGTGAACCCGTTTTCGGCAGCAACAATTGGTATTACATGTACGGCGAAAACACTTCCGCGCGACGTAGCCTCGAAGACGCTTCGCTCCTTGCGGAGCTCGTTCCCTCCAGCGTCGCGAATCGTCCTTTTTGTGTCATTGACATGGGCTGGCATGCCGCTCGCGATGGTGCGGGCCCCGTCTCGCAAACTTCCAAATCCTATCCAGACATGCCCGCTCTAGCCGCAAAGATGAGCGGAATGCACGTCCGCCCCGGCATCTGGAGTCGACCGACGCTCACCGCTGATCCAAAAGCGCTGCCCTGGCGCCTCCCTCCTGCCGGTGGCCGCGCGCAGGGAGATCTCATCGCGCTCGATCCCACGATCCCCGAAGCCCGCAATTACATCGCGGAAAATATCGCCATTCTCCGCCAGTGGGGCTACGAACTCATCAAATTCGATTACTCCACGTTCGACCTTCTGGGCCGCTGGGGTTTTCAAATGGGTGAAAGCCTCACCGACGCAGGCTGGCATTTCCACGACCGCTCGCGCACCAACGCCGAGATCATCACCGATTTGTATCGCGCGATTCGCGAAGCGGCTGGCCGCGTCACGCTGATCGGCTGCAACACCATCGGCCATCTCGCCGCCGGCCTCGTCGAGGTCCAGCGCATCGGCGACGACACCAGCGGCCGCGAATGGTCTCGCACCAGAAAAATGGGCGTCAACACGCTCGCCTTCCGCCTTCCGCAGCACAACACTTTCTTCGCCGCCGACGCCGATTGCGTCCCCGTAACCAACGAAATCCCCTGGGATCTCACGCAGCAGTGGCTCGACTTGGTCTCTCGCAGCGGCACCGCTCTGTTCGTTTCCGTCGACCCCGCCATCGTCCAGCCCAACCAAAAGCTCGCTCTACAGTCCGCGTTAGCCGCAGCTGCCCGATCTCAACAGTTCGCCATTCCTCTCGACTGGCAAGACACCACCACGCCCGAGCGGTGGACCCTCGACGGTAAATCAAGTCTCTATAACTGGTACAAAGGCGACTGACCCATCGGCAAGGCTTTTCGCCACTCATATCCTGAGTCTCCAAAAGCCGTCGATCCCCGCTCTCGCTTGACACTCCAAATCCTGGTGATCCCTGTCACAGGAGATAGTGATGTCGGCCACGGTGTAAGTCATAGCAAGCGACAAATATATTGACTTCATGAGCGACTCACCCACCACGATAACCGTCACGGTCCGCAAAATGACCTCGCAAGACATCCCGGAAGTTATCAGCCTGCAGGGGCGGGTCTTTCCAGACCAATTGACCTGGAGTCAGGAAGAGCTTGCACGCCACCTCGCGGTCTTCCCCGAAGGTCAATTGGTGGCCGTCGATGACACAGGACGAATCCTCGGTTCAGCCAGTTCCCTGATCATTGATTGGGATGATTACGCGGAATTTGCCAAGTGGTCCACCATCACTGGACAAGGAACCTTCTGCACTCATCATCCAATGGGAAATACGCTGTACGGCGCGGACATGTGCGTCGACCCGCTGGCTCGACGGCAAGGCATCGGCACTCTGCTTTATCAGGCCCGCAAGAAAATGGTGAAAGAGCGTGGCCTCAAGCGTCTCCTGACCGGTGGGCGGCTTCCGTGGTACGCCCAGGTCGCCCAGGAGATGACACCCCAGCAGTATGTGTCCGACGTGATTAAGGGCAAGAGAAAGGATCCCACTCTGAGCTTCCAGCTTGCCAATGGCTTGGTGGTTCTGAACGTCGTGCCGGAGTATCTGGACGACAGCGAATCCCGCGGCTTCGCCACTCTGCTCGAATGGCTAAACCCCGAATATGTCGCGAGCGTTAGCCTAGAAGGCGGCGGCCAGCAAGTCCCGCCAGAGGTCTTGCGCCGGGAGTTGGTCGATGAGCGCCCGCGCTCTTCCCGCGTGCGGATTGCGGCCATGCAATACTTGCTCCGCCGCATCACCCGCTTCGATGATTTCGCCACGCAGGTCGAGTTTTTCGTCCGTAGCGCCAGCGACTATGGCGCTCAATTCATCCTCTTTCCCGAATACTTTACGATGCAACTTCTAAGTTATTTGCGTGAATCATCACCGGCGCTGGCAGTCAGGCGCTTGGCGCAAATGGCACCCGACTACGAGAATCTCTTTCAGCGATTGGCAAAGGAACACGGTTTATACATTGCCGCTGGGACGCATCCAGTACTTCAGCAAAACGAATTGTTCAACGCCGCGCACCTCTTTACTCCCAACGGCATGGTGTTTCGTCAAAAAAAAGTACATTTAACTTCTACTGAGAAGGCCGCTTACCAAATGAGCCGTGGCCACGGCTTCTACGTCTACCATACCGATTACGGCAACGTCGCCATTCTTGTCTGTTATGACGTCGAGTTTCCAGAGGCAGCACGCGTCCTCGCGGAGGGCGGCGCACAAATCCTCTTCGTCCCTTCTTGCACGGACGAACGTCAGGGTTTTTGCCGCGTTCGCTACAGTGCTCAGGCCCGCGCAAGCGAGAACCAGATCTACGTGGCCATGGCCAGTACTGTCGGCAATCTTCCCGACGTACCGCACATGGCTACCCACTACGGCCAGGCCTCTATCCTGACGCCTTCGGACTATTTCTTTGCTCGGGACGGCATCGCGGCCGAAGGTACTTTCAACCAAGAACAAATGGTTATTTCAGACGTGGATCTGGATGTCCTGGATGAACACCGCGTCAACGGCACGGTCATCCCGCTCAAAGACCTCATCAAGGACGCTTACGATCGCGTCATTCACTGTGAGGATCGGCGAGCGGTCCGGGCGTGAACATGGGTTGCGCCTTAGCTCATGGGTGGCCTGCCCTTTGCAGTTTCGCCTTTGGCAAAGAGTCCATACTCTCGGCGTAGCCGATTCGCGATGTTCCCTTCGCATCCTGGGCGCGGTACAGCATTACGAATTTGCGCGGCACGACTTTCCTTAGATGGAGCAGCAAAGGCGGCGACTCGAAACTTACGACCGTCGGATTGAAGGTGCCAGCCGATTCCCAGCCCGTTCCTCGCGGAGAAATAATGGGGTTCTCCGAAGCGCGCCGCCAGTTCCCGAATGGCAGATGCGACGCCGAATCGATCGCGCCAAAAGGTGCCCCTGCAAGCAGTATCATCAGAAATATTTTTTGCTTGCGAAAAAGCATCTCGGCAATTCCTTACTTCGCAGGTTTGCCTTGCTTGGCTGGCGTAGCGGGCTTGGCCGGTGTCGGTTTCTCGAACTTCACGCTGCGCACGATCCCTTGGCCTTCTTTCACCACGATCATCTGGTTCGGTTTCACGTCTTTCATCGTATCTACAGCGCCGCTCGGCCAGTGAATTTCCAGTAACTCTACCTTCTCCGCCCTCCCAATTCCAAAATGCACGCGCAAATCGTTCTGCGAAATGTAGCTGCCTCCGCTGCGCACTTCGTCAATCTGTTGGTGCGGCTTCGTCTCGTCCGGAGGATGTGTCACGCATCGCAGCCGCGCGCCGATTCCGCTCCGGTTCGATTTTGTCCCCATCGTTTTTATCTTCAGCCAATTATTCCCGAGCTGCGAATCGCAGCGCAGCAGTTGCGGAAGCCCGTTCACGGTGTTCACCACGACGTCGATGTCCCCATCGTTATCGAAATCTCCGAAAGCCGCTCCTCGCGACGCATTCGGAAGCAGGATCCCTGTCCCTCCTTGCGAGGAAACATCCTCGAAGTGGCCGTTGCGCAAATTGCGGTACAGAATTTTCTGCTGAGCGTAGCCCGCTTCGGTGCGCAGTTGCTCGACTTCGGGATAGACGTGCCCGTTGCAAAGCAGAATGTCCGCCCAGCCGTCGTTGTCCATGTCAAAAAAGCCGACTCCCCACCCGAGATATTGTGTGTGCTTGCCGAGCCCGGCGGGAAACGTCGCGTCCTCGAAATTTCCGCCTCCGATGTTGTGATAGAGCGACGGCGTGTCGCCCGCGAAATTGGTTTTGACGATGTCGAGATTTCCGTCGAGATCGTAATCCGCGGCGGAAACGCCCATGCCGGCCTGGGGCTTTCCATCCGCGCTGAGAGCGCACCCGGCTTCCATGGCGACGTCGGAAAACGTGCCGTTTTTCTGGTTTTGATAAAGCGCGCTGGCCGTCGAATCGTCGGCGACATAAATGTCCGGCCAGCCGTCATTGTTGAAATCGGCGGCGAGCACGCCAAGCCCGTAAGTTCCGTTGGCCTGAAAAATTCCGGCGTGCTCGGAAACATCGGAAAACGTGCCGTCGCCGTTGTTGTGAAACAAAATATTTTTTCCGCCGATCAGTCCCGGCGGGCCGCATGCTACGAGGATGCCCTTGTACTCGCACGGGCCGGACTCGGGGACGGGCGCGGTCTTTAAGTCCATGTCGATGTAATTCGCGATAAACAAATCGAGATGGCCGTTGCGGTCGTAATCGAGGAAGGCGCAGCCGGTGTTCCAACGTTTTCCGTTTGTGGCCACGCCGGCTTTTTCGCTAACGTCGCTGAAGGTTCCGTTTCCGTTGTTGCGGTACAAAACATTTTTTCCAAAGTAAGTGACGAAGAGATCGTCAAAGCCGTCGTTGTCATAATCGCCGACGCACACGCCTTGTCCCCAGCCGGAATGCGCGAGGCCGGCTTTTTGCGTGACGTCGGTAAATGTTCCATCGCGGTTATTCTTGAAGAGATGCGAGATTGGCTCCTCTCCTTTGGGGAATCCTTCAAGGCGCCAGCCGTTCACGAGAAAAATATCCAGCCAGTCGTCGTTGTCGTAATCGTAGAAGGCGACGCCGCATCCGGTTGTTTCGAGCAGATATTTGTTTTTGTGCTCGCCGCCATAAAATGTTTTGGCGTTGAGGCCGCATTCGCGCGCGACATTGATAAAGCTGACGCCGATCTCTTTCGGCGGAGCCGGATATGGATTTGGAGCTACGGAAAAAGCGGGAGATTGCCTCGCGGGGAAAGAACGAGCCAGCGCGAGGACGCTCTCGAAAGGAAGGACCAGCGCGGAACGGCTCAGGGATTTAAGAAACGAGCGGCGTGAAGAAGACAAATCGAATCGTACCTTCCCGGGTTTGGCTCATGCTAGGATTTGGTGCCGATCCTTATTGTAAGGCTAAAGCGGCGATTCAAACTGAGGGGCGCGAGAGATTCCATGGACGACTCGCGCGACGGGCCTTCCCGCCATGACTGAAACAGGTGCTCCCATTCCTGCAAGCAAGAGAATCATCCGCGGTATGTGTGCGATCGGTCTGTTCGCCGCGCTGGGAATCGCGAGCGCCGCAGCACAAGAAACTGCGAATTCGCAACGCGCAACGAATGCCGCCGTGCCTGGGAAAACACTGGAGTTGACGCGCCCGGTGCGGCCGTGGGAATTTCTGCCAACCGTTGGGCAGAAAGCAGGATTGTTCGGGAGCGAATCGGGGCGGATGGAAGCTTGGGTTTATCCGCTGAAGATCTTGCGCGATTTTCATCTGGAATTTCACGTGGATGGGAGAACACTCCCGGCAGAATCGCTGGCACGGACGCTGATTACACGGCCGGAGTCCAGCACGATTGTTTACGCGGGAGACACATTTTCCGTGCGCGAGACATTTTTTGTGCCAGTGCATGAACCGGGCGCAGTGATCTTGCTCGAAGTGGAAACGGAGGGCCCGCTGGAAGTTGAAGCGGTGTTTCACCGGGATTTTCAGCTGGAATGGCCAGCGGCGCTGGGCGGCACGTACGAATTCTGGGATGCGAAGGCGAGGGCGTTTGTTCTAGGAGAGGAGACGAGGAAATTCGAGGCACTGGTGGGATCGCCGAGTGCCGAGAGTGCACGAGTGGAATACCAGACAAACTACTCCGAATCGCAGATAAGTTCGTTCCGGCTAGGGGTTACCGCCAAAGGCAAAGAGACCAAGCTCATTGCGATTTCGGGATCCATGACGGGCCTAGCTGATGCGGAGAGCACTTACCAACGGCTCACTTCGGGATACGCCGAGTTGTTGCGGGAGTCAGCAGACTATTACCGGAGTTATCTGAACCAGACCGTGAACGTGGAACTGCCTGACAAAGAGATTCAGCAGGCATACGACTGGTCGAGAATCAGCATGGTGCAGGGTGTGGTGACGAATCCGTTTCTGGGCACCGGGCTTGTGGCGGGATACCGGACGTCGGGGGACAGCCAGCGACCGGGATTTGCCTGGTATTTTGGACGGGACTCGTTCTGGACATCGCTGGCGCTGAACGCGGAAGGAGACTTTGGAACCACGAAGACGGCGCTGGCGTTTATCAGCAAGTTTCAGCGGGAAGACGGAAAAATTCCGCACGAGATTTCGCAAGGCGCAAGTTTCGTGAAATGGTTCAAGGATTATCCGTATCCGTACGCGTCCGCGGATGCGACGCCGCTTTACATCATTGCCGCGAATGACTATGTGACGGCGAGCGGCGACACGGCGTTCGCGAAAGAGAAATGGGACACCCTGTGGAAGGCGTACCAATTCCTGAAATCGACCTACGATGCGAAAGGACTTCCACAAAACTTCGGGGTTGGGCATGGCTGGGTGGAAGGCGGGCCTTTGCTGCCGGTGAAAACAGAGTTCTATCAAAGCGCATTGGGCGCGGAAGCGCTGCATGCGCTCTCGAGGCTGGCGCAGGCGGCGGGCCGCGACGATGCCGCAATCGAATTGGAAAAAGACTTCGGGAAACAAGAGGCTCTGGTAAATAACAGTTTTTGGATCGCGGACAAGAAGCGGTATGCATTCGCGCTGGATAGGAACGACAAGCCAGTGGACCAGCTGAGCGTGCTGGCCGCAGCTCCGATGTGGTGGGGTTCGACCATGGACATGGCGGGAGCGCACAGAACGGACCATCTGCAGCAGTTGGCCGGGGCTGACATCCAGACGGATTGGGGGATGCGGATTATTCCGAACAGCTCACCGGTTTACAGCGGAGGCGGATATCACTTTGGGTCGGTGTGGCCGTTGTTTACGGGGTGGGCTTCGGTGGCGGAATACCGCTATCACAAGGAATTTTCGGCGTACGAGAATTTGCGGGCCAACGCGTTGCTGACACTGGACGGATCACTAGGACATGTTACGGAGGTGCTTTCCGGAGATTATTACCAGCCGCTCTCGACGAGTTCACCGCATCAGATCTGGTCGGCGGCGATGGTGGTGAGTCCCGTGCTGAAGGGGATGTTCGGATTGGAAAAGGATGCGGCGAAACGCACGCTGACATTTGCGCCGCATGTTCCAGCGGACTGGACGGATTTCCAGATCAGGAATGAGCGAGTCGGCGACAGCGTGGTGGACCTGAGCTACCACAAGGCGGTCGGCGAGATCACTCTGGAGGCAACGCGCACTGGAGGAGCCTGCACGCTGGAGTTCGAACCTGCGGTGGCCAACTCGGTGCTGGCGGTTCGCGTAACCGTAAATGGGCGCGAACGGACCTTCGACCAACAAATTTCTTCGGAAGATCATCACATCGAATTAAAAGTGGCCTTAAAGGAAGGTAAGAACAGCATTCGCATCCTGGCACCGAACGATTTTGGGCTATCGTACATGTTGCGGCTGCCTGAGTTGGGAGACAAGAGTGAAGGATTGCGAATCCTTTCCGAGACGATGGCCGACGCGTTCTCGCCTATGGAGTTGGAGACGGCGGGACGGGCAGGAGCGACGTATGACCTGGCGGTGTGGAATCCGGGCGTGATCGAGTCGGTGCGAGGTGCGGAATTGCTGAACACCCCGGGCGCCGGAGTGAAGCTGCGAATTCACTTCGAGGAGAAAGCCGGCGAGGACTACCCGCACCAACGCGTCGTCGTCTTCTTTCACGCGCCCAAGATCCCGCGCAAATTATTGAAGCACTAATCGACAAGTATTTCGCGGCGGAGCCGGGAGATAACGCGAGCCGCTGAAGGCCTCCGCAAAGCAGTTCCATATTTATGGCATCGGTGGCAGGATAGGAGTATGAAGAGGCAAGCAGTTCGTACAACCGTTGACATCCCCGCCTCCTTATACCGCAAGCTGAAGGCGAAGGCTGCTGCGCAGGGACGGTCAGTTCGCGAATTGATTCTCTTGGGTGTGCGGGTAACTCTGGCGGAAGGTAAGCGCCCTCGTTCAAGAAGGGTGAAATTTCCCTTGATTGTGTCCGAGGGTCCAAAGGTCGATCTTACGAACGAACAGATTTATGAACACCTTGAATTTCCTTGATGCGAATGTCTGGCTGGGGCTGCTCTGGGGGCGGCACATCCATGCAGAAAAGGCGAAAGAATGGTTTGAAAGTTCGGGCGAAGAGAAATTTCTTTTCTGCCGGATCACGCAAATGACGGTTCTCAGGCTTCTCACGACGCAAGCCGTGATGGGCAATGACGTGAAGAAGATGAACGAGGCCTGGGATCTGTGGGACCACGTCTGCGCGGATGATCGAATCGAATTCGTCTCTGAGCCTGAGGCAATCGAAAGGGAGTTTCGTAAAGTGTCCTCGCGGGGGAATCCCTCCCCGAAAGTATGGGTAGACGCGTATCTTCTAGCCTTTGCGTCCGTGGCTGGGCTAAAGCTAGTCACATTTGACCGAGGACTCGGATCTCGAGGCGCGGATGTGCAGGTTCTATAGACGAGCCCAAGTAAGGAATTCACACCAAGGCGGGGTGAATCACGTGAAACGCAAAATCGCGATGGTGATTTTGTTGGCCGCAAGCGCGTGTCTGTTGACGGCAAGGGGAAACGCGCAGACGAAAGCCCTGGATGCGGAAGGACATGCGTGGTGGCAGAACGCGGTGTTTTATGAGATTTATCCGCGGAGTTTTGCAGACAGCAATAACGATGGAATCGGGGATTTGAATGGGATTACGTCGAAGCTGGATTACCTGAAAGAGCTGGGTGTGAACGCAATCTGGATTACGCCGTGTTTTCCGTCGCCGCAAGTAGATTTCGGGTACGACGTCTCCGATTACGAGGCGATCGATCCGATGTATGGGACGATGGCGGATTTCGACCGGCTGGTGGCGGAAGGAAAAAAGCGAAACATCCGGGTGATCCTGGATTTTGTGGTGAATCACACGTCAGACAAGAACAAGTGGTTTCTGGACTCGGAGTCGTCGAAAACTTCGGACAAGCGCGATTGGTACATTTGGCGCGACGGGAAGGGCCCGGGGGAGCCGCCGAATAACTGGCTTTCGACGTTTGGGACTCCGGCATGGACGTTCGATCCGAGGACGAATCAGTATTACTACCACTATTTTTATCCACAGCAGCCGGACTTGAACTGGAGAAATCCGGCAGTGGAAAAGGCGATGCTGGATGTGACGCGATTCTGGTACAAACGCGGCGTGGCGGGATTCCGGCTGGATGCGGTGGACACGCTCTATGAAGATCCGAACCTGACGGACAACCCGGTGGAGCCGGGGAAAGACAAGTTCGGGCGGCCGAATATGGATGAGATCCATAACAAGAAATTGCCGGAAGTGCACGGCGCGATGAGGAAGCTGCGAAGCGTTGCGAACGAGTACGGAGCGGTACTGATCGGAGAGACGTGGACGACGAACGTGGACCAGCTGAGGGATTACTACGGAGCGAACCACGACGAACTGCAGATGCCGATGGATTTGATGATGACGGGATTCAAGGGGCTTTCGGCTGCGGAATATCGCAAGCACATTGCGGCAGTGAATGAGGCGGGACAATGGCCGACCTACGTGATCACGAATCACGACATCGTGCGATCGTACACGCGGTATGGGGACGGAAAGCATAATGACGCGATCGCGAAGATGATGGCGGCGCTTTATCTGACGCTGCGCGGGTCGGCGATCATGTACTACGGCGAAGAGATCGGTATGGAGAATAACGATCCGAAGAGAAAAGAGGACGTGCAGGACCCGGAAGGAAAATTGGGATGGCCAAAAGAGATCGGACGCGACGGCGAGCGCACGCCGATGCAGTGGGATGAGCAGGTAAACGCTGGATTCAGCGAGGTAAAACCGTGGCTGCCGGTTCCGCCGAGTTACAAGACGCATAACGTGGCGGACGAGATGAAGGATCCCAACTCGGTTTTGAATTTTTACCGGAAACTGCTGGAGCTGCGCCACACGGAGGCGGCACTTCAGGATGGTGACTATATTTCGCTAAACGATGAGGATCCGAATGTGTTGACGTACGCGCGGCAGTACAAGGACGAAGCGATTCTGGTCGTGCTGAACATGTCGGCGAAAGAGCAGAAAGCGAAATTCGATCTTTCGGCGCTGAGATTTTCGGCGCCGAGGATGAAAGTATTGTTGACGGACACGCATGAGGCGCTTACTGGAATGCCGAACGGATTGCCGATGGAGCCGTATTCGGTGTTTATCGCGAAGATCACGAATTAACTGAAGGCTTCTCCACTCATCGAAAGCGTGGGAGGAGAAGAGGAAAGAAAAAGGAGAGCCCCCTGATTGCATGAAATAACGGAGCGACAAAATCGAAGCAGGCTAGCAGCGCTTGAGCACTTCGAGGGCGATGCCCGTGCCGGGCGGGGCGGCGAATTGGTGAGGGCGAGTTGATCCCCGTGTGGCGAGGCAGAGGCGCCAACTGTCGCCGTCAAGCTCGTAGATACCGAGATTGACATTCCCCTTTTCGGGACCGGCGGTGAACTTCATGTTAAGGACTTTGGGGACGGAAGCGGAGTCCAGCTCAATCGTCCCGCGGTATTCGCTGCCCATTCCGAAAGATATGAATTTATCCCCCTGAATCGAGATGGAGGCACCTGCGAGGTGAGCTTCGGGAATGGAGCTGCCGTCAAGTTCGAGAGAGAAGATTTTCCACTGGCCTTGGAGTAGTTCGAGATCGGTTTTCATACTTGATACCTCGCAATCCGTACGATCCGTTTGCATGCCTGCGCGAGCGGACTGAAGCAACTACATTTCAGGTTGGCGCTCTACTGGTTGCATAGTAGAAGGTGCGGGGTCTGCACCGGAGAGAGTTTTCCAGCCGCGGCGCGAGAGACTCCAGTAAATGAAGTAGCCGGAAAGCGCGGACACGACGAGCAAGATGGTGCCCATGAACCATTCGTGCAGTGCGTACTTCCCGATAGAAAACATGCAGCAGTAAACCAGCGCGCAGCCCATGATCCAGTCAAATGTGTTGGCGGTCAAATCGCGAACGGAAGCGACTTCCGGAGCGAGAGCGGCGATGTGCTTCCAGCCATGGATAGTGGGGCGGACGCGGCGATAGAACTGAAGGAGCTTTTCGTCAGGTTCGGGTTTGGTGATCAGAGTTGTGACGAGCCAGACGACGGTGGTGACCGCAGTGGTGATGAGGGCGGACTTGGCAAAGATGACCGAACTCGTGCCGGAGAACTGAATGCGTGTGAGAGACATCGAGACGATAAAAGCGGCGATCATCGAGGAGATTTCGCTCCATGCATTGATGCGCCACCAGTACCAGCGAAGCATGAGAACGGAGCCTGTTCCGGCGCCCATTCCGAGAAGTAATTGCCAGGCGGATTGGATGGACGTGATGTTCGCGGCGGCGTAACCGCTGAGAATCACAAGGAGGACGATGATAAGTTTGCTGACGAGGACGTAGTGTTTTTCGCCGGCTTTGCGGACGAGGAAGCGGCGATAGAAATCGTTGATGAGATAGGAAGTGCCCCAGTTGAGCTGAGTGCCGACGGTAGACATGAATGCAGCGAGGAAAGCGGCGATCATGAGGCCGCGCAAGGCGGGCGGAAGAAAATCGCGCAAGACCATGACGTAGCCTTTTTCGGGCTCGGCGGCGAATGCAGCGCTAGGATGAAGTCCGCCATTCGGCGAATAGACGGCGACGGCGACGAGGCCGGTGATAATCCACGGCCATGAACGCATGGCGTAATTCGCTATGTTGAACCAGAGGGTGGCGCCGAGAGAATTTTTTTCGTCTTTGGCACTGAACATGCGCTGTGCGACGTAGCCGCCGCCGCCTGGTTCGGCTCCGGGATACCAACTGGCCCACCACTGGACGGCGAGATAGAGACAGAAGGTGATGACGGGAAGAGTCCAGAGAGCGTCGGTGGTCCAGCCAAGATGGAAGGACGGGAAGAAAGAGAGAATCGAGCCGGTGGAGTTGCCGGATTGGCGCGCGAGCGAATCGACGTGGGAGAGCTGGAGTTTTAGGGCGGCGATGCCGCCGATTTTTGCGACGGCGATCCAGGCGAGGACAATAATCATCGACATCTTTAGAGCGAATTGAAAGAGGTCGGTGACGAGAACGCCCCAGAGGCCGCCGATAAAAGTGTAGATGCCGGTGAAAGGTACGAGAAGAAGGACGCAGATGAGCAGCGCGGTGTGCTCGGGTGCGCCAAGGGTGTAATGCAGAAACTCGTGTCCGCCGATCGAAAGCTGCAGGACGCGGCCCTGGGCGATGGCATCGCCGAGAAGAACCGTGGTGATACTGATCATGGCTTTGATGACCCATCCGAGGATCAGGCAGTTCATGAGGGCGCCGAGATAGATGGCGCGAAAACCGCGGAGAAATGCGGCGGGCTTGCCTTGATAGCGGAGCTCGACAAATTCGACGTCGGTGAGAATTTCCGCGCGGCGCCAATAGCGCGCGAAGAAAAAGACGGTCATCATGCCGCAGAGGCATTGCGACCACCAGAGCCAGTTGCCAGCGATGCCATTTTTAGCGACGAGGCCGGTGACGAGGAGAGGAGTGTCGGCGGCGAAGGTCGTGGCGACCATGGACGTGCCGGCGAGCCACCAGGAGACGTTGCGGCCGGAGACAAAAAATTCTTCTGTGCTGCCCGACGAACGGCTGCGGTAGTAAAGACTGATGAGAAGATTGAGGATCAGGTAGGCGGCGACGACGATCCAATCGATGGCTGTGAGGACCATATTCGGATTTACTCCGGGAGCAGCAGATTTTGGAGACGAGTACGGCGGCCCAGTATACTGCTATATAGCTCTGAGGAGCTATGCTGAATTGGACGGGTCATTCTACTCGGAATTTGGGGACTTTCCCGGATTTTTGGCATGGTGATTGCGATTGTGCCGGCTTGTTGTATATAGCACCGGTCGAGGCAGGCCGCGTGTGAGCCGGTTCGATGGAAGAGAGAAAGGGCTGCCACGGGTGGAGGCATGCTGTTTGGTATTCTACACGGAGAATGCACGGGGTCTAGAAAAACGGGGTGGCGATGCTGGTCCTCTTAAAACCTAGTTATGAAGAATTGAGCCGGGAAGCGGCGCGCATCGTGGCGATCACGGTGAAGAATAATCCGTCGGTGACGCTGGGACTGGCGACCGGAAGCACGACGCTGGGGATGTACCGGGAACTCGTGCGGCGGCACGAGGAGGAGAGGCTGGATTTCTCGAAGGTTACTACTTTTAACCTCGACGAATATCTGGGGCTTCCGGCAGAGCATCCGCAGAGTTTTCATCGCTTTATGGGCGAACATTTTTTTAATCATGTGAATATGAATCCAGACAAAATACACATTCCCGACGGGACGCTGGGTGGAGATTACGAGGAGTACTGTCGTCTGTATGAGGAAGCGATTCGCGAGGCGGGTGGAATCGATCTGCAGATACTGGGAATCGGGCGGAATGGGCACATCGGATTTAACGAGCCGACCTCGAGCTTTGGTTCGAGGACGCGGTTGAAAGTGCTGACGAGCGAGACCATCGAGGACAATCGGAAATTTTTTGCGGCCGGCGAAGAAATGCCCGAGTGCGCGGTCACCATGGGAATAGGTACGATTCTGGAAGCGAGAAAGATATTGCTGTTGGCGACTGGAGCCGCAAAAGCCGAGACGGTCGCGGAGGCGATCGAAGGGCCGATCACGGCATCGGTCACGGCTTCATGCCTGCAACTACATCCGGACGCGACGTTTGTGATTGATGAAGCAGCAGCGGAAAAATTGAAGCAGCGCGAGTATTACCGGAGAGTGATGGAGTTGACGGCCAGGTTTACGCCTAATCGGTTGAGCTGATATTTTCGAGAGGCACGAGTTGGGCGGCAAGGCCAGCCGAGGCGAACCGGTTCGGGCGGCGCGCGGGGGGCGGCTAGGGTAGACTATTCTACAAGCACGCATTTTGGGGCAAAGAGGACAAACAATGGGCAATCGAGACAAAAGAGGCAGAGAGAAAAAGAAACCGAAGAAGGATGTGAAGGTGGCGTATCAGCCGGCGCGGCCGACGACTGTTTATAAGCCGGCGCCCACGCCGGCGACACCGCCCACGCAGCCGTCGACACCTGGCGACCAGAAATCCTAGCTACTTGACAAAGCTAGCCTCTACCACACGCGGCAAACTTTCTCCGGCGGGTTGACCATAGGCTGGCCAGCTTTGCAGGAGAAGGCTTTCGCGAACTCCGGCATGTTGACGACGACGCCGTTGATGCGATATTGCGCAGGCGAATGCGGATCGACCTGTGCGCGCATGCGCATATCTTCGGGACGCTCATTGGAGCAATCCCACTGGGCATAGCCGATGAAGAAGCGCTGCTCGGGGGTGAGGCCGTCGATGGGCTGGAGATTTTTGTCTTTGTTCGCGCCTTGCCAGGCGATGTAAGCGAGGATTTCTCCGCCTAGGTCGGCGACGTCTTCGCCCATGGTGAGCCTGCCGTTGATGTGCACGTCATCCACGACCACGTATTTTGAATATTGATCGCTGACGCATTTGGTGCGCTCGTCGAATTTCTCGCGGTCTTCCTTGGTCCACCAATTCTTGAGATTGCCTGTGGCGTCAAACTGGCTGCCCTCGTCGTCGAAGCCGTGGGTTAACTCGTGGCCGATGGTGCCGCCGGTATCACCGTAGTTCGGGGCGTCGTCCATCTTCGGATCATAGAGGGGCGGTTGAAGGACACCGGCGGGGAAATTGATGTCGTTCATTTGGGGGTCATAGTAGGCGTCCACGGTGGTGGGACTGATTTCCCACTCGCCGTGATCTACGGGCTTGCCGATTTTGGCGATCTGGCGGCGATGTTCGAACTCGGTGAGGCGCTGGATATCGCCGAGAAAATCATCGCGAGTGATTTTGACGGAACTGTAGTCACGCCATTTGTCGGGATAGCCGATCTTATTGCGAATGCCGTTGAGCTTGACGAGGGCTTGGCGCTTGGTTTCAGGGCTCATCCAATCGAGTGCGCGAATGCGTTGTTCCATAGCGGCTTCGATGCGCAGGACCATGTCGAGAGTGCTTTTCTTAAGTTCTGGAGAGAAGACTCTTCGGACGTAGGCCTGGCCCAGCGCTTCACCCAAATTGTGGTCGGTGTACTGAACGCAACGCTTCCAGCGGAGCTGGTTGATCTTTGCGCCGCGCAAATATCCGCGGAAGAAATCAAAGTTTTCCTGCACGAAGGGAGATGAGAGATAGGGCGACGAAAAGTCGGCAACGTGAAACCGGAGATAATTCTTCCAATTTTCGAGGGGCTCTGCCGCGAGCTCTTGATTTAGTGCCTTAAAGAACTCCGGAGAAATGACGTTAAGAATTTCCAACTTAGGGTACTGCAATTGGCTGTAATAGATTTGCCAGTCAAAGTTCGGAGCAAGCGTTCGGAGAGCGGCCAAATCCATCTTGTTTTTCAGTTTGTAGGGGTCGCGCATCTCGACGCGCGTGAGCGAAGCTTTCGCGAGGGCAGTTTCCATGCGCATCAGAGTTTCCGCAGTTGTCTTCGCGGTATCGGGAGCATCGCCGAGCAATTCGAACACTTTCTGCACGTGTTGCACATAGCGCTCGCGAATCTCCTTCGATTTCGCGTCCTCCTTGGTGTAGTAATCGCGGTCGGGCAAACCGAGGCCACCCTGGCCAATCTCTGCAATAACTTGTGTGGAATTGTCCGGATCTTGACCGGAGCCAGCTCGGAAAAGAAGAGAGCTGTAGCCGCCTACATATAACTGAAGCCTGGCAACGAGGCGAGCCAGCCCGTGGATATTCTCAAGGCTGGCGATAGCGTCCAGTTGAGGTTTGAGGGGGCTGGCGCCGAGGCGTTCTGCTTGAGGCTCGTCCGTGCAAGCCGAATAAAAGTCGCCAATTTCCTGCGTGACCGTGTCGCGCGCCGCGCTGTTCTTCGCCGCCTGGTCTAAAATCCCGCGCAAGAAATTCAGGTTGTCTTGATAAAGCTTGGCGTAAACGCTCCAGGAGGTCTGATCGGCCGGGATGGGATTGTCTTTCTGCCAGCGGCCGCAGGCGTATTGGTAGAAGTTCACGCAGGGATCGATGGACTTATCGATCGAGCGCACATCCAGACTCGGCGAGTAGGGAAGAGCGGGCTCGGACTGGCTCTGGGCGGCAGCTGAAACCGCGAAAACGAGACATAGAACCGGGACGAGCCAAATGTTGGAGATTTTCATATTTATCCTCGATGGGATATCTGTGCGAACACGGAGCGCGGCATGATGGTAATGGGTGCGAACGCTTTTTCCAATCTCAAAGATAGTTGGCGGTAGGTCGTCACAGGGATCAAACGTCTGCATCGATTTGGTGCCTCTAGCCAGCCATCTGAAAGGTCGCCTGAGAAGTAAAGAGTGACTGGCGCCACGAAAGGTGCTCACCCATTCGGCGGGAAGGCGTCTATGGCAACTAGGGTGTGAGGCCGGCGCGGAAGAAGTACGCCAGCCAATTCGGCAACGATGTGAGCGGAGGAGGGGTGTGCTCATGCGCAATGCGTGCAGGATTTTTCTAGGAATCATGGTGGGAACAGGGTGTCTCGCGGGGCGGGCGGACGCTCAATTCAAGAATGGCAGTCAGCCCACGGAACTCAACATCCCGCGAGTGAGCCAGCGAGGGAGTGTATCGCAACGGATCGGACTGACAGATATCACCATCGTCTATCACCGCCCGGCAGTTGGCGGACGCGAGATTTGGGGCAAAGTAGTTCCGTATGGCAAAGTTTGGCGCGCGGGTGCGAATGAGAACACGACGATTTCTTTCAGCGACGATGTTTCGGTCGAAGGGAAACCTCTCGCCGCAGGCACCTACGGGCTGCATACAATCCCCGATAAAGATCAGTGGACGATAATTTTCTCGAAGAATTCGACGTCGTGGGGAAGCTTCAGCTACGACGAAAAGGAAGACGCGCTTCGTGTAAGCGTGAAGCCGCACCCGGCGGAATCCACGGAATACGTGACTTACGCATTCGAGGACGTGAAGCCCGATTCGGCGGACGCAACTCTACGCTGGGAAAAGCTGGCGGTTCCCTTCCACGTTTCCGTGGACGTGAAGGCAGTCGTGTTGCGAAGCATCAAGAACGAACTGCGAAATGTGGGCGGATTCACGTGGGCGGGCTACGACGAAGCCGCGAATTGGTGCCTGGACAACAACTACAATCTGGAAGAAGCGCTGAAGTGGGAGGACACTTCGATACAAAATGAATCGCGATTCGAGAATTGGGAGACGAAGTCGCGGATTTTCGCAGCCATGGGACGGCAGGACGACGCGGAGAAGGCCCTCGCTCAGGCCCTCGATAAGGCCAATGCGATTCAGCTCTATGTTTATGCTCGTGGCCTGCAACGGCAGGGAAACGCAAAGCGCGCTTTCGAGCTGTATCCGCTCGTGCCGAAGAAGGATGCGAACCACTGGATCGGCCACCTGGCGCTTGCGCGGGTCGATTCGAATTCGGGGGATTTCTCTGGCGCCACAAAGGAAATGAACGAAGCCATCAGCGGGGCGCCGGATCAGCAGAAGCCTTTTCTGCAGCCGCTCTTGAAGCGGCTGGAAGCGAAAGAAGACATCAACAAATAGAGGATTCCCAGGCGGCTGCGATTTTCACGCGGTGATGCCCCCGAAGCAGAGATATTTGATTTCGACGTACTCGTCCATACCGTAGCGGGAGCCTTCGCGGCCCAGGCCAGATTCTTTCACGCCGCCGAACGGCGCGACTTCGGTGGAAATAATACCCGTATTGATGCCAACAATGCCGTATTCGAGTGCTTCGGCAACGCGCCAGACGCGAGCGATGTCCCGGCCGTAAAAATAGGCGGCAAGGCCAAATTCCGTATCGTTTGCAAGGGCGATGGCATCCGATTCCGTTGCGAAGCGAAAGAGCGGGGCGACGGGACCGAACGTTTCTTCGCGCGCAACCGCCATTTGCGGCGTGACATCCGTGAGAATTGTGGGCTCGAAAAAGCGGCCGCCGAGGGAGTGCCTGCGTCCCCCAAGCAGTATTTTTGCGCCTTTGGACTGCGCGTCGCGGATGTGGTTCTCTACTTTTTCGACGGCAGCGTCGTCGATCAGAGGGCCCTGCGTCGCGCCTGGCTCGAATCCGGAGGCGGGTTTCAGCTTCTTCACGGCTGCGCTAAGCCTTTCAGTAAAGGCGTCGTACACAGCAGTTTGGATGAGCAACCGATTCGCGCAAACGCAGGTCTGCCCGGTGTTGCGGTACTTCGAGGCCATCGCGCCCTCGACGGCGGCGTCCAAATCCGCGTCGTCAAAGACAATGAATGGCGCGTTGCCGCCAAGCTCGAGCGAAAGTTTTTTCACCGTGCCAGCACATTGGGCCATGAGAAGCTTTCCCACTTCCGTTGAGCCGGTGAACGAGAGTTTGCGGACCATCGGGTTCGAGGTAAGTTCAGCGCCGATTTCGACGGGATCGCCAGTCACGACGTTGAACACACCGTTCGGAATGCCCGCGCGTTCGGCCAGCTCCGCCAGAGCTAACGCCGAAAACGGAGTTTGTTCGGCTGGTTTGACGACTACAGTGCAGCCGGAGCCGATGGCCGGCCCGGCCTTTCGCGTGATCATCGCGAGCGGAAAATTCCAGGGAGTGATGCAGGCGACAACGCCGATGGGCTGCTTGATGACGACGATTCTCTTGTCCGCCTGGTGCTGCGGGATCGTGTCGCCGTAGACGCGCTTGGCTTCCTCGCCAAACCACTCGAGAAACGCGGCCGCATAAGCGACTTCTCCGCGCGACTCGACGAGCGGCTTGCCTTGTTCGAGCGTCATGAGGCGTGCAAGATCCTCCTGATTCGCCATCATTAGTTCAAACCAGCGGCGCAGAATTGTGGCACGCTCTTTTGCTGTTTTTTTGCTCCAGGCAGGGAAAGCGCTGTTTGCAGCGTCAATGGCGCGGCGTGTTTCAGCGCGACTCAGCTTCGGCACCTTGCCGATGATCTCCTTTGTAGCGGGATTGTCGACATCGATCGTCTCGCGCGAGCCTGCTGGAATCCACTGTCCATCAACGTAGCAAGCTTCACGGAAGAGCCGCGCGTCTTTCAGTTCAACGGCCGCACCCGCGCGTTTTGTAATTGTGTCCTGCATTGCATGCTCCTAAAAGAATCTTTCTATTAGATGCGAGCGCATGGCAAGCAAGCATTTCGCCGGAGTCCAACACTTAGCCTACGCGTGAGACAGTGCGGCCTGCCTGCGTTCCGTGACATTGGCGAGCCCGGACTCGATCACGTCCAGGCCTTCATCCAACTGCTCGTTCGTGACGACAAGCGGAACGAGAATGCGAATGACGTTATTGAATGTGCCGGCAGTGATGAGGACCAAGCCGTGCTCGTAGCAATGCCTGGCAATTTCCTTTGTTTCGGAGTCGGCAGGCTCGCGAGTTTCGCGGTCGCGCACCAATTCCATGGCGCACATACCGCCGAGGCCGCGAACGTCCCCGATTAAAGACCATTTCTTCTGCCAGCCGCGTGCGCGTCTTTCAAAGTGTTCGCCGATCGCTGTCGAGCGGCCGAGCAGCCCGTCTTTTTCAATGGTCTCGATGGCGGCGAGCGCCGCGGCGCAAGATAGCGGGTGTCCGCAGTAGGTGCCGCCCAGAGAGCCGGGGCCGGGCGCGTCCATGATTTCGGCTCGGCCCGTAACGGCAGCAATGGGCATGCCGCCGCCCAGAGATTTGGCCATAGTGATCAAGTCGGGCTCGATGCCGAAATGTTCGGAAGCGAACCATTTGCCCGTGCGAGCGAAGCCGGATTGGATTTCGTCAGCGATAAAAAGAATGCCATGTTTCCGGCAGATCGATTGGAGAAGCTTGAAGTAATCGCGTGGCGGAACAACAAAGCCGCCTTCTCCAAGAACAGGTTCGGCAATCACCGCGGCGACGGATTCCGGAGCGACAGAGCGTTTGAAAGCGTCTTCGAGATGAAACGCAAACTCAGCGGACGATGTACCAGGGGTATTGCGGTACGGATAGGCGTAGGGAATGCGATAGATGTCGCTGGCGAATGGTTGGAAGCCCGCCTTATAAGGATGCGTTTTGCTGGTCAGAGACATAGTCAGCAGCGTCCGGCCGTGAAAAGCGTCTTCGAAGCAGATGACGGCGGGACGTTTCGTGTAAGCGCGGGCGATTTTGACGGCGTTTTCAATGGCTTCGGCGCCCGAATTGAGAAGAATAGTTTTCTTCGCGAAACTTCCCGGAGCCAGCGTGTTCAGCTTTTCGGCAACGGCGACGTAGCCTTCGTAGGGCGTTACGGCGAAGCAGAGATGCAAATATTTGTCGAGTTGATCCTTGATGGCGGAGAGAACGCGCGGAGAGCGATGGCCGATGTTTAGGCAGCCGATTCCGCCGGCAAAATCAATGTAATGGTTGCCGTCAACGTCTTCGATGACCCCGCCTTCTGCGCGCGCAGCGAAGACAGGTATTGCATTGGCCGGCCCGCGGGGGATGGCCGCTTCGCGGCGTGCCATAAGCGCGCGCGAACGCGGCCCGGGAATTTCTGTTCGAATTTGAATTGTGGCCATTTTCGTTTCCTTCTCACTCCGGAGCCAGCAATGGGCTGGCGCTCCGAAACTCAATACCATCCTATGGGTGTTTCGTCGAGATTGACGAAGACCTGTTTGGTTTCGAGATATTCCTCGAGGCCCCATGGGCCCAACTCGCGACCAAAGCCGGATTGTTTGTAGCCGCCCCAGGGCGCTTCTACGTAGGTCGGCTGCATGTGATTGACCCAGACGATGCCTGCGCGGAGCGATTTGACGATGCGAAATGCTTTGTAAATGTCGCGAGTCCAGACAGCGGCTGCGAGACCATAAGGCGTGTCGTTGGCGATTCGAATGGCGTCAGCTTCGCTGTCAAAGGGAATTACGGATGCGACGGGGCCAAAGATTTCTTCGCGAGCAATGCGCGCGCTGTTATCCACGTCGTAGAAAATCGTCGGCTCGAGGTAGTAGCCTTTGCCGAACTGCTTCGGACGGCCGCCGCCCGTAGCGACCTTGGCTTCTTTCTTGCCCAGCTCGAGATAAGAACTGACGCGATCATATTGTTCTTTGCTAACGAGGGGTCCCATTTTCGTCTCGCGTTCGAGAGGCGCGCCAAGTTTGATGCCCTTGGCTTTTTCCGTCATGGCTTCCACAAATTTGGAATAGATTTTCTTTTCGACGAGGATACGGCTGCCCGCGGAGCAGACCTCGCCTTGATTGATGAAAACGCCGAAAAGCGCGCCATCGATGGAGGCTTCCCAATCGGCGTCGCTAAAGAAAATGTTCGGAGACTTGCCACCCAGCTCGAGGGTAACGCGCTTCAAGGTATCCGCGGCGCTCTTGACGATGAGTTTGCCCACGGCGGCACTGCCGGTGAAAGCTATTTTGTCCACGCCCGGATGCGCGACGAGCGAGGCACCTGCGGTTTCGCCGAAGCCGTTGATGATATTGACGACGCCCGGCGGCAAACCAACTTCTTTGAACCAGTTTGCGAGCTCGAGAGCTGTAAGTGGTGTCTGTTCGGCGGGCTTCAAGATGCACGTGCAGCCGGCGGCTAGTGCAGGCGCGACCTTCCATGCAGCCATCAGTAGCGGATAGTTCCAGGGGATGATTTGCCCTGCGACACCGACAGGCTCACGGAGAGTGAAGCTGAGCGCGTTGGCGGGCACAGGATTCACGCTGCCGAGAACTTTGTTGGCAAGACCACCATAGTATTCGAAGCAAGTGGCCACGTCCGCGATGTCATATTCGGCCTCGATGATAGGCTTGCCGGTATTGCGACATTCGATTTCAGCGAGCATGCCGGCGTTCTGGCGGATTTTTTCGGCAAGCTTGAAAAGCACACGACCGCGGTCTTGCGCGGAAGTCGTGGCCCAAGCACCCGAATCGAACGCGGCACGCGCCGCTTTTACGGCGCGATCTACGTCCGCAGGCCCGGCGGAGGCAACCTGAGCGATCACCTCTTCCGTCGAGGGATCGTAGACGGGAAAAATTTCTCCTGATGCGCTGGCGATCCACTCGCCGTTGACGTAATTCTTGTACGTTCGAATTCCAGTTGTCGCGCTGCCTGACATCGTAACCTCCAAGGATCAACAACGCGCAAGCGGCTGATCGCGGCGTTAGGCCTCTAAAGCGCGGGAGCTACTTCCGCGAGTCTTTTTGCCGCCTTGCGCCGTCCGTAGACAAAAAAGAAAAATGCGGCAAGCGCGATAAAAAATAGCGTACCGCCAAACATCCAAATCTCGTAAGAAAGTATGGATGTAACCTGTTGGGCTGGGAAAAAGGCGAGTGCAATTCCCAAAACCGTTGTGACAAGGCCGCTGGCACCGGAAAGAACCAGCGTCGTTCTGCTGTAGCAGCGTTTCTCGAACGAATCGCTGAAAGCGATTTTTAAGAGCGCTCCAAACATGTACACAAATGGGATCAACTGAAGAACCACCGCGAGCGAGAGCAGCTTCTGAAAGGTTTCCTGGACGCCGGTTGGGCTGGCGAGCAGACTTGCCGACGTAAACCCCAGCGCGTGGAGGGGAAATCCCACGAGCGACCAGCCAATTATTTTGTTCCAAATCCACCAGCCACCGAAGTTGAGAACTACGAGCACCATGGATACAACTGCGTGAACGATCAGGGCGGCGTATGGAGTGCGGTATCGCGGATGCACCTTGCCGAGCCAGGCCGGCATGTAGGAATCGAGCCCGGCCACAAAAGGAATTCGCGCCGAGCCACCGAGCCATGCGGATGCGATGCCAGCGATGGAGAGGCTTAGAAGAAACGCGAAGGGCGCGACGATCCAAGCAACTCCGACGCGGCTGGCCATGTGGCCGACGGCCTGCACGATCCCTTGCAATACGTTGATATCCCCCTTGCTGATGGCGATGAGCAGCGTCAATGTAACGCCGATATAGAGCGCGCCGGAGAGTACACCGCCCCAGGCCACGGCACCGGGCAAAGTTTTTTGCGGATTCTCGATTTCATCGCCCATGACGGAAGCCAGCTCGAGCCCCACCAATCCAAAACAAATCACACCAAAGGAATTAAGTACAAACTTGGGATTGGCCGGGATGCGAAAGTCAGCCCAGGTGATTGTCGTGCCAAAGCGTAGCCATACAACAATCCCCAACCCGATCAACACCGCCGCGGCAACCCCGGTGCCGATGGCGCCGAGATTGTTGATCCATTTGCCGACGCCGAGACCAACGATATTGAGCGCGACGAGGACGACGAGTAACGCCAGAGAGGCAGTCAGCGCAAATCTCTTGTTGTCTCCGAGCGCTTCATGGCCCGTACCGAGGGCAAAAACGGAAACACCGACGAAGTACAACATGACCGTGGGGACGTACATCATGTTGTTGGTCCAATAGCACCAGCCGGAAAGAAAACCGTGGAAGTCTCCAAACACTTCCTTGGCCCAAAGATAAACACCGCCTTCGCCAGGATAGCGATGAGCAAGTTCGATGACGGCAATGCCTTGCGGCCAAAAAAAGAGCAACAGCGATATGATCCAAAGCCAGACGGTGACTCCACCGTTCGCCGCAATCGAAGGAACAACGTTCAGATTGAAGACCGCGACAACGAATAGCAGAACAAGATCCATGCGCCCCAGGACGCGGCGCAGATGAGGCGCGTCTTGGATTGACTGCCTGATAGGATCGGCGGGCGCAATGGAGGCCTCATTCTGCAATCAAGTGTTCTCCCAGAATCAGTGGCCCGCGGCGCCGACGAAAGCTGCACCGCGTTCTTGTTGAGCTTCAGCAAGAGCGGGCGCGACTTCTTCGAACACGGCGAGATGCTTGTCGATATCCGCCTCGGTGTGCTGAACGGAAATCGTCCACTGCTCGTCCCACCAATACGGCTGCGCCAAAACGCCGCGGTTGACCATTGCGAACCAGTAGTGGCGCCAGAGATCGACGTCAATTTTCGTCCAGTCGCGGTAGTTGCGAATCTCCTGGGGATAGAGCATAAGCGCGCCATTTACTCCGGCGCTTGCAACATAGGCTCGCAGTCCCGCTTTCTTGACGATGGTGCGGTAGCCGTCAGTCAACTTCTTGCTCAGCTTTGCAACGTGCGCGTAGTTTTCCCTTGTGAGAACTTCACGAAATGTAGCGAGCCCGGCGGCCATCGCCACACGATTGGTGTTGTATGTGCCGCCGTGAAAGACCTTGTGTTGCGCAATCAAATCCATTACCTCGCGGCTCGCACCAAATGCTCCCAGCGGCAAGCCGCCGCCGATGGATTTCGCCAGGCAAATCATGTCCGGCTTCACGCCGAAATACTCGCTGGCGCCGCCCCAGGCGAGCTTTGCCCCGGTTTTAACCTCATCGAAGATGAGCAGTGCGCCGTTCTTCGTGGCAATATCGCGCAATCCTTCCAGGAAACCGGGCTGTGGAATACAAAGCCCGACGTTCATCATTATGGGCTCGAGGATGATTGCAGCGATCTGGCCGGGGTTCTCGCGGAAGCGACGCTCGACGCTGCCAAGATTGTTGAAGGAAGCAACTACGACATTCGCGAGGGATGCTTTTGGCACTCCGCCTCCGCCCGGCACGGAGTTCGGCGCGTCGGGATCGCCGTACTCTTCGGCCTTGGGCTTGACGCTGACGAGCGCGGTGTCGTGCAAGCCATGGTAGGCGCCTTCAAACTTCACGATTTTTTCACGGCCAGTAGCGGCCCGCGCAATGCGGCAAGCGTGCATCGTTACTTCCGTGCCGCTCGATCCAAAGCGCACCATTTCGACGGGATAGCGCTTGCAGATCTCCTCGGCAAGCTCCCACTCCATGTCGTGCGGCATGCCGAATGTCGTCCCTTCGTGGAGCTTCTGCTCGACGGCCTTCACCACTGCCGGATGGCAGTGCCCGGCCATCAACGCGCCGAAGCACAGGTTGTGGTCGATATATTCGTTCCCATCCTCGTCGTGAATTTTGCTCCCCTTCCCATCCTTCACGAACAGTGGATAGGGCTCGTAATGACGATAATTGCTGGCAACGCCAAGCGGGATGCGTTGCAGAGCGCGCCTATAAGCATTTGCGGATTTAGGCGTACGCTCCTCGTAGGTGGCGATTTCCTTCTGTAGTGCTTCGTGCATTTCCATCTTCCATTAGCTGTGTGACCATGAAACGGCCAACGCTGGCAGGTCTATTCCCTGCTGTCAGTTTTTCCTAACTAATCCATTCTATAGAGACAAGGCTGCTCGTCCCACTATCTTCGAACGTGCGAAGGCGCCCCAAGCGAGCCGGAGCGCCTCCTGAACCGTTTTTTCTCAGCGGTTGCGTCAGAAACGGAACTTCAGGGCGAACTGGAACAACCGCGGATCACGCACTCTCTGCGCGAAACCGAAGTTCGAGCCGTCAGAGATGTTGCCGTCCACACTGTAAAATTGGGCATGGTTCCAGATGTTGTAGATTTCACCTCGGAATTCCATGTTCAGTTTCTCGGCCAACTGGAATCCCTTGTAGACGCCCATATCCCAGTTATTGATGCCAGGACTGCAGCAAATCGAGCGTGGCGCGTTCCCAATCGTGCCCAACGTAACGGCGGTGGGATCACCCGGACAATCCTGATTGTTGCAATTGTCAAACAGAGTGGGATCAAACACATAGCCGCCGTGCTGCCGAACATTCCAGGTGCGGAAAGGCGCCGTTAGGTTAGGTTCGCCCGGCGCTTCGAAAAACACGCTGCTGAATTCCTCGTTATCGTCCGAAGAAGTGATGCGGATCGGGAAGCCCGTTTGGAAAGTCACGATTCCTGAGAGCTGCCACCCGTCCAGGATCTGTCCCTTAAACCCGTCAAATTTCGGCACCGGCAAGGCCCAGACATAGCTGAATACAAATCTGTGCCGAGCGTCATAGAGCGATGGGCCATAGGTCGAATTGAAATTCACCGGATTCAAGGTGTTCTCAAAACTCGACGCATTATCAAGTGATTTACTGAGGGTATACGCCGCCTGAAACTGCAAACCGTGTGAGAAGCGCTTCTCCAGCAAAACTTGCAAGGAGTTGTAGTTGGAACGCGCGACCGTGTCCTCACTAAAGATATTCGAGAATACGGGAATGCCGTCGGCTGGACAACCGGTGCCGGTCATCGGATCGCAATTCGGAGACGAATATTGCCGCAAGCCGACTAGCGTGATGGGGTTTGCATTGGGCCCCGTAACCGTTGGAGTGGGACCGTAGGGAAGATGCAGCGTCATTCCCACAGGAATCTCGCCGGGGTTGATGGTATAGGCGTTGTCCGCAGAGTAGGTGCTACAGGCAAGATTGCTATCACCGGTAGCATCCGATATGGCCTGTAAATCGTTGCACGTTTGCGGATTTCCGTGGTTGATATCATAAGACGCAAGCAAGCGGTGCCCCTGCGATCCTACATATCCAACCTGCAATAAAATGTTTCCCGGCAGCTCGCGCTTAATCGTCAGGTTGTATTGATCCGAATATTGCGAACGCAACTGTTTCGGAAATTCTCCATAGAGAAGAATCGAACGAAAGCTGGCCCAGTCAATACTCGACCCCCGCGGAGGATTTAAAATGCCGTTAAACGGGTTGGGGTAAGGGCTTCCCGTCTGATCGAGAAACGGCGCCTGGAACAACGGATCGGTGATGTAGTTGCTTCCCCCGAATGGAGGCTCGGCGCTGAACTGTTCGAGCACGAGTTGCTCGATGGGGTTGTAGAACATCCCCCAACCCATGCTGATGCTGGTTTTGCTAGGGCCTCCTGTTAACTTCCCTAAAAGGCCGTCGTGCGCAGAAGGACTCCAATTCAGGCCCAGCCGGGGAGCGAAGGATTTGTAGTACGTATCGGTCAGAGTCATTGGCACGCCCTTATCACCAGGGAAGACCAGGCCAATCGGTTGCACTCCGGCCGCATTGCAATCGCTGCCATAGGTTGCATAGAGCGGATCGTCCGGCGTGATAGCGCATGGATAGATCGTGGAGTCTTGCCCGGGACGGAAAGTCTGTACCTTGTGGCCGATGTCGGTGAGCGGCGTGTTCAGTTCCCACCGCAGGCCATAATTCAGGGTCAAATTCGGCTTGATTTTCCAGCTGTCCTGGGCAAAGAGATAGAGGGATTTGCTGCGAACCAACTCCGCTTGCGCCGAACCCTGGCTGTAGCTGTTGGGTAATCCGAGGAAATAGTCAGGATAGTTATCGGCGCCGCCTACGTCATTGGCGCCTCCGCCCCCAAACGTGTAGTAGCCGTTCACGTTGTAATAAAGCGTTTGATCGAATTTCTGATATCGGACATCCGCGCCAAATTTAAGGCTGTGGTTGCCGACGATTTTGCTGTAGTTGTCCGAGAATTGGAAAGTGTTTCCGACCTGCGGCAACTGCCCTTCAAAATTGTTGCCAAGCGAAAAACCGCCATCGACGGACATGAACGGCAGTCCTTCCTTGCTGGCACCCAGTCCAGGATGAATCCCGAGATCCGGCGTGGGGGTGACTAGGTTGCCGTTCCCATCCACGATGGGCACATCCGTATTGCCCGTAAAACAGATCGCTGAGGAGGCGCTTCCACAGGAATCCTGCACAAGGCTGGTTACTTGAGGGGTGTTGAACTTTCCCTGGCCTTCTCGAAAGTACGAAAAGCGGAATTCATTCACGGCCGTCGAACCGATGGTCCAGGTGTGGGAAGCGTTGATCTGTTGCGTGCGTGTTGCGAATACCCCGGGGAAGTTGCCCAGGTTTCCGCCAGCCGCCTGAAACTTTGCGAAAGGATCGAGCGTGTTGTCGTCGTCGAAGTAATAATAAAAAGACAATTTCTGGTTTTTGCTGATTTCATGATCGACTTTGACCGTGAACTGATCGCCGCGCTCCCGCGAGTCAGGCGCTTGTTGAAACACTCCATCTGAAGTTGGGTGGACATACGTACCTAGCAGACTGATCGCAAGCGGGTCAAAGCAAGACGTGGGGATTTGGCTATTCGGAAAAATGATTTGGTAGTTTTGTGGAGTCGGATTCCCGCCGTTTTGAATGTTGGTCAACTCGGTGTTTGCCGCCGCGCTCAAGGAAGATCCGCACCGGGTTTGCAAGACGTTGGCAATCGTCGGCGTGGTCAAAGTTCCACCAAATTGCGCGGCCGGGTCACCGCCGGAAAAGTCCCCGCTCTGCTCGGCGCTGTCTGGCAAAGGAACAGGGTTCGAAGAAATTCCCCTCTTTATGCGCCGGCCCTCATAGTTCGTGAAAAAAAAAGTTTTGTCTTTCTTGATCGGGCCGCCGATTGTCCCGCCAAACTGGTTTTGGATAAAATCCGGCTTGACCGGATCATAGAAGCCCTTGGCATTCAGCGATTTGTTTCGGAGAAATTCAAATACCGTGCCGTGATAGTCGTTGGTACCGGATTTTGTAACGACGTTGACCACCGCGCCCGAGTTGCGCCCGTATTCAGCGTCGAACGAGTTTGTGATGACGCGAAACTCCTCGATGCTGTCGGGCGAGGGCTCAATCGCCGGAAGATTGGCAAAGAGGTCGTTTCCGTCGCCGCCGTTTACGGAGTAATTGTTCGAGCGCCCGCGGCCGCCATTTACGGTCACGACTCCGGCCTTGTCCGAACCATAAAACAAATCATTACCTAGCTGGGACTGGACGCCCGGCTGCAATTGCAGCAACTGATAGACATCGCGCTGGTTTAGGGGCAACTGCGTGGCATCGCGCGAATTCACGACTGCGCCGAGTTGTGTCGATGTTGTATCGACCACCGGCGGTGCGCCCGTGACCTCCACGCTCTCCGACGCCGAGCCTAACTGCAATGTGATGTCGACGCTGACGACCTGGTTCAAATCAAGCGTGATGTCCTTGCGAACGAATTTCTTGAACCCGGCCTGCGCTACGTCGATTTCATATTTGCCGACTGGTACTTCAATAAAGATGTACTCTCCATTTGCGCCGCTCTGCACGGAGCGCTGAGAACCGGTCGCCTCGTTGACCAGCGTAAGGGTCGCCGCGGTAACAGAAGCGCCGCTGGGATCGCTGACCGTCCCGCGAATCTGCCCGCCGGTGCTCTGCGCGCCGGCAAATGGCGCTGCGAGTGGCAGGATCAGCGAAAGAACTAGCAGTGCAAAGACATTGCTACGGCAGCTTGTATGGCGCTGCCAAAGTACTTCGGTCAATTTCATGAACTCACCCCTTAATTCGAGAAATTCTCCCGGCTGCTGATTCTTCGAGGTTGCTGTGCCCCTGAAACCTTACTATAATCCAGCAAACTTAGAGAAAGCCGGGAGCCGTGTCAAGCGGAAAGAATTTCTCCAAGCCATCAACAAATCGAACGAACGGCCCCCTGCTGCGCATCAGCGAAGTAGCGCACCGCGTGGGCATTTCCTCTTCCGCTCTGCGCGCCTGGGAAGCTCTTGGCCTCGTCTCTCCGCAGCGCACCAAAAGCCGCTATCGTTTGTATGCGGAGGCCGATGTGCGGCTGCTCCAGCGAGCGGTTTTCTTACGTCGCGCCCGCGGTCTGAATCCCCCGGCGATCGTCCATGTGTTGAAACGCCAGGGCGCCGTTTCGGCGCAGCCAGAGCGCATGCCTCTTCCTGGCAAGCGCTTCCGGCGGCTGCGCATTGGGCGTGGTCTGTCTCTTGCACAGGTAGCACGTGCCACCAAAGTTTCCGTTGGTTTCCTCAGCGCCCTCGAGCGGGGACAGATGCGCTCCTCCATTTCTACGCTCCGCCGCATCGCGCGTTTCTACCGTACGAATATTCTTTCGCTGTTTGAAACCGCGGCAGAAAATCCGCGCCTCGTCCGCCCCGGCCAGCGCAAAGTTCTCGAGACCACCCCTGGCGTGCGCATGGAGCTTCTCGCCTGGGGTCAGACCGCCATGGAGCCGCATCTTTTTCGCATCAAACCTGGTGGTGGTAGCGGCGAATCCTACTCCCACGAAGGCGAGGAGTTCTTGCATATCCTTCGCGGCGATTTTGAGATCTGGCTGGACGGCGAGGAACATTATCGGCTCAAGCCGGGAGACAGTCTCTATTTCGAAAGTTCAACGCCGCACCGCTGGAAAAATCCCGGCCGTTGCGAAACGCTGTTGCTATGGATCAACACGCCGCCGACGTTTTAAATTGCGCCGTGCCCTTTGTTGCCGATCTTGGTCGTGGGCGGACACGCGTTTTGTGAAAGCGAGACACGCTATGAGACGAAGAGCCTTCGTTCTTGCAGCCTTGGCGCTAATAATAGCTTGCGGTGCCTGCAAAAAAAAGGAACCAACGCTCAGCTTGCTCGTCTGGGAAGGCTACGCCGACCCATCTTTCGTGCGGCCTTTCGAGGAAGCCCATCGCTGCAAAGTCGTCGCCGCGTACATGGGATCGAGCGACGAGTTGGTAGCCAAGCTGCGTGGCGGAAGTGCTTCCAACTATGACGTTATATCCCCATCCAGCGACGTCGCCACTTCTATCGCGCGCGCTGGTCTCGCGGCGCCGCTTGATCTCGCCAAATTTCCGGCGTACATGCAGCTCTCTGCCAGGCTGCGCAATTCTCCGCTCGTAAAACTCAACGGCCAGACTTACGGTGTCCCGTTCGTCTGGGGTCCAAATCCGTTGCTCTATGACACCACCGCCTTCCCGCATCGGCCGGATTCCTGGAGCGATCTCTGGGACCCACAATACACGGGAAAAATCTCGCTCTGGGACGAACTTTCGAGCCTCTACATGGCCGCGCAAGTGCTCGGCTACGACAAGCCTGACCCAGACCAGATTTACAACTTGAGCGACCAGCAGCTCGAAGCTGTAAAGAAAAAACTCATCGAGCTCAAGCCCAATATTCGTAAGTACTGGTCCACCGGGGGAGAGCTTACGAATCTTTTCCAAAATCACGAAATCATCGCCGCCATGGGCTGGCCACTCATGACCAACCAGCTCCGTAAACTCGGCTTCCCCATTGGCGAAACCATTCCCAAAGAAAACACGACCGGATGGATCGATCACCTGATGATCACTGCGGCAAGCCAGCAGAAGGAACTGGCTGCGCAATTCATCGAGTACATGATTGAAGCGCAGACCCAGAAAAGGATTACCGATGTCACGGGCTACTCGCCGGCGAATCCGGGATCGACTGCTTTCATGACCGCCGAAGAAAAGAAGAACCTGCACATGGACGATCCCGACGTTTACATGAATCGAATTTATTTTTGGCAGGATGTACCGCGCCGTGCCAAATACAACGAAACTTGGAACGAGGTAAAAGCCGCGCAGTGAGCTCCGCCGCCATTCCCGAGCACGCTGTCCTGGACGACAAAGTTCCACTGCTGGAAGTGCGTGCCGTGGCGAAGCGTTTCGGACCGCGCGAAGTTCTAAAAGGGATCTCCTTGAATATCGCTTCCGGAGAATTCCTTACTTTGCTTGGCGAGAGCGGTTCGGGCAAAACCACCCTCCTGCGTTTGATCGCTGGTTTTGAGCAACCCACGGCAGGCGAAATCTGGATGTCCGGCCAGCGGCTGGATACGCAGCCGCCCTACAAACGGCGCGTGAACACCGTCTTTCAGAACTACGCACTCTTCCCGCATCTGAGCGTGCGAGACAACGTTGCGTATGGCTTGCGGGTCCAGCGCACACCGACAAATCAAATCGCCGGCCGCGTCGCTGAAGCCCTGAACATGGTCAAAATGACGGAGTTCGCAAACGCGCGCCCCTCCCGCCTCAGCGGAGGCCAGCAACAGCGCGTCGCGCTGGCCCGTGCCCTGGTGAACCGCCCACAACTCCTGCTCCTCGACGAACCGCTTTCCGCTCTGGATGCGAATCTGCGCAAAGAGATGCAAAGCGAGCTGAAATCGCTTCAGCGCGAAATCGGCATCAGCTTTCTTTTCGTCACACACGACCAGGAAGAAGCCATAGTTCTCTCTGACCGCATCGCGCTGCTTCGCGACGGCGCTCTCGAGCAAGTCGCTTCGCCGCGCGAAATCTACGCGCGCCCCGCGACGGCCTACGCGGCGCGTTTCATCGGACAAACGAATCTGCTGCGCGGTGAAATCCTCAGAGGCATCGCGACTTGCGGCGCCCTCCGCTGGCCCGTGGACGAAGCGGATGGCCCGGCGGTTTTTTCGGTCCGGCCAGAAGCGATTCGAATCAGCCCGGAAGGCAAACGCCAGACCAACGAAGTGAAATTTCGCGCAACCATCCGCCAACAAATTTACAGCGGTGCAAGCGAAGTTCTCGAACTGGACTCTGGCGACGGCCAGCTTCTGCGTGTGCGTCTTTTCACGTGCGGTCTGCTCAGCGCGGAACACGACTTTGTTTTCTCCATCGCCGACGCGATCCGCGTTATGGACTGACCCATGTATACGCGCATCTACAAGACGCTGGTCTCCACGCCGCCGCTCCTCTGGGTGGCGCTATTCCTCCTTCTTCCGTACGGCCTCATGTTTGCCCACAGTTTCTGGCTCGTGAAAGACGGCATCCTCGTGCATCACTGGAATCTCGCCAACTATCACGAACTTTTTACAAACCCGCTCTACACCGAAGTTCTTCTCCGCACGATGCGTATCGCCGCTTCCGTTACGCTGTCCTCGCTCCTTCTCGGCTACCCTCTTGCCTATTACCTCTCGTTTCATTCTGCGCGGAGCAAGGAGTTGCTCTTTCAGCTCGTCATTGTGCCTCTCTGGGTCAGTTATCTGGTCCGCGGTTACGCCTGGAAGACCATTCTCGGCAGCGACGGCGTCCTCAATGGCTTCCTTCAATATGTTCACATCACTCACGCGCCCGTCAGCTTCTTTCTCTATAGCCCTTTCGCCGTTGTGCTCATGCTTACGCACATCTACACGCCGTTCGTCTTCCTCCCCATTTACGCTTCGCTCGAACACATTCCTCGTCCGCTCGTCGAAGCCTCGCAGGATCTCGGCGCCAGCCCGCTCTCCACTTTTTTCCGTGTGATACTTCCGCTTTCGATGCCTGGCCTCCTCGCTGGCGCTACATTCGCTTTCGTTCTCTCTCTTGGTGATTTCCTCGCGCCTCTCCTCGTCGGCGGTTCTTCGAGCACCATGATCGCCAACATCGTGCAAACTCTTTTCGGCGCCGCCTATGACTGGCCGCTGGGCGCTGCAATCTCCGTTGGCATCCTGCTCATCACTCTTTCGCTCCTCTTTCTAACCGAACGCCTCGAAAAACGCTGGTCCTTCCGATGAGTCGCAGTTCTCCAATTCGCCGCTCTCCCTTTCTCGCCCTTTACGCAGCGCTCGTTTTTGCGTTTATTTATCTGCCCATCGTTGTGCTCATTCTTTACTCCTTTAATCACGACGGCGTTGGCGGCTTTCCTCCGCGGCATTTCACTCTCGATTGGTATCGCCAGCTCTTCACGGACAGTTCTATTTGGGATTCTGTCGTTAATAGCCTGATCGTCGCTGCGGGAGCGGTTGCGCTATCTCTCACGTTAGGTCTTCTCGCCGCGCTCGCTCTCGATCGCGCCAGCTTCCCCGGTAAAGCGCTCTTTCGCAGGCTCGTTCTTCTACCTCTCATCCTTCCCGGAATCATTACCGGCCTTTCTCTCCTCATGTTCGCCGTTTTCGTCCACTTGCAGCTCAGCCTTCTCACCGTATTTCTCGGCCACGGGACCGCGCTCATCTCCGTAGCCACCACCGAACTCTTTGCCGGTCTCCAAAAAAACGACCGCGCCCAGGAAGAAGCATCGCTCGACCTCGGCGCCACTCCCTGGCAAACCTTTTGGCGCATCACTCTTCCCAATCTCAGACTTTCGCTAGTCGCCGCCGCGCTCTTGATCTTCACGCTCTCGATGGACGAGATCGCCGTAACCTTTTTTCTGATCGGCCGCGACAACACGCTGCCCCTCGAAATCTGGGGCCGACTGCGTCGCGGCATCACGCCGGAGATTAACGCCGTCTCCAGTTTGATTTTCGCTGTTTCCGTCCTGCTCATCATCGTTTGGTATCGCATTCGAACGCGCAGCGTTGGAACGGAAGCTCAGCAGTTGCTCGAAAGACCTTAGGAGTTTTGGGGGCATAAATGTCGCGCTCACGCCGTGATTTCATCAAGTTTGTAGTAGCAGGTTCCGTCGCGGCGGGATGCCCCATTGATGCCGCTCTTCTTCCAGACTTGGGATCCGAGTCTCACCCCGCCACTCCGGTTGGCGCTCCGCTCGTCGATGGCGAGCACTTCGAGATCTGTCACCAGATCCGCGATGGCCACCATTTCGATCTCCCCGCGCCCACCGCAAAAGCCGAAATAGTGATTATCGGCGGCGGCGTCTCTGGTCTTTCCGCCGCTTATTTTCTTCAAAGCAAAGAATGGCTGCTCCTCGAAAAAGAGGGGCACTTCGGCGGCAACGCCTACCAGGAAGAATTCGACGGCCAGCCTTTTGCGACGGGCTCGGCGTTCGCCTATCGCGGCGATCATGGCGATCAACTCGCTTCCGAACTCGGCCTGGAGCTTCCCTTCGTCAACATGCCCGATCCAACGATCGTGAATCAGACATACGTCCCCGACACCTGGAACACCGGCATCACCCAGCTTCCCTATTCCAAGAATGTCGTCGCCAGCTTCCAGAGATTTCGCGACGACGTTTTGAAAATGAAAGTAAGCGAGCGTTTGGCGGAGCTCGACGCTCTTCCTTTCTCAAACTTCACCGCCGGCTATGCTCCGGAAGTCCGGCAATGGTGGGATGCCTTCGGCCCCTCGAACTGGGGCGCGGCCACGAAAGACACCTCCGCTTATGTCGGCCTCTACAACGCCCAGGACATGTTCACCGGCGGCAACGCCAAGCGCGTCATTTTGCCCGGCGGCCTCGGCTGCATCACGCATAAGCTCGTCGAAGTTCTTCAGTTGAAGTACAGGGAACGCATGCTCGGCGGTGCCACGGTCGTCGGAGTCGCCCATGAAAAGGACGCGGTAAATGTCACCTGGCTTCGCCAAGGAAAGCTGACCACTGTATCCGCAACGGCCGTTTTGATCTGTGCTCCCAAACAAATCACCTCGCGCATCGTCCGCGACCTTCCCGCCGGTCAACAAGCCGCCATGCGCCGCACGCGTTATGCTCCTTACCCGGTCATCAACATTATTTTCGACAAACCCGTCTACAATCGCGGCTACGACACGTGGTGCCCAGGTAATTCCTTTACCGACTTCATCGTCGCCGACTGGACGGTCCACAATAATCCTGGCTACAAACAAAAAAACAATATTCTCACCTTTTACACGCCGTTAACCGAGCAGCAGCGCTTCACTCTTCTCAACGCCGAAGACTGCAAAACGCTCGCCGCCCGCGTTCTCAGCGACTTTCAGAAAGTTCTGCCGGAATTCAACGTCGATCCCGTCGAAGTCCACATCTATCGCCGCGGCCACCCTATGTTCATGGCAGTTCCCGGGCATTACACGAAGACCCGCCCTGCCGCTGCGCAACCCATGGAACGCATTTTCTTTGGCAATGCCGATTCAGGCGGCCCCGAATCCCTCACGAGCGAGGCCGTTCGTTTGTCCAAAGTTGGCGCGGAATGGGCGAACCTTATCTTGGCGGGCAAATCCGGAGCAAAAGCGCTCGCCCAGAAAGCTCTCGCCACAGTTGCTGACTGAAAATCTTGTGCCGCTGGCGCTTTCCTCTTAGCCGCGCGTTGGTATATAGGTGTGAGGTGGAATACGGTCGCCGGCCGCCTTCCAGAGGACTTGCGATGTTTTACAAAGCCCAGCGTCTCGTCATTCGACTGACTATCTCGGTCACCTGCCTTTGCGCAATCGCTCTCGCACAGGAAAAACAATCGTCAACAGTCATCATGAATGCCCAGGTCGCCGACGGCACTGGCGCGCCTGTCCGCAGAGTCAACGTCCGCATCTCAGGCGACCGCATTGCTGCCGTCGGCGAATTCAAGCCACAGTCCGGCGAAAATATCATCGACGCGAAGGGTCTCGTCCTCGCTCCCGGCTTCATCGACATCCACAATCACTCCACCGAAGGTCTTGAAACAGATCCTCTCGCCGAAACTCAGATTGCGCAGGGCATCACCACCGTCATTCTCGGCGCCGATGGCGACTCGCCCTGGCCCATCGCGCCGTGGCTCGACGCGCGCCGCAAGAATCCCGCCTCGCTCAATCTTGCCGTGCTGGTCGGCCACGCCACCGTTCGCGAACTGGTCCTCGGCAAAGATTATCAACGCGCCGCGACGCCCATCGAAGTTGAAAAAATGGCCCAATTCGTCACGCAAGGCATGCACGACGGCGCTATCGGCCTCTCCAGTGGCCTCGAATACGACATGGGCAGTTACAGCACAACGGATGAAGTCGTTGCTCTCGCCGCCGCAGCCGCAAAGCTCCACGGTTTCTACATGACCCACATTCGCGATGAAGCCGATCTCTCCTTCCAGGCTCTCGATGAGGAGATTGCCATCGGCGAGCGCGCCCACATTCCCGTCGAGCACTCGCACATCAAGCTCGGCACCGTCAGCGTCTGGGGCAAAGCACCACAGTACATTCGCGTGATCGAAGCGGCGCGCAAGCGCGGCCTCGATTTCCTCGCCGATTGCTATCCCTACGACGCCTGGCATTCCAACATCAAAGTCCTTGTCCCTGATAAGCAGTACGAGGATCCGCAGAGTGTCGGCAAAGCTCTCGATGCCGTCGGTGGCCCCGGCCACGTCACGATCGTCGGCTTTCCACCCAACACCGCGTACGAGAACCACACCATCGAAGACCTCGCCGCCCAGCGTGGACTCTCTCCCGTCGAAATGTTCATCCGTATCATCCGCGAGGGCGACGCCGCCAACACGGAAGCCGAAGTCATCGGCCAAACCATGGTTGAGCGCGATATTCGCGCTTTTTATGAACAGCCCTGGGTCATGGTTGCCAGCGACGGCGGCATCGGCTCCCGTCATCCGCGTGGAGCCGGCACTTTCCCTCGTGTCCTCGGCCTTTACGTTCGCGAAAAACATTGGCTGACCTTGCCCGAAGCCATCCACAAAATGACATCTCTGCCCGCGCAGCGCTTAGGCTGGAAAGATCGCGGTGTCCTTCGCAAAGGCACTTTCGCCGACCTCGTCCTTTTCAATCCTGACACCGTCATCGATCGCTCCACCTTCCAGAAACCGTTCGAACTTCCCGCTGGCATCGAAAAAGTCTTCGTGAACGGCACTCTCGTCTGGGACGAAGGCAAACCCACGGGCGCCCGGCCGGGCCGCGTCCTGCCCAACTAGCCTGATTTGGTTCATAATGTTCCCCCGTTCGCGGAGGAACCATGGCGGATAGCATCGAAGATTTTCAGAGAGTTCGTGCCGACCTGAACGAAGAAATTCTAAATTGCGGCCACCTCGGCATGAAACGCTTCTTCGCTCTGGATCATCAAGCCTACGAGCCCGGCTCCCTCGGTACCAAGACAAAAGAGCTTCTCGGCCTCGTCGCTTCCGCCGTTCTCCGCTGCGACGATTGCATCACTTATCACCTCGTTCGCTGCGGCGAAGAAGGCTGGAAGCGCGAAGAAGTTATCGACGCCCTGAATGTCGCTTTGGTTGTCGGAGGCTCCATCACCATTCCTCATGTGCGCCGTGCGTTTGCTCGCATGCGCGAAATCGCATCGTTGAAACCCTGACTCACGCGGCGTAGTCTTATGAATTAGCAGAAGGATTAAGCATGAGCTCGGCCCCAGCCGCTGCGGTACCTCACGACGAAGGAATTGTCGCACGTCTCCGCAGCCTGCTGCTCGGTGCCCTGTTTGCTCTCGTACTGCTGATCCCCAGACTTCTGCACATTCGGCGCAACCCCCAATCGTGGATGGCATTCCGCATTTTTCTTGGATTTGGCGGCGCTGCATTTGTAGTTCTGCCGCTCAGCCTTTGGAAAAGCTGGCTCGCCGCGCCCGCCGGACTCGCCATGTTTCTCGCTGCAATCCTATTGCCGCCTGCCAAGCCGCATCTGATTCCCGATGACAAAGCACGTGAACTCGGCGCTCTCGTCGTTCTAAATGGCGGAACTTTTCAGCCCCGCAACGCCGCCCTTACCCCGGTCCAGTTCTTTGTCGGCCCGGAAGAAATCTGGGCGCTCGATTCGCGTTTCCATCTTCTCCTCGTCATTCCAGCGTCTGAAATTGCTTCTGCCACCGCCCTGCAAAAGAAAGATCGCTGGATTTTGCGGGTTCGCTGGCTGGATAACTCCGCCGAATTCTCTTACACCGGCATCTTTGCCGAGCATTTGGTTCGCATAGCCGAAAGCACCATCGCTGGTGTCATGCACTCCCCGCTTCCCGTCCTCCCGCGCAGTCGCGCCGCAAGCGCTTGATTGGACTTTGCCGATTCCTCGCGCTATAAATTTTCTGGCAGGAGTCTCCTCCATGCGCGGTACGCTGCCGGTGCTCACGATGTTCCTCGGCTCGCCAATTCTTCTCGCTTTATCGGGAGGCGCAGTGTCTGGCCCATCCGCCGGCCCTCCAAACAGCTCCCTCGCTCTCGCCGGAGCCACCATTTATGTCAACCCAACGGATGAACCTATCCGAGACGGCATCATCTTGATTCACGACGGAAAAATCTCCGCCGTAGGCAGCCACGCAAACGTACCTATCCCTCGTGACGCCCAAGTCCTTGATTGCTCCGGCTTCACAATCACGGCCGGTCTCTGGAACAGCCACGTTCACTTCTTCGAACGAAAGTGGGCGAACGTCGCCGCCATCCCAGCGCCCGAGCTCTCCCGTCAGCTTCAAGCCATGCTCACTCGCTTCGGTTTCACGAGCGTCTTCGACCTCGGCTCCGTTTGGGAAAACACTCGTCTCCTCCGTTCCCGCATCGAATCTGGCGAAGTCCCCGGCCCGCGAATCCGCTCCACCGGTGAAGCTCTGGTCCCCGCCGGCGGTCTTCCCTCCGATATCGTCTTAAGTATGATGGGCTCCATGAAGCTCCCCGCTCCTGAAATTTCCAACGACGAGCAGGCCGCGGCAGCGGCAAGGCGACTTCTCGACGAGGGCGTGGACGGCATCAAACTCTTCGCCTCCGCCCCGCGCAGCACTCCTCTCTCCGAAAGCACTTTGCACGCCGCCGTGCTCGAAGCCCATCGCGCTGGAAAACCTGTCTTCGTTCATCCAAACAACGGCACCGACGTCCTCACTGCGGTCCGTGCTGGCGTCGATATCATCGCGCACACGACTCCCCATTCCGGCCCCTGGGACGACACTCTTCTGGCAGCCATGAAGGAACACCGCGTGGCCCTCACGCCCACACTCACGCTCTGGAAATCCTACATGCGCCACGACCGCATCTCCGCCGAGGACCAGGTCACCAATACCGAGCTCGGCCAATTGCGCGCCTGGCTTGCCACTGGTGGCGCGGTTCTGTTCGGCACAGACATCGGCGCCATCGATTACGATCCCGCTGAAGAATACTCACTGATGTCCCAGGCAGGCATGAGCTTCCGCCAGATTCTCGCCTCGTTGACCACCGCTCCCGCCGAGCGATTCGGAAATGCAAACGAACTAGGAAGAATCGCGCCGGGCTTCCACGCCGACCTCACCGTCTTCAAAGGGAATCCTGCCGAAGATCTGCGCGCGCTCACAGCCGTCCAATACACTCTGCGCGACGGCAAGATCATCTATCGCGCAAACAACTAGCCGCCTCGCGGCCTCTTTCTAACGGTCTTCAGTACATTTCTCCACGAACTTTTTCCCCTTAATTGTCCGCTCCAGCTGCAAAATATGTCAAAATAATGCTATGGCGCGAGGATGGGAAAGCAAGGACGTACAAGCGCAGGTCGAAGAGGGCCAGGCGCCGAAGGGTCACTACGGCAACAAGACCAAAAGCCCGGAACAGGTTCACCGCGAACAAGAACGAAACGACTTACAGTTATCTCGAACTAGAATCGTGCACGACCTCGAATCCGCCACGAATCCCAATCATCGTAAGTCCCTCGAAGCCGCTCTCGCCCATCTCGATAAAAAAATTTCCGAACTGAATTAGCCTCTTCGCCGTGTCACCCGCTCGCCCTCTTAACGAATGAAATCTCCTGCCAATCCCCAAAAGTCATTCACGTAATAGTGCGACAGCACGTTTCCGAACAAGTAGCAGATCCCCTGGCACGGGGGAATATCTCCGTAGATCTTCTTTCCTCGCGCGAAAATCTTTTTCAGCGATTTATCTTTCAACAAATTCCCTGCCACTTTCCGCAGCGGCTCGCATGGATAAAACACATCTCCATTCGGATACACTCGCGGAAACATCGTCGGGTAACACTGAAAACTCCGGAATCGCAGCAGCGTATCGATCGTCCGCGGCGTCCCATTGATTGCTTGCGTCCCGGCGCGCCGCCGCTCGATGATTTTATCCACAAGAGCCTGGTACTTCGGATTCTGCAGTAGCTTCAGGTTCGGCATCTTCTCCATCTGCGCCGATTGCGCCGCGAAAACAAACCCCTGTTCCCCGCACCAATCCAGCAATTTCTCCACTTCCCCGATGTTCCACTCCTCGATCACCGTGCTAATCGTAATCCGCTGTGGGCTTCCCAAAATCTCTTTCGCCAGCTTCAAATTCTCTATCACTTTGGGCAGCGCCGCCGGCTTCGATAACGCATTTGATGGATCCGCCGCCAGCGCATCCAGACTCACCACCAATCCGGTCACCGCGCTCAAAATCGCAGGCTTCCGGTCCAGCAATGTCCCGTTCGTAATCAGCAGTACCGATCGGAACTTGCAATAAAATCTTGCCGCATCCACCAATTCTTCGATGTCCGCGCGCAGCGTCGGCTCGCCGCCAGTAATCACAATCGAGTCGGTCTCTCGCCGAATCCGTTTCAGCAGCCGAATCGTCTCGCCCGTCGAAAGCTCGTCGCTGAAAACGTCCGGCTCCTTCTGCGTGCAATAAGAACAAGCCAAATTGCATTTGTGAGTCACATAAAACGTCACCGCATAAGGCGCCACCACATTCGTCCGCAAAAGGTGCCGCCGCCATCCATTCCGGAAATAAAGCCCGAAGTTTTTCGCCACAAACGGCGCCTGCCGCACCAATCCGCGTATCAGCGTCCGCTTCGACACACGTCTCTTATCCAAATCGCTGGCCGGAACAAAATCTGCCCTTCGCTTCTCAACTCTTGCCATAACTCCAGGATTGTAGCGCACTGCTTCGTCCGTTTCTCTTTTAGTGGTGACCGGCAATAGGTCAGCCTCGAGAGCGGAATGCCCAGGTCTCTACTAATTCGCTGAGCTGTTATACCAACGCAGGACTCGCAGAGCGCGCAGTGTGTTCCAGCGGCTGGCGCTTCCGACAGCCGTCTCCATCTCCAAGGGAATATGTTCGCGATGAACGAGGTTGAGCGGCCAGCGCCCATTCTGGTGCCGGCGCTCGATCACGATTTTCATCGCCTCGCGAACGCGGCCGTCTGGTTTGATTCCCGCCATCCTCAGATAATCGAGTCCGCGCAGCACGTCGTAGTGCCAGAACGTCGGGAATGAGAAGCGCAGCCAGCGTTCGTCGATGACTTCGCCGGTTCGAAGCGAGCGGAACATGCGGCGCTCGAGCAGATACTTTTCGGCCTTCTTGCGGGCTCTTGTCACCGCCGCCGATTTACGCCCCGCCCGTTCGTAATCGAGCAGCCCTTCGAGCACGCAAATCGTGGTATGGAAGGAGGACCGCCGGCTCAGTGGACGTTTTGCTGAGTGCTCAACCGCTTCGCAGTTCCAACCGCCGTCTTCGAGTTGTTGCCGCAGAAGTCGATTGGCAAGCGCGTCGTTCGGCTCTTTGAAATACGCGCCGACGCCAAGGATTCTGCCGTTGATGCAGGGCTCCGTTTCACCGTGGAGAAAAGGCCGGTTGCTGTGCTGCTTGAACACCAGCCTGTGGACGCGGCCGATCATTTTGCGGGCCTGTTTGCTGGCGGGATCGAGGCCAAGGTCCTTCAAGACGACGAGACTGTACAGGGTTACAAGGTCCTCCTCCGGCCCGCCCCAATAGCCAGCAGAAAATTGGTGAGCGAGAAGTTTAGCTCCCCATCCTTCCGTTGCCACGCGAGACCGCTCAGCTGCAATCGCGTCCGGGGCTTCATCGGTAAGGTCCCTCATCACCTGCCAACGGATAGCCGGGTCCGAATCGAGCAGCCATCTGAGATGCCCGGGCCGCGGTACGTATTCCTGTAGGCGCATCCGTCTTTTATAGCACGTGGCGTGTAGGGTTTGTCCCATACGCCCAGCCGCGTTCGCATTGGCTCCAGCATCTGTTAAATGGCGGAGTGAAAGAACTTTCCGGCTGGATCCTCGGAAATCCGGAAGCCTGTCAAATAAGTTGTTCTGGGACGCAAACAACCAGGTCCAGGGCTTGGTGATCGTCGACACAGAACAGCCGCACTTCGTCCTGGCTTCGAGCGCTCTTGGATTGATGCAGGCGTGATTAGGCTGATGCAGGCCGAAAAAACTCTATTCGTAGCGCAACGCCACAGTGGGATCCACCTTCAACGCCCGTCGCGCGGGAATCCAGCACGCGGCCAGAGCGACCAAGGCGAGCAAAATCACGACACCGATGAACGTCACCGGGTCCGTCGCGCTGACACCGTAAAGCAACGAGGACATCAACCGCATCAGCACCAGCGCCGCAACAATGCCTACCGCGACGCCAAGGATAACGAGCTTCGCTCCCTGCCCGACCACCATCTTGAGTACGTCCTGCTGTTGCGCACCCAGTGCAACGCGAATGCCGATTTCATGCGTGCGCTGCGCCACCGCGTAGGACAGTACGCCATACAATCCGGCCGCCGCTAGCACCAAGGCCAGCGCTCCGAAAACTGAGAAAAGAAAGGTGCGGAAGCGAGGCTGCGCTACCGACGCGCTAACTAGCTGGCGCATAACCTCGGTGTCGTGGAGCGGCACGCCCGCATCCAGATGCGCGATCGCAGTGCGCGCGAATCCAATCAGGACGGTAGGATCAGCTCCATCGCTGCGCATAACCAGGTACAGACCGCGCGCGGCGAGCGTTGTGTCTGCATCGCTCAACTGATCGTATGGCAGAAAGACCTCCGGATCAGCGGGCGTCTCCAAGTCGCGTTGCTTGCTGTCGGCTACCACCCCAACCACCGTGCGCCACTCGCGCCGCTGGTCCGGACGTCCCAGCTTGAGTGATTTTCCCAGCGGGTCGCCATCGCCAAAGAACTTACGTACTGTGCTTTGGCTCACGATCGCCACGTGCGCCGCCGATTCGTTATCCGCAGCGGTGAAGCCGCGGCCTCGCAGAAGCGGCGTGCCTACGGCGGGGAAGTAATCGCCGGCGATCAAGCGGATGGCCGCCAGATCGTTGAGGTTCGAGCCGGAGACGGTGATTGGATTCACCCACCCGTCATGGCCCTGCAGCGGGATCGCGGTGGAGATTGCAGCGGCACGCAGCGGCAGCGTCGCACCCACTGCCTCCAGCAAACCGTGCACGAAGCCTCTCATCTTTTGCGCAGTCGGATAACGGCTGTCTATCAGCACAAGATTCATGCTGACCGCGTGATCGGGATCGAAACCGGGATCCACCCCCTGCAGCCGCAGCAGGCTGCGCACGGTCACTCCTGCGGAAACCAGCAATGTAGCGCAGATGGCAATCTCGGCGACAATTAACACGCTGCGCAGCTTCAGCGCGCTGCCTCCGCTGCTCGCTGCCCGGGAAGTGTTTTTAAGTGCATCAGCAGTCGTCACGCGTCGTACCAGGAACATGGGAGCCAAGGCAAACAGCACCCCGGTGAGTCCGACGGTGACGCAGGCCAACGTCAGCGCCGCGGAATCCACCCGCACACCTTCGAGCCGCGGAAGGCTGGCCGGCCCCAGTTTTACCATGGCGGTAACAAGCGCGTAGGCGAAGCCAATGCCCAGTCCTCCTCCCAGCGCCGTCAGTACGGCGTTCTCAGTTAACAACTGCCGGAAAAGTCGCGACTGCGCCGCGCCCAGCGCTTGCCGCAATGCAATTTCGCGCTCGCGCGACGTGGCACGCGCCAGCAAGAGGTTCGCGACGTTCGCGCAGGCAATGATCAAGAGACACAACACCGCCGTCAGCAGAAGCCAGAGTGACGGACGCACGTCGCCCACGATATTGTCCAGAAACGGTTGCAGGCGCGCTCCTTCGTTCCGGTCGGTGTCGGGATACTCGCGTTCGAGTTCGCCTGCAACTGCCCGGATCTCTTTGTCGGCCTGGGCGAAAGAAACGCCGTCGTGCAATCTCGCCACCACGTGGAAAAAATGCGCCGAACGGTTTATTTGATCTGGGTCCACGGCGCCACGTAATTCGATTGGCACCCAAGCCTGATACTCGGGAGAGGGAAACTCGAAGCCGCGGGGCATTACTCCGATGATGGTGTACGGCAGGCCGTTCAGTGTGGTCGCTTCGCCGATCACCTTGGGGTTCCCGGCGAAGCGACCCAGCCACAACCCGTAGCTCAGCACAACTACCCGATCGTTGCCTGCCGAATCTTCCCCTGTGCGGAATCCTCGCCCCAGCACCGGAGCCACGCCGAGAACGTCGAACAAGTTCGCCGACCCGGCCTGGCCCAGCACTAGCTCCGCGCCTTCAGCCGTAGCAAATGCGAGTCCGCGGCCGGTGAAGGCTGCCATGCCGCTGAACGATTTCGCGCGCTGCGCCCAGTCCAGGTAGTCGAACGCCGTGACCCTCCAGTTGCCCACATCGCGGAACTGGTCGTATTGATGGGCAAGAACCAGCCGGCTCGGATTCTCGTAAGGCAGCGGTCGCAGCAGAATGCCATAGGCGACGCTGAAGATCGCCGTCGTTGCGCCAATGCCCAGCGCCAGCGTCAGAATAGCGACGGTGGTGAAACCCGGAGATTTGCGCAGCATTCGCATGCCGTACCGCAAATCGGTCCACAGCGTTTCGAGCCAGTGGCCGCCACGTTCTTCCCGGCATTCTTCCTTGAAGCGTTCTTGGCCACCGAACTCCATCCGCGCCCGCCGCTCCGCTTCCGCCTGCGTCAGTCCGCCGCGCTGCAAATCCTCGGCGCGGTTTTCGATGTGTCCGCGCAGTTCCTCGTCCATCTCGCTCTCCGTTCGCGAGCGATGAAGGACACTGGAAACAAGACAGCGAACATAAGCCAAGATTTTCATACTTCCTCCGGCCGCGCCCCAAGAGCAGAGGCGATTGCTGTAACGAGACGATTCCAGTCCTCGGACTCCTGCCGCAAACGTTTTCGGCCTGCCGAAGTCAGCTCGTAAAACTTCGCCCGCCGGTTATTATCGGAAGTACCCCAAGTCGCTTTCAGCAATCCCTGACGCACAAGTCGAAATAAAGCTGGATACAGCGCGCCCTGTTCGATAAGCAACGCGCGGCGGGAAATTTGCTCGATCCTCAGAAGAATTCCGTAACCGTGCAGAGGCCCAAGTGACACAGCTTTCAGAATAAGCAGATCGAGAGTTCCCGGTAGAAGTTGTGCCTGGCCAGCCACGCGCCCTCCTAAGATGATTAGGAGTCTAATCCTGTCTCTCCTAAGCTGTCAAGGAAAGTCGTTCTGCGCGGTCCGTCGTCGGGCAGCCTCTGACCATCGCATTGCTGAATCAGGTAGGATGCGTTGAAGCCCTATCACGGCGTGGAAATTCGTTTTATTCGGGTCAATCCAGGTAGGGCATACTTCTTATCTGGCTGAAAATCTAGTCCGTGAACACAACGCCGACGGCGCTGTGCCCCTTCTCCGCCCCTGCATCGATGCGCACCACATACCCCCTCAGCCGCATCGACGATTGCGAGCCATTCTCCCCGGGCGTCTCCATCGTCACCTGCAATTCCGATTGCAGCCGCGGCATATTTTGCAGCGAAATCAGCGCGCCTTGCAACGAAATATCGCGCACGACGGTTTCTTCCTCAAACTCTTTTCCGCCTTCCGTCACTCCGCAAACCTTCGCGCGGAAGTGCGCTTCGCGCTTCAACGATGTCCGCGTTCCAGGCATGTGCGCCTGCACGTTGTCGCCCGGCGAACCCAGCGTAATCACCATGCCCTCGCTCGCCGCAAACACGGAATCAAATTCCTCGCGCGCCTGACGCAAAATGGAATCCACCATGCGGTCCGTCGAATCTGGATCGTGATGAAAGAGCACTAGCGTCTTCGCGCCCGCTTCCCGAGCCAGCTTCACGCCCTCTCGCCACGACGAATGTCCCCAACCCTTCCGCGTCGTTTTCAATTGCTCGGGAGTGAACTGCGCATCATTGATGAAAATGTCCGCCCCCGCCGCGAGTTCCTTCAAATTCTCATCCAGCTTCGCATCGCCCGGCTCATTGTCTGTGGCATACGCCACGATTCCCGCTGGCGTCTCAATGCGAAACCCCAGGCATCCCTGCGGATGGTTCAGCCAGCGCGCGGTGATTTTATTTTCGCGAATCGTGAACGTTTCTCCGCCTTCCACTTCCTTGAACTTTCTCTTCGCGTTCATCGCCGATACATCGACGGGAAAATACGGCATGGCCATCTGCGCTTCAAACACCTGTTTCAGGCTGTCGCGCCCCAGAAATTTCGAGCGAAAACTGTAAAAGTGAAATTCGTTGTTCTCCGCATAGAGCGGCGAGAAAAATGGAATCCCCTGGATGTGATCCCAGTGGTAATGCGTCACCAATATGTGCGTCTCGGGATTCCCTCCGCCATTTGGGACTCCCCAACGGCTGCCCAGCATGCGCAGCCCCGTGCCGCAATCGAGAATAAATTGCGTCCCGTCCGGCGCCGTCAATTCGAGGCAAGGCGTGTTTCCGCCGTAGCGCCAGGTGGCAGGATCCACCGTTGGGGTCGATCCTCGTACACCCCAGAAACTTAGTTTTGCTATGGGAACCGTCATGTCCCTCGGCGCACACCCTGCGCGCAGGCCGTTCCCGCCGCCAGGAACGCGGAAAGGGAAGCTAGTTCGATGTTGGCAGCCGCCGCGAAATGCGTCAATGAATTCGCGCCGAGGACGTGTCAAACTGCCCACTGGTAGCACAGGCACTCCTGCCTGTGCGCTTTTGAAGTTTATGCGCAAAGGCTGCGCGCCGGCCCCCTGGTGGATAGAATGGAGCGAATGACCGAGCGTCCCCCAGTCCCCGATCCAGGGCACGATCATGCACACAATCATGATCCCGAGCACGGGCACCATGACGGCCACGTCCACCACCCGCACGCTCATCATGGGCACGACCATCATGGGCATGCGCATCCGCCGCTGCGGCCCGCAGTGCTTGGCTGGGCCATGGTGGCGACTCTTGGCCTGGTCGTCGCAGAAATTTTCGGCGGCGTGCTGGGCAGATCGGTCGCGCTGCTCAACGACGCTGTACACAACCTCTCCGATGTGCCCGCGCTGGGAATTTCGTGGCTGGCAATGCGGTGGGCCGAGCGGCCGGCGGACTCGGAAAAAACTTACGGCTACCACCGCGCCGGGATTCTGGCGGCTTTCACCAACGCAATCTTGCTCATTCTGCTCTCGCTTTGGCTCGGCTACGAAGCTGTCGAAAGATTCCGTTCCCCTGTTCGTGTCGTCGAAAGCTGGATGATCTGGACCTCGCTCGCGGCGCTGGCCGTGAATGGCGGGATCACCCTTGCGCTTGTGCGCGGCCGCGGCGACCTCAATTTGCGCAGCATTTTGATTCACAATTTCGGCGATGCGCTCTCGAATATCGCGATTATCGTTGGTGCAATCGCGATTCGCATGACCGGTGCGCTGTGGATCGATCCACTTCTCGGCATCGCGATCGGCTTGCTAGTGTTGTGGTCCAGCATCGGAATTCTGCGCGAGTCCGCGCACATTCTGCTGGAAGGCCGTCCGCCAGAAATGCGCGTCGAAGAAGTGGCCCACGCGATTCTTACCGTCGAAGGCGTGCAGGAAGTGCATGACGTCCACATCTGGTCGCTCGGCGGCGGGCACAACGCGCTCAGTTTGCACGCGCGGATTCCGGATATGCATCTCGATCAATGCGAGCGCGTGCTCGCCGCGATTCAGGAAAAGGCCGCGAAAGACTTCAAGATCGAGCACACCACCGTGCAGCTCGAAAGAGCGGGGCTTCCGGCAGTTTCGGGATACGTGATGCCGGAGCCGGTGAAAGAATAGATCGCTGTCGGCGGAAATTCTTCTGGACGGAAACGCAAAACGCGAAAACCAAACTTGTGCGTGCTGATGGCGGTTCCGGACTGGCTTTGTATGCCAGCGAAGAGTCGAATGTTGAGGAGTTATTGGGAATCAGGCGGCAAGGTGAAATTCAGGCCGCGCTGCTCGTTGAATTTTTGCGTGGCGGCGAGGTCGAGCTTGTCGAGAGTCAAAGTCTGGCGCAATCCTTCGCGCGTGATGTAGCGGAGCGCACCGTTTTCCCAAGCAAAGGCCGCGGCGAAAAATAACGTGCCATCGCTGCGAACAAAAACATAATCCTCGGAAACTTGTGGCGCGGCCGGGTGCTGCGCTGGGACAAAGTCTTGCGAGGACTGCGCGGCAGGCGGCCTGTCGGACCCATACACGGGCGCGGACTCCGGCTCTTCCGCTTGCACTTCTTGCGCGGGCGCCGGTTGAGCATCCGCTAGCTCATCGTCTTCGGGAAAGATTGGCCAATAGTATCCGCCGCCGTAAAACGGAAAATACGCGCCGATAAATTCGCCATTGCGATCGCGGCCGTGTCCACGGCCATGAGCTCCCCGTGGGTGGGTTGCAGCCAGATGCGCGTAATCAAACCCAAGCCCGGGCACATCCTGGGAGAGGATCGGGCGGCCGGATGAAGCGCCTGGCAGCCGGTTCGTCCTTGGCTGAACGGGGCGGTAAACCAAGGCGCCGGAACGAGTGCGTACTAGGCGCATGCCGGAGGCGGGGCGAGTGCCCATGGCGTAGTGAGGTGCGGTAGATGAATAGGAGCGTGCGGCAAAGTGCGAGATCGACATTGAAGGACGGGCAATGATCGCGGGACGGGCCATGGCGGGGGAGGACATCATGCCGTGACCGCCCCCTCGAGATTGGGCGAAAGTCAATGCGGGGAGAGTCGCGAGAGAAGCAGCAAAGATCAGGAAGCGGCGCATGGTCATTACCTGGGTTCCCGGGCCGCCGGGCCTTTCTTGCGCGTATCTATATTAAAGATGCGCCGGTTGAGGGATAGGTTTCAAGGAGAAGAAAGTGGGCAATGGATAATGCGTAGTGGATAGTCGGAGAGTGCCTGAAAGCTCGAAGCTCCGGACTCTTCGACGAGGCTGAAAGAACAATGGGCAGGAAATCGAGCTGAAATGGTGTACCCCCGGTGTGACGGAAACTGTGCGGAAGTGAATGAAGGGAATCGGGAAATTAAAAGTTCTTCCTCGCGAAAACGAGGCGCCCACCTTCAATCCAGTGGCAAAAGGTACCCGGGCGTTGCCCCCAATTTCCCCCCGAGCGCTTGCGCGTCCAGAACCGACATGTCCCACGTGGTCCACGAAGCGGGCGTCAGCCGTATCGTTACATCGTCAAATGACTCGAACACCGGCCCAACCCCAGGATCGCCCAGCGCCGCCGCACTCAAATAGCGGCCGTGAATTCGGCGATTGATCTCTCGCGACGCGTCGCCTGAAATCACTTCCACTTTTCCTGCCGCGCTCGCGCCTCGCTCTTTCGCCGGCTTGCGCACATCCACCATCAGCGAGGCCGTCGGCCGCGCCGCCGCATTCCGCGCCTTTCGGCTTTTGGAAGACATCCCCACATACAAAGAGCCGGATTCGAATAGAAACCAGACCGCCGTCAGATGAATCGTTCCATCCGCGTTTTCGGTTCCGAGCGTTCCAATGTAGCGTCCGGCTAGAAGGTCTTGGAAACTCGGATCCAGTGTTTTCGTTGGCATTTTTCCTCCGAATGTTTCGTGTTGGCCGCCACCTGCTCGAAGAATGGATTAGCCTCGTCGAGAGCTCTTGGGTTTCGACTGGCCTTTGACATGTGCTGGCGCCGCCAGTTGCCATGCGGCGCTTAGAGCCTTGCTCATCGTGGTCTTCTTCGCCGCTTTGAGATTCACGCTGGTGCAGCCTTGCAATCCCCATTTGCCTTTCACCGGAGAAAATACTACCGGCTCAGCCCCGACCAGCATTTCCTGTTCCACCGGAGTCACCTTCACCATTGCGTGCGCCTTATCCGGATAGCCCATCGTCGCAAAAATCTTTCCCGCCACTCGAAAATCCGGGTGCTTCATGTGTGAGCGTTCTTCCGTTTCCGGCAAACTCAGCGCTAGCTTGCGAAATTCCTTAGGTGTCATCGCCAACCTCCGTCCTTGCAATCGCCTATGACAGCACGAATGATTTCGCCAGACAACAGATTTTCAAAATCCGGAAAAATCTCGGCCGAACCACGCAGCTGTCCTTTCTCGTTTCCAACGCAGCCGTGCTTCGCTCTCGTGAAAAAGCTGGCATAATGCCCTTCGGTTGAATCTGGATTGCCGGAAACAACCGGGATTTCACCGCCAAATCACGAGGACCAATGAAAGCCGCCGTCCTGCATGAGTTAGGGAAGCCTCCGCGCTACGAAGAGTTCGCCGAACCCGGAGCCGAAGAAAATGAAGCTTTCGTCCAGGTCCGCGCGGCCTCGCTCAAATCCGTGGACCGGCAATTAGCTTCTGGCACGCACTTCGCCAGTCCACGCCAACTTCCCGCCATCTGCGGCACCGATGGTGTCGGGATTCTCCCCGATGGCACGCGTGTCTTCTTTGGCGGGCCCCGCCGTCCCTTTGGCGCCATGGCGCAGCGCACCGTCGCTCCCGCCGCCTATTGTTTTCCAATCCCGGATGCTCTCGACGACGTCACCGCCGCCGCGCTTCCGAATCCCGGCGTCTCTGCTTACCTTTCCATCAGCCAGCGTGCCAAGCTCGCAAAAGGAGAAAAAGTTCTTATCCTCGGCGCCACTGGCGTAACCGGAAAGCTCGCTGTTCAAATCGCCAAGCGCCTCGGCGCGGAGCGTGTCGTCGCGTCCGGCCGAAATCCTGCTGCTCTCGAAAAACTTCGCGACCTTGGCGCGGATGTCACCATCCAACTCAACCAGCCGGATATCGATCTGAAAAATGCCTTCGCACGCGAAGCGGCCGATGGCGCGTTCCACGTCGTTATTGATTACGTCTGGGGACGTCCCGTGGAAATCCTTCTCGCGGCAATCACTCGTCCGGAATTTGCCCTCGCGAATGCAGAGACGCGTTTCGTTCAGGTCGGCGAAAGCGCCGGCCCCACAATCTTGCTTCCCGCGGCCGTTTTGCGCAGCACTGCTCTGACGATTCTCGGCACCGCCGGAATTCCTTCGCATGATGTTTTAGTGGCCGCGATGAAGCAAGTTTTGGATTGGGGCGCGCAAGGCGCTCTTCACATTGAAACCGAATCCATTCCTCTCGCCGACATCGAAAACATCTGGCAGCGCCCGGAAACCTCCGGCCGCCGCCTCGTCGTCCTTCCTTGACGAATTTCTGCCAGCCGGCGCGCCGTGTAACCCAGTCTTGTGCCGATCCGAAGGAATTAGTTTCTGACTTGGGCGGCATTTGATACTGTTCCGGACACATTTATGCACACGGACAACGCAGGGTGACCCGCTCTCAAGTCAGCAATTCTCCCAAGCTCTTCTACGGCTGGTGGATTGTTCTCGTTTCCGCTGTCGGACTCTGTTTTGGCTATGCTCCCATCGTTGTCTTTTCTTTCGGTGCCTTCATAAAACCGCTCACGCAGGAGCTGCATTCGAGCCGCGCGAGCATCTCATTCGCCTTCACGCTCGCCAATCTCATGGGAGGCTTCAGCTCCCCGCTGACGGGGCGTCTTGTGGATCGTTTTGGCGCACGCAAAGTGATTCTCGTCGCCACCATTATTTTTTCGTTCCTCTTTTTCTCCGCCGAACTCCTCCCTGCACGGCTTTGGACTCTCTATGTTTTTTATAGTTTGCTCGGCTTCGTCGGTTCCGGCGCCGCGCCAGTCCCTTATGGCAAAGTTGTTTCGCGCTGGTTCGATCGCCGCCGCGGCCTGGCCCTGGGCTTCACCATGTGCGGGGTCGGCACCGGCGCAATTCTGATGCCCGCACTTTCCATACGTCTGGTTGCTGCGTTTGGCTGGCGATTCGCCTTCGCAATGGTTGGGACGATTGTTCTCATCGTCTGCATTCCGGTCGTCGGCTTCTTCCTGAAGGACGCTCCTGAAGATATCGGGCTACTGCCGGACGGTGCGGCCATTCCCCTTGCTCCTCTCAATAAAGAGGTCGTTGTCGAAGGAGTATCCTGGCGCGAGGCACGCCGCACTCCCACGTTTTGGATCATCGTCGGCTCCATCTCGCTCGTCGGCGTTAGCGTTCACGCTTGCGTGATCCACCTCACTCCCTTGCTCAACGACGCCGGCTCCTCGCCCGATCGAATCGCGCTCGCCACTTCGGTTCTCGGTGTTGCTCTTCTCCTCGGACGGCTGGGCACCGGCTATTTCCTCGATCGCTTCTTCGCCCCGCGCGTTGCGATGACCGTCTATGGCGCGACGGCATGCGGCATCGCCCTTCTGCGTGTCAGCGCAACTTCGCAATTCGTTTATGTCGCTGCGTTCCTGGTTGGTCTCGGCATTGGCGCGGAAGTGGACATTCTCGCCTATCTGATCAGCCGCTACTTTGGCATGCGTTTCTTCGGCGAACTCTACGGTTATAGTTTCGCTGCGTTTGCGCTGGCTGGCGCGCTTGGCCCGTGGTTCACGGGTCTCGGATTTGATCGCTACGGTTCTTACAGTCTCATGCTTGCGGTTTTTATCGTATTAACTCTGCTTGCCTTAGCGTTGCTCGCCAGGCTTGGTCCCTATCGTTTTCACCACGCCTGATCACCCCAACGGTGTCTGGATACCTGAGTCGAGCGGTGTGTGCTTCTGGCAATCCGAGCTATTGAACTGAAGAATTTGGTGCCACAACTGCAGCCGCGGAAGGCGTGGAGCGATACGGAATATTATTTTGTTGAAGAAGCGCGAGAGCGTAGTGGATGGGGACGGCGGCACCGGGGGTGTTTGTGGGCAGCGCGGCCTTGACGGAGGAGAGAGTGACACCACGCAGCCATAGGCCTTCAACGAGGCCGACTGCCGCATGAGTCTGGGCGTCCAGTACAGGCGAACCACTTTGCCCTTTTACTACGGGATGGCTCAGCAAGAAGACATCTGCAGCCGGGCTCGCGGGATCCAGCTTCGTGGTCTCGTAGGAAAGCACGCTTCCTGCGGACGTGTTTTCGCGCTCAGCTTCAAAGCTCTCCGCATTCTGCAGATTTTTCGGGTGCAGGGAGAGCGCGAGCACAGATTCTCCTCGCGCAGCCGGCTCGGATGCCAGCGATAGGAATGAGACCAAATACTTGCCCGCAAACGGATTGGGCGTGGCGCGCAGGATTGCCACATCGTGCTGCAAATCCCTGGCGATCACCGTGACCTTGATCAGCCGGGGCGGAGTGTCGGGGCGGTTGACGAGAATGTACGGCTGGCCGCCATCGCGAAAGGTGTCCATGACGTGAGCCACCGTGAGGAGATAACCCTGGTCGTTGATGAAGAAGGCGTTGCCGAAGAACGTGTAGTGATAACCGTGCGAGTAGGGAGTTTGGTCGTCGGGATAAACGACCGGGCAAAGTGCCGCAGTGGACTGAGTGGATGGATTCGCCGGAGAATTTGTCTGTGACATTCCCGCAGTGGTTTCAATCGCGGCGAGCGCGCAGGCCAGAACGAGTAACGCTCCAAGCAAAGTGCGACCATTGTGAGTTCCCTTCAAGCGCAAGCGCACGGATTCCTCTCTCTTACATCCAAGACTCTCACAAACAACTCTGGCAAAGAGAGAAGAGCGTGTAAATGGCAGGATGGGCGGGAAAAGGGACAGGTGTGAGGAGGTGTGGTGAAGAAAAATAGGGCTTGACAAACGGCTGGAGTTACAGTATTTTCTGTATAGAGAGAAACAACAGAAATGACAGATAAACCTAAAGCAACGCTCACGCCAGTTGCTCAGAAATTCATCCTGCACTGGGGAGAGATGGGCACCCGGTGGGGCATCAACCGCACTGTGGCGCAGGTCCACGCCCTCCTATTTCTTTCGCCGGTGCCCATGCCCGCCGATGAGATCTCGACCACGTTGGCGGTGGCGCGGTCGAACGTGAGCACCTGTTTGCGCGAGCTGCAGGGCTGGGGAATTGTGCGCGTGGTGCACGTACTGGGGGACCGGCGCGACCATTTCGAGTCGCTGAAGGACGTCTGGGAGATTTTCCGCGTGGTGAGCGAGGAGCGGAAACGGCGGGAAATCGATCCGACGCTGCGTGTGCTGTCGGAGTGCGTGGCGGAATCGAAAGCGGACGCGCATGGCGATCCGTACACGCGAGAGCGGCTGGAAAGCATGCTGGAATTCCTCAACGTGATGACCGGGCTGTTTGAGGAAGTGCTGCGGATGCCGGTTTCGGCGCTGAAGGGCGTGGGGAAGCTAAGGGGAAAAGTGGTGACGTTGCTGGGGAAGAAGGCAGTCAACGGATGAGAGTCTTCCAGTGATTTCTTCAGCGGGGTTTCAGCACAGAGTTCATGGAAAGTACGGAGAAGGAATGATTTCGCTGGCATCGGAATTGACAGACGGAAAGGGACGGCACGCGCGAGGCTGGCTGTTCTTTGATGCGGAGTGCGCTTTTTGCACGCGGATCGCGCGGTGGCTGGCGCCGATTCTGGGGCGTCGAGGATTGGATTTAGCGCCGCTGCAGGATCCGCGAGTCGGAGCGCTGTTGGGAATATCCCGCCAGGAATTGCTGCGCGAGATGCGACTGCTACTTTCGGACGGAAAGCAATTTGGCGGAGCGGACGCCGTTGTAGCGGTGGCTCGAGAGATTTGGTGGGCGCGACCGCTGGCGTGGTTTGCGCGTGGGCCTGGAATGATGGATTTGCTCCGGCGCGGATATTCGTGGCAGGCCGGGAGCAGAAATTGTGCGGCGTTGAAGTGTGAACGAGCAGCACTTGCGAAATGAAAGAGTAAGCGCATTGAAGTAACGAACGAAAGAACAAGGAAACGCGAAGCAGGGAAACAAATCGAGCAAGATCAGCTGCGGTGGAAGGATTTCCCTGTGCAGCCGCAGTCGGGATATTAGGCCGCAAGAGTACAGCCAGGAGTGGCAGTGCTACGAGGTTCGCAACATGGAGACGCCATTTGCGGAGATGTGGAGATGGCAAGGGAAAATCAGCCGCGGGAGATACGCCGCAATCGGATTCAGCGCGATGGCGGTCAAGTATTTTCTTGACAGATGGGTAGCTGGTGCTGTGTTTCATCGCCCGTAGATGCCCTGGAATTACCTGTTTCCGCTTGGGCCGCAGATGGCGTGGATCACGGAACGAAGGCCGAGCGATCCATTTTTCGTAACGATCATGCTGGCGATCGCGCTCCCGTTTATTTGGCTCGGGGTGACGCTGACGGTGCAACGGCTGCGAGATGCGGGTCAGCCGCTGTGGCTGGTGGTTCTGTTTTTTGTCCCGATCGTGAATTTGCTGTTCCTTCTGCTGCTCTGCGTCATGGGCCCGCGTGAACGAGCGGAAGTTAAGCAAGCGGCGCCCTGGCCGACGACGAAGCCACTCGATGGCTGGATTCCGCGGAGCAAGCTCGGTGCTGGCCTGCTTGCCATTCTGGTGACCGCTGCGATCGGGCTCGCGTTTGTCATGGTCAGCACCGAGGCCTTCAGGATTTACGGGGCGGGGCTGTTTGTTGCGGCCCCTTTTTGCTTGGGATTGTTTTCGGTGCTTGTCTACAGCTATCACGCGAGACGCGGATGGGGCAGTTGTCTTGCGGTATCGCTGGTTCCGCTGGCCATTCTAGGCGGAATCCTATTGATTGTGGCGATCGAAGGACTGATTTGCATTTTGATGGCGGCGCCGTTTGCCGTGATCCTGGCAGGGCTTGGCGGGACGCTGGGTTATGCGATCCAGGAGGGACATTGGCGCGCGAAAGAAGCGCCAGCAATGCTCTCGATCGTGTTGCTGTTCACCCCGTCATTCATTGGCGTGGAGCGGGTCGCGAACCTGAAGCCGGAGACGTTCGTGGTGAAGTCCTCGATCGTGGTGAAGGCACCTCCGGAGGAGGTGTGGAAAGAGGTAGTGGCGTTTTCCGAGATTCCGCCGCCTACCGAGCTGATCTTCCGCGCGGGAATTGCTTACCCGAAGTGCGCGGAGATCAGCGGGCGTGGAGTGGGCGCGGTGCGGCACTGCGTGTTTTCGACGGGATCGTTTGTTGAGCCGATCGAAGTCTGGGACGAGCCGCGATTGCTGCAGTTCAGCGTGGCAGAAAACCCCCCGCCCATGCGGGAGATGACGCCGTACAAAGACATCGAGCCACCGCACCTGCACGGCTATTTCGTGTCGCAGAAGGGGCAGTTCCTGCTGACGGAGCTGCCCGGCGGGCGAACGAGGCTTGAGGGTACGACGTGGTATAGCCACACGATCTGGCCGGAGACGTATTGGCATTATTGGTCGGACTACATCATTCACCGGATTCACATGCGCGTCCTGGAGCACATTCGCGCGGAGGCGGAGAAGCCTCGATGAAGGCCTGCGCGCGCTGTTTCTCTCCCGAGCTCTAGGGGTGGTCGAGATAAGCCGGACGGGCACGATGTATCGTGCTCCTACGAATTGGGTCCTCGAGTTCTTGGAGTGTCTCCCCTTATTTTGTAACTGTTGATTCTACAAGAGTTAGCCTACGGCTAAGCTGCCTGTAAGTTGCTTATTATCAATAGATACGAGTGTGGGTCGGAAGTGTTGATTCTAAAGGAGTTTGAAGTCTTCG
>DATJXZ010000069.1:0-42426 GCA_035499815.1 Candidatus Solibacter sp. | reverse complement strand
GTTGTCGGTGCTGCTGGTGGTCAGTTGGAAGCGGTAGATGTCACTACAGGATTCCAACCGCCGACTGCGGCAAAGTTGGCATCCGATGAGTTCACTCTGCATGGTTTTTCTGTTGCCGTAGTCACGTTGCCCTGATTCCGCGGAGCGGCGCTGCCCTGATCGCGCGGCTAGAAACAAAATTTATGCTGCCAGGCCACGGAGCAAAGAGGACGTGTCAGCTAATTCAAAACAAAATGGCGAAACTGGTGCCCGGGGTGGGAGTCGAACACACGAATGGAGGTTTTGCAGGTCGAGGTTCCAATGCGATTCCTCACCCGAATATACACAGGCGAGGTGAAAATCAACAATTCTGTTACAAGTGGTTTATTTTCATCTCGTTACGGATAGTCAATTTCCTAGACTCATTCGTATACTGGGTGGTGAGGAAACCTTTATGCACTTGCTGCCAGAAGAGCCATCCGTTGCCGAACTGTGCGAGCATCAGCGGAAGCTTTCCGTGACCGCCTCGCTGGGATGTCGCTGACCGACGTTGCTAAGAAATACGGAGTCAGGCGTGCCGGTATTGTGCGCTTTGTCAGCGATGCAAGCCGGAATCAAAGGGTCGCTGCGGTGTGCGCAGCGAAATGGGAGAAACATGAGCCATCGTCACTACTGCGATTTTGCGGGGCACGATTGGCAGTGCGGCGGCGACTGCCGGTGCATTTGCGGTCTCCCGATGGAGGGAAACGACCACAGCGAATGTCCGGTCGAGCTTCGCGCTTGCTCTGAACACTCAGCTGAGAACGAGCGGAATATTGCCAAGGAGACAGCTTCCGAGCCCGACCCCGCGTTCGTCCAGAAGTGCCAGGTGCGGCCCAGTTGCGAATGCGGCTGTGCCGAAGCCGAAATGAGCGAGATCGTCGGCTTCTGCCTGCACTGCGACCACGTGTATGCGAAGTTCACTCCTAAAATCCAAGACCTGCATTTCGCAAAATATTGCCCTGGCGCTCCCGAAGAACTCAAGAAATCTTCTCGGGATAGGCAAGTAAGACACTGAGATTTCAATTGGGCGAGCCGAGGGAGAGAAAGCAATTGCTTCGTGGTCTTATGAACTCGATTGTGTTCGCTGGCTTTGTCCTGCTCTTACCATTCTTCGGCGCGATGGCATGGTTCGCGCATCGAGCGATGAGAAATTTTTGATGAAAGCCGCAACCTGCGCCCTCGGGCCGTTCTGCATGGCGATGTGGGTCATCGTCCAGCAACGGAAGCCCGGCTTTCTCGTGCCGTGCTTGGTCATGGTGATGGGTCACGTGGGAATTCTTTTCCTGCTGAAATTCCGTTTGGTGACGTTTTGAGGGAGAAGCGGGAACTCACACCGGCTGCGCTCTACGAATTGTTCGAGAGACACAGTCAATGCGTTTTTGACCAGAGCGGGAAGTGCCCTTTGCTGGTGTTCACTGAGCAGATGTGCTGGGAGATCAACGAGTTTTTCAACGGAGCGGAAAGTGCAAATACTGGTTGTCGAAGACGAAATCCGCCAACAGGAGTGGCTCACGAGGAACTTGAGTAATGCGGAGCATGAAGTCACGACTGCGTGCGATGGTGATTGGGCTTTCACCCACTGGAAAATCCATGGACCGTTCGGTGTGGTTGTGACAGCCAATCGGTTCGGAGGCAAGACGCTACCGAGCTGCAAGCTTTTGATCGGGGCGATTCGAGCCATCGATCCCGGTCAGCCGTTTATCATGCAAGCATTCGTCGTGGGAGCAGACCGGCCGCGTGGAGTTCCGCTGCTCCCTAAACCCTGTTCCACCAAGCGACTGCTTCTGGAGATCAGCAGGGCTCACAGGCAACGGCTTCCACTCTATCCGTTCGACCCGGAGTCGCTCTGATGCCCTTCGCGAGCCCGAACCTGCCCTTGCCGCGGTCAAATAGGAGAACCTTGATGCAAATCGGTAAGCCACTTCGCACCATCATTGTCGAACCTTTAGAATCCCCGATTCCAACCAAGGCTCCTGTTCCGCAACCCGACGAACTCGAGCCAGTTGAGCCAACGCGCAAGCTCACTACAGAACCTGTCCACAATCCCGTTACGCCATGACAGCGCCAGATTACATCTCCCCCATGGTCGGCTACCGTGTCTGGCAGTGGGACGCGAAGGGATTGAAGTCGCTGAACGGGGCTCGCTGGCATCCCGGAAGTGCGTTCGCCGCCGAATGCAAATCTCGGGGCTGCCAGGAAGCTCCTCAATCCGGCTGCACCTGCGGCGTCTATGCGAGTAAAAGCTTCAATCACCTGCGCCAGATGGGCTATGCACAACAGCCCATCCATGGCGAAGTGTGGGTCTGGGGTACGGTCGTTGAGCACGAGGAAGGGTGGCGTGCCCGATATGCGTACCCAAAAAGCTTTCTTGTGCCACTCTCAAGAGTGCCCTTTGGGATGAGCGGCGTCGCAACGTGGGTTGCGAGCTTGGCAGCCTACGGCTGTGACATCTCCCTCCTTGGCGAAGCCGGAACGGTACCGCTGTGGCGCAAGGGCTCCGGCGTCGAGGCGGATGGGATCGACCTGCTCATGCGGCGATGCAGCAGATGGTACGCCCGGCGTGCCGAGCAACGGCGGATCAAACAGGGCGACCGGGTGGCCGTCCTTGGGCATGGCATTGCGATCGTCGAGCATGCAGACAAAGATCAGGTGCGGGCCGTTCTTGGAAACAAAAGCCTACTGGGGCTCGAGCGCAAGCAGGTGATTTGGGATGAGCGGAACGTGCGGTGGGAAACGGTACCTGGCGCAGGAATAAGATTCACGGCGCGGAAGCTGCCGCATGTTGCGCAGAAGCGCTTCGCATAATGGCCGAGAGCTGCGTCGGGCTCCTGAGCGCCGCGTCCTACACTACTTCTCGCCACCCTCCGGCACGCTTTCGCAGTTTCCCCAAGTGGGGTGCTTGATTCTGGAAAGAGCCACAAATCAAACTCGCGCCATCAGCCGAGCTGACCGTCTCATTCCATTGGAACAACGGTATCGCGCGCCAGTTTGCACTTTTGGGTACTCGCACTTCGCAGTAGGCTCTTCTAGCCTTCCAACCCATAATCAGCCTCTGTGCCGACTTACACTTAATTCGCGGAAGAGCCATTTTTAAGCCGGCGCTGCCAAAATAGATCACCTAGGAACAGATCGTCGCAAAAAGGCAGGATTTGGATCTTGATCGGGAGGCATCGTTGTCCGTCTCAACGAGCTGAACGGCCGCAGACCATTCGGTTTCGCACCCGACATAGTTTAGGTGAAGTACATGCAGTGGTCGAGATGTGGTTTGCTAAGGCCACATGATCTAATCAAGCTGACTCTATAACTCATAGTGTGCCATAATATGAGCGATAGAACGACTTTCTATAGCTCATGACTTGGAATTGGCAAAAATCGGATTGGCCAAATTTCACCTGGAATCGTGCTCGCCTTGAAAAGGTAGAGCAGCAGTTTCTGCTGGGAGGCGGCGTTCTCCTTGGCACCGTCAGGCATTTGCCCGACGAAGATCGTCAACAGCTGATGGTCGACACGATGAGTACGGAGGCGGTAACCACTTCAGAGATCGAGGGGGAGATTCTTGACCGTGCCAGCGTTCAGGCGTCAATTCGAAAACAACTGGGATTGACCGTGGAGAAGCGTCGCGTGCGACCCGCCGAGCAGGGCATCGCGGAAATGATGGTTGATTTGTACCGCTCGTTTTCCGAACCACTGTCCCGAGAAATGTTATCTCGGTGGCACAAAATGATCGTTTCCGGTCAGCGCGATTTGAAGGATGTTGGCAGATTTCGAACGGGCACGGAACCGATGCAAGTTGTCTCGGGCAGAATCGACGCGCGTCGCGTGCATTTTGAAGCTCCGCCATCGTCACAGGTAGCCTCCGAAATGAATCGTTTTCTTGATTGGTTCCAACAAACACGAAAAGACGGCCAGCAACAACTTCCCGCGCTGACACGGGCCGCCGTCGCGCACATCTTTTTTGAGAGCATTCATCCCTTCGAAGACGGGAACGGACGAATAGGCCGTGCAATTGCCGAAAAATCTCTAGCAGAGAGCCTGGGACAGCCGACGTTGATTGCGCTCGCGGCCACTATTCTTCCTCGGCGAAAAACCTACTACGAGACGCTGGAAGCAGCGAACAAGCAAAATGAGATCACAAACTGGGTGGCATGGTTTGCCGGAATCACGGTAGAGGCACAACGACGCGCCATTGCACTCGTCGAGTTCCTCATCGACAAGACAAAACTTCTGGATCGCCTAAGAGGCGAGCTGAACGAAAGACAGATAAAAGCGTTGTTGCGGATGTTTCGCGAGGGCCCGGAGGGTTTCAAGGGCGGCCTAAGCGCAGGAAAGTACACCGCGATTACCGGCTCATCGCCTGCGACTACGACACGCGATCTAACGGACCTTGTCTCGAAGGGGGCTTTAACCAGGGAGGGAGTACTTCGCCATGCCCGCTATCGCTTGAATCTCCCGCTTCGCCCCGTTCGCCAGGTCAACGTCAATGAGCGAGGCGAGGTCGTAGAAGTATGAAGAAATTCGTAAGTTCAGATGAAAAAATATGCGACTTTTTTGGGTGTGGGCGTTGCGGGTTGCGATGTAGTTACGCAATGGACATTCGGTTCTGAGCCGAATGGTTGTGGAGAATTCGGTTGCGGCAGACGCAAAGCGCCAACGCGTTGGGCCGAAATGGGTTGACAGTACCGAAGTGTGCAGGGTTAACCGTACGCCATGATCGTCTCTAACTCCGGCCGTCGAACTCAGACGTAGTCTCCCTCTGGACTCCGTAAAACATGTACGGGAAGGGATAACGGAATCGGTGCGATACAGGCAGGCCGTCGTAGAGGCCGCGGCGTATGCACTCCACCTTACTTTGCACCTCGGGCTTCCAGGTATCTAGTTCGAGTCCCGACATTCGCTTTATCGAAATAACTGTTTCACGATGTCCATGGGGAGAAAGAGCCGTCGGTCGACTCTTGGGAGTTCGAGAAATCCGTGCTTCTTCTAAAAAGCGAGTCCCGCACCGCCTTTCGCATCGACGGTGATGCCTGCCGAAGCCAATCCCCTGCTGTGCTGAAGAGTTCGATGGAGCGCATCCATCAGTAGTGTGGCGCCATGCCCCTGCCCTCGAAAAGCGGTGCTCACGGCCAATCGGCCGAGAAGTGTTGCTGGCACCATGGGGTATTTGGGCAGTCTTTTCGCAACCTCGGCAGGGATTTCGTTCAGTTGTATCGAGTATTGCGAGAGCGTGTAATAGCCCGCGATGGTCGTTTCCAATGCCAACTGGTATCTCTAGTGTCGCGTAATGCAAAGGAGCTTCGGACGCTTACGTCGAAGCCGTACCTAGTTTATGTCTCATCACGAAACTGATCGCCCCTAATTCAATGCGTCCCTCGCCTTCGGGTCGAAAAACCTTGCTCTAGAATGGCTGCCGGCAAATTCGGCGCAGTCTGAAAAGGCAAATTTACTGCTATCTCGACATGGCAATCTTCAATATCGCCATCTTTTAAAGCACACCCGCGACCACAATTTTTGTCGAAGCCACTTCTGGAAGATGTATTTGCTCGCGTGTGGATGGTCAGACTGGAAAACTGTGGTCTGCGGCGCGGACAGTCCATCACGGGGGAAGCAATTATTCCTCCGCTTTATCCCTTTGCCGGGTGAGTAGTCGCTGAAAAAACTTTGGTCCCTCTTCCTTGTATGAAAGTGCCCCGCCTCTCAGGAAAATCTCACACACTTGGGCAAGGCTTCTGTCCTCAGTTTTCGCGATCTGAATCAGTGCTTTCTTTAGCTCTGCAGGGACCCTTACTCCGATTCTCTCTTCTTTTCTCATAGCCATCCAGGGCGCATTGTATGGCACTCCTTCTGTCTTCGCAAACTCTTCGCTTGACAGAGACTGTCGTGATGGGTACCAGTGTTCAACATAGGTGCCCAGGGAAGGTATTATGAGAAATCGTCGCGATCTTAGTAGCAACACCAGAAGGCTCTTGCACCAAAACCTCAGGATCGCAAAACATCGCACCGGAGATCAGATAGGAGCTGCCGAACTCGCCAGCCTCAGGCAGTTGACAATTAATTTTGGTTTTTCGTTGGCTTTGGGTGATCTAACGTATTTGGAAAATGGCTGGTACGTGACACATGCAGGACTGTTGCGATTGGCTTCGCATAAACGATGCTTGGGCATCCGAGTGCAGCAAGTGCGCGATTCGTGTGACCCAGCAGCGGGGCGCTGGGTTTTTAGAGCGACCGTCTACAAGACTCTTCACTCAAAAGGGTTTTGTGGTTATGGCGACGCAGACCCTTCGAACATATCTTCCAAGGTCCGCGGAGCAGAGATGCGTGTCGCCGAAACGCGCGCTGTCAATCGAGCCTTGCGGAAGGCCTACGGAATTGGGCTCTGTTCCGTGGAGGAGTTCGCCTCTCACTCGAGTTCCCCTAGCCTTGCGAGAGAGCCAAAGCCTACTGCAAATCAGCATCCCGCAAACGGTTCGAACAACGGTCAGCCTCGTTTAAGGGATCAGCTGTGCTTGCTGATCCGTCAGTACAACCTCGATCCGAATCTGGTAAAGGCCTACGCCGTTGACTTCTGCGGCACCAAGAAACTGAGTGATGCCAGCCGCGACAGGGTCGAGTCATTTATCTCTCAGCTTGCGAAGTCGGCAAAGGAAAATCGCGACAGTCTCGTCTGCAAGCTGAATTCTTACGCTCGCACCCAAGAGGTGACGTCATGAAGCGCCATATCCCCGGCCTGCATTCTTGGCAACCCGACGACCAAAACCTTCTCGAGGGTCTCTTCCTTGTTCGCGTTGATCGCGCCCACTTTCGATGGCAGCCGAAGAAGTCGTACCTCGAACTGCGATTTGTTGTACTGGAGCCAATCGCCGCAGAAAAGAAATTCTTTTATGGCCGTTTGTACACCACCGAAAAAGCACTTTGGAAATTCAGTTGGTTTTTGCGGGACTTCGGCTATGACGCGGAACTGTTCAGCCATGAGCAAGTCGATGTCAGGAAGCTGTTGAATCTGCAGGGTGTTGTGCGGATCTCCCACTCTGTCATCAACGGACGCACCTGCCAAAACCTGGATGCCTTCGCACCCGCAGGCGAGTGGGAGACGCTCTCATCTACGACCGCGAGTGTCACCTCCGGGAAGGGAAGCCACCCGTGATTCTGGGCTACACCCAGATCAGTAATTACCTTCGCTGCCCGCGTAGCTACCGGTACCGCTATCTTGATGGATGGCGGGAAAAGGACACGCGGGCCGCGATGATTTTTGGTCGTTGCTTTGAAAAAGCTCTCGCCGCTCTGTTTCAGCAAGACGATTGTGTGGCCGCCCTTTTTCGTGAATGGGGGGCCTTCCGAGACGCTGCCCTCGAATACAAGAAGGGCGAATGCTGGGATCGCCTGGTCCATCAGGGTGTCCACCTGCTAGAGCGATTCGCGCAAGAAAATCGCGTTTGCGTTCGAGCTCCACAAAAAAATCTGCAAATCAGAATGGTGCGCGCCCTTACCGGAGGGCATGAGTTTGTTGGCTATCTCGACGCCATCGGCGAGCTCGACGGCCAACCGTGCGTCATCGATTGGAAGACGACCACAAGCCGATATTCGGAAGATCCAGAGGGCTTGCTGTCGCTCGATCCGCAACTCCTGAGTTACTCCTGGATCAGCGGGATTCCGGCCGTCGCTCTGGTAGTGTTCGTACGCAAACAACAACCGGAAATTCAGTACCTCAAAGCAGTCATCTCCGAGGAGCGACGGCAGGAATTCGGTCGATTAGTGGAAGCAACAGCTGCGCAGATTGGAGCCGGCGAGTTTCCCGCCCATAGCGGCATCCGCTTTCCCCAGAACGGTTGCATGAGTTGCGCGCATCTAGGGCTTTGTCTCAACAATCAACAGTTGATCGACGCGAATCTTATTCGCATTGCAGGAGCGAGTGACCTTGACTGGCTTGACGAACTTGTGGATTAGCCGACGCCCTCTGATGTCACCCGTACTGAATCTCAAGCGAGCGGTCTTTGTCCTCGGCAAGATTGACGAGATCCTCAGTTGGGAGAAGGAGCGTGGGGAGGAACGCGATCTGCGCTTTGTGGATTTGGGCCGGTACCTCTGTGAAGTTCGGTCAGGGCAGTATTGGCGCCTGGAAAAGATGAAGTCATTCGATGAGTTTCTCGAGAGGCGCTTTCCAGACTCCCGGCGGAAGGCTTATTACCTGATGGCCATTCATGAACATCTGACGCGGGTTCCGAAGCAGCAACTGCGCCAAATCGGTTGGACGAAAGCGACGGAACTTGCCAAGGTAGCGCGCCGGGAGGGGGAGCGCTTTGAAAGTGCAACCTGGGTGCACAGGGCGCAAGTGCTACCGAAAGAGCAGTTCAAGCGGGAGGTGGAAAAACACCTAACCGGGCGCGAGACGGAAGCTTGGGAATTGCTGTACTTCAAGCTCTATAAGAGCCAACTGGCGGTCATTGAGCAAGCTCTGGAAACCGCGGGCCTGATGCTCGGTTCTGGAAAATCGCGGGGTTATTGCCTCGAAATGATCTGCGCGGATTTTCTCGCCGGGGCGAACTTGCAAGAGGGGAATCCAGAAGCTCTTTTCCTGTCCGTGCATCGATTGCTGGGAATGCTTTCCCCCGAACAAAGACAAGACATTTTCGAACAAGTGGAGGCGGCTGGTTGAAGCGGCTCCTGACAAAACGGAAACGAAAACGCCTTCCGCCGGAAGCGTATCAAGAGCTGTGGAAGGAAGTTTTACGGCGTGATGGCTGGCGCTGCCAATTGTGTGGACGAGTGAAAGATCTGCAGGTCCATCACATCGCGGCGAGAAGCCACCTTGGTGACGACAGCGAGGAGAATCTGATCACTTTGTGTGCAGATTGTCATCGACGGACGCACGAAAAACGCCATGGCGATGTCTTGGACCGCTTTAAAGCAACCGCAAATCACAGGGAAGCAAACGCACGATGCGGGGGCGAACGCTTCTCGATCAAGTGATTCGGGAAATCACACGGAGCCGCGATAGTCGATACGTCGGGTTCTGCCTTTGGCTACCGGTGTAGAGGCTTTGGACGTGGGGCAATTCATCAAGGAGCTTATACGTCCCCGAGAGTAGGTCGGCATTCAATTCAGTGAGCAAGGAGTGAAGAAGATACCGTGGGTAATGTGATCGCGCTATCGAATGCGTCGCCGGGCCCCTTGGCGTTTCCCCATCACATGAGATGGAGGAGCCAGCTCGGCGGCGATGAAAACAAAGGAGGAGCATGAGATCCAGTCCGAAGCTGCTGTGGGTTCACCTGAATTTCAGGGTTAACGATTTGGAGTTTGAAGAAGCGCTCATGCGGCCGTGCAAAGAGGAAGCGACCGATTTTCAACTCGTCGTTGAACACCGGTTTCTGGGATGGTTCGCCTTGCACGAGGAGTTTCTCCTCGAACGGCGCGAGAGCGGCCGCTGGTCAGCTTGGCGCCAGGTGTCCTTGGAGGAGCTAAAATTGGCATTCCTTGAAGCTTCGCGGAATGATGGCGGTGTAATGAAGCGAGAAGTGGGTCGTTGGGAGGTGTCTGGCCGGGATGTGGACGCCCATAATACCAATCTTCCTCGAATGCCCGTGGAAGGCGATTCCAGTCATTTCGACCGCGCGAAGGAAGCGTTCGAGCGTGGAGAGATCCGCTACCAGATCGCTGGCGGCAGAGGAAGCCACGGGAAAATCTGGGGCCACGCCACATTTGTCGTCGATTCGGTTCCGCGAGCGCGCGCACTTCTCTTCAACGCAGGCTTCATACCCAGTTCTGATTCCCAGCAGGTTCTGATCAACTCCCGAAATGGTTGGAAGGTCTGCCTCCTCGAAGCTGACTAAGACTATCCGAGTGGTAACCTTCCGGGGCTGCCAGCTTTCAGTGAGGCGGACTCACTACGCGCAGCTACCGGCGTGCCGGCACTCAGACGCGCTGGCCCGCTACACAAGAGGGAGACTTGACATGTGCTCCGCATGCATCTATGCTCAGCGCATGTCACGAATGATCCAAGTTCGCAATGTTCCGGACAGCCTGCATCGCACCCTGAAGGCTCAGGCTGCCCTGGCCGGAATGTCTCTTTCGGACTTCCTGCTGGTAGAGATTCGCCAGGTGGCCGAGCGACCCACCATAGCGGAACTGCGGGAACGCTTGCACCGACGCTCTCGGGTAGGAAGCCCGATGTCCGCGGCCGCGGCCGTCCGGCGAGAGCGAGACGGACGATGATTGTCCTCGATGCATCAGCGGCCATCGAGTGGCTTTTTCAATCTCCCGCAGGGATCCAGATCGATAGGCGCATTTTTTCCAAGTCCGAATCGCTACACGTCCCTAATCTCCTCGATATCGAAGTGGCTCAGGTGCTGCGGCGCTTTGTCCGGGACAAGACGATTACCGCGCTGCGAGGGGAAGAAGCACTTGAGGATTTGCTCGACATGCCCCTACGGCGCTATCCGCACGATTTCCTGATTCCACGCATTTGGGAACTGCGTGCAACCTTAACTGCCTACGATGCGGCCTACGTCGCGCTCGCCGAGGTGCTCGATGCGCCGCTGCTGACCTGCGATGCCAAGATCGCTTCCGCCTCGGGTCACTCTGCCAACGTAGTGGTCGTCTAGCAGGCTATCCCGCCATGCCGCCGATTTACCTGCCGCCCCAGAGGCCCAAGCCGAGTCTCCAAGAGTTCCAATATCGTCAGCCAGGGCCCACCCGCCTTCCCTACGGAGACTCCATCTGTGGTAAGATTGTCTTACCATGTTCACGACGGTTTCAACGAAGGGCCAAGTTGTAGTGCCCAGCAGGATCCGGCGCAAACTCGGCCTGCAACCGGGAGATTCGCTGGAGGCCAAAGTCGAAGGACAACAGATTGTCCTGACGCCGCGTAAAGTCCGCCCGCGAAAGGCGCGTATTATTCAGGATTTGGTCACTGGACTGCCGACTTTAACCGCTGGTCGCAAGTCTCCCAAACTAACGAGCGCAGAGGTACGCGAAATGCTCGCGGATTTTCCGTGAAATATCTGCTAGACGTGAATTCTCTGCTTGCGCTCGTCGTATTGGAGCATGAGTTTCATGCACGGGTTGCAAGTTGGGTGAAACGGCTGAGCGAAGGCGGCGTACCGGAACTCGCCACGTGTTCGATCACCGAATTGGGCTTTGTGCGTGTGCTGGGACAGGCTAAGCAGTACGGCTCGTCCGTGACGCAGGCGCGCGAACTCCTGCTCAAGGTGAAGAATAGCAACGGAATGCGCTGGATCTTCATTCCCGATGATCGCGACATCTCCCATCTACCCCATTGGGTGCGAACTCCAAAGCAAACTACCGACGGGCACCTCGCGGGGCTAGCCCGTGCGAACGAGGCCGTCTTGGCCACGCTGGACCGCCGGATCCCAGGTGCATTCGTCATTCCCCAGAGCCGCCATCCATGAAGAGCGCGGGAATGTCCTTGAGTTGCAGCTCGGCGGTTCAAAGCTCGTCAACTAGGGATTAATAGTTTCGAACACGGTCAGCCCCTATCTGAGTTTCCCGCCTAGAGCCACTTCTACGCGAAGCTGTTGCATAACCTAAAGCAGTTGCATAAATTTTGGAGGGTTACAAAACAGGGTCGTTGTGACAGAGTCGGGCTATCAGGACCATCCCTGGCCCCGTTCGCCAGCGGTTTCAGCAGCGCGGCAGCTTGCAGTCGCGGATTCATCGGAGCGGACGGCGCACGCGGCTCACGGTGGAGCGGAGACAGCGGCTAGAAAAACTGCTCTGCGAGCGCCCCGACGTCACGCTGCCCGAATTAGGCCGAGGGCTAGACCGACGCTTCCGGACTTCCACGGTGGATCTCTGGCTGCGCCGACTGGGCCGGAGATAAAAAAATTCTGGGCGCCGAACAAAACCAGCCCGACGTAGCCGAAAAAAGAGCACACTGGCATGAACAGTTCCCCTCCAGGCTGGCGCACCGCTTGGTGTTCGTGGATGAAACCGGAGCCAACACGAAGATGATGCGCTCGCGTGGCTTGGCTCTGGGTGGGCGAAGGTCGCTGGGCCGCATTCTTTGCGGCAACTGTCAGACCAGCACGCTGATCTCCTGCGCATCTGTCTGGAGAGGCCTTGCGCTCCCTCGCTTTTGGATGGCCCCATGAACGGGGAGATGTTTTTAGCTTGGGTCGAGCAGGGCCTGGGCCCTACCTTGCACCCGGCGAGGTGGTGAGCGCGCGCACTTCTCTTCAACGCAGGCTTCATACCCAGTTCTGATTCCCAGCAGGTTCTGATCAACTCCCGAAATGGTTGGAAGGTAAGTCTCCTCGAAGCAGCCAACGCTACTTGCCGTTAGGCTGCCGTTCAGCCGAGGGTGAGGTCGGCAGCCGGCAGCCCCATGCCTGCCTCCCGGGCTGACAACTCCAGTCGGTCCAGAGGCGGGGCGGAGCACCGAATTCCAGTCGGGGGGAACTCATTCGTTTCAGATGGGCGGCGGACTTGGTGCAGGTCCCCGCTCGCTGCTTTATTGAGCCGGCTGGGACCGCCGGCAAGATCCGGAACATCGCCATACCGAAATTGCGAAATGCCCCCCCGAGCACCAGAACCCGTCCTGACAGGCTGTGACCGTCAAATGCCGGCTGGTTACCCCCCGCCGGGCGGGGTCCTTAGGGCTTTCCAGCGAAATTCGCGAAATTTGCGGTCCAAGTCGCCTAAAGAGTCGAATTTCGCAGTATCAGGTAGGGAGGCAGCCGGCGGAGCCAAGAGCTCCTGCTAGGCTTCCCAAATTTAAGGGATGACGAGCCGCGGCTTTAGCCTTCGGCTCCTACCCCGAACTTTAGAAGGAACCTATGAAAGCAACCAAGCAGCACAACAAGAAGGTTAGCGTCGCAAACGCGCGGAAACTCTGCATCATGGCACTGTCGGTCATGATCGACGAGTATACGGGATTCGCGTATGACTTGCGCTATGACCAGAAGGAAATCACGGCTTACGCTAAGGCAGTGACACGTTTGGCGGAAACCGCGTGCAGCAAAAAGCATCTCACGGAGCTTCTCTTCGCTCTCGAAGCTGAAATCGCTGACGACTGGGTGCCTCTGGACGAGCGAGGCACCGAACTCCTCAGGCGTGTGTCGAAGCATCGTCGCCGGAAGATTTAACGCCGGACGGCGATACTGTTAGCCGGGCGTGAAGGAATCCCCCACAACGCCCGGCTGCTTGCCGGCGCAACCGAGGCAAGCTCCAGGACCGCCAACTCCATCCCCTCGGTTCTTGAAACCTCCCCCCTTCTCCAGGCGCCACTCCGCTGTCAGCACCAATCCCGCCATCTAGATCAAGTTTGTACCGACAAGTTCTTGCGCCGAGTAGCAAGCGCCGGAGCATGCTGCCATCGGCGCTGGCGTTTGTCTGTTCTGGTTCCTGGACCGCCCCACTGCCCCGGACCACCGCACCCTTCTCTGCCGACCTGAGCAACCGCCCCGGGCGGTCCGCTGCGAGTAGACCGGCACGAACCGTTCCCTGGACCGGTTTCCACCCAGCTGCTGGTCCACGACAGCTTCTTTCCGAGATTCCTTTCTGCCGCCGGCACGATCGCCAGCGTTGACAAGAAAACGTCTACCAGCACCCCATGTAGAGGCACAGCACGTTGCCTCCGTAAAAGGAGACACATAAATGTCAGAAGCCGAACTAAGCAGTACCCAGCAGTCTGGAACTTTAGAAACCGATGCCGCGGTGTTGACCCCCGATGAAGCGCAGCCCGCCGCAGCGGATCAGGAGACCGGGACTACCCAGCCACTGCTGAAGCCGCCGGTCATGGCGGCGTCCTCGCCGGGTCGCGCCATCGAGACGGGAGAGAAGCGCTCTGTTTCTGGAAAGAAATTGGCCGCCAATCGCATCAATGCCCGGCGCTCGACGGGACCGAAGACGGCGGAAGGCAAGGCGAAGAGCGCTCAGAATGCGATTAAACACGGGATTTTCGCCAAGAGATTCCTGCAGGGGGCTTCGGCGGAGACCGTCGCGGAGATGGAGACCTTGATTGGCGAAATGCGGGACTATTATCAGCCGGCCGGCAAGTTGGAGGAAATGTTGGTCGAAAAAATCGTCATTGAAAACGCGCGCTACGCGCGTATTTTGGGGGTTGAGCAAGAGGAACTCGCGCGCAAAAACGCGTTTTTCGGCCCGGCGGTCGATCGCGTCGCGCGCTATGCCACTTCGACCAATCGTGCCCTATCCCGCGCCATCGAAGATCTCGAACGCGCTCAGGCCGCACGGAAGGTGCGCGAGAGGGCGGCGGCAACCACCAGCGCGGAGAAAAACCAGCTCGCCTCTGCGGTCGTGGACGCCGTGGTTCCTAAGAGCGGTGCCTAGCTTCGGCGATGGCGCCCATGGGAAGGAGGTACCGTCGTCAGGCTCAATGCAGCGCTAGGGGCGCCGAAGGCGCGGGCAAAAAAGTGATTTTGCAAAACGAACCCACCGATCACTGACTGGAGCCGTCGTAACTTGAGCTAACCTTGAGTTGAGGCGAGCGGCCGGGCACAGTCAAGGACTGTCTTGACCCAACTCCCCGACCGAAAAATACGCACAATCCGGATGCTGAAACACCAGCGCGCTCACGCTGGCTTCCGGATCCATCATGAATCCATCCGTTAACTCCACGCCGATTTCTTCCGGCCGCAGCAGCTTCCAGATCCCCGCCTGATCCTCTAGATTCGGACACGCCGGATACCCAAAACTGTATCTCTTCCCCCGGTACCGCGAAGTGAATCGCTGCGCCATCGTCATTTCCGGCGGATCAGGAAATCCCCAATCCTCGCGAATGCGCCGATGCAGCCACTCCGCGCACGCTTCAGCTGTTTCGATGGCCAACGCCTGCATTCCGTGTGACTTGAAATAGTACCCGTCATTCTTCGCCCTTTCCGATCGTTCTCGCACTCCTTCGCCCGCCGTCACAACGAAGAGCGCGATGTGATCGCGTTTCCCATCCTTTGCCGGCAGTACGTAATCGCTCAGGCACAAAAAGTCGCCCGCGCGCTGGCGCGGGAACTTGAACGTGTGCACCGGCTCGGCTCCGCCCGGCGCAAACAAATGCATCATCTCTCCATCTGCCTCCGCTTCAAAAAATTGCCACACTGCGCGCGGCTTCATGAATTCCGCCGCCTCGCGTTTCACTTCCTCCATGCTTTCAAACAGCTCCACCGCCTTCGCATCACGTTCTGCGAACCGCTTCTCAAAATCCCCGCGGAATCCCATGTGCCGCCCGTACAGCATGAACGGATTGATGTAGCTCCACACCTCGTTCAAGTCCGGAACCAGCCGCACTTTTCTATCGAGATAAGCTACCTTCGGGATCGGAAGATCCGTCCTCACCCTGGGGGACCTCGCCACCTTGGGGATCTCCGCGACCTGCACCGTTGTCGCAACCGCAAAGCCGTTCCCCGACGCCGTATGCTCATGCAAAACGTGCTCGCGCGTCGCTGGGTCCATCAACTGATTCATCAGCCGCAGCCCCGTCATCGCATCCTTCGCGTAACACACCGCTTTTCCATAGCTCGGTGCAATCTTCGTCTGCGTAAATCTCGCGGAGAGCGCCGCCCCGCCAACCAGCAACGGTATCTCGATCCCCGCATCTTTCAAATCGTTCGCCGTGATCACCATCTGCTGCGCGCTTTTGACCAACAGCCCCGAAAGCCCGATCGCGTCCGGATGATGTTGCAGATAAGCCTTAATCAATTCTTCTGGCGGCACTTTAATTCCCAGATTCACAACGTCATACCCGTTGTTCTTCAAGATTATCTCAACAAGATTTTTCCCGATGTCGTGCACGTCGCCCTTCACCGTTGCCAGAACGATCTTCCCCCGCTTCGCCGTGTCCGCCTTCTCCATGAACTGTTCGAGATGATTCACCGCAGCCTTCATGGCCTCCGCCGATTGCAGCACCTCGGCCACAATCAACTCATTCGCATTAAACAGCCTGCCAACCTCCGCCATTCCCGCCATCAGCGGCCCGTTAATGATATCCAGCGGTGCCGTGCCTTCCGCACGCTTACGTTCCAGGTCTGCGATCAGCCCGTCCCGCGTTCCCTCGATGATGTAATTCGCCAGCCGCTCATCGAGCGGCAGGTCCGCGGCACGCTTCTTTTCTTTCTTCGTTGCCGTACGGAAATATTCGGCAATCGCCGTGATGTGATACTGGTTGACCGCCGCGCGCTGCTCTTTTTCCTGTTCCCGCCAATCCGCCGGAACATTGCGCAGCAACTTCGCCTGCGAATGCTCTGCTGGCACGTCTTTCGGCGGGTGCGAAAAAAGCAGGTTCTCTGCAAGGTCTCGTTCATGTTGTGGAATCGAAGCGAATCGTTCCAGCTTTTCCGTGTTCACGATCGCCAGGTCCAACCCCGCCTTGGTGCAGTAATACAGGAAAACCGAGTTCACTACTTCGCGCGCACCCGCAGGCAATCCAAACGACACATTCGAAATCCCCAGAATCGTCCGGGCATCAGGCAGAGCTCGCTTGATCAGCCGGATGCCTTCCATCGTTTCTACCGCCCCGCCAATGTAATTCTCGTCCCCAGTCGCGCACGGAAACACCAGCGGATCAAAAATAATGTCTTCCGGCGCGAGCCCGTACTTTTCCGTCAACAGAACGTAACTGCGTTTAGCAACGGACAGTTTTCTCTCTCTCGTGAATGCCTGCGCCTGCAGCTTGTCCTCATCTATGCACCCAACGACAACCGCCGCCCCAAAATCATGCGCAATCGGCACCACGCGCTCGAATTTCTCTTCGCCGTCCTCGAGATTGATCGAATTGATGATCGCTTTTCCCTGGCAATACGTCAGCGCCAGTTCGATCGCCGAGGCGTCCGTCGTATCGATCATCACTGGCGCCTTCACTTTTCGAATCAGCTTCTCGTAGAACGGCGCAATGTCCTTCTTCTCATCTCGCTCCGTGCTCTGCAGGCACACGTCCACGATATGTGCGCCGCCTTTCACCTGCCTTCGGGCAATTTCGCTGGCCTCTTCCCATTTCTCTTCGGCCACCAGGTTCTTGAACAATCGCGAACCAATGACGTTCGTCCGCTCGCCAACTAGAAGCGGCCGCGTACTGTCCTCTGCCTCAATCGTCTCGATCCCCGAATACACGGCCCGGTGCGATTCCGCCGGCCGCACCCGCGGCTTTTTGCCATGCACCATTTGAGTAATCGCCCGTATGTGCTGCTCCGTCGTCCCGCAGCACCCACCCACAAAATTCAGCCAGCCATGATCTACAAACTTTTCAAGTTGCGCCGCCAGCGATGTCGGCGTCTCCAAATACTTGCCTTCTTCATCCGGTAACCCCGCATTCGGATAGCACGAGACAAACTCGCTCGAGAGCTGGCTCAAGGTCCGGATATGATCCGTCATGAACTCCGGCCCCGTGGCGCAGTTCATACCAAACGCCAGTGGCTTCGCGTGGCGCAGCGACGCCCACATCGCCTCAACGGTTTGCCCTGCCAGCATTGTCCCCATCGGCTCGATCGTCACCGACACAATTACAGGCACTTGCATCCCGATCTCTTTCGAAAGTTTCTGGATCGCCAGCAGCGCTGCCTTGATATTTCGTGTGTCCTGGCAAGTCTCTACAAGCAGCAAATCCACTCCGCCTTCAACCAGACCTCGGGCCTGCGTGTAATACGCTTCCAGTAAGCCGTCGAACGTCACGCCTCCGGTCACCGTAATCGCCTTAGTTGTCGGCCCCACGGATCCCGCCACAAACCGCGGTCTCCCCGCCGTTGTAAACTCGTCCGCCGCCTTCCGCGCCAATTCCGCCGCGCGCTTATTCAACTCATGCGCGTCTGCTGCCAGCCCGTACTCCGCCAGCACAATCGGGGCTCCGCCAAAACTGTTCGTCTCAACGATGTCCGAACCGGCTTCGAAATACTTCCGGTGAATATCCAGAACCACGTCCGGCCGCGTCCGCACCAGATTCTCGTTGCACCCTTCGAGCGCAGCTCCGCCGAAATCCTCCGCCGTCAAATGGCGCTGTTGCAGCATCGTCCCCATCGCTCCATCGAGCACAAGAATCCGCTCCGAGAGCAGCTCTCGCAGGGCCTTCGCAGATTCGTTCAGGTTGCGCATGCGCGGGGAGTCCACCACTCCTTATCGGACTTCCTCTCGATTTGAGGACACCAGCAGGGAAGGCCGCGTTTGGGGTACCCCTCCATTTTACGCAGCTTCCCCGCAAGAATCGAACGCCTTGCAGCGAATTAGTGCTTTTTAGGCGCGAAAGGTCGTTTCAGCGCCCCGAACGGCATAATCCCAAATGCTATACTGCGCTTCGCCGTCACACGCGACGAATCTATGAGCCGCCATCTGAGAATCATCAACATCGTGGGCGCACGACCTAATCTCCCCAAAATTGCTCCGCTCATTCGCGAGATGCAGTGCCATCCCGAGATTGATCCCATTCTCGTCCATACCGGCCAGCACTACGATGAAGCGCTTTCCGACATTTTTTTCCGTCAGATGGGTATTCCAGCTCCCCACGTCAATCTCGAAGTCGGTTCCGGCTCCCACGCCGCCCAGACCGCCGAAGTTCTCAAGCGTGTCGAGCCAGTTTTGATCGAACGCAAACCCGATCTCGTCCTCGTCGTCGGCGACGTCAATTCCACTATCGCTGTCTCCCTCGCCGCCGTGAAACTCGGCATTCCTGTTGCCCACGTCGAAGCCGGTCTTCGCAGTTTTGACCGTTCCATGCCCGAAGAAATTAATCGCATCCTCACCGATGCCCTCGCCGACTATCTCTTCGTCACCGAAGAAGACGCCATCGGCCATCTCCTCAAGGAAGGCCGTCCCCGCGAATCTATCTATCTCGTTGGCAACGTCATGATCGATTCGCTTCGACATTTTCTGCCCATCGCCCAAAAATCTAGCATCGGCGATGACATGGCGCTCACGAAGGGAACTGCCTGGCAGCGCTTCGCCGTCCTCACCTTGCATCGTCCTTCCAATGTCGACTCCACGGAAAAGCTCGCTGAACTCCTAAGCGCCATCAACTCCATCGCGGCGGAAGTTCCTGTCATTTTTCCCGTCCATCCCCGCACCCAACAGCGCCTTTCTAGCGCAGGCATCAAGACGCATCCTCAGCTAAAGCTTATTTCCCCCATTGGCTATCTCGATTTTCTCTGCCTTCTCAGCAAGTCCACCCTTGTCCTCACCGATTCCGGCGGCATTCAGGAAGAAACCACCGCCCTCGGCGTCCCTTGCCTAACCCTCCGCGAGAACACCGAACGCCCCATCACTATCTCCGAGGGCACAAATCAGCTCATCGGTACCGATCCCGCCAAAATCATCGTTGCTGCCCAACAAATCCTCGCGGGGAAAGGCAAGCCCGGCCGCATCCCGCCCTACTGGGATGGCCATGCCGCCGAGCGCATCGTCCAGGTTCTGCTTCAAAATCCACCCGTTGGCCCTCACCTAAAAAGCGCCCTACCTGCCACGTAACAATTCGAGAACAGCCCCTTCCCAAGAGACTTGCCCCTCAGGACAGTTTTCACTACGCTGGCCTACAGTGGCTACCAAGCGAGCATCTCCCAAATTAACTGTTTGCATCCTGTCGCCGCACCCGCTGGTGCTGAGCGAATTCGAACGCGTTTTGGCGAAGGCTCCTTTCAAAGTCGTCTCCAAGCAGCTCGAATCCACGCTCGCGCCCGACATGCGAAATTTCGAGCCGCCCGTCGCTCAGGTCTACGTAGTCGATGGCCATGCAGCACGCCCCGCTACCGGCGCACTTCTGGCCAATCTTCTCGAGCGCCATCCTGAAGCGCGCCTCATCGTCGTAGGTGAACAACACACCGACGCCAACAGCTATCAACTCCTGCGCCTCGGCGTGAAGGGCCTCCTGACCTACACCGAAGCCCGCGAGCAGTTGACCCGTGCGCTGCCTCTCGTCGCGAATGGCGGGTTCTGGGTTCCGCGCTCCGTCCTCTCCGGCTTCGTCGATTCCGTTCTTACCAGCCAGGGCCGCCGCCTCAAAACCGATTCCGTCACGAATCTTAGCCGCCGCGAGCAGGAAGTTCTCGATTCTCTTCTCGAGAATCTCTCCAACAAGGAGATCGCCAACAAACTAAACATCGCCGAGCGCACCGTGAAATTTCACGTCTCCAATCTCCTTAGTAAATTCGGTGTCCGCCGCCGTGCCGATCTAATTCTCCTCACATTCCAGCGTCGTATGACTCCCGTTTAGACTTTTCGCCCCGGATTCCCCACGCAACGTCCGTCCTTATCCAATTCGCCGCTGACAACTCTTCGCCATCCTGCTAACTTTGATGTTTGCGTGATTCTCCAATTTTCTCTCTAATGAAGGCGAGGTCACTTCCTTGAACGTTCTTGTCACCGGAGCAGCGGGCTACATCGGCAGCATCTGCGCGGAGTTTCTTCTCTCCCGCGGCTACCACGTCATCGCCTTGGATAACCTTCAGGAAGGCCATCGCGCCGCCGTCCCGCCCGCCGCGCTTTTCTGCCAGATCGATCTCGGCGTCCGCGCCCAAATAGAAGAAGTCTTCTCCAAACAAAAAATCGACGCGGTGATGCATTTCGCCGGCGAAGCCCTCGTCGCCAAATCTGTCCGCGAACCCAGCACGTTCTACGCTGCCAATATTGCCTGCGGCGTCAATCTTCTTGATGCGATGACGCGCCACGGGGTGAAAAAACTCATATTCTCCTCCACCGCCGCCACCTACGGCGAACCCCACACCGTCCCCATCCCCGAAGATCACCCTAAAAATCCCATCAACCCCTACGGCAAATCCAAACTCCGCTTCGAGGAAATCCTCTCCGACTATCGCGCCTACACCGGCCTCCACTACGCCACCCTCCGCTATTTCAACGCCGCCGGCGCCTCTGCCGAACGTGGCGAAGCCCATCGCGTCGAAACACATCTCATCCCGCTCGTTTTCAATGCCGCCCTGGGAATCATTCCCCAACTCGAAGTCTTCGGCTCCGATTACCCTACGCCCGATGGCACCTGCGTCCGCGATTACATTCACGTCCTCGACATTGCCGATTCGCACGTCCGCGCTCTCGAATCCATCGAAAACGTTTCCGGCGAAGCTTTCAATGTCGGCAATAGCCGCGGATTCTCCATCCTCGAGGTGCTCGACGCCGCCGAACGCATCACCGGCCGCAAAGTTCCACGGAAACTTTCGCCTCGTCGCCCCGGCGATCCCGCCGTCCTCGTCGCCAGCAAGGACAAGCTTCAACGCATGCTTGGCTGGGAAGCCCAGCACTCTTCTCTCGAAGAAATAATCACTTCGGCCTGGTTATGGAAACAGAAGCATCCCCACGGCTACGCCGAAGCCACTTCCGCTTAGCTTTTAATGGAGTTCCAGAGTTCGAGAGGGGCCAAACTACTGCGCGCAAGCTTTGGACTACTCACTCCTCACCACCCACTACTCACTTCATATTAATCGGCAATCTTAAACCAAAAAATGCACCATAACGCCTTCACGCCGTCTTTCCACGTAATTTTCTTCCCCTCTTCATACGTCCGCCCCGCGTAGCTGATCGGCACCTCGTAAATCCGCCACTTGCCCTTCGCCACCTTTGCCGTAATCTCCGGCTCGAATCCAAACCGGTTCGATTTCAGCTTGATTCCCTGCAAGACTTCTTTCCGGAACACTTTGTAGCACGTCTCCATGTCCGTCAGTTTCAGGTTCGTCATCACGTCCGATAGCAGGGTCAGCATCCGGTTCGCCACGTAGTGCCAGAAGTAGTGCACCCGCTGCGGCCCTGACAAAAATCTCGATCCGAATACTACGTCCGCCCGCCCATCGATAATCGGCGTCAGCAGCGTCGGGTAATCCTTCGGGTCGTACTCCAGATCCGCATCCTGTACCAGCACGATATCTCCGGAGGCTTCCGCGAATCCGCGCCGCATTGCCGCGCCCTTGCCCTGATTTCGCGTCTGGAAAAATATCCGCAAATCCCGCACATCCACAGGATCCCCGCCATCATGCGCAGCGGCGTGCGTTTCGTCCTTTTCCTGCGCCTGTTTCATCCCCTCCAGATACTGCCGCGTTCCGTCCGTCGAGCAATCATCCACGATCACGATTTCCATGGGCATCTCCGTTTCCGAGACGCGCCGCAAAATCTCCTCAATCGTGTTTTTTTCGTTGTATACGGGAATCACAACCGATAGTTTGGGATTGTCCAGCGCAGAGGGGTGTCGTCGTAGTGCACACATTTTCAGCAACCGATTGTAGCGGCCCTTCCCACATCGAGTAAAGCCTGTGCGGCGCCCTCCTTCCGAGGATGACCCCGCTGCGCTATCCTATAGCTTTGAATTTCGATCAGTTTCGATCGCATTCCGAAGACAAATGTCCACTTTCTTCATCCAACAATTCGGCTGCCGAGCCACCCAAGCCGATGGCGCCGCCATCGAGCGCCAGCTCCTCGACCGTGGTTGCACTCTCGCGCCCGATCCCTCCGCTGCCTCTATCGTCATCCTTAACACCTGCACGGTCACGGCCGCCGCCGACGCCCAAGCCCGCGACGCCATCCGCAAAATTCGCGCCCAAAACCCCGCCGTTCAACTCATCGTCACCGGCTGCTATGCCCAGCGCGCCCCCGAAGAACTAGCCGCGCTCCCCGGCGTTTCCCACGTCGTCGGCAATTCCCACAAGCCCCAAATCCCCAATCTCGTAACTCAAATCGCTTCGGCCGCACTCCACCAATCCGCGGAAAAACAAAATATCATTCCCGGTAAAGCGATTGAAGGTTCCCAGCCTTTTGTAAAGAACTGGCAGCTCCCCCAAGCCTCGGTTGCTGCGAATCCGCCCCTCGCCCCGATCCTCTCCGCCGATATCTTCGCCCACCCCGAGTTCCTCTCCGCTCCCATCCACGGCGGCGAATCGCATCACACCCGCCCCATCCTCAAAATCCAGGACGGCTGCAGCAACCGCTGCTCCTTCTGCGTCATCCCCTTCGTCCGCGGCAAATCCCGCAGCCTCCCTCCCGGCGCCGTCCTCCGCGAAATCCAATCTCTCGGCGCATCCGGCTCGCGCGAAATCGTCCTCTCCGGCATCAACCTCGGCACCTACGGCCGCGACCTTACTCTTCGCGTCGAATTTATAGACCTCCTCCGCCGCATCCTCGACGAAACCACCGTCGAACGCCTCCGCATCAGCTCCATCGAGCCTCAGGACGTCACGCAAGACCTCATCGATCTCTTCGCCGCCTCCGACCGCATCGCCCAGCATTTCCACATGCCTCTCCAATCCGCCTCCGACCGCATCCTCGCCGCCATGCACCGCTGGTATCGCTCCGAGCACTACGCCCGCCGCCTCGACCTGATCCACGACCGCCTTCCCCACGCCGCCATCGGCGCCGACGTCATCGCCGGCTTCCCCGGCGAAACCGAATCCGACCACGCCGCCACCCTCTCCTTCATCGACCGCCACCCCTTCACCTATCTCCACGTCTTCTCCTATTCCGTGCGCCCCGGCACCAAAGCCGCCTCCCTCCCCGATCACGTTCCCGCCGCCACAATCAAGCGCCGCGCCCGCGAACTCCGCTCCCTCTCCGAATCCAAATCCGCCGCCTTCCGCCGCTCCCGACTCAACCACACCCTCCGCGTCCTAACCCTCCACCGCGACGAACGCTCCATCTCTGAACACTCCGGCATCGAATACACCCCTGCCCTCTCCTCAAATTATCTGCGCGTCCAAATCCCAGGAATTTTCCCCGCAAATCTTTGGCAGGATGTTGCGATCGCATCCGAAGAAGGGAACTACATTGTAGGCGAGCCTGCAGCAATTGACTGCGAACTCTCTGTGAACTCTGTGCTCTCAGCGGCCTCTGTGTAAAATTCTTTCTTTCGCATTTCGAATATCGTGTTTCGAATTTCGTTATCTATCCCTCGAAAATCACCTGCGCCAAAGCCATCCCCTCCGTATGCGTAATGCTCAACGCAATTCGCTTTACTCCCAACTCCTCGGCAATCTTCTTCGCCGCCCCATCCAATCGAATCGTTGGCCGCCCGCCCTTTTCCCGCACCACCTCGAAATCCACCCACCGCACCCCGCGCCTCCAGCCCGTCCCCAAAGCTTTCATCGCCGCTTCCTTCGCCGCAAACCGCCCCGCATACCGCTCATACTTGTTCCGGAATCCCTCGCAATACTCCCGCTCCGCTGCCGTAAACACACGCCGCAAGAACGGCTCCCCATGCCGCTCAATCGCCCCCCGAATCCTTTCCACCTCCGCCAAATCCACTCCCATCCCAATAATCACCAGTCACCTGTAGTGGCGGGTCTTTAGACCCGCGTTTTTTCTTACTTTTTCTTCTCTGCGCTCTCTGCTTCTCTGCGAACTCTGCGTAATTCTTTTTCCGTTCTTCTTTCTGCGCAGGCTTCCACTTGCCCCGCCAAATTACTTCTCTATTCTCGCTCCCGCCAGCTCCGCCACCGCCGCCAAGGTAGTCTGCGTCGCATTCAACCCCAGCCGGAAATCCGCATCCGAGTAAGTCTTATATAAATCCGTCGGCTGGTGCCATTGAGGATCCCACCCGTTTCCAATCTGCGTCCCGCGCTCGTTTTCGCGCACGCTCAGCGAGGGCACCACGTCCATGAACGAACTCGAATCCGTGTTCGTCATGTGGCTGCTTACGCTCGCTGGATAATCCGTCGCGTACTTTTCGTCCGCTCGCTCCAGCACCCACGCCAATTCCTGCGCCTCGGCCGCGAACTTCGACTTCGACTGAAACTCGATATTGATGTCCGCTTCGGGCCTCTGAGCTTTGCTCACCGTTCCATCCGCTCGCGGCATCCCGTGATCGAAGAGCATCATATCGTGCATGATCATTCCCAGCCATTTCGGCTCCGGGTAACGCCCCGAGCCCGGCGGGTCCTCTTTCCCTTGCAAACTCTCCCGCCGCTCCACGTACGCCTTGCTCCCATTCAGTCCCGTTTCCTCGTTGTTCCACAAAATGAATCGCACCGAGCGGTCCGTCTTCACGTCCGGGCTGCTCAACACGCGCGCCACTTCCATCACCAGCGCCGTTCCCGACCCATCGTCATTCGCCGCTTCGCCCCAGCCAATCCCGTCCATGTGCCCGCCGATGATGTACATTTCATCGGGATGCGTCGTTCCAATCTTCGTGCAATAAACTTCTTCGCGCGCCCCCGGCGTCGATGGTTGTGTGTCCAGCGCCCGGATTCTCTCGTCCGGCTGCTTGTTCGGATCAATATTCACTCCCGTCGCCACGCGGTTCCCGCGAGGCCGTCCCCCGCCGACCGCCACCGGTATCTGCCCCGCGGGCGGCCGTGGACGCCGTTCTCGCGGCGGCCCAGGCTCATAGTCATACTTCAGCCGCTCCGTGTTCGTGCACCCATAACTCTTCAGTTGCGCCTCGATCCAATCCACCGCTTTGCGATTCCGGTCCGTCCCCTGCCGCCGGTCCCCGAACTCCGTCAGCCCCTTAATCGTAGCCTTATACCGCTCCAAATCCAGCCGCCCCACCAGCCCCGTTATCGTCTCAGAACTGGCACTCTGGCCCGCCCCCGCCGCAGTCGCCGCCGACTGCCCCCAAGCCTGCGGACTCAGCGAAACTCCCAACACGCCCACCGTCGCAATCACCAATTTCCATCCCATTTCTACCCCCTCCAACTCGCGCATATTCCCATCTTGTTCCAAGACCAGCTCTCGGCCTCGCTGAAATTATTGGTTTGTCCGTTCTCGTTTGCCCATTCTCGTTCGCCACATGGATGCAATCACCTCCGGCCAGAACGTGATCTGCATCAGAACAAAGGGGAGCGCGGCAACAGACAAACTCATCAGGAGCGCACCCCGCCTAAGCCCGAAGCCGAAGCGCAAGATAAGATAAACAGCAAGACCCAGCACTGAAAACATTGCCGAAAAAAGAGCCCCAAGCCCGACTGTTTCTCCAACGCGCCGGCTTCTCTCGTTGTCACCAAGATGGTCCCACTCTGTGGCGCCCGTCAAATACCTCTGACCACATATACAGACATAAGTCTCACGCCCTAGTGGCGCCCAAGCGTGCGATTGGCCAACGCGAAATTGTTTTGTTACGTCGCGCCCGCACCTGTCGCAGACATACGCATGTGCTCTACTTGGGAAAGCGCTCGCAGGAAGTGTAACTACCTGACGTGCGTTTATGTTCAAGGTGAGCATGTTCGTCGCTGGACTAACCCGGCTCTATGAATCTGTGATTATACTGTTAGTTGGATGCCGATCATCAAATCATCACCGGGCGCCACCACTCGCAAACGCCAAGCCACTCCGTATTCTTGGACCATCCGCACTCCGCGCGGCCTGAAACTCCTCCAAGTCCCCGCCTTCTCCAAACTCCCCTGGCTAATCCACGCCTTCAGCATCCGCCCCGGGGGCATCTCCCCGCTGAACAACGAAAAAGTCCTCAACGTAGGCTTCACCGATTGGGACACCCGCGAAAACGTCCAAGAAAACCGCCGCCGCTTCCAATCCGCCGCAGGCGCCCCCGATCTCCCCTTAATCACCCTAAAACAATTGCACTCCGACGTAATCCATCTCTTTGACTCCGCCCCCTCCGATCCCTGCCGAGGCGACGCCAGCATCACCAACCGCCCCGGTCTCCTTCTGGCCATCCAGACCGCCGACTGCGTCCCCATTCTCCTCGTCGACCCCAAAAAACGAGCCATCGCCGCCATCCACGCTGGCTGGCGCGGCACTCTCGCCCGCATCGCCGCCAAAACCATCGGCAAAATGCAAATGCATTTCGCTACCAACCCCCGCGACCTCCTTGCCGCCATCGGCCCCAGCATCGGCCCTTGCTGCTACGAAGTCGGCACCGAAGTCGCCACTCAATTCCTCTCCCAATTCTCCGACGCCCCCTCCTACTTCGACGAATTCCGCACCGGCGACGAGCCCAACCCCGTCCAGTGGCTTAACATGATGCCTCCCGGTCACCAGCCCGCGCCCAAAGGCGTCCTCCTCGACCTGCGCAAAGCCAACCGCTCCCAGCTCTTAGCCGCCGGCCTCCGTCCCCAAAATATCCACACCATCGACTTTTGCACCGCCTGCCGACCAGACCTTCTCTTCTCCTACCGCAAGCAAGGCCCCGCCTCCGGCCGCCTAATGTCCGTCATCGCCCTCCGCTCGTAATGTGGAGTGCGGGATCTTGATCCCGCTTTTCAGATTGACCCAACTGAAATGGGCTGCTCTACGCGCAGCCAAACTTCGCAGAATTTTAATATCAGTGTGCACTTGTCAGTGTACAAGATATTGTGTACACTGCATCCATGAAGAACATCACTCTAAGTGCCGACGCTGATCTCATCGAAAAGGCCCGCGAAGCCGCAAAATCCGAAAACACCACTCTCAACGCCGCCTTCCGCGAATGGCTCCGATCCTATGTCCGCAAATGCAACTTGGAAGCTCATCGCGCTCTGCGGGAAAGCTTGAAACATATCGATGCCGGGGGACCTTACACGCGTGATGAGCTGAATGAGCGTTAAATTCTTCCTCGATACCAATGTCTTTGTCTATGAGGACAGCCCAAGTCATCCCGCGAAACAGGCTATCGCCATGCGGCTCGTCGATGACGCTTTTGCTTCTGGCAAGGGAGTCGTCAGTTTTCAGGTCGTGCAGGAGTTCTTCAGCGTCGCGTTTCGCCGCTTCCACCCGCCCATGTCACACACCGAGGCTGAACGGAAGCTGGCAATCACGTTCGCTCCGCTACTGATGGTCCATTCGTCCTACTCGCTCTATCAGCACGCTCTCTTACTCACCCGGAAGTATTCTCTTTCCTGGTACGATTCGCTGATCGTCGCGGCCGCCATCGAAGCCGACTGTCGCATCCTGTATACGGAAGATTTGCAACACAGCCAAAAATTCGGCAACCTCCAAATTCAAAACCCTTTTCTGTAATGTTTTCCTGTAGTCTTTTTCTTGACAAAGTCTTACCCTAAGTGTATAAATAATTGTAGGTAATATTGTCATTCGCCTTGCGTAACGCCAGCTTCCAGCTGGCGTTTTTGATTTGCAGGTAGCACAGTCACTCTTGACTGTGTGCATTTCGACCGTTGAGCCACATCCTCGCGGGAGCGCAGCCGGTCAAATGTAGATAAAGCCAATTTCCCCGTCCGGGGAGTCCGATATTGCACAGTGTTAGTGCAACACAAAGTCCTTTAGAATGAACACTTGTGAATCTGTATCAAAATAAAGGACTTTAACCAGCTTTAGAATGAACACTTTTACGAAACCTGGGGAGGGGTAGCCAAATCAGGCAGGGTACAGACTGGGCACATCCCTGACAGAACAGACTGGGAACATCCCCGACACTACTCCTGAGCCACCGGCGCGCTCTGTACTTGAGTCAACGCCAACTGCCCGCAAGCAGCCATCACATCCCGGCCTCGCGAATATCTCGTAAACGCGGGCACCCCCTTGTCGATCAGGGTTCGGTGAAACTCATTGACCCGTTCTTCCGTCGGTTCCCTGAACGGCAGCGCTCCCGGATTCCACGGAATCAGGTTCACTTTCACGCGCCCCATGTCGCTCATCAGTTTTGCCACGCGGCGTGCGTCTTCCGCCGAGTCGTTGACTCCGCCGAGCAGAACATATTCAAAGGTGATGTATTCACGCGACCCACGTGGAAATCTCTTGCAAGCCTCCAGCAGCATGTTCAGCGGATATTTCCTGTTGATGGGCATCAGCGCATCGCGCTGCTCATCGTTCGATGCATTCAAAGAAATCGCCAGCTTCGGTCGAACCTTTTCCAGCGCGAGCCGCTCGATTCCCGGCACGATTCCGCTGGTCGAAAGCGTCGCATGTCTCGGCGCAATCCCGATACCCGCGGGATCAAGCAGAATCCGCAGCGCCGCCATCACCGCATCGAAATTCAAGAGCGGCTCTCCTTGGCCCATCAACACAATATTCGTCTGCGGCATCAATTTTTCTTTATGTTCCTGCAGCGGCAACAAAACCTGGGCTAGAATTTCTCCCGGCGTCAAATTCCGAATCAACCCCAGCTGCGCCGTCAAACAAAACTGGCAATCCACCGCGCAACCGGCCTGCGTCGAAATACAAATCGTTTGCCGTCCCTCGCTCGGCATGAACACCGCTTCCACCGACGCCGGCCGCAGCGGTCTTCTCTTCTCCGTGCCCTCTGCGATCTCTGTGTTAATTCTTTCTTTTTCCGGTTCGTTCAGCTCGAACAAATACCGCACCGACCCGTCGCTCGAAGAAAATCTCTGCTTCACCACCGGCAACGTACTCGTCGCCTCCGCAGCCAAGCGCTCGCGAAAAGTCGCCGGCAAATTCGTCATCAGAGCGACGTCGAACTTTCTCTCCGCGTAGAGTGCGTTGTAAATTTGCCCGCCGCGATACGCCGGCTCGCCCATCACCGCGCACATGGCGCGCAACTCTTCTTTGGATTTACCCAGCAATTCCATAAACGTTCCTGCTTTGCCCTTAACTCTTTTTGATCCGCCGAATCACCCTACAGAATATCGTGTTTTGCTCACGTTTTTCTTCTTTGCCCGATGACTCGCATCTTTCAGCGGTATAATTTTCTCGCCATGCCAAAGGAACTCGTCATCGAGCAACTCGCGATTTCCGACTGGGTCAAAAACCTCGCCGCGATTCCGGAGCGCGAATTCACTCTCGAAACCGTTCAAGAGTATATCGTCCACCATGCCGTCCGTCCCGCATCGCTCGAAAAATACTGCTTCTTCTCCAAAGGGAATTACACGCGCAATCTTATTTTCAAAAATGATCTCTTCGAGTGCATGACCATTTGCTGGGAAGTCGGCCAGTCCAGCCGCATCCACAATCATCGCGACCAGAATTGCTGGATGTCCGCTCCCATCGGCCGTCTGAAAATCCAGAATTTCCGCGTCGAAGAAAAGGACGCCTCCTGCGGTAAATGCAAAATCGTTCCCACAGAAATCTACGAGATGAATGCGACGAATCCCGTGCACGTCAATCCGCTCGAGCCCGTTCATCAAGTTCTGAATCTGCCTGAATTCGCGCAGCGTGCTGTCAGCATTCACGTTTACTCCAAACCATTCGATTCCTGCGAGGTTTACACCCGCGAAAAAGGCACCTACGGCGACGTCCCTCTCCATTACACCAGCGAATACGGCAAGCTCCACCCCGACGAAAAGCTCCTCTAGCGCTTCTGTGGCACAGAGTTCACTCTGTGCCCGCGCCGACGGAGCGGCCATGCAAATGGAAGCGTGCCTGTGTCACAATTAAAGCATGGCAGGCGCCACGGAAGTTCGCGACATCCAGAAACATGTTCTCGGCAACGGCCTCGTGGTCATCACCGAGACGATGTCCCACGTGCGCTCCGTCTCCGTGGGCGTGTGGGTGCGCAATGGTTCCCGCCGCGAAATCCCGGAAGAAAACGGCCTCGCCCATTTCATCGAGCACATGGTATTCAAGGGTACGGAGCGGCGCTCCGCCGAAGCCATCGCCCGCGAAATGGATTCCGTCGGCGGCATGCTCGACGCGTTCACTTCCAAGGAGCAGATCTGCTTCAACGCCAAAGTTCTCGACGAACATTTGCCGATCGCCTTTGACGTGATCGCCGACCTCGTGCTTCGTCCCAAGTTCGATTCCAGCGACGTCAAGAAAGAGCGCCAGGTCGTGCTCGAAGAGATCAAGATGGATCTGGACAATCCCGAATATCTTCTCCACGACATCTTCACGCGAGGATTTTGGCCCGAACATCCACTCGGCCGGCCCATTCTCGGGACTCCGGAAACGGTCCGCCAGTTCAATCGCCAGCATTTGAACGAGCGCTTCCGCGATTGGTTCGCGCCGGACCATCTGGTGATCACCGCGGCGGGGAATGTCACGCACGAAAAAGTGTTGGAGCTCGTGCAGCGCGAGTTCGGCGACCTGCGCCCGGCGCGCACGCTCGAAGACCACACGGCTCCCGTCACGCACGCGCCCATCCATCTCGAAGCCAAGCGCGACCTCGAACAAGTTCACGTCTGCATCGGTGTTCCCGCGCTTCCGCTCGGCCACGAAGCGCGCTTCGCCGCCGCGGTCCTCAACAATCTTCTCGGCGGCGGTATGTCCTCGCGCCTGTTTCAAAATATCCGCGAAAAGGAAGGCCTGGCCTACGCCGTCTTCAGCGAGCTGACGCCCTATTCCGACGCCGGCATGTTCACCGTTTATGCCGGCACGGCGCAAGAAACCATCGGGCAAGTCATTGACCTGACCATTAAGGAATTTCGCGCGATGAAGGAAACGCCGGTCAGCGAAGAAGAGCTCACGCGCGCAAAAAATCATCTCAAAGGTTCGCTGATGCTTTCGCTCGAATCCACCAGCTCGCGCATGTCGAATCTCGCGCGCCAGGAACTTTATTTTGGACGCTTTTATTCGCTCGACGAAATCCTCGCCTCGATTGAAACAGTAACGCTCGACGAAGTCCAGGCTCTGGCCCACGATTTCTTCCGCCCCGAACAAATTGCCGTCACCGTCCTCGGCCCTCTGAACGGATTCACCCTCGATCGCTCCCGCCTCGCCTGCTGAGGCTTCGAGGATTATTGGGCGGAACTCGCTGCCAGCCAGTCGACGGAGAATTCAACTGTTTGCGGATAACTTGGAAGGATCTTCAGATTACCCCTGCTGGACAATGTGGCCAGAGGCTTCAGTTGCGCCAGGATATTACCAGAGTTGGCGTCTATGAGAAGAACCTGGAAGTCAGCATTCTGCTGTTTCGGTGGCAATTCGCCACTCCCGGCAAGATTAGGCAAATAGACTTCAAAAGATCCGTCCTGTTCCACTGAGGATTTGGCTATGTCCAAGCTTAAGACGAAACCGTCTTGAATCCCAAAAAATCCGTGCGCCCAGACTCCAAGATATCGAATCTGTACTTCCATCTCTCGATCCAGAGTCGCCGGATCACGAGAGAACTTGCCTTGGAGCCTGGTTTCCCCAACAGGCACACAATGGAATTCTCCTTCACGAGAGCTCGTTGAGAGATCAGCCACGCTAAGCGTTTGGATTTGGCAGTCCGGAGCATAGAGAACGGCTTTCAATCCTTTCGCTGGTTTTCTGTCAACCTCGGTGTGAATCAGGATCGCGTTATCTCCATCCTGGTCAACTTTGTAACCGCCAAACCCGCCGAAGTCGCCGGTTAGGAAGTATCGCACTTGTAGCTGCGCAGATTTGACGGATGGGTCAATTCGGAAAACGAACGTGTTTTCAGCAGTTGGGATATTCATCGCCAGGGATGACCGGAAGAGGAAGGAAAACAGCGTTAGAAATGTCCAATACGCGGCCACGTCGGTTCCTCCTATGTTATCGCCAATCTAAAACCATCTTGAATGACAGTGGAAGACGCATATTCAATATGCAAGACCCGGCGCGGCGCGGCCGATTGAGATTTTGATGATGCATGGACAATCAGTGGCCGCATCGCGAGAATTCCGCCGCGCGGCACGAAACAATCAATTGCGTCCACCTTGGTGGACAGCTCGTGGAGTTGCTCGTCGGAGAGAACACCAAGGTCTTGAGTTCGGGGCAGGACGCGGAGCGGGCCGTTTTTGGCAACAGAGTCGTCAAGGTGCAACCGCAGGGCCAAAACTTGTACTAGGGCACTTGCCGGAGCATGCGCATAGTGAACGCCATCTTTGACTGACCAGGGGCCCCAACCAGGAACCTCTTGGGGTTCTTTGAGCGGCAATGCTGTGTCTTGATGCCACACGACCAGCCAGTTGGACGTTGGCGACTTGTCGAAAAGTGTCGCGCGAAAAGGAATTGCCCGCGGCCCGAGAGTTTCTTGAGCTAAATGAAGCAGGCGCGGATCGCGCGCGAGGGCTGCGACGCTCGCATCTTTCATTGCGTGGCGGATTCCGGCGCGGCTGCGGGGGAGCTCCGATAGCCGCAATGCCGTGCAGAGGGCTGAAATTTCGGCGTCAGAAAGCACTTCGGGGACGATCGCGAATCCATAGTTCTCGATTTGCTGGGGAATCGTCAGCATGCTGTCTTTAGCCAACATGACCCGTCTATTCTAGCCGCTCTTTTCGCGTTGACGCGCGGGAATCGCTCTGCCATGATTCTGAAAATTCGTTTGCGGGCTTAGTTAGCGGGCGACATCGTAGCACCGGGATTTAGCCCGGCAGTTTTTCTTGGCGGTAGCGAGGAGCAACCGATCGGCTTGCGGGTTTCCATCCTGGCGTCAGGCAGTTCGGGCAACATCACCTTGCTCGAGACCGAGCGCACCCGCCTCCTCGTGGACTGCGGCCTGGGCAAACGCGAAACGCTGGCGCGGCTTGCGGCCATCGAACAAAGCGTCGAGCGCATCGACGGCATCCTCATCACGCACGAACATACGGATCACTGCAACGGCCTCCCGCAAATGCTCGGCCTGTGGAAGGCGCCGCTCTACGTCACGGAAGGCACGATGGGTGCGCTTCAGCGAGTTCTTCCCGAGTCTTTCGGCAAGCGCCTCAACGGTGTCGAAACTATTCAAGCTGGCCAGAACTTCGTCGTCGGCGACATTGATGTACATGCGATTCGAGTCAGCCACGACGCGGCTGACCCTATTGCTTTTACGTTTCGGACCAACGGCACGAAGGTAGCGATCGTCACTGACCTTGGATATCTGCCCAATCATGTTAAGGTTCATCTTCGCGACTCGGACTGCCTCGTACTCGAATCGAATCACGATCTGGAGATGCTCAAGGTCGGCCCTTACCCCTGGATCGTTAAGCAACGGGTGCTCAGCAATACTGGGCATCTTTCCAATCACGCTGTCAGCGAGTTTCTCGCTGATTCTGATAGTGTCACGGGTTTCGATGCACGGGCGCGTTACCTTGTTCTGGCCCACCTGTCGCAGGAGAATAACAATCCTTTCACTGCCGAGATTTCAGCCAAGGAAGCGCTTGGCCGTCGCGCTACGGAGTGCGCATTTCAAGGCGAACTTCTGCTCGCCTCGCAGGACGTACCCCTCAAGCCGCTCGAACTTTGAAGAGCGCGCTCTATTGACTCTTCGCGATTCGCAAAAGCGGGAGCAGAGCTCCCGCACTCCAAGCCTGAAGAGCCGCTAAATTCCGTTGGCTTTTTCTCAAATGCTCCTCTACACTTGTGTTGTTCTTGGTAGAGGTGCGGAGGCCATGAGTAGCCGGGCGAGCGGTTCCGAGCAGCTTCGGAGCGTCAGGCGAAAGGGGCAAAGTTGTAGCAGCGAACTCCGCCGAAATCGCAGCGGCAGCTGAAGCCGCGGCGGTTGGGGAACAGGGCTAAGGCCTGTTCACTGTCATCCGTTTAGATGGCTGCAAAGATTCTGCGGCCAGAGCTAAAGCCGGATGGAGCGCTATCGAGAGGCAGCAGCCCCGAGCAGTCTCGTCGCGGTTCCTTCCTTTCGTTTCGCTCCTTCCAGAAAAATTCGAGCTGAATGAATCTTTTCGAGCTTACCCGCGCGCTGGTCGACATCGAGTCGATCACCAACCACGAGAAAAACGTGGCCGACTTCCTGTTCGCGCAGCTTTCTTTTCTGGCCGCGCGGTCCGGTGGCCGGCTCGAACGCATGCCGGTCGAGCCGAACCGCGATAACATTTTTGTGAGCTGGGGCGAGCCGATCGTCACGCTTTCGACGCATCTGGACACCGTCCCACCGTTTTTTCCCTCGCTCGAGGACGCGGATTTCATCTGGGGTCGCGGCTCCTGCGATGCCAAAGGCATTATCGCGGCGATGATCGTCGCCGCGGAAAAGCTGCTCGATTCCGGCGTCGCAAATTTTGGGCTGCTTTTCGTGGTTGGCGAAGAGCGCAACAGCGCGGGCGCAAAAGTTGCCGCCGTGAATCCGCGTGGCTCGCGTTTTCTGATCAACGGCGAGCCAACGGAAAATCATCTTGCCCTCGGCTCGAAAGGCGCTCTGCGTTTTGAAGTAACGGCGCATGGCAAGCTCGCGCACTCCGCGTATCCGGAATTGGGCCATTCTGCGATCCACACGCTGCTCGATGTTTTGCGCGCAATCCGCATGATCGAGTTGCCGCACGATCCACTCCTTGGCCAGAGCACGCTCAATATCGGCGTGATCGCCGGCGGCCGCGCGCCCAACGTAATTGCGGACCATGCGCAGGCGGAAATCATGTTTCGCACTGTAGGCGATCCTGAGGCAACTCGCCAGGCCGTTCTGGCCGCTGCCGCGGGTCGCGCTGAAGCGCGCGAAGTTTTGCACTCGGCCGCGCTCCGGCTCACGCCATTCGACGGCCTTCCTACAACCGTTGTCGCTTTTACCACGGACATCCCCACCTACAACGGAGCATGGGGCAAGCCTTTCCTTATCGGCCCTGGCAGTATCCATTTGGCGCACACCGCCGAGGAACGCATGCCGAAAAAAGAGCTGTCCGAAGCTGTCGAAATTTACGCGCGCATGGTCAAGCAGCTTCTCGCTACGGGAGCCGCGACGCCATGAGCCAAAACCTCGCCATCGTTGGCTGCGGGAAGATGGGCCAGCTCATCGAAGGGCTCGCGCCGGAATATGGATTCGCGGTAAGCGCTAAATTTTCCAGCGGCGGCAATGCGCACGCGCATGGGCTTTCGCACGAAACGCTGCGCGGCGTCGACGTCGCGGTGGAATTCACCACGCCCGAAGCTGCGCCAGAAAATATCCGCCGCCTCGCCGCTCTTGGCGTCAACTCCGTCGTAGGCACGACCGGCTGGCTCGATCAGCTTCCCTCCGTTCGCGAAGCCGTTATCCACGCGAAGACGGGGCTTGTCTGGGCGGCGAATTTTTCCGTGGGCGTGAATATTTTTATCGAGACTGTGGCTCGTGCCGCGGCATTGCTCGCCAGACACCCCGAATACGAAGCCTGGGGCTGGGAGATTCATCATTCAGCGAAGAAAGATGCGATTTCGGGAACGCTGAAAAAACTAGCGGAAGAGATGCGCAGCGCGGGTTACACGCGGCCGGTGAGCATCAGCTCGAATCGCGCCGGTGCGACTCCTGGCACACACGAAATTGGCTTTGACTCGCTGACCGACACGATCACGCTCCGCCACACGGCCCGCAGCCGCGAAGGTTTTGCGCGCGGCGCGCTGCAAGCGGCGCGCTGGATCGTCGGCAAGAGAGGCTTTTTCGAGTTTATGGAAATTCTCGGAGAGCTCAGCGAGGAGAGTTCTCGTTTGGGAGCGGAGAGCTCGTCCCAGAAAGTGTGAGTTCGGTAGTTCGACGTTTAGAAAAAGAAGGAGAAACTTCATGTTCACCGGTACAGGCACTGCGCTCGTCACTCCATTCCGGCAGGATGGTTCGCTTGATGAACCGACGCTGCGGGCGCTGATCAAGCGGCAGATCGACGCGGGCATCGATTTTCTGGTGCCGTGCGGCACGACGGGCGAAAGCCCGACGCTCACGCATGAAGAGCATCTGCGCGTCGTGGGAATCGCCGTGGAGCTGGCGAAGGGGCACGTACCTGTTCTTGCTGGCGCCGGAGGCTACAACACCGCCGAAGTGATCGCGCTGGCTCGCGAGCTTGCGGCAATTGGCGCCGATGGCATTCTCTCCGTGACGCCGTACTATAACAAGCCCACGCAGGAAGGCTTGTTCCAACACTTCCGCGCTATTGCGGATAGTGTTGCGCTTCCGATCATTCTTTACAGCGTGCAAGGACGTACTGGAATAAACATCGAACCCGCAACCGTGCGGCGGCTTTCTGCGATTGAAAATATCGTGGGTATCAAGGAAGCGTCCGGCAATATCGGGCAAATGGCGGCAATCCTCAACATGGTGCCCGAGGATTTCCTTGTGCTCAGCGGTGATGATGCCATCACGCTGCCGCTCGTTTCGCTCGGCGGGCGCGGAGTGATTTCCGTCGTCTCGAACGAAATTCCGGCGCAAATGACGCAACTCACGCATCTCGCGCTCGACGGCCATTTCGAGGCGGCGCGCCGAATTCACCGCCGCGTGCATGCGTTGATGGAGGTAAACTTCATCGAGTCGAATCCCATCCCGGTGAAAGCGGCGATGGCGCAAATGGGCTTGCTCGAGCCGGTCTGGCGGCTGCCGCTCGTTGCGCCGAAGGCGGAAAACGAGACGCGCATCCGCACGGTGCTCGAGTCGCTCAGCCTGCATCACGCTGACGCGCCATCGCATGAGAGAGTGCATGCTTCAGCAGCTAATTGAGCGGCTTTTTGACGAGCCGCCGGCTCAATATACCGAAGAACATTTCCGGCTATTCCGCGAATTCAAGGACGCGCTGAATCGCGGGGAAGTGCGCGCGGCCGAACCGGATGCGGCTTCGCGGACCGGCTGGCGCGTCAACGCCTGGGTTAAAAAGGGAATCCTGCTGGGCTTTCGCATGGGCGCGGTGATTGACATGTCGATCGATGCCGCGCGACAACCGTTCATTGACAAGTCAACGTATCCCGTTCGCGCTGTCACGCCCTCCGACGGTATCCGCATCGTGCCGGGCGGCTCGAGCATTCGCGATGGCGCGTACATCGGGCGCGGTGTCGTGTGCATGCCGCCTATGTTTGTGAACGTGGGCGCTTATGTCGGCGAGGGCGCGATGATTGATTCGCACGCGCTTGTCGGCAGTTGCGCACAGATCGGCCGCAACTGTCACATTTCTGCCGGCGCACAGATTGGCGGCGTGCTTGAACCGGTTGGAGCGATGCCGGTGATCATCGAGGACGACGTGCTGGTGGGAGGAAATTCCGGCGTGTATGAAGGAACCGTCGTGAAGCTCCGCGCGGTTCTCGGCACGGGTACAATCCTGAATCGCTCAATTCCTGTGTACGATCTAGTGCGCGACGCGGTCTACACTGCGGGCGATGATTCTCCGCTCGTCATTCCTGCGGAAGCCATTGTCGTTCCCGGCTCGCGCGCCGTGACGCATCCCGTCGGCGCCAAACACGGCCTCAGCCTGCAATGCCCCGTCATTGTAAAATACCGCGACGCGAAAACCGACTCACGGATCCAGCTCGAGGATCTTCTGCGCTAAGTTTTAGCGGGAGAGAATTTGTTCGAAGAAATCGAGCGCCCGCGGATCGTTAGACTGGCCTAGCCAGAACATCGCTTGCTTGCGCACTTCGCGGTTGTGATTTGTTTTCGCAACTTCGATCAGTTTCGGCACTCCTTCATCTTTCGGCATCTGACTTAGCGCGAAGACGGCTTTCTTTTTTACGTCCGTGTCGGGATCGTTCTCGATGGCGCCGGTGATGGCGCCCATCGCTTTTTGTCCCGCTTTTTGCGCCAGCCAAAAAAGTGCCTGACCGCGTACGTGGGAACTCTCATCTTCGCGCGCCATGCGAATCATTTCGTTTAGCGCATCCGGCTCGTGGCTCACGGATAGCGCGAAAGCGATCTGCGAGCGCACTTCCGGGCTGGGATCGCTCTTCGCCATTTTCTGAAGCAGCGCTTCCCCCGCTTTGCCGCGCGCGGCACCCAGCCAGAAGGATGCATGCTTGCGCAGTTGTTCCGGCTGATCTGCAGTCACGAACGATTCGAACGCGCGGTCGGCCGATGAGCCAGTGTGCAGCGCAATTGCCGACAACGCGCCCTGGCCGATTTCATGCTCGCCATGCCCTTCGAACATTGCTTTGCGCGCAAAATCGGTGAGCAAAGCGACGCTCTCGGCCGGCTTCACACCGGTGAGCCAGATAAACGGCAGGCCACCGGCGTCGAGTGTGCAATCCTCGGAGGCTTCGCGAACTTTCGTGACTTGCTTGGCTTCGAGTCGTAAAAGAACTACGAGCTGGCGCGAACCCTCCAGCTCGACAGTTCCTTTCTGTGCAGTGTTGCCCGAGCTCTTGCTCGTGAAGCCGTTTTCTTTTTCGAGCCGGCATGTACCGCAGCTGCCGTAGCCATCATTGTAATTTCCGCAGCAGACCGTGCGGTCGCCCGCAATTTCGGGGACGCTGTAGCCGACCCATTCCGGCGTGACAGCTTGCGCTTCGATGACGCGAAACGCATCAGCAAGCGGCCCGCTCACGGCTCGCATTTCCGTCTTTGCGTTGACGATTTGCGGCGTTTCCGCCGATTGCCCCGCCCGCAAAGGGCCGGCCGTGAAAAGGAATGCTGCTAGAACCGATTGGCCGATGAAAATGCCACGCAACGTTTTCATAATCACCTCAATCCTGCTTCCACTCTCCACGAGTCACCTTTCACTTCTTCTCTCACTTCTGCAAAATCTCCATTAGATAATCATTGCCTTCTTTTGAATTCATCAGTGCGAGCTTGGAAACCGCGGTCTTTTTCAGCTCGGGATCTTTTTCGCTCCGCGCAATTGTCACCAGCGCGTGAGCGTTTCCTTGAATGAAGAGCGCGTTGAGAACGGCTTCTTTATTGTCGCGGTCAGTTTCCTTCGCGTAGATCGCCAGCAGGGATTGCCGCGCATCTGGCGAGCCGATGAGTCCCAGATTGCGGATTGCCGCCCGGCGAATGTCCGGGTCCTTTTCGCCCTGCGCGGCTTCGGAGAGAAATTGCGAGTCGCCGGAAAGAAAGAATGCCTGCAGAATATCCTTCTTCACATCAGGAGAAGTTTCCAGCTTGTAAAGCTGCCGCAATTCTTCGGGGGCGTGCATGATTCCAAGCTGACGGATCGCATCGGCGCGCAACGACGCATCCTTTTCGCCTTTTGCTGCGGCCAACAAATGCTCTTTATCGCCGCCAATCATGTAGCTCTTCAAAATGGCGCGCTTGATGGAGGGATCGGTCGTCGAGGTATAGATTTGCGCCAGCGTTTGACGCGCTTCTTGTCCGCCAAAGAGTCCCAGGTACTCGACCGCTTTTCGCTGCAAGTCCGGATTACTCTCCCCTCGCGCGATGCGCGCGAGAATGTCGCGCGACTGCGGCGAGCCGTTTTGCGCCAGCACAAAAAGCGCTTTGGATTTCTCTTTCGGTGAGCCGGTGCCGTTCAGAACCTTCTCAAGCAATGGCATCGCGCGCTGCGGGTCGCTGTTCATCAGGCCGGTGATAGCCAGCATTTTCAGCTCTTCATCCGACTGTGCTTCGGGGTGCGAGGGCTGCCCGGACGATTGCCTCACTTCGATTTCGAGCGCTCCCGCGTCCTTCAGCCATCGGCTCTGCGGAAAGCGCTTCTTCATGTCCGCAATCGTTGAGAGGGCAATGTCGCGCTTCCCCAGCTTGTTTTCCGCGTAAGCCTTCCAATAGAGCGCCGCATCCGTCTGCGGCCCGTTCATCCCGGCAAGCTCGCTGAATCTGCCGGCAGCCTGATCGTAGCGATCTTCGTCGAGCGCTTCGCGGCCCTCGTCATAGAGTTCATCGACGCGTTCCGCACGCTCCTGAGCGCGGTCGCGTTTTTCCTGCTCTCGGTCGCGCGCCTCTTGCTCTCTGTCCCGTTTTTCCTGTTCGCGATCCTGGGCATCCTGGTCTTGCCAGGAGGCCGTGGAAATCCCCATGCTACGAGGCGGCTCCGCGGGCCTTGCCAGCCGAGGCGCAGTCAACAACGCTGCCGCAGCCATCCAAATCGTAATCGCCCTGCTCGTTCTTTCGCCGATGCTCATGCTTTGTTCCTCTCTCTCATTTCCGATCCCCTCGCTGCTGGCGCGGGATTCGCCGTTCTTTGTTTCTGCTGTAAATCCTGCCCGACCACTCGAACTTTGAACAAAATGCCGCGCGCCTCGATGCGCTTCTGCAGCGCCTCGAGTTTTGCCGGAGTGAGTTCGTCCGGGCTGTGCGCCACGTCCAGCAGCACGCGTTCGAGATCATCCAGCACGCTCGCCAGCGCCGTATCGCCATCGTGCAAAGCCGTTTCCCGATACAGCCGGTTGGAGTCCAGCAAGTCCTCCGCCCGCTTCTGTTCCGCGGAAATATTGACTTCCTTTTGTGCCGAATTTGCCGGCGCGGCATTCGCAAGCTCCATCAGCACCATTTCTGACTTTCCCAAGTGCTCGCCAACCGCCAGCACCAGTACGCGCTGCCGCACCTGCGCCACGCTCGCCGCAGGCACCCCAGCATCCGGCTTTTTCGTCCAGCGTCCCGCAACAAACGCAGCAATCACGACCGCCGCCATCACTCCGATGGCCACTAAGCGGCGCGGTTCGAACCATGCACGCCATCCGCGCCCCGCGCGTTCCGGCAATCGCGGCGCGATCTGCTGCCACACCGTCCGGCCGTACTCTGGCCCGCGCTCCGGCACCTGGAAATTGTCCAGCGCGCGAAGCACCGCCTCGATGCGTTCAAGTTGCTCGCGGCATTCCGCGCAATTCGTCAAATGACCGGCGATAGCTTCGCGTTGCGTAGGCTCTCCCTCCCGGTAAGCAATCAATTCTTCTTCAATAAAATGTTTCATAATTCCGTTCCCCTGGGTTCTGTGGACGCCGCCGCAGTCTTCGCCTGCAACGCGCGCCGCGCTCCCACGTAGGGCTCTAAAGCTCGGCGCAACTTCTGCACCGAGCGAAAAACAGTGTTCTTCGCCGCGCTCGTCGTCGATTTCAGTACGGCGGCAATCTCCTCGATCGCGCAACCTTCCCAGTGGCGCATCACGAACGCCGTTCGCTCCGATGAACTCAACTCTTTCAGCGCCTCTTCCATCTTTTTCCTCAGCTCCGTGTTCGCAGCCAGCCGGTCTGGAGTCGGCCTTTCATCCGGCGTTGAATCCAGCGGATCTCGTTCTTGCTCGTCCGCCAGACTGCTCGGCGTGCTGCGACGCGCATCCTCGCTGCGTTTTTGCCGCATGCGGTCGATGGCGTAGTTCGCGGCGATGCGATAGGCCCACGTCCCGAAATTTGCGCGCGATCCGAATTGCCCTAGGTTTCGGTAAGCGCGCAAAAACGCTTCCTGCACCACTTCCTCCGCGTCGTGCTCGTTTCCCGTCATGCGATACGCCAGGCGAAATAGCTGCTGGCTATGCCTTTCCACCAGCACCCGGAATGCATCGCGCTCGCCCGCAAGCGTGCGCTCGACGGCGATGGCATCGCTCTCTCGGGCCGCGTTCTGTGCCGCCTCGCGGTCTGGCCTACTTCCGGCGCTTTCGCTCATCCGAATCATTAGACAGGAAAAGGGCCTTGCGGTTAGGTCTGTGATCGTCCGAATTCGGACAGTTCCGAGACTACTTTATAAGGTGGGCTGTAAGTGCGGCAATATCATAGGGCTGGCCAGTGCCGGCCCATGTGGCAACCGTTTCGAAACCAAACAGTCTCGTTTTCCGTAACAGTTGTTTCGCCCAAGCGGGGAGTTCGAACGCTCCGATTACGGGCGTCCTTACGTCTCTGTTTCTTTACTTCGGTTTTCGTCACTCATATCTCAGCGCCACCACCGGATCGACCCTCATCGCCCGCTGCGCCGGGACGAAGCATGCCAGCAGCGCCACGCTAAGTAGCAGAACCGTGACCCACACATACGTCGCCGGATCCGCCGCCTTCACTCCGAACAACATATCTTTGGCGTACCGCGTCAGTGTCAGCGCTAAAACCAGTCCCACTGCCGCGCCGAGCAGTACGAGCCGCATTCCCTGCGTCAGCACCAACCGCAGCACGTCGCGCCGCTCGGCTCCCAGCGCCGCGCGGATTCCGATCTCC
>DATJXZ010000068.1:0-34717 GCA_035499815.1 Candidatus Solibacter sp. | reverse complement strand
GGCCACTTGCAGCGCCACGCGAGCTACAGGCAGGAGTCCGACTTCGGCCATCGTCCCTCCTGCCTCACTAGAAAACACCTCGGGCCCCGACTTGTCGACTCCTCGAAACATACTCTGTGCCTAGGATGTCAACAGAGCCATAGAAGATAGAGTCCGGGAGTGCCCGTTTCTAGTACCTTTCGAGGCCATGCTGGTGCTGCCATACGACCGTAAACTAAAGATACTAAAAGACATACTGTAGAATTATAATGTTTGAGCTTGATCGTGCTAGTACCACGACCGCAGTACCCCGCTGAGTGTGTCTACCTTCCCATTGAGGGCTCCAGATCGGCCGCGTAGTCTCCTAAGAACGGGTTGGGGGCCGCGCGGGGACAGCGGCTCCGCAAGGAGCCGTGTGCGAGCTACCCAACCCGCCATTCTTTTTGAAACCCTTGAGTAATTGCCCACAGAATTAACGCCTGAAGTTCTAAGAAAGCTATTTAGTCCGCACGGCAAAATAGGCCTTCCTCTTGCTCTCTTCCCTTGAAGATCGTTGCATCGATGGTGAGCGATTTGCGCCATCATAGACTTGGGGAGGTTTTTTCCGCTGTGGGTGAACGATTTAGACGACGACTGGAGCGATCGGCGGACAGAGTCTCCGTTGCGTGTCTGGTTTTGTTGGCCTTCCTGGCGGCATCCATCGCCTCCGCGCGGCCCCTGCAAGCCGCGAAGCCAGAGCCTGCGAAATTGCGCTCCGCCGCAAGAAGCGCGTTCCTTCGATACGTAAAGTTGACCGACGATCGGAATGAATCGGAGCTGATGCGTGGCGGCGCGATGCTGTGGATCGATTCGCTTGCTGAGGTGCAGCGTGCGGACGCTTACGCTGCCCTTAAGCGCGGCGAAGTGGAGATCCATCAGCTGACGACGCTTGACAACGGGAAGACGATCGATTGTCCGGGCGGTATGGTCCATCACTGGGTTGGGGTGGTTTTTATCCCAGGAGCCGAACTAAAAGATGTGCTGAATATCCTTGAGGATTACGATCACCAGTCCACGTACTACGCCCCGGATGTCGAACGTTCCAGAATCGAATCGCGCAATGGCGATCACTTTCGAGTGTTCCTGCGATTCCGCCGACACAAATTGATTACCGTCGTTCTGGATACCGAGCACGACGTGCATTACTTCCTTGACTCTCCGAGGCGAGCGCACAGCCGCAGCTCCGCGGTGCGTATCGCGGAAGTCGAGAATCCGGGAAAGAGCGACGAACGCGAACGGGCGCCTGGAGACGATGGTGGCTTTCTTTGGGGCATGGAAACGTGGTGGCGGTTGGAAGAGGCGAACGGGGGCGTTTACGTGCAGAGCGAAGTCGCTTCGCTGACGCGGGATATTCCGACGGGCTTGGGTTGGCTGATCGGCCCGTTTGTGACTACTATTCCGAAGGAGACGCTGGAGTTCACTCTGGAAGCCACGCGAAAAGCCGTCGAGGCAAATTAATAAATAGCGCTGGAACTGGAACGGCACCTTAAGCGTGCGGGTGAATCCGCGCGTTGGCGCTTTTCAGGAGTTCCCACAGGGCCGCAGCGCTGCGATCCCAATTCCATTCGAGAGAGGTTTTGGCGGCGGCTTCACCGAGTCTGCGGCGCAATTCCGGTTGAGTTTGGAGCTGTTCGATCCGGGCCGCCAGAGACTGCGAGTCGCGCGGATGGGTTAGCACAAATCCGTCAATCCCGTCATGAAGATATTCGGCGACGCCGGCGTAGCGGGAGGTAATCGCCGGTAAGCCGCAGGCCATGGCTTCGGCCACGGGGAGGCCGAAGGAGTCTTCGCGGCTCGGACTGACGTAAAGGTCCGCAGCGCTGTAGGAATCGAGTACATCCGCAGTTGGGGGCTCCCAAAAACACCGATGTTCGATGCCGAGTTGCTTCGCACGCGCCCGAAAGGGATCCACGACGTCGTTACCCACGACCAGAAGTTTTATTCTAGAGTCGGGAAGAGCTGCCATCGCTTCCAGGATTGTTGAAAGCCCTTTTACGCGCCAATCGTTGCCAATCAGGAGCAGCACGAAATCGTCGCCGGAAAAACCTCTTCGTTGACGAGCTTGCTCGCGCAACGCGAGCCTGACGGGCCCGCTGAAGCGCTTGTGGTCCACTCCATTGGGAATCACGACCACATCGTTACGGTGAAAAGTTTCCTTCATCAGCGCGGCCGTTCGATGAGAGACCGCCGAGAGAGAGGTGGTTTTGTTAGCGTAGATCCTGCGTTCCAAGCGGGTCAACAGCCCGTAATAAAGTCGCCGGTGAATTCGCCGGGAAAGGCCGATCCCGGACAACCTATCATTGTTCTCTTCGGGAGTAAGGGCCTGCAACCGCTGGAAGAGCGCGTGGACGACCACGACATCGGGATGCAACGAATTGATGCCTGGGGATAAGACGAGGTCGAAGGAACGGCCACCCAATGAGGCATGCCACCTTCGCAGGAACCCGTTGAAGAACATCCAAGCGAGAAATTGGGCCAAGTGTGGTCCAGGAACGGAGGGGACTTTGCGCCAGAAAATCGCGCCGGAACCACCAGAGGGAGGTGAATGCCGATTGCTTAAGCGCAGATCCTCCACGCGCTGGGCGTAGAGATGAATTTCGCAACCGTATTCGAAGGCGAGGCGCTCCAGCAACTCCGCTAGCGCGCGTTCCGTGCCATGGCGCCGGTCAACAAACGGAGAGACGACGGCGAGCCGCAAGTTAGCGAATCCAGCCACGCGAAGGTTGGATTGCGGGAGCGCTGGCCGCAAACTGCGAAGAGAGCGCGATGGTTGGAAGCCGGAAGAGCAAACCGAGCAACAGCCAAAGGTACGCGTTCAGGAGAAAATCCTCGTAGGCGGCCATTCCGCCGAAAGTGTCCGGATAAAACAGAACAAATGCATACCAAAAGATGATGAAGCCCACGGGGAACCAGGGGGAGCCTTTCAGCTTTCGGACGACGCCCCACGCGGAGGACAAGATCGCCGCGCTCATGACGATCCAAAGGATGAGTCCTCCTATTCCCATTTCGACGACAAGAGTCCCGAAACCGCTCTCGACACCGAATACGGGGGGCTGCACATTGAAAAAGCGCGCCACGTATTGCCCTCCAGCCCCGGTAGTCCCTATACCGTAGCCATACGGCCACCGTTCGTAGTTGAGAGCCGCGAGAAAGTTATCGAGGGGATATGTCCACCCGCGGTGTTTGAGTTCGCTTGTCGGACTATTAGGCATCAATGTTTCCTTGTAGATGTCGAGCCTAGTCATGAGCGCGTTCGGATAGGCATAAAAAAGCACGAACATGCCTAGCACGATCCCAATCGCGGCGCGCTGAATGGCGCGAAACACCCGCCGCACTTCGCCTTGCTTCCAAGGCGCGCCCCAGATGAACGCCACGCTGGTTACACCGGCGTCGATCAATCCCCACATGAAGGAACCTCTCGAAGCCGTCAAGAAGGCGCCTGCAGCGGTCAGCGCGATGGTGATGAATGCGAAGATCCGGCCTTTCTTGTGGCGCAAAAGAAGATAACCACCGAATCCCAGGACAAGCAGCCAGGCCACGGAAACGAAATCGGCGTACCGGCCGGCGCTGACGAATACGGAAGTCGGACGGTACGCAACCGCGCCGGTGGCCATATCGACGCGGTAAAGGCCGCTCAGTTCGCGGAGGTCTTCGGCTTGGACCGCCGGATTCAGAAAGCCGGGTCCGATGATGGATTGCGCTATGCCCAGCGATATGACGACGACCGCGAGAGCCAGATTAATGAGGAAAAAGCGGCGAATTTCTGCCTCGGAATTCAATAACGCATAACCAACGAAAAGTAACGGAACATAAAAGAAAAATATTTTGAAGCCCATAAGGCCATACCAGACGCTCGTGGAGGCCGGATTGAAGATCTGGAGCGCGCTGAACCAGATGAAAATAAGCAGAGGAATGAGGAACGGAGGACGGAAAAGCGTGACTTCCTTCCTTCGCACGGCCGTGAAGAAGGAAATGAGCACGACAAGCAGCAGGAAATCCTTGACGAAGTAGATGGCCATGTTGTTGCCGAGGAATTTTCGGACAAAATCCTCGAACAATAGCCAAGCCAAAAATAGATACACGCCGTTGCGCCAATTGTTGAGAATGGAGACGACGATCGCTCCCCCCACAAGGCACATGGCGGCATAGGCCAAGCCCCTCATGTTGTCGTAAATGATGTATTGCGCGGATTCGTAGGCGCCGATCACCCCTACGACCAAAATTCCGAGGAGCGTCAGCCGGCTTCTGCGAATCTCTCCCAGGCGAAGCGCGGTAGCTAATCTCATGGGTACTTCCTCATGCGTTTGCCTGAGCCAGAGGAAAGTCACGGCGAACAGCGGTGAAAATTTCAGTGGCTTGCCGCTGGGCCGCGCGATCCTGTGTAGTTCGAGCAACCATGGTCGCTACGGCTTTACGCCTTCGACGCAAATGCCACCCCCATTGAGAATCCGGCTCGGTTCCTCTATTTCGTCGACGTTCTCTATTCTGCTCTCGCCGCTGGTCTTGGGTTGAACTTCCGCGAAGCCCACGGATTCGATCAGAGCGGCAAGCGAATTTGAATCATACATCCATTTGTGCGTGTGAAAATCCTGCCAGGAGTTGTAGATGCGGTAAAACAAACTGCCACCAGACGGGCTCGGCCAGCGCATGAGCAGACGCTGGTTGACGCGATCTGCGGGACAGAGCGAGGCCATTTCCGCGGATAGTTCGCCAAACGGGTGTTCTCCGAGGTACTCGCGCAGAATCGCGTTGAGATCCGGCACCACCACGCGCAGAACGCCGCCTTTGGCGAGCACCCTGAAAGACTCTTGAATCAGGTTTCGCCCCTCCTCAACGTACAGATGCTCAAGAACATGCGAAGCATAAACGGCGTTCGCAGAGCCGTCAGGGAAAGGCAACGGCTTGCGGATATCGTGAATAAGAATTTTCGCGCTCCACGGTATCTCGGACTTATCCTTGGTGATGACGTGCAGGGAGGCTAGTAAGCGACGGAGCAGGGGGTGTTTGGCAAGCCTCGCGTTCCACGAGCCATCCACGTTGATCCAACCGTCCACCGTCCGCAGCCCGCAACCCAGGTTGAGACGAAGAAGACCGTTCGCTTGTGTCATTTGACTTTCTCGCTCGCCCGCGATGAACAATTTAAACGCAAGCGGTGGTCTATAGTTAGTTAATCTTGAAAACGAAAAAGTTAAGTATACAGCAGGTGTGAGCACGGGCGCCCGACTGCGGCGCCCACTGCTGGCGCGGTCGGGCTACTGTCGCCTTGCTTGCTCCTCGGTCAAAGCTCTATACTTGGGGCGCAGGGAGCCCAATCAAGGCCGGGAAGTGCGTACCTTCCAAAAAAAGACGCACACTGCAATGCAAGATCCGAAGCTGCCTGCCGATAACCGAAAGCGCCCCGAAACTTCCGCCATCCCAGACCCTAGAACTGAACAGACCGCAGCAGATGTAGATGTGGTCATACCCGTTTACGGCGAGCGTCCCCAGGCGCTGGCCGCAACCCTTTCAGCCAGCCTTAAGCAAACGTATCCAGTTGGCCGGATTTATGTCGTCGACGATGGCTCGCCGGAGCCCGTTTCTCTCCCCGATTGGGCGAAAGCTTCCGCCCAGATTGTCCTTCTTCGGCTTCCGCAGAACCAGGGGATTTCCGCCGCCCGGAATGCCGCGATTGCGCTCTCAAATGCTGTTTTTCTCGCCTGCATCAACACGGAAGTCCTCCCCGATCCGGACTGGCTCGTCACCTGTTTGGATTATCTATTCAGCCACCCAGAGGTCGGAGCCTGTGCCACCCGGGTGCTTCCTGCGAGACCTGAACGCCTGCTCACGCGCTGGCGTATGCGTTTTCAAGAGCCCAAGTATCCGGAACAGTCCGGTCCTACGCCTTTCGCTCATGGGCACGCTGTCCTTTTTCGCAAGCAAGCGGTGGACGCGGTGGGCGGTTATGATGTCCGTTTTCGGCGCCACCATGAAGACTCGGATATCTGCGAACGAATGAAGAAGTCTGGATGGGGGTCGCACTTTGTCGCTAGCGGCCGCTGCATCTCCGTGCAGCATGACTCGCTGGCGGAGTTGGCGAAAAAGCAGTTGCGTGATAGCGGCTGGTATTCTCCAGCGGAAAGTTCGCTGGTTCGTCTTTATTTCCACCTAAGCAAATGGACCCTCGTACGAGCCGCGCGAAACCTGTTTAAGGGCCGTTTGCGATTCCTTCCGGTGGACGCTGCGATTTGGGCATCTGCGCTGTGGATTGCCACGGATCGTACCTTGCGCTTTCCGCGAACTTCCGCAGACGTCGTTGGAGGCGCTTCGAATCGCGCTAAAACACATTCCCAGGACGGACGAAAATAGAGAGTCAACTCCGCCGAAGCCGAAATGGAAATGAAATGGATTGAGGTCAGTCCCGAAAGTGGATATTTTGGCAAACGATCAGGTCACCTCCGCTACTCAGATCGTAGGAGAATCTTGAAAGGGCCCGGAAAAACACCTCTTCGCAGTCCGCGCCGTGCAATTCAATGCACAAATTTCGCACGCGAGGCAGCCAGTTCTCTGAATTTCGGGAGAAAAGCTCGAGTTCGCTTCGTTCGATGTCGATCTTCAGTAAGTCAATCTCCGGAACTTTGCAGAGGCTGATCAGCGAGGGAAGATCGTAAGCCTCAATGGTGCCTGATTCCTGCCCGGCTACGCTTGCCTCCCTCACTTGCGCGGTCCAGTCGCGGCCGTCTCGAAATGCGCCTCTCTCGAGCACTAACCGTGTGCGTTCCACCCAGGCAGCCGCATGCAGGACTTTGGCTCGTTCTCCAAAGGGCGCCAGGTTTCGGCAGCAAACCGCGTAATTGCCGGGGTCAGGCTCGACAGCGACAACCTTGCATCCGGGAAATCTGGACAGGAAATACGCGCTCGCGTATCCGACGTTGGCGCCGAGGTCGAGAATCGTCTTGGGATGATCGAGTTCGAGCGTCTCATATTCGCGTTCGATAAAGACTTGTCCGAAGACTTGCCGATCGCTCGTGCCCATTCTCATCAAGACGGGATGCGTTGAGTTAATCGGTTTCAGCTTGAGGCAAACTGTCCCTTCCGAGAGGTTCCTGGCCCTCAAGTCGCTGAGCCGCAACAGCAGGGCAGCCGTCCAGCCGATCGCCCGGGAGTATCTCCGCAGCATGGCAATCTGGTAGAAGGGATTTCTCACGAAACAAATTCACCGGTCACGATGATACACCACGCGTTGCGGCTGGGAGAGCCGGCAACAGAGAGCATTGTTTGATATAACGACCTCGAACTCCCGGGGAATCCATCGCGGTGGGAACTTTGGCGCAATTAGAAAGCGCCCAAGTCGTTGGCGGAAGGCATGGGACGCATTTCCTATAGAGACGCCTCTAGTTGCAAGTCGCCAATCATTTTCTCGAGCTGATCGTTCGCTTTATCCCGTTCCGCTTCGGTGTCCTGAATCGTCCTCCGCAACACCTCGAGTTGCGTCTCCTGGTCATCCAGTTGCTTGGTGTAGCGTTGCAGAAGCGCTTTTTCCTCCGGGCTTCCACGCAGCGCTTTCATGTTCTCCCGCAACCGCCCTTGGTCTTCCACTATCCGATCAATGTCCTTCTGCCGTTCTTCCATGATTTCTTCTTGTTTCGCCACGACCGCTTTCTGGTCCATGATTTTCTGCAGCGCTTGCGCCATCTCCGGCGTGATGGTTTTGTCCTTCAGGAATACGCCGATCTGATCCGTATTTAGGTTAGAGATGGCGTAGGTTACATCGAGTGTGCGGACTTCTTCGACCGGCAAAGATGATGCCGCTTTTGCCGGAACTTCCAATCGGAAGCGATACACTCCCGGAGCCCGCTCTTCCGGCTCGATGGCGCCCTTGGCAAGCGACCATCCCATGCGTGCGGGGTGGTCAACAACGAGGGTGCGCCCAACGGCCTCCTGACTGTGCACGGTGTAGAGAGTCCGCTCTTCAAGGCGGCTGACTTGCGTAAGAACTCCTTTGGAGATTTTCGCCAGCATGACGTGCTGAGGCCGGTTGTCCTGATGCGCCTCCACCAGCAGGCCCAGGTCTGTGGCATAAGAAAGCAGCCGCCGCTCGCCAGGTTTAATTGGGTCCGTTAGTCCTTCGCCGGCGAATACTTCGTTTTCCAATACGCTGAAACTGCCACCATCGAAAGTCAACGGGCTGGTGTTTTTCAACCAGAGCGCGCGAAGTGGTCGTCCGGAACCGCTCGTTCCGTTCCAGAGCGATACTTTTTCCGCCTCGATCTCGGTTTGCGCAATGGGCACGAGAGCCGATTGGTTTTTCTTCAGCGTCACCTTGTCTTTTAGTTTGTACTCGAACAAATCCCCGAGTTCTTGTCCGCTTGCCGCGGCTTCTCCAATCGCGCGCGCTTCCTCAATATCTGCCGGAGAAGGTGGCGGGGGCGGTGGTGGAACGGCCCTGAATGACCCGCCTCCGTTACCTCCTCCACTTCCGGACCCGATTCCTACGTGCGGTCGATTTGCAACACCGCTCAGCATGGTCCCTCCCGCCACTCCCGCCGATTCGGTCATCAGCGCATTCACATTGCTCGCAGTGACCATTACGGTTTCTGTGGAAGTGCCTACGTCCAATCTCGCATTCGCCTGATTTTCACCCGGCGCAATGTTCAACCGCGTCATCAAATTTGTCTTGAATCCCGATTTTTGGCTCTGCAAACCGTAAGTTCCCGACGGGAGCGAAGAAAAAGAATAATTCCCGCCGCTGTCCGTCGTTGTTTGCGCAACAACCTGGCCGTTCTGGTCAAGCAGATTCACGTTCGCACCGGCAATCGATGCTCCCGACGGGTCGAGAACTGTCCCGCTTAGGCGACCATTGCCGCCGGAAAGCGCGGCGGCGTGCGTTTGCGGCGAGAGTTGCACGCTCTCTGGCAGAGGCACCACCGGGCGCCTTCCGTAATACGCCTCTGAAAGTTGCTGAATAAAAGAGTGCGGCGCGCCCGCCACCAAAGACAACTCGACATCGTTCCAATCTTCGCCAACCGTGTTGTCAATGATCGCCCAGCCTTGGAGCAACGGCTTCTTATCCGGTTTCGTTGGCAGCACGATGCGGTAGGTAGTCTTCCAGATCGGCACTTCGCTGATGTAACTTACGTAAAGATTTCGCTCCCCGCTTCCTGTAGTGGATATCGTCATCCGCCGGACGTCTTGATCGCGCGATGAGGCGATCAAATTCAAGTAGCGGACCACCTCCACTTGTAAATCCTTTTCGACGATGCGCACGCTGGTCGCAGGATTCAAATCAACGCTGTGCACCTCGCCGTTGTCGGCAATGAGCGAGATTTCATCCGTTTACACCGTCCAGGTCGTGCTGCTTCTAGTTTTTCTCTCCACACTGAGCAGCCTCCCAGTCACAGCTGGCCCGGTAGCGCCGCGCACTTCCAGCCGCGCTCCTCGAAGCGCTCCGAGAAACTCCGAAAGGCTCGGACGCTCCCCCAGCGCCAGCCGCAGCGTAGCCAGCCTTCGTGCCAGCGGTGCCTCGGAGTTGTAATCGACCCCCGTGATTCGCCCGCCAGCGAGATCTAGCACGGTCAGCGATTCGAGCACGTCGTTGAGTTGTGCGCTGGTGAAATCAATGTGTACATCCTGGTTTCCGCGCACGTGTCCCAGATGCTCGAAGTAGCCCACGCCATTCTTGTAAAGCACAACCCTCCGCACCGGCAGCTTCACAGCCGATTCGTCAAAGCTTCCTAGCGAGCGCTCGCGGCCTTCCTTCGTCGCGGTTGAGGTTTGCGGCCTCCCCGCATCTTTCGGTTTCTCTTGCGATGGATTCGAATTGCAAAACAGGAAAGTAAGACACAGTACTGGTAGAACTCGCTTCATGGACCACCCCCGCCGCGAGCGATTTACAGATTTACCAATCGAGATGCGATTTACAGATTACGAGTTGCATCATCTCCATGCGAGGCGCTTCTGCAAAGCCAAATTTTCCGCGTGTTGCTTGAGCGTGCAAACCGCTTATCGGATAAAGCCCGGCACGTAGGCTAAACCGGATATTCCAGACTACGTTTGCCCACTTTTTTGAAATCTACTTGGCTTCCGCATTCATGGTACCCACTCCCGCCCAGCGGTCAGGAATCGATCCGGGTGGGGGAATCGGCAAGTCCGCCGGCCACTTAATCTTGGCCAACGCGGCAGGATCGAAATACGGCGTGCAGGGCAGCGGATGATTCCAGCACTGATTGAGAACTTTGGGGACAAAAATTCGGTGTCCGCTGGGTCCCCGTAATTCATACGTGGCTACTTCTGGAACGCTGTAGAAATACTCGCTTTGCGGCCGCCACAACCCGCGGATGCTTACGACGGCCATGCACGCGAGCACAAACCTGGGCATATAAACTACAAATCGTGAGTGATCGAAAAACGCGGCGAAAGCGATGCTCCCGCCTAATAATGCGGCAGCTAAAAAGAAACCTTCGCCGAATCTCAGATTGGGCGCAGCTACGAACCAGAATATCAAGCATCCAAGCAGTCCGCATGTGACCACGAGGAGGCAGCGCGCCGGTTCGCCGGCGTAGGGTTTCTTGAGGAACGCTACAATCAGCCCGAGCGGAGCGAAAACAGCGAAGACTCTTATCGAGTGGCTGCGCAGCGTGGCGCCAATCCATTGGGGGATCCACGCTTGATCCTTGAGTACCCGGGCATAGTCGTTCTCGCCAGGTTCTCTCGCCCAGGAGCGTATGGCAAGCGACTCCTCATTGACCTGGTTAGGCGATTCCGCCCATGGCAACGTAGTGATGCAGGTTTGAGACACTGGGTAAAGTGCACAGCCAGAGAGCACGACGCTACGCATCATCCAAACGACGATGATCAAGCAGGCCATCGCTGCGAGGCGTCCCTGAGAGCCAGCCGTCAAGCGCCTTCGAAAAAGCCAGCCAAACGCAACTGCCGGCAAAAGCAGCGGCGCGGCCGATAGTTTGATAGCGAGCGCGAAAACAGCCGTGAGCACCACCATCGCAAAGTCAGCCGCAAGATTCGGCGATGAGGATAATCCCAGCGCTACAGAAGTCCAATAGAGTATCAAAATGGCGATAAAAGGGTCGGCGTTCAGCACTCCATACCAGCCTGCAATGTAGTGATTCACCGCCAGCGTCACAATAGCAAGCACAAGCAACCACCACTCAAGCGCCGAAATACCTCCGCGGCTGGTGAAGTTCCAAAGCCGAATCACCAGGGACAGAAGTGCGAAGAACATCACGAGGAGATTCGGAATCCAACCGATGCCACTCCGGTCAATGGCCCCGTCGATTAGAAAGAGCATCGAGTTAAACGCCAATCGTCCGTGCAGGTTCCCGAGGCCGGGAACGATGCGATGCTCTGTCATCCACCGCATCGTTTGGAGGTGGTACAGCCCGGTGTCATAGCTATAAGCGGACTGCTGATGCGAGAGAGTGAAAAGGAAAATGATTAGTGCGCTGGCCCATACAAATCTTGGATTCGGTACCGAACCCAGGGAGACCAAAGCGAGGATTACGCCCACCACGAGAATCGCGTAATGCACCGCAGGAGTAAGTGGGACTACGAACTGAGCGAGGGAAGCTGTCACTCCGAGACCCAACAGCCCCAGGATTCCTCGATCCCCGAGGTTGGATTCAATCCGCAGGATCGCGCTGAGACCATAGCCATAACCGATTGCGGCGATGGCCGCGGACACAACCAGCAAGAAGGTCTCTGCAAATAACAGCATTTTGGTTTCAAGAGTATAGACCTACGGACAAACAAGAACCCTCGTAAAGTATCCAATGCATACCGCGCGGCCCGTACCCGCGCGTGCTCCGCTTGTCTTTCTGTGAAATAATCGGCGTTGCATTCACTCTCGGGAGTTCACATGCCACTCTATCTTACGCAACATACGCTCGCCTGCCTCACGCGTCAGGGCGCGGAGACGCTCGCGAAACGCATGCAAGGGGGCGGCCCGGCACGCGCTGAGCGCGTGTTGGTGAACATGGTCGAAGGCAAAATGTTCGCCGAGTTTCGCTCGGACTCCCGCGAAACGCTGGCAGCCTGGCTCAAAACGGAAGGGATGCACTACGATTGGCTCGTTCGGATCGAGTGGGAGAGCCGCGATGGTACGTTGCAAATTGCTGAGTAGCTACTCGTAGAATACAGAAAACAAGCAGTTTAGTGCTCATGGACGACTGAATGAAAAATTACAAGAATCCCGATAAAAAAGAGGGTGATTTAGTGCTCCACCTGCGCTACTCTTTTTCTCCTACGTCTAATACGAAAGGGAAACTCCATGTCTGACTATGCACACCCGGAAGTACTCGTCACCACCGAATGGGTAGCTGCCCACTCAAAAGATCCAGGCCTTCGCGTCGTCGAAGTTGACGTTGACACCACGGCTTACGACCAGGGCCATGTGGAAGGCGCCATTGCCTGGAACTGGCAAACCGAGCTGCAAGACGCCATTCGCCGCGACCTCGCGCAGCCGACCGCGTTCGAGGAATTGCTCGGCAAGGCGGGCATCTCGCCGGAGACGACCATCGTCCTCTATGGCGACAACAATAACTGGTTCGCGGCCTGGGCTTTCTGGCAGCTCAAATACTACGGCCACGAAAAAGCTCTCATCATGAACGGCGGCCGCAAGAAGTGGCTCGAGGAAAAGCGCCCGCTCAGCACTGCCAAGCCTTCGGTTGCGCCAGCCACTTACAAAGTGAAAGCGGCGAACGCCGCGATCCGCGCGAAACGCGACGATGTCTTCGCAGCTGTTGACAAAAAATCCGGCGCGCAGCTCGTTGACGTGCGCTCGGTGGATGAGTTTACGGGAAAAATCATCGCACCTCCGGGCATGAGCGAAACGGCTCAGCGCGGGGGACACATTCCCGGCGCTGCAAACATTCCCTGGTCGCAGGCGGTCAATGAAGACGGCACGTTCAAGGGCCTTGATGCGCTGAAGCAGCTGTACGGCGCGAAAGGAATCACCGGCGACCGGGAAGTCATCGCCTACTGCCGCATCGGCGAACGCAGCTCGCACACCTGGTTCGTCCTCAAGTACCTCATGGGCGTCAAGGACGTGCGCAACTACGACGGTTCATGGACAGAATGGGGAAATTTGATTGGCGCGCCCATCGAGAAGGAAGTCTCGGCCGCGGCCGCGAAGTAAAACCTTCTCCTCAGCCAAAAGTTCAACAAAGTTAAGAAAACCGACGGGACGCGATACTTTGCGCCCCGTTTTGTTTTTGCCCTGCATGTGAAAATTGGCGTGGCGCAAGAACCCTCAATTGGAGATAGAATACGCGCCTGCTGCGGGGAGCCAGACTTCATGGAACAAGAACAGAGACGTGAGCAGCGATTTCCGTTTATCGCATCGGCAGAGCTATTGGAGGAGACTTCCGGTTCGCGAATGAGTACGCGAATCAGCGACCTGAGCCGCGGCGGTTGCTACGTTGACACGATCAATCCACTTCCTGGCGGGGCGCTCGTTCGCTTACGGATTTACACCGAAACGCACTCCTTCGAAACGCCAGCCACGGTGGTCTATTCACACGCGAATCTGGGAATGGGAATGAAGTTTCGCGAAGTCCAGGCAAAATCCGAGGAAGTCCTGCGGATGTGGCTGCCCGATGAAACGCAACAAGCAAAGGAAGCGCACGGCTGAGACGAGATTGCCGAGTCCACATGGAGAATGTCAATTTCTTGGGGGAAAATCATGCCAGATGAAGTTGAGTTGAAGGGCAAAACTGCCGAACCCCTAGCCGATAGCGAAGCGCGAGCGGACCGTCGGAGCTTTCTGCAAGGCGCGGTAGCCAGTGCGGCGGCCCTCGCCGTGCCAACATGGACTCGCGCAGCTGCGACCCCGTCCCTGCCTCCCGACGAAATGGACGGCGTTCGCGCCGAAATCGAAAAGCGCCACGATGAAGCCGTGCAGCGCCTGCAGCACTGGATCCAGCAGCCCTCCATCGCCGCGGAGAATCGCGGCATGGCCGAAGGCTGCGAACTCACCATGAATATGCTCCGTGAAGCGGGCTTCGAGCAGGTTACGAAAGTTCCGACAGATGGTCAGCCCGGGATTTTTGCAACTCTGGACGCAGGTGCTCCGCGCACGGTCGGCCTCTATTTTATGTATGACGTTAAACAGGCCGATCCCAAGGAGTGGAGTTCTCCGCCATTCGAAGCCGCGCTAGTCGATAAGCCCGGCCTCGGAAAAGTAATCGTCGGCCGCGGCGCCGTGAATCAGAAAGGGCCGGAGGCTACCTTTCTTGCCGCGTTGCACGCCATGCGCGGCGTGGGAAAGAAAATGCCGGTGAATTTCGTATTTGTGGCGGAAGGCGAAGAAGAAATCGGCTCGCCGCATTTTCCGCAAGTCGTGCGTAAGCCGGAGATCTCCGCCGCACTGAAAAAGTGCACATCAGTTTTCATGCCGTTTGCGGCGCAGAGCCCTAGCGGCGAAGTGACGGTCTACCTCGGTGCCAAGGGAGTCGTGGAGCTCGAGTTGGTATCCAGCGGCGTGCGCTGGGGCCGTGGCCCGAAGAAGGATTTGCACTCGAGCAACAAGGCGCGTGTAGATAGCCCCGCGTGGCACCTGGTCGAGGCGCTGGTAACGCTCGTTTCGCCCGACGGAAACGATCCAGTCATCGAAGGATTCGCTACTAAGGCACTACCCCTGTCCGAAACGGATAAAAAAATGATCGCGGAGGCGGCTCGGCGTCTAAATGAAGCGGAAGCAAAAAAACTTATGGGCGTAGATCATTGGGTGCACGACGTAAGTTGGCAGGAATCGCTCGAACTGCTCTGCTCGCGTCCAACCGTCAACATCGAAGGTCTAGTTGGAGGTTACACCGGGCCGGGTGGAAAGACGATCCTTCCATCGAGAGCGGTTGCAAAAATTGATATGCGCCTCGTGCCAGACATGACCGCCGCGGAATCGCTCGCCGCGCTCAAGGCCCACCTCGCGAAAAAGGGATTTGGCGATATCGAAGTGAACATGAGCGGTGGCTACGATCCAACGACCACGCCAGCGGATTCTTCGATCATTCAAGCTGCGCTCGCCGTCTACAGGAAAAACGGCATCGATCCCGTTCTGTTCCCGCGGCTGGCGGGTTCCTGGCCAGGCTATGTCTTTACGGGCGAACCCTTGCATCTCCCGGCGGGGCATTTCGGCATGGGACACGGCAACGGCGCCCACGCTCCGGATGAGTACTACCTCATCGAATCGAGCAATCCGAAAGTTGCCGGCATGGATGATGCAGTTCGCTCCTACGTGGAATTTTTGTACCAGGTCGCCCAGACGGCCTAAGCCAATCACAAAATTCTCTTAATTTTCACCCCTCCAAGGAACTAAACCGCCTGGACACCGTCTTAACCTGTATATCCTCCAGTGGAGGCTCGGAATGAGAACCTTGGGGCAGGACTTCCGCTTCGCGCTCCGGCAGTTCCTCAAATCGCCAGGATTCGCCATCAGCGCCGTGTTTTCCTTGATGCTGGGAATCGGCGCCACAACAGCAATCTTCAGTGTTGTATATGGCGTGCTCCTCGATCCTTACCCCTACAAAGACGCCAATCGCATGGTGCACGTCCAGCTTCGCGACAAGAACGATCGCGGGCCGCTCTTGATCGTCAATGGCAGCCAGGCCCAGGAACTTCGCAAGGCCTCCACGGTCGACGACTTCTTTCTGCAAGACGACAGACGGGAGAACCTTACCGGCGACAAATTCCCCGTCTCCGTGCTTGTCGGGCTTTATTCTCCCAATTTGTTCGACTACATGGGCGTTTCTCCGCTGCTCGGCCGCTACTTTACTTCCGCCGACGCTCCGGGCGGGAATCCTGCGCCCGTCGCAGTTCTGAGCTACCTCTTCTGGCAGCGGCAATACGGCGCAAGCCGCGATGTGATTGGGAAGACGATTGAACTGGACCGCAAGCTCTACACGGTTATCGGTGTGGCGCCGCCGCGTTTCACCTGGGGAGACGATGAAGTCTATACCCCCGCGGTGCCTTCCGCCGATCCGCACGCTTACTGGCTCGCTTTCATCAAGCTAAAGCCCGGGACGAAATATCAGGCGGCGCAAGCGGAACTGCAGGTTTTGGTGGACGGCTTCGCGAAAGAAGACCCAAAGGGTTATCCACAAAACATGCGCGTCAAGATTGTGTCCCTCAATGAAGAAGTGCTCGGCCACTTCGCGGGGACATTGGTATTTTTGTTTGGCGCGGTCGTAGTGCTGCTGTTAATCGGTTGCGCCAACGTCTCCATTCTCCTGCTCGCTCGAGGTGCTGCCCGGCAACACGAGTTCGCTGTACGCACTTCCGTCGGTGCCGGGCGTGGGCGGCTGATCCGCCAACTGCTGACGGAATCGGTCCTTCTCTCGGCCACAGGCGCGGCGCTTGGCGTTCTGGCCGCTTACTGGGGAGTGAAAGCCCTCTCTGGCATGCTCCCTTATTATTCCTTCCCGCACGAGGCGGCCATACATGTCAATGGCATGGTGCTAATCTTCAGCGCCGTGATTGCCCTGTTAACCGGGATTCTCTTTGGGATTTCGCCGGCTTATCAGCTTTCGAGGCCGCAACTTGGCGCCCTGATCCAGTCGAGCAATGCAAAACTCACGGGTAGCACTCGCAGCCGCAACACGCATCGCCTTCTGATTGCCGGGCAAGTCGCGCTGACGCTGTTGCTGCTCGCTGGAGCTGGCGGAGCGGTAAAGGCTTTTGAAGAGAAGGTGCACACTCCACTCGGTTTCGATCCCGACCATGTTTTTGCCTTGAACATCGACATGCCAAAAGGTGCGACTAAGAGCTGGCAGGATCGCATCAATTTGAACGAAGTGGTCCGGCAAGCCGTTGCGCAAACGCCGGGAGTAGCCGAAGCCGGCGTTTCGACGACCTGGTTTCCGGGGTTCGGCGGCTTCAACGCGAAGATTGAGGTTCAAAGCAAGCCGACATTGACGGACGCGCAAGCAGTGATGACCCTTATCAGCCCGCAATTGCTTTCCACGCTGCGCATTCCTTTGATCAGGGGAAGAATCTTCGACGACGCGGAGTCCCGGCGTGCTGCGCATCTGGCCATGGTGAATCAAGCGTTCGCGAAGCAATATCTCGGAGATCTCGACCCGATCGGCCAGAGCGTGCGGAGTCCGCAGCTTAAAATCGACCAGCCGAATCTCTTCGCAGCGCAGGCTCCCGACGATTGGTTTGAAGTCATCGGAGTCGTCGGCGACGCAAAGAACGACGGGTTGGATCACGCCGTCAAGCCAGCACTTTTTGTGCCCTACAGTTTTGTTTTGCCACCTGACGAAGCGCTCATCGCACGCGCCAACGGCGATCCGCAGGCCGCCATATTGTCCGTGAAGGAGCGTTTGCGCGAAATTAACCCGGAAATAGTAGTTGGTCGCGACCACACTCTCAGCTGGTGGTTGGAGACCGACGGCTGGGGCCGGGAGCGATTTATCGCGACACTCTTTGGATTGTTCGCTGCACTGGCACTCGTGCTAGCCGGCACTGGGCTCTTCAGTGTCGTCTCCTTTGCGGTCATGCAGCGCACACAGGAGTTGGGAATTCGCATGGCGCTCGGCGCAAGGCGCGGTAATGTAGTGCAACTCGTGCTCGGCTCTACAGCGGCGATGCTGGGAATCGGCGTGGCCGTCGGGATGATCTTGAGCGTGATTCTGAATCGAGTCGTCACTTCCTGGGCTGGCGGAAGCTCGCGCGATCCAATTACCCTGGCGCTTGCCTCAGCAATTTTGGTTCTTGTTGCCGGACTGGCATGCGTTTTGCCGGCCTGGCGCGCTGCTTCCATCGATCCAATGCGCGCCTTACGAGTCGAATAGCCAATCTCAATTCTGAATTGCCGCGGGGCGTTTTCACGAAGACGGCAAAGCTCGTTTCGCCGCCGCCAATTCCTGCAGAACTTCTTGGCCTTCCTCGAGAACCACGTCCTTCTTTTCTTGCAGGGAAACAACTGTTGGAGTGACAACCTTATCTGGTACGACGCCCTCGCCCTCAAGCTTCCGTCCCTTGGGTGAAAACCACAAAATCTCGCTGATTTCCAGCACTCCTCCGCCTTTCATCACGCGTTCATGCGTGATCCCCAGTACGCAGCCGCACGATTGGCCGCCGACGAGTCTAGCCCGGCCGGAATCCTGCATTCCAGCCGCAAAAACTTCCGTCGCGCTCGCCGAATATTCGCTCACAAGGATGACAACTGGCGCGGAGTAAATTTGTCCTCCGCGCTTGCCCACAAAGTACTCCATCTCTTCCGTGTTATGCCCGTCCCGCTCTGAAGCGCTGACTTGTTTTCTCGTCATTCTCCGCTCGAAAAGCGTCTTGCGATCGAAGAAGAATCCCGCCATTGCTTCCAGCGTCGCGCCGACGCCTCCGCGATTCCGTCGCAGATCCAGAATCAACCCAGGAGTCGTTCGCAGGTTTTCCAACGCGGCTTTGAAATCCTTTACCAATGCGGGTTGGAATTCATCGAACCGGACGTATCCGAAGCCCGAGGTCAACTTTGCCGCCGTCACGCGCGGAGTGTAGGAGAGAACCTGCCGAGCATATTTCACGTCGATGACGGAGCCATCGCCACGCTTGAGGCTTGCCGCAAAAGGCGTCTCCAGCGGACCCGCGAACACGTTGCTGAGGATCCGGAGCTTTGTAACGCGCTCCGTGGAAGACGGCAAGACCGTGTTTGCGGCTTCTGCGAGGCGATCCTCAATCGGCTGGCCCTCGAGCTCAGTCACAATCATTCCCGGCTCAACGCCGGCGTGCGCTGCGTTGCTTTCGGGAAACACATCCAGGACGACGACCCTGCCTTCGACGTCGCCTGGCCGGAAACCAATGCTTACGCCCACGTGCTTCTCGCGATTCTTCCACTGCTGGGGCGAACTAAAACGCGTGTGCGCGTCATGCAGTTCACCGGTCATACGATCCAGCATGGAATAAAAGGCCTTGTCATCTTTCGATGCTTCCACCAGCGGCTCATAACGCTGATGTATCTCCTGCCAATTCACGCCGCCGAACTCGGGATCGTAGTAGTGTTCGTCGACTTCCTTCCATACCCTCTGAAAAACATGTTCACGGTCTTTCGGCGAGAGGCTGCGCGGAGCCCCGCCCATCGCCAGAGAAAAAACCAGACCGAGAATTAAAAATACGAACACCGAGCGACGCTGGAACGGCATGGCTGGAAGTTGCTTCATGGGCTCGGAAGTAGACATCCTCGCGAAATACCCTTGCTTAGGTGAGATTGCCCAGCGCGCACGCCATGGGCCTCAGGCGTCCGGGAATAATACCAGTATGGAGGCTTGGACGGCGAGAGCGGGCGGAAGAGTTGGATCACCATCGATGAAAAACGTGAGCCCATTGCGCCCGAAAATGGCTAGTTAGGGCGGCCCGGCGCATCGCGATTCAATTGCTCGAGGTTTTCCCGCGCAACCTCATTCTTGGGATCGATCTGCAAAGCGCGCTCGAAATGGAGCCGCGCTTCTTGCAGATTTCCAACTTCGGCCAGCGCGCTTCCAAGATTGGCTTCCGCGCCCGCATCCCGGGGATTCAACCGTACTGCGGCGCGAAATTGCGCAAGCGCTCCCGCGAAGTCTCCTTTCGCAGCCAGCGCGTTTCCAAGATTGTAGTGAGCATCGAAATAATCGGGCCGCGCTTTTAGCGCGGTATTCAAATGCGCAATCGCGTCGTCGGTGCGCCCGCTGGCCAGAAGCATCCCCCCCAAAGCATTGTTGGCAGTCGGGTCATCGGGCTGAAGTCTCACTGCTTGTTCAAACTGATCAATCGCCCCGGGAAGGTCGCCTTTCATCCGCAGGATAGCCGCAAGGTTGTAATGCGCTTCGAAATCTCCTGGTTCATTTTGAATGTGGTGCCGGGCCAGCGCCTCTTCAATCGCGACGCGCGGGTCGGCCGTGGCGTCCGCCGATTCGTTCGGCAGGACTTGCAGCCACAAATGCGCCATCTCATCGACAGCGCGATTGCCCCCCATCACGCGGATGGGTGGGTCGTTCGGATTACGAATGTTGTCCGCCGAATTGTCGTACGTGAATCGCATGGAGATTTTCGTTCCTGCGGGCAAGTCGATGGGCTGCGCATAGTGATAGACGGCCTGCCAGTTCAAATCCCAGTTGCTGATGTGGATCAGGGTTTTCCGCGTGCCATCGGGAAGCGTCGCGTAGGCGAGCAAGTCCTTGCCCAGATAGTGCGCATGCGGATAAATCGCCAAGGCGCTGACGTCCACCGGCAAAGTGAAATCGTCCGTGACCAGAAAATTCTTATCGCCAGCCGGAATGTTCAGCATGCGGTCGTTATCAAGCTGGATGAGGATGGGATGCTTTGTCGCCGGTTTGTCCGTGAAGTAGAGCCCCAGAGTCGGCTGAATGATCTCCGGCTTCCCTGATGGCTGGAGATGCGTGTTCAAAATCAAGTCGGTGGTCTTGTCGAGCCGCAAAGCCATTCCATCAGGTTCCACATACGGGGGCGATCCCGGCTTCCAAAATAGAAAATGACTGTCAGGATCGAACGTCTCCGACGAAATGATCAACTCCATGCCTCCAAATCCAGCGCCCGGCTCTTTTTCCATGCGCCGCCCGGACTGATCGCGGTCCACAATCACATTGGCGTGATGCACGAGCCGCTTATCGCCGGGCCGGATCTCGATGGCCTTTAGCCAGCGCGTTCGATGAACCGGAGTCCGGAACACAAAATTCCAGTACTGATCCGTGCCGCTCGCCACTAGATGGTACGGCTTCTCTGCCTTTACGATTACGTCGGGCCTGCCGAGTTCCCAGCCCACGACAAATTTCGGCTGAGGCGGAAGATCGGCAGGATTGCCCTGGACTTCGCCCTGATCCACCCATTTTTGAATGGTCGCGATTTGATCATCCGTCAAACGGAGTTCGCCCGCGAATTTTGGTTCGCCGGGATCGGGCAGCCACGGCGGCATGATGCGTTTACTCGTCATGTAGGCAATCTGCCGCCCATGCGTTTTTACATCCATATGGGTGAGCAGCGAAAACGGGCCGGATTCCCCAGGATGATGGCACTGGGAGCAATTACGAAAAATGATCGGGGCAATGTCTCGATTAAATGTCACGTGTTGCTGCGATCCTACGACGCGCGGCACAGATTGGCGAGCAACCTCAGTGTGACGCGCCGCAAGACCGGCCGTTCCGAGTGCGAGAAGAGTGAGCAGTCCAGAGAGGGTTGGCGACCCAACTTTCATTCCAGGTCCGAGATGTAACACCCGACGGCGTGACTTTCTCCGGGCGCATACGACTTGCCGCTAAGCGCCGCCTGAATCGCGCCTTCCAGTTCGTGAGTGGTTGCAATAGTGCGTGCCCTGCCGATATCCTGGTAAAGATTGTCGATCCGGCCGTGGTAGACAAGATGCCCTTTGGCATCGAATACCGCAGCTTCCGGCGTAATCTGCGCCTGGCTTTCCTTCACGAGCACTTTTTGCGGGTCGCGTAGAGCCGGTATTTTGTAGCCGTACTCGGCGTCGTGTTTACGGATCACTTCCGCCGTTTCGTCCTTGCTCGGATACACCAGCCAGAACGCGGCATTCGCCTCGTGCTCTGCGCTCAGCCGCTCAATCGTGGGAGCGTAGCGATTCGAAATGGGGCAATCAGTCCGCACGAAAATCAGCACCGTCACTTTCCCTGCCGACATCTTCAGCGGATCAGCGGGATTCCCCGCAAGATCGAACGCGGTGCCCTGTGCGCGGCCCGCAGCCCAAGCGAAGGGCGCAAGACATGCCGCAAAAGATCCAATCAGAAAAATACGAGAGACAAACGAGGATTGCCGAGGGTATTTCATGCCTGCCCGCATCCTTCGGGCGTTAGGAATTTTACAGCGGCGAGCAACACTTGTCGAAGAGATTAGCGAAGCTGACCTGGTTCAACGCCCTTTTTCCGCGCTTCATCGAGCAGCGCGTCGATTTTGTCTTCGAGTTGTCTCTTCTTTGCTTGCAGGTTGGTGATTTGTTGATTCACGGGAACGCGGTTGTAGCCTTTTGTGAACTGATAGCCCCCCGAAGTCGCTGGCTCCTTGCCCTGACTCAAGTTCTGCAGGTCCGTAAGCTGTTGCTCCGTATCGTTTAGCTGGGACTGCAGCTTCTGTAGTTGCTTGCGGGCGTTCGCGATGTACTGTCCGTCTGCTTTTTCATCCGTAGGCGGCTTGTCCTTATTCTTCGCGTTTCCCACTACGGATACCGGACTATTCAACCCGTTGACATCGTCGTTCGTCCAAATCTTCTTTGCTTTCTTTGTGTTGGCAGGAATCGCGGGGGATATGTTGGGTGTCTGCGCTGGGGAAGCCTCCGGAGTACCACTTGAACTTTGTGCGCTCGCCCCAACGGAACTCTGCGCCCAAGATATCGGGCAAGCCAAGGCACCGGCGAGCGCGAACTTACTCAGGTGCACGAATAAGCTGGTCATAAAGCCTCCGATTGCTAACGGGCCGGAGCAGGTTTTAGTACTTTAAACCCAGCTTACACGACAAAGTTTCAAGGGTCGGAGACGCTCGCATCTGGCTTGCTTAATTCGGCACGGATGATCGCAAGGGCTTCCTTCGGAGGTCCGATTCGGTGGTACTGGCTATAGAAAGTCCGCTCGTGGACGGAGATCGTGCTGAAGAACCTGCGGCCGTCAAAATCATATTGCGAATAGGTAGGCATCCACACGCCCGGCAGGACTTCATAACGCTCCTGCATGAAATGGCTGCCCTTGTAAATCTTGGCTAAAAACAACCCAATGCTGATGTCCTCTGAGACTTCCCCTTCTACGCGCGCGATCTGGCCGGCCTCCGGATCGATCCACACAAAGCCATGCACTTTCTCAAAGATCGAAGTTGCTCTTGAGGTCGGCTTGAATGCCGGATTCGGCGCCATGCTGTACTTGAACAGAATGCGGCCTGCCCGTGTCTCCGTGGAAACCAGCGTGTATAGGAAAGCGGTCCGCGTCGCGTCTACTAACTCCTCCCGTTCTTTCTGTCTTTTCGCCACTTTTTCGTACGCTTCGCGCTGCGCGTGACCGTCATCCGCCGCCCAGGAGAGGGTCCGCTCCAGCTTCACAAGTTCTTCATGGTAAGCGCCTGGGTCCGTGGGTTTGCCATCAGGACCGATAGGGATGTGGTCGAGACCAGTGCCAGCTGGAATCACCCGCGAGACTTTGATTTCCTCAGTTCGCGGATCGCCAGGTTTCTTGAACGATTCCACGCGCTCAATGCGCTCGAAAGAGTACATCGCCTCGTCACTCTGCTTCTCGTTGGCGATCACGCGGTCGAGAAGCGCACTCTTTTCAGCTTCGGTGCGGGGAGGTGCTGGAGGCTGGGCAGAGTTCTGAGTCAGTGCGCTAGCTACAAACGCTGGGATCAGCCCGGCGGCGAACAATAGTGACCGTGCGCGCATGGTAGTTAGGTGCAAAATTCTCGCCTGGAGATATCTTAATTCTGATCCTCGCACAGGAACAATTGTTTCACCCCAATTGAGCAATGCCCGACACGAATCGTTTCATAAGTAACAGAAAAAGAAGAGGATAATGTTAGTTTTGCAATTCTAGAATATCGGCCACAAGGAACCTAGCTTCCTATATCCCCGGCCACCTCTCCTTAAAACGCGTTAAAATGTACTGTGACGCAATTTTGACCAAATTCGCTGAAAGCAAAGGCCCCTCTCCAACGTCTATATACTGGGGAACGAATTTGCCCCCTTTCCCGTATTACTTTCAGCAAGCGGAGGTTTGTTTGGGCGTAGCACCCATCGAAGGATTGCTGGGCGCAGGTCGTCTGGTCCCCAAAGCCGCTCGGGTACCCTGGAGTCTTGGCAGATTCCGCAGCGGAGCAATCACCATGGTGGAGACGCTGAAGTTGTCTCTCGACGCGCTCCGCGCCCATAAGTTGCGCAGTTTCCTGACTTTGCTCGGAGTCATCCTCGCCGTGACCACTCTCGTGGCGGTGATGAGCGTCGTGGCCGGCCTGAATTTCTACGTCGCCGACAAAATCGCAAATCTCGGCGCCAACGTCTACGTCCTCAATCGTTTCGGGATCATCACCAGCGACGATGCCTGGCACAAGGCACAGAAGCGCCCGTACGTCACCATGGAAGAATTTACCCGCCTGAAAGAAAACATGCGAACCACCAGCCAGATCGCCGCCGTTCTGGGCACATCCTCCGACGTGCGCGCTGGAAACGACCTTCTGGAAGATGTCAATATTGATGGCGTCACCTCAAATTACTCGGAAGTTCGTAGTTTCAACGTAGCCGCGGGCCGCCTGCTCACGGAGGCCGACGAGACGCATCATTCTCCCGTCTGCTTCATCGGCGCCGATCTTGCAAAAAAGTTTTTCTATAATGTGGACCCCATCGGGAAAACAATTCGCGCGGGCTCACACAGCTATCAAGTTGTGGGCGTATCGGAGGTCATCGGAAGCGCCTTTGGACAATCCCAGGACCGCTTCATGTTCATTCCGCTAGGCACCTACGTCAAGGAATGGGGCAACCAAAGCGATTCTCTGACGCTCTTCCTGCAAGCAGGCAATGCGGAAATGATGGAAGCCTCGGAAGATGAAGCCCGCATGCTCTTGCGGGCCTGGCGCCATGAACCCTGGGATGCCCCCGACAGTTTCGGAATCATCGGCTCGGATTCCATCATGGGTCTTTGGAAATCGCTGACCGGCAATATCTTCGCCGTCGCCGTCGGCCTGACCGCCGTATTTCTTGTCGTCGGTGGAATCGTCATCATGAACATCATGCTCGCCAGCGTCACTGAACGCACGCGCGAGATTGGTTTGCGCCGCTCACTCGGAGCCAGAAAGAAACACATTTTGCTGCAATTCGTGACGGAGTCTTCCGTGCTCGCTGCTGCGGGTGGACTTATTGGCATCGGCCTGGCCTATGCGGTTGTTGCCGCCGCGCGTGCCGCTACTTCTATTCCCATGCGCACACCCATGAGCGCCGTAATCCTTTCGTTGACCGTTTCCACTGGCGTGGGGCTATTCTTTGGAATTTATCCGGCGATGCGTGCGGCAAGGCTGGATCCGATCGAAGCCCTGCGGGCAGACGGCTGAGGAATGTTGACCTGGGCTCGCCCGGGTCAACTAAACCAGATATGGCTCAACAGCACGGCGAAAATCTGAAGCAGGCGATGGACACGCTCCGCGCGCACAAGTTGCGCAGCGCTTTGACCGTCTTTGGAGTCGTGCTGGGCGTGAGCGTCATTATGCTCGTCGCCGCACTCATCACCGGCTTCGACGCCCAGGTTCAGGACAACATCAAGCAGTATGGCGCGGACACCGCCTTTGTCTCGCGTTTCGACCAGGGTCCGCACAATGGACGCCGCCCGAAGGAAGAGCGCCTACGCAAGCCTCTGACCCTCGAAGACGCGATGGCCATTAAAGAACGCTGCCCCGCCGTGAAGGACATTACCGTTTTCCTGACGTGGTGGGAGCAGGACCATACCGTGCGAACAAAATACGGCGAGGTCACCAGCATTGATTTCCGCGGCGTCCAACCGAATTTTGGCCAGGTTTATGCCAATGCTTCAACCCTTGAAGGGCGGTTTATCAGCGAAGGGGATGATCTGCATCGCGAAAAGGTCGTTATGCTGGGAGAAAATGCCGCGCCTGTCCTCTTTCCCAATGTTTCGCCCATCGGAAAAGACGTGATGATCGATGGCTCTCCTTTTCGCGTGATTGGCGTGGTGGAAAAGCCCAAGGGCATGTTTGGAATGGACGATGAAGACCGCCGCGTCCTGATTCCTTACAACACGTTTCAGAAAATCTATCCCGCAGCGTACGAAAACCAGATTCGGTTCCAGGCTTATCCCAACGAATTGGATCAAGCCGTGGACCAGGCGACGGAGGTCCTTCGGCGCCGCCGCAACGTCCCCTACAACGGCAAGAACAATTTTTCAATTCAGACCTCAGAGCAGGAGATCGAACAGTTCCACAGCATTCTCGGCATGGTTGCTCTTGCCACGGTCGTCTTGAGCGGAATCGGGCTCTTGATCGGCGGCGTCGGCGTTATGAATATCATGCTGGTGAGCGTGACAGAGCGGACCCGCGAAATTGGCATCCGCAAAGCTATCGGCGCCAAGAGCGGCGACATTACCTGGCAATTCTTGCTCGAGGCCATGACGTTGACCGGCGCCGGCGGCGTGATTGCACTCGTCCTGGTGAATGGATTAGTGATTCTGGTGCGCCTCGGCTTGAAATGGCCGGGGAGCGTGCCGGTATGGGCCGCCGCCACAGGAATTATCGTAAGCGTTGGCATTGGCTTGCTCTTTGGCGTGTGGCCGGCCATGAAAGCAGCCAAACTCGATCCCGTCGAAGCGCTCCGCTACGAGTAGCGCGCCCGCAAACTATCCTTCCTGAGAATCGATCGGCTTCGGCTTCCAAAAAAATCAGAGTTATTTTTGAAGCGGGAGTCGCTCCGAAACAGGCGCGGTGGCGGAAACCTCGCTCTTCTCTGGGACGCCCGAAGCGGGTACGCGTTTCTTGGTTAGGCGCGTGGGAACGGTTTTCTGGAGGCGGCTTTTCAATTGCTTACCAGAAGAGTCGGCCACAGGTGCTTGCGTGTGTTGTGTGAACGTCAGGTCTTCCACAGATTTTGCGCGCACGGAAGCTACGGCCGAGGCTGGCCTCGGTTGAAGCCAATCGCGCAGGGAGTCCGCAGCAATCACCGCGCTCGCTACCAGGAGAACTAGCGATGCGATCGCCCAGAGATCCCGAGGGTGCGCCTGGCGCATGAACCAGTAGGCGCGCTTCGGCTGCGATGAAAGATGATTCCCGCAGCGAGCTACCAGATACAACGCGCGCGCCAAATCTTTGCCGGACTGGTAGCGCTCGTCCGGATTTTTTGCCAGGCACCGGACAAGTATCCGATCGAGCGCCGCCGGGATGGATGGATTGAGCTTCGAAGGCCGTATGGGTTCCGCCGTGAGAATCTGTGCGCAAACCTCTCCGAGCGAATCGCCCGCGAACGGCCGCACGCCGGTGATCATCTCGTAGAGAACAACGCCGAGCGAGAATAGATCCGAGCGCCCGTCCTGCTTTTTTCCTTCAATTTGTTCAGGGGACAGATAAGCGGGCGTGCCCAGCACGCGGTCGGAGCCGGATACTTGCGAGGCGAATCGCGCCACTCCAAAGTCCACCAGCTTCACTTTTTCATCTTCGGTGACGCGAATGTTGCTCGGTTTGACGTCGCCGTGGATGATCCCCGCACGCTGTGCATGCGCCAATGCGGAACCCAGATCGGCGGCCCACACCGCTGCTTTTTCGAATGGTATCGGACCGTGCGCAAGCAGTTGCTCGAGGTTCTTCCCGGGAACAAATTCCATCACGAGAAACGCAGCGCCAGCGGCGTCGGTGTTCACGTCATAGAGCTGTGCAATGGAGCTGTGGGAGAGACTCCCGATGGTCTGAGCTTCACTGAGAAACTGCTGCTCGCTGTTTTTACCGAAGCCTTGGAGGAAGGATTTTAGCGCGACCGTACGTCCGATGATGGTGTCGCGCGCCTTGTCCACGCGGCTCGTCGCGCCGCTTCCGAGAGTCTCCAGGACTTCATAGCGGCCGGTCTTGAGCCCAGGGCTCATGCGGACCGCAGCAGGCGTGTAGCGCGCTCACGAAAGCTCGTTGGTTGCGTCTGCGCGGGCGCCGCGGTCTTGCGCCGCGCCAAGGGATACAGTTCGGAGGCCAGGAGATCGACCGACTGGTAGCGATGTCCCGGGTCTTTCTCCAGGGCCTTCGCCAGAATCGAATCGAATGTCATCGGGACGGATGGGTTCGCTTGAGAAACTGGCAGCGGTTTCGACGAAAGGACTCGCGTGCAAATTCCTTGCAGCGAATCGGAATCGAACGGGCGCTTTCCGGTGACCAGCTCGTAGAGAACTACGCCCAGGGAGAAAATGTCCGACCGCGCGTCTTGTGGGCGGCCGAGAATTTGTTCAGGGCACCAGTAAGCCGGAGTGCCAAGCAAAGGCGTGTCCTTCTTGTCGTGGCTGGCAAGGCGCGCCATGCCAAAGTCAGTCAGTTTCACGCGGCCATCATCGAGAATCAAAATGTTGGCGGGCTTGATGTCGCCGTGAATCACGCCTCTGCGGTGAGCTAAATTTAGAGCTGAGGCAATCTCTCCGGTCCACGCGCACGCGCGAGGGAGAGGCACGCTACCTTTGCTGAGAATCTTATCCAGTGGCTGCCCTTCCATGAACTCCATAACCAGGTAGGGCGTTTTCGTCGGCTCGTCAATGCCCATGTCGTGCAGCGTGACGATGCAGGGGTGCGAAAGTTGGCCGACGACGCGCGCTTCCTGCAGGAAGCGGTCGCGCCCGGCGCCCTCTGCGAGAGCGGGAGAAAAAAGCTTGATCGCCACGATGCGCCCGATCATAGGATCGTGCGCGCGCACAACCTTGCTGTTGGCGCCCGCGCCAATCACATCAATAACCTGATAACGACCTACTTGCATGGCAACCTTCCCCTCAGATGGAAGTTTCCCAACTTATGTATAGAAGATACGGAAGGGCGTTGTCTCATTAAATGAAGCAAGCGTCCCGATGTGAAGGGTACGAAGGTACTAGAGCATGCAGGCTAAATGAGAGGGCTCTAATCGACAAGCGAGTCGCTCACTTTTCACAAGCCACAGACGTGAAATCTAACCGGACCTCTTAAACGGAAGCAGCGGCGGCGCCGTAGCGAGACGGGAGGGAAACTGGCGGACGAATGAAACCATCGAAGGATGCCAAAAACCGTTGAACCCAAAATAGTACATTTCCTTTAAGGCTCGATCTGAAGGGAAATTGTCAATGGCGATTCGGTAGCTGGCGACGAACACGCCGGTGCGGTCCTCCCCGAAACGGCAATGCACGAAGACTTTGTCCTGCGGGTGATCGCGAAAAATGGAGAGAAACTGCGCGACCTGCTTGTCCGAGGGCGGAGACCAGCCGCTGACCGGAATATGCACGAAGCGTATTCCGAGAGATTGCAATCTGTCTTCTTCCCACTCGATTGTTGCGGCGTCTTCGCCGCGAAGATCCACGATCGTGGTAATGCCAATCTCTTTCAGTCCGAGCAAGCCTGGCGCCTTCGGCTGCGCGCCGCGATACAAATGATCGTCGATTTTGCCGAAGTTGGGAATGCCGCGGATGTGCAGTTTTTCGCCGTACTCGAATTGTTTGGCAGGCTTCGCCGCCGCGTAAACTTGCGTATGTGCCGGAAGAGAGTTGGCGAAAGTAGAAGAAAAAAGCAGAACGACCAAGAGAGTGAAGAGAGAGCGCTTCATAATTGAATAAGATGCGGCCAGTGTAGCGCGAGATGGAAGTGCGCGGAAACCGCGGAAGAGAAAGTGGTTGTATAGAAAGCGCACCACTACAAATAGACGTGGTACGAAAACGTCAACCACATTTTGCGTTTTTCTCTTGACAGGAATTTCGCGCGCGTTGATACTGCGATTCCAGATTCGGGGGACGTGGAAGCGCCAGGCGGGCCCAGTCGAGGAGTTGAGATAGGTCCGTAAAGGCTTCACGAAGCCAGCCCGGGTTCTAAACAAAAAAATCGAGCGCGAAGTACAAGCTCCGCGCCCGCATTTCAGGCGCGGGATCTGCTGTGAGGCTGAGTGAGACCCACCGGCCAGCGGCAGAGCATTGGCGTTTTGCACTCGTTTTTTGCACATGACCGCGAGGCGGTCGATGGAAAGATCCGCTGCTGACCGGCCGCTTTTTTTCCTCCGGCCTAGCATCTGGCCCGGCGGACAAAGTTTTGGATTTAATCTGCGGTGACCTTCAGGGTCTGCCCAGCACCCTGAAGGACGCAGAGGAGTAAAATTAAGGGGTTCCCCCGCGAAAAGTGGGAGCCCGAGGTAGCGGGAGGAACGGGATGGCGACAGTGAAACATGCGTTGACTGGGAATTCGACGATCACGGGCGTGAGCGCGGAGGCTCCGGAAGCGGGAGCGCGCAAAGGCCTTCCTTTTGAAAGATATTTCACGGACGGAAAGATGGCTCCGTTCGACGCGGTGGAGTGGGAGAAGCGCACGGCCCTGATCGGCAACGAAAAGGGCGTGACGATCTTCCGTCAGGAAGACGTCGAAGTGCCGAAGAGTTGGTCGCAGACGGCGACGAACATCGTCACCAGCAAGTATTTTCACGGCAAGCCAGGAACGAAAGAACGCGAAGGCTCGGTGCGGCAACTGATCAGCCGGGTCGTGAATACGATCGTGCGCTGGGGCCAGGAAGGCGGCTACTTCAGCTCCGAAGCCTCGCGCGACGCGTTCAAGGACGAGCTGACGCATTTGCTCGTTGAACAGAAGATGGCTTTCAATTCGCCGGTGTGGTTCAACGTGGGCGTGCAGCCGAAGCCGCAGTGCTCGGCGTGCTTCATCAATTCCGTGCAGGACAACATGGAATCGATCATGGGGCTGACGCGGACGGAGGGCATGCTCTTCAAATGGGGTTCGGGAACGGGCACGAATTTTTCGACTCTGCGCGGCAGCAAGGAGACGCTGTCGGGCGGAGGGATCGCCTCGGGTCCGGTCAGCTTCATGAAGGGGTTCGACGCCTTCGCGGGTGTGATCAAGAGCGGGGGGAAGACGCGGCGCGCAGCGAAAATGGTGATTTTGAATATCGATCACCCGGACATCGTCGAATTTATCGAATGCAAGATGAAGGAAGAGCGCAAGGCGCAAGTCCTGATCGAGCAGGGTTATGACGCTGGAATCGACGGCGACGCTTACGCTTCGATCTTCTTCCAGAACGCAAATCATTCCGTGCGCGTGACGGATGACTTCATGCGCGCGGTCGTCGAGGATAAGGATTGGTGGACGAAGAACGTCGCGGACGGGCAGCCCGCGGAAAAATTGCGGGCACGCGATTTGATGCTGAAGATTTCGGATTCGACGTGGCACTGCGGCGATCCGGGGATGCAGTACGACACGACGATCAACCGCTGGCACACCTCGAAAAACACGGCGCGCATCAACGCCTCGAATCCCTGTTCGGAATACATGTTCCTGGACGATACAGCGTGCAACCTTGCTTCGCTGAACCTAATGAAGTTCCTCGGGTCGAACGGGCAGTTTGACGTAACAGCGTTCAAGCACGCCGTGGACGTGACCATCACGGCGCAGGAAATTCTGGTGGATTTCGCCAGTTACCCGACGCCGAAGATTGCGGAAAATTCGCACAACTTCCGGCCGCTCGGCCTGGGCTACGCCAATCTAGGCGCGCTGCTGATGTCGCTGGCGCTGCCCTATGATTCCGATGAAGGACGTGACATGGCCGGGGCGATTACGGCGCTGATGTGCGGCGAAGCATACGCGCAGTCTTCGCGGATTGCGGAAAAAATGGGCGCCTTTCCGGGCTACGAACTGAATCGCGAGCCGATGCTGGACGTGATTCGCATGCACCGCGATGCGATGCGGGGCATTAAGCCGGAGCACGTACAGACGGAACTCTTCATGGCGGCGCAAGAATCCTGGGACAATGCGCTGCATCACGGAGAAAAGTTTGGATACAAGAATTCGCAAGTCACCGTGCTGGCACCGACAGGCACAATCGGATTCATGATGGATTGCGACACGACGGGAATCGAGCCGGACCTGGCGCTGGTGAAGCACAAGAAGCTGGTCGGCGGCGGATTGATCAAGATCGTCAACAACACCGTGCCGCAAGCGCTGATGAGGCTGCACTATTCACCGGAGCAGACCAGCGAAATCGTTTCTTACATCGACAAGAACGGAAAGATCGAAGGTGCTCCGTACCTGCGGGAGGAAGATTTGCCGGTGTTCGATTGCTCGCTGGCGCCGCTTGGCGGGGGGCGATCGATCAGCTGGACGGGCCACGTGAAGATGATGGCGGCCGCGCAACCGTTCCTTTCCGGCGCGATCTCGAAGACCATCAACATGCCCGAGGAGTCGACGGTCGAAGATATCAGCAACGCATACATCGAGTCCTGGAAGCTAGGACTGAAATCCGTGGCGATTTACCGGGACAACTCGAAGCGCTCGCAGCCGCTGAACGCGGGCAGCGGGAGAGAGGAGAAGAAAACAGAATCACCGGCGGCGGCCGTGGCCGTGGAGCCGATGCAGCACGAGCTCTTTCCCCGTGCGATGCGGGAGAAGATGCCGGTGGAACGCGATTCAGTTACACACAAGTTCAGCGTGGGCGGCCACGAGGGGTACATTACGGTCGGTAAGTACGGAGATGGCCGCGTGGGCGAAGTGTTCATCAAAATGTCGAAAGAAGGCTCGACTCTTTCCGGCGTGATGGACGGGTTCGCGCTGACGATGTCACTCGGATTGCAGTATGGCGTGCCACTCAAAGTGTTCGTCGACAAACTGCTCAACACGCGATTTGAGCCATCGGGCATCACCGCTAACCCAAACATTCGCTTTGTGTCGTCAGTGCTTGATTACATAGCTCGTTGGCTTGGCGGTCGGTTTATCTCCTCCGATTATCTGAAGCTGAATGGTGAGCCGATGCATGCTCCTATCCCGTCGGTAGTTGTCGCGCCTGCTGTGCTGTCGACCGGAGCTCCTCCGGAAGTCGTGACCTCGCCTTCGATTCCTAATTCTACGGGTCTGGCTTTCGTTCCTCCGATGCTCAAACCTCGTGACCAGCACGAAGGTGCACCGACTTGCTCTGAGTGCGGCATGCTGATGGTGCCGAACGGCGCCTGCTACAAATGCGAGAACTGTGGCAGCACATCAGGGTGCAGCTAGTGAGGGTCGGCGATGGGCGCAGATGAAGCTGGATTGCGGCACATCCTTAGACTCGCTCGCGCGTGTGTTCACAGGGGGCAGGCCCACCAAGCTTTCGGGCACCTCGATAGCATCGAATCGGAAATTGAGGGCCGGGCTGGCACCTCACTATGGGCCGAACATCTACTGACTTACGCAGGAGCTCTGGGCGCAATGAAGGACTCCGCAGTCGCCGCGGAACGGGCGTTTAACGACGCACTAGAACGTATCTCCATGCTTGAAGAACCTGATCCGACGCTAGAGATGCTCGGCCATGAGGACAACGGAAAGTACCTTGCTGAGCGCAGAGCGTTCATGCGCGCAAGAAATCATTACGGGTTGGCTGAGAGAATCGCTGAGCGTCTGGATCAAATAGAGGACGTAGCTCGCATCCAGCTTTGCGTCATTAGAATCGACCTCGATGAACGTAAGGATCCCCGACTTAAGGCATTCCAAAGGATGAAGGAAGCGGCCAAAGACGGCTACACCCATCTGGAACAACGTGAGGGTTGGATCCACTATACGGACACCTTTCAAAAATACGGCACGCAACTCATCTCAACTAGGAAAGGAGACGAGGCATCTGTGGAGTACTTTCGCGGTGTCCTGAGTTTAATAAGGCGGAGACGAAGTGAAGTCGTCAAGTAATCCTTATCTTGAGCGAGTAGCTAGGTTGGTCGGTCAAAAGGACCCAACTCGCGCCGTCGAAATTTTCGTCGCCGATGGAAGTTTTCCCGGTGAACCACTCGAGGCTTTGGCGCACAGGTTAGGAGTCAATAGAATCATCGAGGAAAGACTGCCTTTCGAGGGAGGACTTTTCCGCCTCTCCCACGGCGAACTTGTAATCAGACTGAATTCCGAGAGTCCGTACGTCCGTAAGCGTTTTACCTTGGCCCACGAGATAGCTCATCTCTTGTTACAAACCGTCCCGGCATTCAGGAGTACTCAGCGGACCGATGCTGCTCTCGAGCGCACCTGCGATTTGATTGCTGCTGAACTATTGATGCCTACCACGGAGACGGCTGATTTCGTGAGGGGGCTCGGAGCGCCGTCCCCCGAGAAACTTAGGGTCATCGCCTCGAAATATTCTGTCTCTACGCAGGCCGCAGCCATAAGGCTGCGCGATGGCCTCAAGCTTTGGAAGTGCTCAATCGGGATGTGGGAGCGATTGCCAAGCGTTAGAACGATTTGGTTTGTAGGACTTCGTCGGCGCGATCGGGCGCAGCCGGACCCTTGTTGTCTCGATCTCGCGCTTGCATCGAACAGTTCTGTCTTAACGAATGACCTGTGGCAGCGAGGCGAGTCCACTTGTGCAGTCTGGCTGAATCTTCTCGGTATTGGCAAATGTCGTGTGCTCGGCTTAGTAGATTTCGCAAATTGACAGGGAGAAATGATCACGGAACGTTATTCCACATGGAGAAGACCGTAGCGAAATGAGCGTTGCCTCCTCCGGATCCGGGCTGGCCGCAAAACTTGCTCCCGCAAAGCCGACGACCCGTGGATTTCTGCACATCGTGCGGCACGGCGCGGGACCAAACGCCATTTATGTGATGACCTATCATCGTCTAGACACCGACGTGATGAATCCGAAGCCCGCCCTGGCAGAAGGCGCGCAGGCGCTAATCGAATTGCTGGAACGGATTGGAGTAGACTTCGGCCTGAAAGAAGTCCGCGGCGCGCTGGAAGATATCCTTCGGCTCGGCTCAGCCAATATCCCCGACCTATGGCTCAGCGACGAGGAAATGCTCGAAAGAGGACTCGTCGAGGGCTAAGCAGTCAACTTGAAGAAGCGGTCAAAGCCGGAGGGTTTGAGAAGGCCTTCTGGCTTTTGCATTTGCGTGGTTAACCATAATAGACCCACCCCCTGGGGTTTTTCTGTAAGTGTTCATGGCTCTGTTGACATCCTAGGCACAGAGTATGTTTCGAGGAGTCGACAAGAAGGGGCGGTAGGTGTTTTCTAGTGAGGCAGGAGGGACGATGGCCGAAGTCGGACTCCTGCCTGTAGCTCGCGTGGCGCTGCAAGTGGCCA
>DATJXZ010000067.1:0-9272 GCA_035499815.1 Candidatus Solibacter sp. | reverse complement strand
GGCCACTTGCAGCGCCACGCGAGCTACAGGCAGGAGTCCGACTTCGGCCATCGTCCCTCCTGCCTCACTAGAAAACACCTCGGGCCCCGACTTGTCGACTCCTCGAAACATACTCTGTGCCTAGGATGTCAACAGAGCCATCCGCACTTATGAAGATTGCGCTCGCAACCCCTTTAGAATCCGCAGATACAAAAAAGTGGGGGGCCCGTGGATAACTTCTCGTCACACACCTGCGCGGTGCTCCATCGGCGACTTGCCCTGGGGAGTCAAAACCCAATCGTTGAGACGGCCTTTTGACCTTCGTACGAACACCTTGCTTTTTCCCGGCTGAACCTAAAAACTAGGGCGGGCAAAAGCGAGTAGCACGGGCTCCCGCCTGTGTTCTTTCTCTGCCGGGTGCGGAGCGTTCATCGTGGATAAGCGTGTCACTAATGCCGACGCTGCCATAGCCAACCTGCAAGACGGCGCCACTATCCTCATGGGCGGCTTCGGTCTTTGTGGGATCCCGGAAAATCTCATCGCCGCAGTCCGCCGCAAGGGAACGAAAACCCTCACCATCGTTAGCAACAATGCAGGCGTCGACGACTTCGGCATCGGCTTGCTCCTGCAAAATCGCCAGGTCAAAAAAATGATCTCGACCTACGTCGGCGAAAACAAACTCTTCGAGAAGTTGGTCTTGAGCGGCGAACTGCAAGTCGAGCTGAATCCGCAAGGCACTCTTGCCGAACGCCTCCGCGCTGGAGGCGCTGGCATTCCCGCCTTCTACACGCCGACTGGCTATGGCACCATGGTCGCCGAAGGCAAGGAAACCCGCGATTTCGACGGTCGCCAGTACGTTCTCGAAAGCGCGCTTCGCGGCAACTTCGCATTCATCAAAGCATGGAGAGGCGACCGCTGGGGTAATCTTATCTATCGCAAGACGGCCCGCAACTTCAATCCTATGATGGCCACCGCCGCCGATTACGTCATCGCCGAAGTCGAAGAATTAGTCGATCTGGGCCAGCTCGATCCAAACCAGGTTCACACCCCCGGCATCTTCGTCAACGCCATCTTGCAAGGCCCAAGCTACGAAAAGCGCATCGAGCGCCGCACCATCAGAAGGCAATGAATCGTAGAGCACGTCGATGGAAATACACCAAATTCACACTAGATCGCAACTGAGCATCGCTGCTTCTTGGCTTGCAACAGGAGTTGTAGCATTTCTATGCAGCGTACTTGGATTGCTCTCGGCCCACCTCATCGAGCCTTTTGCCGCAATGTTCCAAGCGCTCGCAGTTGATCTACCAATGCCGACCCGATTTTTGATCGCTACTCAGCGGTGGTTTCTCCCCTTTTTGTTCACCACTCTGGTTGTGTTTGGGATCCTAAAGGAATTCGTGGTCGGCGAACTCAGGCGTAGAATTCTGCTGACCGCAAGCGTCTTTCTTGGGACGATCATTACAGTAGCTGTTGTGGTTTTCATACTTTATCTGCCCGCGTTGACTCTGGCTGCAAAAGCGGTCAAAACCAAGTAGTCCTGAGGCGGACGAATGCCATTGACCGATGACCAAAAACGCGAACGCATCGCCCGCCGTATCGCGTTGGAATTGCGCGACGGCTACTACGTCAATCTTGGCATCGGCATGCCGACGGCGATCGCGAACCACGTGCCCAAAGGCATGGACGTTATTTTGCAATCGGAAAACGGCATGCTCGGCGTTGGGCCGTATCCGCTTGAATCAGAGGTCGATCCCGATCTCATCAACGCTGGCAAAGAAACCGTCACCGAACTGCCAGGCACAGCGTATTTTTCTTCCGCCGATTCCTTCGCCATGATTCGCGGTGGCCACGTCGACCTCACCGTTCTCGGTGCTCTGCAAGTCGACGAAAAAGGAACTCTCGCCAACTGGGCCATCCCCGGCAAGATGCTCAAAGGCATGGGCGGCGCGATGGACCTCGTCGCCGGAGCCAAGCGCGTCTTCATCGCCATGGAGCACGCCACGCGCGACAACAAGCCCAAAATCCTGAAAAAATGCACTCTTCCGCTCACGGGCGTCGAAGTCGTCGATCACATCGTCACCGAACTCGCCTTCATCGACGTCACGCCGGACGGCCTCGTCCTCCGCGAACTCGCTCCCGATGCGACACTCGAGCAGGTGCAGTCGTTGACGGAACCAAAATTGTTGGTTCCAGCAAGCGGTCCAAAACCAATGCCCGTCTGAATGGAGGCAAACTTCTCCGCCTCCTCTGTGGTCTCTTAGTCCTCTGTATAAATGTATTTTCTTGCGAAGTTTCTTACGACGAGGGAGAACCGCTCAAGTTCCTCGCCGTCCCGAACGAGTAGTGAAACGCCGAAAAGATGCTGATAAACGTAACGCCATAAATCAGCAGATGAATGATTTTTGCGAGATGGAAGTTCGGATAAGCCGCGGAAAAAACCACGGTAAACACCAGAATGATCTGAAATGCGGTAGTCAGTTTGCCGAAGATGCTAGGCGGGAAGGGTCGGTAGCCCGAAATCAGCAGAATCACGACCGCCACGACCAGGATCAAAATGTCGCGGCTGAAAACGATGATCGTCAGCCACCACGCAATTTTTTTCTTGAACGCCAGAATAATGAACGAAGAAGAAAGCAGCAGCTTATCCGCGATGGGATCGAGATAAGCGCCAAGCGAAGACTTCTGATTCAGGCTCCGCGCCAGCAACCCGTCAATGCCGTCGGAAAGCCCAGCCACAACCAGCACCAGCAGCGCCCATTTGTAACTCTCATACGAAATAAGAATGAGAAAAAACGGCAGGAAGCCGAGCCGCAGCAAGGTGATTTGATTGGGAACCGTCCAGATGCGGCCTTTCATTGCCATTGAGGATAGCGCAGTTCAGCTGGGCCTTTTCATGGAAATTGAGCGCTGGGAATGGCGTTAGGCAAACTGCGAAAGATAGTCTGTTAGTGTCCGGCCGATCTTTCGCGCGAAGAGCTCGTTCATCGAAGGGATTGAACCGCTTGGCTCATCAAGAGAGACGCGCTCGACGCGATTCATCGGGAAAAATACCGTGGGAAAGCCGATGCGTTCGCCGTCGGGCTCATTAATTTGCCGCACGAAATGGTCAAACGAGTTCAGGTCGATCCCGCGCAGCGTCACGCCCGAAGTATTAATGTCCAACAGTTCGCCCCAAACTTTCTCTTTGGGCGAGTGCAAACTCACCACGACGATGGAATGAGGGTCCACGGCTGGAGCTCCGTTCCTACAGTAGAGTAACGCACTTCTTTCCGCCGCGGGATAGGATTGTGCGGAATCGCCAGGCAAAGGTTCGCGGTAGTGCATAATCATCAGTACAAAACTCGCGACAATGGCCAGCCCCGCCAGCCACCCCATCAGATAAGCTCTCCGGCGTTCGTTCGCGGTCGATGGTGGTTGGTCCGCGAAGAGTTTCCCCAGTAGAAATCCCGCCGCCAGCCCGCCGCCATGGGCCCAATTGTCCATGGCCATAAACCCTGTAAATCCCAGGGCAAACAGGATGACGAGCGAAGTGATGATTCGCGAACGCAACTCGCGCATCTGCGATCCGCCTCGTTTGGTGGTGATTGCCAGCATCAGGCCAATCAGCCCGAGCAGCGCGCCGCTCGCCCCGAGAGAGAAGTGTCCAGCGATTGAGCTCAGTACGTAGCCGAACGCTCCAGTAACAATGTAGAGAAACAGGTAGCGTGCAGATCCGTAGACCTCCTCCACTGCCGGACCAATTTGCATCAGTACCATCATGTTGAACCCGATATGGATCAGCCCGCCGTGGAGAAACTGGGCGGTCACCAATCTCCACCATTCGTGGGTCGCGAACAGATACGGCAAGGGCACGCTCATACCCAGGTGATACTGAGGTACGCCGCTCAATCCCCACAAGATGGTGAGGCCTCCGCCCTTGCCAACGGCCGCAAACGAAATCCAACTCACTCCGAGCATCAGGAAATTTGCTACTAGGAGCGCCGTCGTTACCGGAGCGACGTGCTCGCCGAACACGCCTGAAAATTTCTTGCTGAAAGCCGCCAGAGAAAATCGCAGGCTCGTGCCGCATACGTGGCAACGCGTCGAGTGGATTCCCACAAGCGTTCCGCAAGCAGGGCAGAGTTGCGGCCGCCGTCCTTGCTCGCCACCTCCCCCTCCCAGGCCAACAAGTCCATGCAACGCACTCTTCCAGCGCTCCAATCGGCGCTGCCATTCATAGGAAAGCGGCAATTCTCCTCCTTGCGGGCCACGCACCGCGTTCCTATAATACAGAATTCGCAGCTTTTTACCGCGAACAAGGAACGCAGCCCCATGGACAGATTCGAGGAATTTGGCCGCCGCATTGACGAGGAGGTTTCGCGCTTGAAAAATATCAACAGTTTCGAGGATTTCGGAAAGCGTGTGGATGAGGAACTCCAGCGCGTGAAAACCTTTGTGAAGGAAGACGTCGCACCGGAAACGGAAAAGCGCACCGCGCAATTTCTGCGCGAAGTTTCCGAGAAGATCACGGAAGCGGCCGCATGGATTGAAGCGCGCAACGCCGCTCGCGTCCCCAAAGATTCGCAGAAGCCGCCATCGCAATCCTGATGCGAGCGAACCTGTGACTGATTCACGGGCCACGCACATCCGCACAAGCTTCTTGTTTCCGCTAAGCCTCGCCTGTTCCTACCTGATTGCCGGATGTGCTCCGCGTCGCGTGACAGCGAATCCGCCGGTTCCCACGCAACCCGCGCCGGCCTCGCCAGAGACCATCGAATCGTCCAAGCGCTCCACGGAAGTGCAACCTGCGCCGGGAGCGGCTGCTCCCATGCGCGCGCCGAAGCGTGGCAAGTCCTCGGACAATCTTGTGCCGGAGGGCTACGTGGAAGAGGGCAACGCTTCCTGGTATGGCGTGCCCTTCAATGGTCGGCGCGCGTCCAACGGTGAAATCTACGACATGGACAAATTGACGGCCGCGCACCGCACGCTGCCCTTTGGCACGATGGTGCGCGTGACCAATCTCAACAATGGAAAATCAACGACCGTGCGCATCACGGATCGCGGGCCGTTCGTGGACAATCGCATCATCGATTTATCGCGCGCGGCGGCGCGGCAGATCGAGTCGGTCGGACCTGGCGTAGTCCCCGTACGCGTCGAAGTTCTCACACCGGGTATCGATCCTACGGCAGGATTTTTTACCGTGCAGGTTGGCGCGTTTCGCGATCCCGCGAATGCGCAACACCTGCGCGACCGCTTGAATCTTTCCTATTCGCCGATTTTCATTCAGCAATACGATTCGCCGGAGGGGATGTATTACCGGGTGCGGGTCGGCAAGATTTCCGGAGAGGATGCGGCGCGGCAACTCGGCGAAAAGCTTCGCGACCAGGAGGGATTTACGCCGTTCGTCGTGCGCCTCGATGAGCAGCCGTAGGGGCACGATATATCGTGCCCTACAAGTGCGCTGCTTTAGCCGGCTCTTTAATCCACACAGGTTTACAGCTATCCTTTTCGCCGGACAATTTACGGAGAAACGCCGATGAGCGCCGACTGCTTGTTCTGCAAAATTGCCGCGAAACAAATTCCGTCCAAGATTGTTTACGAAGATGACGAGATTTTCGCCTTTGAGGACATCAGCCCGCAAGCGCCGACGCATATTTTGCTGTGCCCGCGCAAACATTTCGTTTCGCTGGACGTTGCAACAACCGAAGATCAAGCCATCATCGGCAAGCTGCACCTGGTCGCCGCGCAACTGGCCCGCGAGCGCAATCTCTTGGCCGGGTATCGCACAGTCTTCAACAATGGCACCGGCGCCGGTCAGTCAGTCTTCCATCTCCATCTGCATCTACTGGGCGGCCGCCAATTTCGCTGGCCCCCAGGGTAGGCGAGTCAGACAAGCTCAATGAATTCGCTTTGCCGTCCTTCTTCTGGTACCAACGACAAAATCGCCCGATCCATTGTCGCGAACTTTCCATTTTTGTGGATCGCGAGTCCCAGCAAATAGGCATCCGTCACTTGTTGATGGCCGGTCAAGCGCTCGGTGAGCGGCTTAAGGGCTTCCACGAAGCCGATCCCGTCCGGCCAGAACTTGTGCGCAGGATGGCTGACGTAAGTCTCCAGAAGAGTCACTGCATCCCGAGGCACGAGCGCGTCGGTAGAAAACGAAGGGTTCGAGAGTATTCGGACGAAAGCGGTTTGTGTCAGGGGACAAGTTGCCCACTCGTCATGCACATGGCGCAAAAACCACTCCTCGACTTTGGCATGAGCGTTGTGGGCGGGCCAAGCCATTGCGATGAGAACATTGACATCCAGCAAGAATCTAGATTTCACTCCAGTTCATCCTGGAGCTTCTTGACGTCCTCGGATGTAACGGTAGGTGAATCCGGCGGAAGCTCAACAACATGGAACCCATTGACGATGCGGGTCCTCAGTGGTGCGCGCAGCCCGCGCCGGACCAGGTCAGAGACGGCCTTGCCGATAGAGACATCACGGCTTTTGGCGTATGTCTTGATTTCCTGAACGACATCATCGTCCAGAGATATTGTGGTTCTCATCTCAAAATGATGTCATAATACGTGAATGATGTCAAACAGGAAGCATAGACATCATACGGTAGAAGTGGTGCCATACTACCATTGCGTGGGCTGTCTACAATAGACCACAGAACGGCACGATGTCCTCGGTGTGCACTCATTCCTTAGAGAATAGTCTTAACCTTTTTGCTTTCAATGAGTGCGTTGGGGTTATTTTCAGGGTTCGTTGTGGTTCGCAGAACAATAACCTATTCATAGCGGAGGGCGACGAGGGGATCGACGCGGGATGCACGGCGAGCTGGAATCCAGCAGGCGAGAATGGCAACGAGTAGGACGAGGATGGTAGCGCCGATGTAGGTGAGAGGGTCGGTGGGCCGGACGCCGTAAAGTTCGCTGGCAACAAAGCGAGTGAGCCCGAAGGCGGATGCAGCGCCGAGAAGGACTCCGACAGTAACCGGCAAGAGCCCCTGGCCAATCACCATGCGAAAGACGTCGAGAGGAGCGGCGCCAAGGGCCATGCGAATGCCGATTTCCTGAACGCGGCGGGCAACGGTGTAGGAGATGACGCCGTAGACACCGACCAAAGCGAGAGCGAAGCCGATGCCGGCAAAGACGGTCAGCAAGATGCTGCGCAGGCGTTCGTCGCCGAGAGACTGGGAAATGGTTTCGGACATGGTCGTGAGGTGCGTGACAGGCTGATCGGGATAGGCGGACCAGACTTCCCGGGTGATGGAGGCGGCGAGCACGTGCGGATCTGTGTGGGTCCGCACGAGGAGATGAATGCCACCCGAACCGCCTTGAAGCATGGAGATAAAGTAAGTGGGCGAAGGACTGTTGCGCAAGTTGACTTCGCGCGCGTCGGCGGCGACGCCGATCACCACGTTCCACTCGCGGCCGCCCTTGTCATCCGTGGACATGCTGATGCGCCTGCCAAGGACATCGAGTGTGCCCCAATAATCGCGAGCCATCGAGGCGTTGACGACGACGGCGCGCTGCGTTTCTTGGACATCGCGATCCGTAAATTCGCGGCCGCGAAGGATAGAAATGCCCAAAGTTTGAAAATATCCCGGATAGATGTAACGAGCATTGGCGCTGCGGGATTCCTTTGAAGAAAGGGGTATAGCGCCATCCACAAGAAGATTGCCCTGCATCATCATCATGCCGGAGAGAACCCCGTGGTCGGAAACGGTCACGGAGGCAACGCCAGGGACTTGACGGATTTTCCGGACAACTTCCTGAACCTGATTGATTTGGCGTTCTATGCTGTTCACGACATCGGCTGCTTTAGTGATGGGAGGCTGGGGAAGTTCGAAAGAGAGAAGGTGGTCGGTGCGGAATCCGGGATTTTGGTGAAGAAGGCGGGAAAGCGTGACGGTCATGAGGACGGAACCGATGACGAGTACGAAGGCGAGAGCGACCTCGAGGGAGACCAGAGCGTTACCGAGGCGGGACTGGCGCGAAGAGCGGGCCGAGCCGAGACCCGAGCCGGTGCCTTCTTTGAGGGCGTCGTTGGGATCGAGGCGGGAGGCGCGGCGAGCGGGGACGATGCCGAAAAGAATACCAGCCAGCAGGGAAGTGAGGAGGGAGAACCAGAGAAGGGTGGGGTCGAGCGAGATTTCATCGAGGCGCGGGGTGCCTGGGGGAGCGATGGCGCGGAAAAACTGAATGCCGGCCGCGGCCAAGGCGACTCCGAGAGAACCGCCGCACAAAGCAAGCACACAACTTTCGACGAGCCCTTGACGAAGGAGGCGACCGCGAGAGGCGCCGAGGGCGGCGCGCAGCGCCATTTCACGCTGACGGCCGGAGCCGCGAGCGAGCAACAGGCTGGCGAGGTTGGCGCAGGCGATGAGAAGTACGAGAGCGGAAGCAGCGAGGAGGATCAAGAAAGCATCACGGGAATTGCCAAGGCGTTCTTCGAGCAGGGGAGCGGTGGAGAACCGAAAGCCAGCGGAGAGGGCCGGGTATTCCTTGATTGTTTGTTGAGCGACGACGTGGAGCTGGGCATTCAGTTTCGCGATGGTTTCGCCGCGGCGCAAGGTGGCGATGTCGTTGAGCATGAAGTACTCGGGTTCCTGCTGTTCCTCTGCGGTCGGAGCGAGAGGCAACCAGGCCTGAACCTGCGACGGAAATGAGAATTTTGGAGCGGCAACACCGGCAACGACGTAGGGCTGCTTATCGAGAATAAGAGTCTTGCCGAGAATCGAGGGATCGGCGCCAAAGTGGCTGCGCCAGAATACGTCACTGAGGACGGCGACATGATTCATGTCCGGCTTGGCGTCCAGTGGGGTAAGCAAGCGGCCAAGCTGGGGAATTACGCCAAGTTCTTCGAAGAAACCATCGGTGACGAAGGCGACGGAGAGAACGCTGGGCTGGCCGCTGCCCGTGAGCGACTTTTCATTTTGATAGTAGGCGGAGGTTTGTTCGAGCGAAGAGACCTGCGCGCGGATTTGCCGGAAGTTGATCCAGGAGATCCCCAGCGAAAATGTGGGATACATCGCGCTGTGCGCGGAGATTTCGACTATGCGGGAGGAGTTTTTGTAGGGGAGCGGACGAAGAATCGCGTCGTTGACGATGCTGAATATGGCGGTGTTGGCGCCGACGCCGAGAGCGAGCGTAATGGCGGCAGCGAGAGTGAAGCCGGGATTCTTGCGCAACATGCGGGTGGCGTAGCGCAAGTCCTGGAAGAAAGTGTCGAGGAAATGGCCGCGGCGGGATTCGCGGGCTTGCTGCTTGATGGATTCGAGGCCGCCAAAATCGAGGTTGGCGCGGCGGCGGGCTTCTTCG
>DATJXZ010000066.1:0-3572 GCA_035499815.1 Candidatus Solibacter sp. | reverse complement strand
CCAATACTCTTTACAATGCCGCGTGTACCTACGGAGTTCTGGGCAAAAAAATCGAAGCGCTCGATACACTGAAAAAGGCCTTTGCAGCCGGATTCGGCAATCGCAATTGGGCAGCTAAGGATTCCGATTTCAATTGTCTGCACGACGACTCCGAGTTCCGGAAGCTGGTCGGCCTTGACCAGAACCCCGCGTCGCAATAGGGCTGGTAACCGGTGCCATCCGAACAATCGTGAAGAAAATCGCTCTACTTCAAGTAGGCACGGTTCGCGATTGCTGAGGTCGAGGCATTGCGGCAGCACGCGCCGACCTCACACAATAGTGCGGTTCCGGCACGCAGCGAACGATTCGTCGGCGGGAGACCAACTTGCGTAGGGTTCACCTAGAAGATGGATAGACACGCTAATAGCGCGAGTGGAAGCCTGCCGGTGCGGGCTCATCGGTTGACAAGCGCAGGCGCTCGAGCTAGGATCAACTTGGACTTGATCTTTAGCACCTAGTACTGAACACGGAACCGCGAGCGGCCGATTGGCCGGCGCCTTTACGGGACGATGCGACGCAGCTACCTCCGCATCGTCCCGTTTCTTTTTTGGGGAGCATTTTTCGAATCAAGGACCTGATACATGAAGATGGATTCAGCATCGGAAAGCGAGTCCCAGGCGCCCTCGGGCGTGCTTCACCGCGCGATCGAAGCAATCGATTTTGGCTCGACAGGGAAACTTTTCGACGAAATTCGGAATTTTCTTGCTCTCCACCCCGGGCTGCCGTCGGAGTCGGTGCTCACGCTGACATACTTCGCGTTCGCGATTCAGTTTCCGGAATGCTGCAATATCTGGCCATTTGCTTCGGTTGTTGCGTCGGATCTGGTCGGATCCAGCCTTTTCTTGCGGATGTTTGCTTGCCTCAGCATCGAACCAGTGCAGCTTGGCGAGATCACGTTGAATTCACTCCTCACGCTACCAGAGTCACCACGCGCGACCCTCCTCGTAATCGACCAACTTACGCCGAATGGAGAGCTCGCACGCGTGCTGCGGGTTCTCAGTCGTCCCGGCAGCCGTATTCTTCGGCAGGGCAAATTCCACGACATTTTTATTCCGACGCTGGTTTGCACGGCCGAACCCCTGCGTGACCGCTGGATTCTCGACCAAGCCCTTCAGGTGAGCCTTACCCCGACCCGGGGTTCACTTCCCCACCTCGATTCGCAAACGCTGGCCGAATACGCGCGGCAGTTGAAAGGAAAGCTTCTTCGCTACCGTGAGCTAAATCTTGCGGCAGTTCGCGCATCGCATTTCGACGCGCCAGAATTGGGCCTTCCGATACGCGAGATCGCATCCATGCTCGGGAACTCGATCGCAGATGATCCCTCGCTGCAACGTTTGTTGCCCATGTTGCTCGAGCCGCAAGATCGCGACGCTCGGATGAGGCGCACAGATTCGATCCAAGCCGTCGTTATCGAGGCTGCTCTGTTCTTAACTCACCAGCTCAACCGCAGTAAGGCTCGCGTGGGCGAATTTACCACCATCGCGAACGGCATCTTGAAGGGCCGGGGTGACAGCATCCACCTCGACCCGCGCGAGGTAGGAAACCACCTGCGCGCTAACGGTCTATTCTCCGAGCGCCTCGGCCGCGCTGGAAGAGGAATCCGTTTCACAAACGCAATTCGGCGCAAGATCCATGAACTGGCCCGCGCGTATGATGTGCGTTCCATTCAGGGCGAAGCGCGATGCGAATTCTGTACGGAATGCAAGACCGCGAAATGAAGAGCAATTAGATCGGAAGCGAGGGGGTAGATGCACGTGGTGCACGTCGCGCACGTATTTTTTGTAACGGGCTTCTGGAACGTGGAAACGTTGTACGAAACCTGGCTTCGGAGCCGGCAGCCTGCCGCCGGCAAACCGAGACGGAAAGCCACAGGGAGAAGCTTCCATGAAATACACGCCTGAGCTGTGGGACGCAATCGTACGTGAGCTGCAGAACGGCGGCTGTCCCGTCCTGCGCGATCACGCCTACAAGATCTCGCCGATCGGACTGGCAATCGAAAGTGTCCCGGGCCTGAACTTCAGTAAGGCCATTTTTCTCAAGGACGGAGGAACGGGCTACGCGATTGACCTCATGATTCGCAACGAGGCAATCCGTGCGATCGACATCACGGGATTCCAGATCCGGACTCCCTGGGGGATCACGAAAACATCGCTCTTGCTCCCCGAGAAGCGATCATCGAACAAGTACGGAAACTACTGTTTCCCCGACGGTTCCCATTATCCCGACGACATGGTTCTCAATCGCCACGTCGCGCGACGCAAGAACCGCCTGAACCCTGGGGACGAAATCGAGGGCCTTCTCCTGGTGTCGTCTGAAGAATCCATGCCCGCCGAAATCGGCCACCTTGCTCCTATCTTTGTGACGCTCACCATCTTCGATTCCCGCCAGAATGAATTCTCAGCGCAATTTGGACTGCGCGTGCATCGCTTGGACATCCTGGCTCGCGAGAGCGCCGAGCGCCGCGCGCGCGCCGAGGCGGAGGACAGGAGCGCACGGAGCTGTCTGCCAGCGCGCTCGCTGGTTGCGGTTGCGCCTCCCGCGCCTCAGGAGCCAAACCAGGAGGAGCTTGCGAAAATGCTCTGCGATCACTTTGAAAGAGTGGCCGCGATCAAGGCCAAGCATGAGCACCGCTCCAGCAAAGGAAGGACCGAAGTCCCGTTAGACGCCAAGACGGGCAAGGCCCAGCCCGTAAAGGTTTGACAGGCAAATATTAAATGACATATTAATTATTTGATGCTGACATATGTCGCCGTTCATTTCTCAAGGAGCAATTCATGAGCCGAACCCATGATGGACAAGACCAGCAACGGTCGGCCCGTGGCGCCTTTCCCGTCGAATCGGTTCGATCACGGTTCCCCGCCTTGGCGCGCGCGGATCCGTTCATTTTTTTTGACAACGCTGCGGGCGCCCAAGTGCCCCAGCAGGTTTTCGACGCTGTAAACAGGCATCTGCTCGAGTGCAACGTCCAGCGTGGAGGCCGTTATCCCAAGAGTCGAGAGGTCGATGCAGGGATTGCGAGGGCTCGCCAGACGGTAGCGGATTTCGTAAATGCCTGGAGTCCGAATGAGATTGCATTTGGGATGAACGCGACGTCCTTCGTCAGGATCGTCAGCCTCGCGATCGGACAGACGCTCGGCGAGCGCAACGAGATCGTGGTCACCGATATGGACCACGAGGCGAATGTGGCCACTTGGCTCGCCCTCGAAAAGGAGGGAGCCAAGTTTCGCTGGTGGAAAATGCGGGACGACGGCACGCTCCATGCAGAAGACTTGGACGCTCTGGTTTCTTCGCGGACGCGACTGGTAGCGTGCACGGTGACGTCCAACGCGCTTGGCTCGATAGTTGATGTTGCAGCGGCGGCAAAGGTGGCGCACGCAGCCGGCGCGGAAATCTTTCTCGATTGCGTTCACTTCGGTCCGCACGGCGTGATTGATGTTAGAGAGTGGAATTGTGACTATTTGGTTTGCTCGGGCTATAAGATCTTTGCGCCACACATGGGTTTTCTTTGGGGACGCGAAGAAGCTTTGCGGAAA
>DATJXZ010000065.1:0-44641 GCA_035499815.1 Candidatus Solibacter sp. | reverse complement strand
CATCAGCGACAGGAAGAAATACAAGCTCGTGGGCATGGCGAAGGAAAACTTTCCGGCCCTGCCGGTAATGCCCCACACGCTCGTTAAGATTTCTGCTCCAGTTCTCGAAAGCCTCATCGCCAAGACCAAGTTTGCGATCTCCATGGAGGAGTCGCGCTATACATTGAACGGCGGTCTCTTGATTCTGAAGCCGGATACCCTGGCGATGGTAGCCACGGATGGCCATCGCTTGGCGCTTGCCGAGACGGACCAGAAACTGGCTGGCTTAAACGGTGAAGTGAAGGTTCTCATTCCTAAAAAAGCGATGGACGAAGTTGAGAAACTCGCGAGCACGGCCGGATCAGATGCATCCATCGAATTCGCCAAGGATGAAAGCCATCTTTACTTCCAGATCGGCCATCGGCTCTTGATTTCACGAATTCTGACCGGGCAATTTCCAAATTATGAAGCAGTGCTTCCGCGCGACAATAACAAGACCGTGGTGCTAGAGCGCGCGGAACTGAGCGACGCCGTCCGCCGCGTGTCGCAACTCGCCGATCAGCGTTCGCACGCCGTCAAGCTGGCAGTTTCGAAAGAGGGCATTGAGATTTCCGCTTCGAGTCCGGAATATGGAGAGGCCAAAGAAAATATCGAGAAGGAATACAAGGGCGATGCCATCGCCATCGGTTTTAATTCCTCCTACATGCTCGATTTTCTAGCCGCTGCGGCCGACGGCCCGATCAGCATTGAGTTGAAGGACGAACAATCGGCCGGTCAGATGCGCCCTCTCGCCGACGAATCTTACCGCTATCGCTACATCATCATGCCCATGCGTATCTGACAAAAATGATTCACTCTATCGAGGCTCTCAGCTACCGCTGTCTCAAGTATGTTAAGCAGCGTCTGGGAAGTTTCCACCTACTCGTTGGGCCGAACGGGTCCGGTAAGAGCACGTTTTTAGACGTCATTTCCTTTCTCGCTGATCTTCTCATGCAAGGACCGGATTTTGCAGTTGAGGAGCGGGCTTCGAGTGGCAATCGTGTTGACGAACTTGTATGGAAACGCGAAACGTCGCGGTTCGAGCTCGCTCTAAATCTTCGAATACCAGATCAACTCCCTCGTCTCAACAGACAACACACCATTTGCAGGTATGAAGTTGCCATCGGGATTAGCGAGCAGGAGTCTGGCGCGAGCTTATTAGCTGAGAGCTTGGTGCTCATGGGCGAGGAAGAACTGCCTGTGCGGGAACAACGTTCACTTTTTCCTATTGAGCCAGTTCCACCCACTTCCATCCTATTGGGGGCGCAACCACAAAGGCGCAGATCAAGAACGATCCTAAAGAAGATCGAGTCATCCAGCAATGACTACTTTAAGAGCGAGATGACAAATTGGAATCTCCAATTCAGGTTCGGACCTTCGAAAACGGCACTGGCAAATCTTCCTGAGGATCCGACAAAGTTTCCTATCGCAACGTGGGCAAAGACAGCGCTCATGGGTGGAATACAAACGATCGCGCTGGATATTCGTAGGATGCGCGAACCGTCGCCAAAACGAAGCGGAAGATATCTGTGGCCTAACGGTTCGAATTTGGCAAGCGTGGTGCATCGTCTACGGAATAGGTCTCCAAAACTTTTTGAAGAGTGGGTCTCGCATGTCAGGACAATCCTGCCAGACCTTAAGGCCATAAACACTCGGGATAGACCTGAGGATCGACACGTTTACCTAACTCTTGCTTACGAGAACGGTGTGAGAGTTCCATCATGGCTCGTATCAGATGGAACTCTTCGTATGCTCGCCTTGACGGCGCTTCCCTATATTAAGCCTCACGATGACATCTACTTGATAGAAGAACCTGAAAATGGAGTCCATCCGAGAGCAGTGGAGGGGGTTTTTCAATCGCTCTCCTCTGTATACGATGCACAGGTTCTTGTTGCGACTCACTCTCCCGTCCTACTTAGGCTCGCGAAACCTGAACAGGTGTTATGTTTCGGTCGGACTCCGGGCGGGGCCACTGACGTTATTAGCGGGTCAGAGCATCCTCGCCTAAAGGACTGGCAGGGCGAGGTTGAAATAGGAGATCTTTTCGCAGCGGGTGTTCTCGGGTGACAGATCTAGTCATCCTCGCCGCAGACAGAAAGATGGAACAATCAGTGAGGGCCATCGTCGAACGAAGCGAGTCGACCGGCACGAGAGCGATTGTGGTTGATTCCCTATCACATCCGCAGCATGACGGCGGCGTGAGAAAAACAGCTCACCAGTACCTTAGGCCATACATTAGGACTCACAGCCACGCCCTTGTTTGTCTTGACCACGAAGGATGTGGCTCGGCCGATCCTCCAGACGAGCTCAGAGGCAAGATTCAGGGCAGTCTTGACGTTAATGGTTGGAGAGATCGGTCATCCGTAGTCGTTCTCTCGCCAGAACTAGAAATTTGGTTGTGGGCTCAGTCTCCAATCGTCGTTTCCGCAGTGGGATGGCGAAGTCCGACCAGACTTAGAACATGGCTCGTGGAGCGCGGCTACATGCACGAGGGAGCGCCTAAGCCGCATCGGCCTAAGGAAGCCCTCGAGGGAGCACTCCGCAAGGTAAACAAGGCCCTTTCGACGGCGGTCTATCTCGAAGTGGCTAAAAACGTCGGTTTCGCTGCCTGTACTGACCCCGAATTTCAAAGATTGCTCATTGTTTTACGCGCATGGTTCCCGAATGAGTGAACGTCGTTCTTTGGCTTGCAAGGTTCATCTAAGAAATCCGCAATACGCTGAAAAAGAAAGGCTTACTGCCCCTCGTCGGTTTCAATCACCCTTGTTAAACTTCTTAGGGTGGGGTAGAATTGTATTGCTGTCGATTCGCAGTACGGAAACCTCCAAATCGGCACGTCGGCCAAGTGACTTCGGCCCAGCAGATTAGCTTCGCGCCAGGAGCTATGGAGCCGGAAACTTGGAGATAAGAAGTCTTCGCCACGTCTCGCTGCGCGAGACGGGATGGAGCAGGAACCCTACGAGTTTCGTTCGCTTGCGAACGGAATCAAAGGGTAAGGCGACGTACGGAGCATTTCGCGAGCACGCCTTTCCTCGCTTCACAAAAGATTGAGAAAAGTATTCGAGCGCTGAGGCTCAACTCATAGCTCGGGGTCCGCCTTTGCGCGGTAAGAATTTCGTCAGGAGCCTACATGGGCGATAAGGAAGCGGTGACCGGAAAAGCTCCGGGTCATCAGTACGACGCAAAGTCAATCAAAGTCCTCGGCGGGCTCGAAGCCGTGCGACTGCGTCCCGCGATGTACATCGGTTCGACGGGCGACATGGGCTTGCACCATCTCGTTTGGGAAGTCGTGGACAACTCCGTCGACGAAGCGATGGCCGGCTATGCTGACGAAATCAACGTTACGGTGCACGCCGACGATTCGGTGACCGTGCTAGATAACGGTCGCGGAATCCCCGTGGATATGCACGCGACGGAAAAGAGGCCCGCTGCCGAAGTCGTGCTGACGGTGCTGCACGCTGGCGGAAAATTCGACAGCGAAACTTACAAGGTTTCCGGCGGCCTGCATGGCGTTGGCGTTTCCGTCGTGAATGCACTCTCGGACTGGCTGGAGCTGGAAATCTCGCGTGATGGAGCTGTTTGGGAGCAGTCCTACGAAAAAGGGAAGCCGGCTTCCAAACTGAAGCAGACTGGCAAGACGCGAAAAACCGGTACGAAAGTCACGTTCCATCCCGACCCATCCATTTTCGAGAAAACAAGCTTTAGCTTTGACACGCTTTCGCAACGCTTGCGCGAGCTGGCATTCCTCAACAAAGGTTTGAAGATCACCCTGACCGATGAACGTTCCGAGAAAAACGCGGAATTCCGATTCACCGGCGGAATCGCCGAGTTTGTGAAACACCTCAACCGCGGCAAAGAGACTCTGCACGATTCACCGATCTACATGGAAGGCAAGCGCGGCAGCGTGGAAATCGAAATCGCGCTGCAATACAACGATACCTACGGCGAAAATATATTTGCTTTTGCAAACACCATCAATACCGTCGACGGCGGAACGCACCTTTCCGGTTTTCGTTCGGCTTTAACCCGCACCATCAACAACTTCGCATCGTCCGCGGGAATGTTGAAGGAGCAGAAGGACGAAGTGACCATCACCGGTGACGACGTTCGCGAAGGCCTCGTGGCGGTCGTCTCCGTTCGTCTGCCGCAGCCGCAATTTGAAGGGCAAACCAAGGGCAAACTTAATAGCGACATCAAGGGCGACGTCGAGCAACTCGTGAACGAAAAGCTCGGCGAATGGTTCGACAAACATTCCACTGTGGCTCGCCGCATCATCGGCAAGTGCATCGACGCGGCGCGCGCCCGCGAGGCCGCTCGCAAAGCGCGCGAATTGACGCGGCGCAAGTCCGCCATGGATTCAAGCGGCTTGCCTGGCAAGCTCGCTGATTGCCAGGAGCGCGACCCGTCGCGTTGCGAACTGTTCGTAGTTGAGGGCGAATCCGCTGGCGGGTCGGCGAAAATGGGCCGCGACCGCAAGTACCAGGCGATCCTGCCGCTCAAAGGCAAAATCCTTAACGTCGAAAAAGCCCGCTACGACAAGATGCTTGGACACGAAGAAATTCGCGCGATCATCACGGCGCTCGGCACCGGGATCGGCAAGGACGATTTCGACGCGGGCAAGCTCCGCTATCACAAAGTGATTCTCATGACTGACGCGGATGTCGACGGCTCGCATATCCGTACCCTCCTACTGACCTTTTTCTTCCGCCACATGAAGGAGCTGATCGAACGCGGGCACATATACATCGCGCAGCCGCCTCTCTATCGCGTGAAACGCGGGAAAAGCGAACGCTATATCCGCGACGAGCGCGAATTTGCGCACGAACTGATGAAGCGCGCCACGGAAGACCACGTCGTCAAAGCCAAAGAGGGCGTATCGCTCGAAGGCGCCAGCCTCACAAAATTTTTGCTGAACGTCCAGGAATTCGAAGCCGCTTCCGCGAAACTGGGCCGGCGTTTGCGCGAACAAGGTCTGGTCGAATTGCTTTCTGAAAGCGGCCTCGAAAAGAAAACGGATTTCGAGGACAAGAAAGCTCTGGAAAAGCTTCTGAAAGAGATCGAAAAAGCGAAGCTCAAGCTCGAAGGCAAAGTGGCGTTCGACGAAGAGCACAGCCTCTACGAAATCCAGTTTGGGCCACCGCACAACCAGAAAGTGAACTGGGCATTGGCGTCGACGGCCGATTACAAGCGGCTTCGTGCGCTCGCCAAGCAGATCGAGGAATTCAACAAGCCGCCCTTTACCGTAGCGCGTAACGGCGACAAAGCCACCAAAGAAAACGTGCACGATGTGCTGAACTATGTCGTGGAAGACGCAAAGAAAGATTTTACGATCACGCGATTCAAGGGCTTGGGCGAAATGAACGCCGAGCAACTTTGGGAAACCACGATGAACGCGGAAACGCGTACTCTGCTGCAAGTGAAACTTGAGGACGCCGTGGCCGCCGAAGATATTTTTACGACCCTGATGGGCGAAAACGTCGAGGCCCGCCGCAAGTTCATCGAGGAAAACGCCCTCGAAGTCGTGAACCTGGATATTTAGTCCGGCTTCCATGTTTTACCAATTGGGCTGGACAACATTGCCGGGGCTGCGTGGATTGAGCGTGAGCGAATTTCGCGCGGCGGCAACGAACTCGCCCGACAATGAACGAGGCGTTGCCATCGAGTTGTCCAGTGACGCGGAGCGCGAAGAATTCTTGGTGCAACTTGAAGAACATTTCGCGCCGCGGCGCTATACAAACGCAGCGGACGCTTTCGATTCAGTAAAGGACTGGGTATTGGAGCGAGCGAGTGAGGGAAAGGCAGATTTATGAGCAAGACGAGTGACGTAAGCGTCCGAGTCCTAAAGCACAGCCCCGAAGTCCTCAGGCAGTCCAAGGATGAAGAATATGCCTACTGGCAGAGCCGGTCGCCGCTCGAGCGCATGGTAGCCACACAGGAACTCAGCTTTGCTTTCTTCGAGGGGAGCGGCAATGAAGCTGAAATTAGACAGCAATTTTTGCGATCTCCTGTCTGCCTTCCGCGCTCGTAGTGTGAGGTATCTGATTATCGGAGGCTGGGCCGTCAGCGTTCATGCCCAGCCTCGTGCCACGCAGGATATCGATATTTTTGTGAGCTCTGATCGAGGCAACATTGATGCGTTATATGAGGCGTTGATTCGATTCGGAGCTCCGCTTAAGAATATGGACAAGAGCCGATTTCTGGAGCCAGAGACTTTTTTCAGGATTGGTGCACCGCCCTGCCAAGTAGATATTTTTCCGGGAATTCCCGGGGTGCAATTTGAGACGTGTTGGGGAAACCGCGTCGAAGTTCTCGTGGATGAGAAACACGGTCTGTACGCGAATTTTATTTCGGCCGAAGAACTGATCGCCGCAAAAATCGCAAGTGGAAGAGAGCAGGACCTTGCGGATGTGCAGGCCATTAGAAGGGCTCAGCAGCATCAGTCGAAGGTCTAAGAACGTCGGAGCGAGGGGAAATGGCGGACGAAACAAACAAGTCGGTGCTACTGCCGGTCGATATCGAAGCCGAGATGAAGAAGTCCTACCTCGACTATTCGATGAGCGTGATTATCGCGCGCGCGCTACCCGATGTGCGCGACGGCCTCAAGCCCGTGCAGCGCCGCATCCTAGTGGCCATGAATGACCTCGGCCTCGCCTCGAACCGCGGCTATCGCAAATGCGCGAAAATTTGCGGCGACACTTCTGGCAATTACCATCCCCATGGGGAAGCCGTCATCTACCCCGCCCTGGTCCGCCTCGCACAAGACTTCAACATGCGTTACCCGCTGATCGACGGACAGGGGAATTTTGGCTCTGTCGATGGCGATCCTCCGGCGGCCATGCGGTACACAGAGGCGCGCCTCGCCAAACTTAGCGAAGACATTCTCGCCGACCTCGAAAAAGAAACCGTCGATTTCGTCCCCAACTTTGACCAGACGCGCGAAGAACCTTTTGTCCTACCCTCGAGAATCCCGAATCTACTCGTCAACGGCGCCAGCGGCATCGCTGTCGGCATGGCCACCAATATTCCGCCGCACAATTTGCGCGAAATCGTCGAAGCCGCGATCTTGCTCCTCGACAAACCGGATACGCCTTTGAGAGAGATCATGAAGATCGTGCCCGGCCCCGATTTTCCCACCGGCGCTTACATCGCGGGCCGCGAAGGCATCGAAGCTGCCTACAAAACGGGTCGCGGCAGCTTTATGATGCGGGCCAAAGCTGCCATCGAAGACGTCGGCAAAGACCGTGAAAACATCGTGGTCACCGAAATTCCTTATCAGGTGAACAAATCGAAGCTCATCGAGCGCATCGCCGAGCTCGTCCAAAACAAGAAAATCGAAGGCATCGCCGATGTCCGCGACGAATCTTCCCGCGAAGGCATGCGCGTCGTCATCGAGATCAAGCGCGGCGAAGAATCGCAGCTCATCCTCAACAATCTTTTCAAGCACACCCAGATGCAGGAATCGTTCGGCATGATTCTGCTCGCCATCGTGGGCGGCCAGCCGCGTGAGCTGGGCCTGATTCCGCTGATCAAGCTGTTCCTCGAGCACCGCCGCGACGTCGTCATTCGTCGCACGCGCTACGAACTTCGCAAAGCCGAAGAGCGCGAGCACATTCTCGTCGGCTACCAGGTCGCGCTCGACCATCTCGACACCGTCATCCGCATCATTCGCGGCTCCTCAAGCCGCGCGGAAGCCAAGCAGAACCTGCTCAACTATTTTTCTGAGCAGGACGTCACCATCACCGAGAACGGAAAACCCCGCAAAATCGATGGCGTCAAGCTCGACGGCAGAAAGTATCGCGTCGCCGGGCTCGAAGGTGAACTCACACGCTCCGTCTCAGAGGGCCTTACGCCCAGTCAAGTGGACGCCATTCTCGAATTGCAATTGCATCGCCTCACGCAGCTCTCCGTTGACGAAATCCTCAAGGAATTGAAGTCCATCCGCGAGCACATCGCCGAGCTGAGGGAAATTCTTTCCAGCGAGAAAAAGCTGAAGCAGGTTATCACCGCCGAGTTGCGCGAAGTCCAAAAAGCCTATGGCGACGACCGCCGCACGCAGATTGTCGACAAAGTCGACGAAATCAAGCTCGAAGACCTGATCGCCGACACCGACATGCTCATCACCATCAGCCACGCCGGCTACATCAAGCGCACGGCCGCCGACACCTACCGGCACCAGTCGCGCGGCGGCAAAGGCCGCATCGGTGCCCGCACCAAGGAAGAAGATTTCGTCGAGCACCTCTTCATTGCGTCGGCCCACAGCTACATTTTGCTTTTCACCTCGAAAGGCCGCGTCTATTGGCTCAAAGTCTACGAGTTGCCGGAAGCCGCCGCGGCCACGCGCGGCAAGGCCATCTCCAGCCTCGTAAAATTCCAGGAAGACGAAAAGTTGACCGCTCTCGTCGCCGCGCAAAACCTCGAAGAAGAAGGCCGGTTCGTCTTTATGGCCACGAAGAGCGGCACGGTGAAGAAATCTGCGATCGTGGAATTCTCAAATCCGCGTTCCACAGGAATTATCGCTATCAATCTCGACGGCAAAGATGAGCTCATCGGCGCGAAGCTTACCGACGGCAAGCAAATGATCTTCCTCGCCAGCCACGAAGGCCAGGCCATCCTCTTCCGCGAAACCGAAGTGCGGCCAATGGGCCGCAACGCCGGCGGCGTGAACGGCATGGATCTCGATAAGGAAGATTACGTCGTCAGCATGGACGCCGTTCAGCCCGACTTCGAGATCATCGCCAAGGAGCACAAAGTCACGACTCAGAATCTCGAGGAACTCGAAAACGAGCAGATCAAGGACTCTCTCGTCACGCTCATGCTCACGGTCGCCGAAAAAGGCTTTGGCAAGCGCACTCCGCTCGCGGAATACCGCATCACCTCGCGCGGCGGCAAGGGCGTCGTGAACATGAAGACCACGGACCGCAACGGTTCCGTCGTGGCCACTCTGCAAGTCACAGAAGAATCCGACGTCATGATCATTACCCACGATGGCAAAGTGATTCGCGTTCACGCCAGCGAGATTCGCGAAGCCGGTCGCTCGACCCAGGGCGTGCGACTCCTGCGCCTCGAAGAAGGCGATTCCGTCGCGGCCGCAGCCGTGCTTCAGGAAGAGCAGGAAGAAGAAAAGAAGTAGCCGGATCTCCGCCTTTGCGAGCGCGCTGCCTCTGTGGAGGCGCGGATGGTGCGCCCCTACAACATCCGCCTGATAATGTTAGAATTCTTTCCCTTATGAAAATCACGCGACGATTATTTGTCCTGTTACTTGTTCTTTCCACTCCCGGCCTTCTGTTTTCTCAGGCGAAAACCACGGAAAAACCAGCAGCAAAGGGCCAATACATCGCCTACGTCGGGACGTACACCACAAAGACCAATAGCAAGGGCATCTACGCCTACCGCTTCGATCCGGCGAAGGGCCGCTTGACGCCCATCGGTGTAGCAGCGGAAGCGACTGATCCCTCCTTCCTGGCCGTGCATCCCAACGGCAAGTTTCTCTACGCCGTGAATGAAATCGGCAATTTCAACGGCGAAGTCAGCGGCGCGGTGAGCGCCTTCTCTATCGACGCGAAGACCGGTTCGCTCAAATTCTTGAATCAAGTTCCAACGCGCGGCGCCGGCCCTTGTTACATTTCGGTCGACAAGACTGGCGCCTACGTTCTCGTCGCGAACTACGACAGCGGCAGCATCGCGTCTTTTCCCGTCCACTTTGATGGGAGTCTTGGGACAGCGAGCGGATTCGTCCAGCATTCCGGTTCCGGCCCGAACAAAGAACGCCAGGAAGGCCCACACGCTCACTGGATTGGCACTTCGCCCGACAATCGTTTCGCGCTCGCCGTCGATCTGGGTCTCGATCAGGTGATCGTATATGGTTTCGATGGCAGCAGCGGAGTCTTCACCCCGCTTCTCTCCGGATTTGCGAAAGTAAAGCCGGGCTCCGGTCCGCGCCATCTCGCATTTCATCCCAACGGGGAATTCGGGTACGTGGTCAGCGAAATGGCCTCGACGGTGACGGTTTTCTCCTATAAGGACAAGACCGGATCGTTTACGTCACCCTTGCAGACGATTTCCACTCTCCCCAGCGGTTTCTCCGGCAAGAACGACGCCGCGGAAATTGCCGTGTATCCCTCGGGAAAATTCCTCTACACCTCGAACCGTGGTCACGACAGCATCGCCGCTTTTGCAATCGATCAGAAGAAGGGAACGCTGAAGTCTTTAGGACAAGTTCTAACCGGCGGCAAAACGCCTCGCCATTTCGTCATCGATCCAACAGGCGCGTACCTGCTCGCCGAAAATCAGGAGTCGAACAACGTTGTCGTCTTCCACATCGACTCCGCTACGGGCAGTCTGACGCCGACGGGCCAGACGATCGAGGTGCCTTCGCCCGTGTGCATAACTTTTGTCGCCGCGGACTAGCTCCTGCGTTACAATCCGCCTTCCACTTTGTACCTTGGGGGAAACAAATGATGCGTACGACAGAAGTGCGTGTGCAAATCTTGCGCAGCCTGGCCCTGCTGCTTCTGCTCGGCCTGGCGGGCTCCGCGGCGCTGGGCGATGGCGAAACCGCGCCGGCACGCGATCCCAAGCAGCCCGTGGACGAGGCCTACACGGCGAAAATCCAAAAGTACACCACCGAGGCATACTTCACGTCGCCTCTCGTGAACTATCTGCCTGCCTCGAAAAATGTTCCAACACCCGAAGCCGTTCTCGGAGACGTCGCCGGTGCCCCCGGAATCCTCCCATACGCCGAGGACGTTTACAAATACATGCGCATGCTCGAAAAGGCCAGCCCGCGCGTGAAAGTCTTCTCCATTGGCAAGACGGAAGAAGGCCGCGAGATGATCGCCGTGGCGGTCTCTTCTCCTGAAAACTTGAAAAATCTTGAAGAGAACCGCGCTCGCCTCGCCAAGTTAGCCGACCCGCGCACGATCAAACTCGACGACGCGGAAGCCGACAAACTCGTCGCCCAAGCCGTTCCGGTCTACTACATCACCGGCACCATCCATTCGCCCGAAACCGGCGCGCCCACCGCGTTAATGGAACTGGCCTATCGCCTGGCCGTCGATGAGAGCCCGTACATCCGCGAAATCCGCGATGGCATGATCACGCTCATCACCCCGGTCGTCGAAGTCGACGGCCGCGATCGGATGGTGGACATCTATCACTGGCATCTTTCGCACCCAAAGGATTTTTATCCTCCGCTCATTTATTGGGGCAAATACGTCGCCCACGACAACAACCGCGACGCCATGGGCATGACGCTCAAGCTCACGCAAAACGTTTTGAACACTTACGTCGACTGGAAAGCCCAGGTTCTCCACGACTTGCACGAATCCGTGCCATATCTTTACGACAACACCGCCGGCGACGGCCCATTCAACGCCTGGGTCGATCCGATTCTCACTGACGAATGGGAAATGATCGGCTGGCGCAATGTCGCGGACATGACCAAGTTCGGCATGCCCGGCGTATTTACCCACGGCGTTTTCGACACATGGTCCCCGGGCTATTTGATGTTCATCGCCGCCATGCACAACGGCATCAGCCGTCTTTACGAAACCTTTGGCAATGGCGGCGCGGATACGCTTGAGCGCACTCTCGACCCGGACGAGTATGCGCGCACCTGGTACAAGCAAAATCCCCCGCTTCCGAAGACGCTCTGGTCACAGCGCGACAATAACAACTACGAAGAAACTGGCCTGCTCACCTCGCTGCATTATTTCAACGAAAACAAGCGGCTCTTCCTGAAGAATTTCTATCTGAAATCTAAGCGTTCCATTATGAAGCCGCACGAAGAAGGCCCGGCAGCGTACATCTTGCCTTCCGACGATCCCAGATTGGACTCGCAAGCCGAGCTCTTGCGCGTCCTGCAAAAGCAGGCGGTTGAAATTTCCCGCGCAACCTCCGCTTTCACCGTGACGTTGCCAGCGAAAAAATCCACAAAGCCTGGAAAGGAAGCGAAGGAAGAACAAACGAAGGACGAAAGGAAAGACGAGAATAAAGAAGCTCCAGCCACTACAACCCGCGAATTCCCCGCGGGCAGCTATATCATCCGCATGGACCAGCCCTACTCGCGCATCGCCGACGCGCTTCTCGATCACCAATATTGGAGCCCGGACGATCCACAGAAAACTCCTTACGACGACACCGGGTGGACCTTTGGCGAGCTGTTCGACGTCAAAGTGACTCGTGTTACCGATCCGAAAGTTCTCGATGCTCCGATGGAACTCGTCAAGGAAATCCACGCTCCCGCGGGAGTCAGCGGCGACGGAACTATTTTTGCGGTCGACAACAACGCCGAGCCCACGCTGGCCACGCTTCGCTACAAGCTCCGCGATGCTTCCATCGATGCGGCCGAGGAGCCATTCGAAAGCGGCGGGAAGAAGTTCGACCGCGGAACCTTCCTGATCCGCAACGTCAGCAGCCAGCAGCTCAGGGACGCGGTTTCCAGCCTCGGGCTGGAGGCGGTTTCCATCTCCGCGATGCCCACGGTCAAAACTCATCCGCTCCGCTCCGCGCGGGTGGCGCTGGTTCACACCTGGCTGAGCACCCAGGTGGAAGGCTGGTGGCGCATCGGCCTCGATAACCTCGGCATTCCTTACGACTACATCAGCACACAGACTGTCGCCAAAATCCCCGACCTCAATGCCAAATACGACGTCATCTTGTTTCCGCCCGTCGGTTTTTTCTCCGGCCCAACTCTCATCATCAACGGGCTCCCGAGCTCGTGGGGAAATCCGCTGCCGTGGAAAAATACGCCCGAGACACCCAATCTCGTCGGCAAGAACGACTCGACGGACGACATGCGCCCTGGCCTCGGCTGGGACGGTGTCGAGCATCTCCAATCCTTCGTCCAAAAAGGCGGCGTGCTCCTCACGGCAACCGACACTTCGCGCTTCGCTCTCGCCATCGGCCTTGCCGATGGCGTTAGCGTCGGCAACGGCCCGCGCATGAAAATTGTCGGCTCGGTCGTGAGCACCCGGCTCGTTGACGGCGCCAGCCCCATCGCTTACGGCTACGACGAAAAGCTCGCCGCCTATTGCGACAACGGCCCGATTTTCTCGGTCAGCAGCATTGTTGGCGCACGTGGCTTCCGCCGCTTGGGCGGCGAGATGCGCACGCGTCCCACTGGCCGCGGCACGATGAACGATCCCGATTTCGTCGTCGGACGCCCCGACGTACAGGCGCCCGAAGAACCTAAATCTGAAGTTTGGGAAGCGCAGCCGCTGACCGACGAGCAACTGCACAACAATTTCCGCGTCATTCCCCCCGCCGATCGCGCGCGCGTGATCTTCCGTTACGCGGACAGCAAGGATCTGCTCATTTCCGGCCTTGTCGAGGGCGGCGATGAAATCGCGCAGCATCCCGCGGTCGTGGATGTGCCCACCGGCCATGGCCACGTCGTGCTCTTCTCCATCAACCCCGTCTATCGCGGCGAAACCCGCGGGACGTACTCTCTCGTGCTCAACACCATCCTGAATTTTGACAACCTCAACGCCGGCCGCAAGCTCGACAAAAAATAAGCCGGCGTCTCAACGAGAACTGTCTCCCAGCGCTGTTCGCATTGGGCCCGCGGCGTGTCCCAGGCACGTGTTTTGCTGACAGACCTGGAACCCTCCATACTAAGGGACACTTTGCACGACTGGCGTTATACAATCGCGCCTTAATGCAAGGGGCTGCGGAGCTATGACGAATCCTGGGCATCATTTCGTGGCGGTTATTGGCGGCGCGATTTCCGGCTCGGTGGCGGCTGAGATTCTGGCGGATCACGGAATTCGGGTCGCCGTGTTCGAACAGAACACGCGGCCGTACGGCAAGATCGAAGACGGCTTGCCGCGCTGGCACGTCGAGCAACGCAAACAGGAATACGCACGAATCGACGCGCGCATGAAGCAGCCGAATGTGTCTTTCATCCCCTCTACCAGGCTTGGCCGGGATTTTAGTCTCCCCCAGCTTTTCGAGTGGGGCTTTTCCGCGGTGATTCTCGCGAATGGCGCCTGGCGCGACCGGGAATTGGGCGTGCCGGAAGCGGAGCAGTACGTCGGGAAAGGCCTCGTTTATCAAAATCCTTTTATCTACTGGTACAACCACAAAAACGAAAAAGACTATCTGGGACCGCGTTATGAAACGCCCGACGAAGCCCTGGTGGTGGGCGGAGGATTGGCGTCGATTGACGTGGTCAAGGTGCTACAGCTCGAAAACTACGAACGGGCTCTAAAGGCTCGTGGGATTCAGACGAGCATGCATGAGCTGGAAAAGGGTATTCCGGCGGTATGCAAAGCGCACGGCATCAAGCCGGAAGAGTTGGGGGTAAAGGGTTGCCTTTTAATTTATCGCCGCCGCGAACAGGATATGCCGTTGGCGCAACCACCAGACAACGCGACGCCCGAGCAAATCGCCAAAACGGAACAGGTTCGGCAGAAAATGTTGCGCCTCGCGCGCGACAAATACTTGTTTCGCTTCCAGGATCGCAGGCTGACGACGGGGATCATCGCCGAAAATGGACGGCTCACAGGTTTGAAGGTCGTTGAAACCAAAATTGAAGGCCGTAAGGCGGAACCCATGCCCGGCTCGGAACACGAACTCCGCGCCCCTCTCGTTGTGTCTTCGATCGGCTCGGTGCCGGAGAAACTTTCCGGAATCAACATGAGCGGGGAATACTATACATTCGCTGGCGAGGAACTGCCGCGGTACACCGGCATGGACCGCGTCTTCGGGGTCGGAAACGTAGTCACGGGACAGGGCAACATTCGTGTGTCGCTGGTGCACAGCCAGAAAGTGACTACCCGCGTGATAACTCTCCTGCAGGGCGATGGAATCTCGGACGCTTCCACCAGCGTAGAACAGCAAGTCGCGAGTGCGATGGACGCCATTGGGAAGCATATCGAAGTCATCCCACCGCTTTCAGATGACCAGATGACGAAGGTGGAGCGCCAAGTTCACGCCCTTCAGCAAAGAGTCGGCTTCACGTCCGACTACGACACCTGGATTGCCAAGGTGACTCCGCCCGATCTCGAATAGATCGCATTCCTTACAATTTGAATGCCTTTGCGGATTCCGAACCTTATCACGGACTCCCCTGCTCACTTTGTGCACAGCTGCGAACCCACGAGTTTCGATGAAGTTCGATCCGAGCGTCTCAATGCTATTTGGCCAGCATTGGCCCACACAGTTTAGTGGAAATTCGTTTAAGCTCGTCGAGATTGCTACAAGTCATTGATTTTTCGTCAAGCCAAACCTCCAAACCAGCGATCCATTTGTCCCTGTGCCCTCACAAAGTTGGAAACGGACCCAGTTCCGTTTTTCCGGCGAAATTGGGACTTTTCAGCGGTATTGGAGTAGAATCCCGCGCACTATGCCCAAGCGCAAAACCGCGAAGAAGTTAGCCCGTCCCCACAAATCCCGCTCGGCCACGGTCGCCAAGCTCCCAAAAGACGCGGTGACGCTCATCGTGCTTCTTCGTCCACGCGACGGCCAGGAAATCCTCCTCGAAGCCGAACTGCGCGCCCTCGTCGGCCCCACGCGCAAAGAAGAAGGCTGCCTCACCTACGACCTGCACCGTTCCGCCGACGGCCCAAACGCCCTCCTGCTTCACGAAGTATGGGCCAGCCGCGAAGCTCATTCCCGCCACACCACCACGCCGCACTTCCTCCGCTGGAATGCCCGAAAGGACGCCCTCCTCGCCTCGCGCGACGTCACCTTTTGGAAGCAAGTCTTATAGCCTTGACAATGAAAGTCCGTTAGTCCGGCGGCGGCGCGACGTAGTATCCCGGCCTCGCACGAACTTTCAAGTCCCTCCGATCCAGTTCCACCTTGATTTCGTGGTAGCCAAACTGATCCGTATCGTTCGGTATGTAACTGACAGTGTATTGCGCGTGCAGTTCGCCGCCGATTTCATCGATCGCCTTTTCAATCGAGCGGTCCTTGAAGGTGGAATAATACGCTCCCCCGGTGCCTACAGTCGCCACTTCTAGCGGCCGGTCTTTCACTTCTCCATCGATGTGCTGCACTGCCCATTTCGCGATTCCCAGCAGATCGGCTCCGCCACCCTGGCTTGCTGCCTGGACCGCCGGAGTTGGCGCCGTTCCCGGAGGCGTCGGAAGCGTCGAAATCCCGGGCGGAGCGATTGGACTTGGCGTGTTGCCCCGTTGCTGGTGGAATTCCGCGCGCGTGGTGGAAAGCCCCACAGTGTAAATCGTCACGTTCGCAAGCTGCGCCTTCCGCAGTACTTCGCCGAGCTTCGTTTCGCTTCCCGTATCCATGGCCTCGGACATCACTAATAGCACGCGGCGTCTCCCAGGCTTATCCCCCTTCGGCTGCGGCCTGTCGCTCAGCATCTCCACGCCCACGGCCATGGCATCGTAGAGCCTCAATCCGGATGTTCCCGTCTGCAACTGCGCGACGGTGTTCTCGATCGAATCTGAACTGCTCGTGAAGTCCTGCAGCTTGTCCACGGCGTCGTTGAAACCAACCACGGCTCCCTCGCCGTATTTCCCCATAACCGTCTGCGTAAACAGAATCCCGCTCTTGCGGATCGCCGGCAAAAGCGAGTCAATGCGCGAGCTGGTCTCGATTAAAATAACCACGGAGACAGGATCGCCCCCGACCTCAAAGTGCGAGATTTTCTGTTCGGCTCCGTTATCGGTAATCCTGAAATCCTTCGCCTCCAGGTTGTGCACCATTGCGCCTGACCGATTGCGCACGGTCACAGGCATATTCACCAGCGTCACGCCCACTTTTACCTTCGCCTGGTCCTCCGGCGGTGCTTGCTGCACCGGCTGGTCCGGCCTTGGAGCAATCGGGCCTACAGGCGCCTGCGCGCGCATCCCTACGGCTCCAGCGAGCAGTGTCAAGCACAGCGGCGCAAATTTCTTGATTGTTTCCATCATTCCGTCTCTCCGATCGAAGAGGCCCGTTTCCCGCTGTCTACGCAAGGAGTGTACTCAATTCGACGCACCCGCGCCGGAAGACGTTGCCGCGAACCTCCGCGATTCCTACAATGGTGGATTGCATCTTTCGGAGAGCACACCCATGTCCGCAGGACATCCCAAACTGAAGCCGCAGCACGCGCCGAAGGCGCCACATGAGGATCCCAAGTTCCTGGAGAGCACTCCCGCTCGACCCCTCCGCATCATGGCCGAGTATCTGCATCCTCTAGTGCAGCTCAAACGGGAAGGCATTGCCGATACCATCGTTATGTTCGGCTCCGCTCGCATCGAATCCCACGAAACGGCCCAGGCGCGCTGCACGCGGCTGAAAAACGAAAACCTGAGAAAACTTTCCAAGGCAGCGCAAGCCAGGCACCGCGCGGAAGTGCGCCATGCCAGGAGTCTCCTCGAAATGTCCCGCTATTACGAAGAAGCGCGGCAGCTCTCCCACAAGATCACCAACTGGTCTCTAACTCTCGGGCCCCGGCCCCGCCGTTTCGTCATCTGCTCCGGCGGCGGGCCTGGCATTATGGAAGCCGCCAATCGCGGCGCCAGCGAAGCGGGCGGCAAGTCCATCGGCCTTTCGATCGAACTGCCCCACGAGCAATTTGCCAACGCCTACATCAGTCCCGAGCTCAGCTTTAATTTCCACTACTTTTTCATGCGCAAACTTTGGTTTGCGCAGATGGCCAAAGCTTTGATCGTATTTCCTGGCGGGTTCGGCACCATGGACGAGCTTTGGGAAATGCTCACGCTGCTGCAAACAGGCAAGCTCGCCAAGCACAACATCATTCTCATCTACGGCCGCAAATACTGGGACAAGGTGCTGAACTGGCAAGCCATGGTCAATTGGGGCACGATCAGCGAAGACGAGTACAAAATGCTGCAGTTTGCGGACACGGTTGACGAAGCTTTTGATTACATCCGCGCCGGCCTCGAGAAGTACCACATGGATGCCGATCCATTCCTACAGGCGTATTAAGAGACGCAACCGTTTCGGCTTTTGGCATTCGTATTAATTTGTGGCGAGTTGAAAAATAAAAACGGGGCGCAACTTGTTGCGCCCCGTTTTTATTTCCAGACGACAGATTGATTCAGTTTCGCGAGCCCGCCAATTCGTCGGAAAAGACCGCTTCAAACCGCCGCTCTTCGTCCTGGTCGTGCAATAGCACCACCGGAACCACGCGAAGCGATCTCTTGCAGGAATGGCACTGTGTCACTTCGCCTTGCAAATCCTGCAGAAAGCCGTCCGTGAAACGATATTGTGTCCGCTCGCGTCTGGCATTTTTCTGGTCCCGCGCGCCGCAGTGGGGACAGACGAACTCAACTTTGTCCTGCTGCGGATCGCGGTCTAGAGCAGCCCAGCCGGTGCGGCGCACGCCAATGACTTCTATATTGCGCCCATCCATGGGAAAAACCCTCCTTCAGATCCACGTCCACGACTATAAGATGCGTGCCAAAACATTTCCGATTCATAGAAATAAGTGCATCATATTCAACAAGATAGCTGTAACTAGGTGCCGCTAAATCGCGTCTTGACAGGCTCGTCAACCACCATTGACGTTAACGTATCGATTCACTCGGAGCGGAAGCTTCGTAGCTTCGCTGGCGACATTCGGGAACTTGTCCTCCGCGCCGGTGTCCAACTTCACAGAGGACGCGCGCACCTCACATCCCTGCGAGCGCGGCGTCGGCCACCTGCGGAATTTGAGCAACCTTCAGGAGACCGGCGCCGCAAAATTTCCTGTTCCCCTCGCAGAACTTTCTTGTGGAGGTGTGTGATGTCGATTGAACCCGGTCCAGGTCCGAAGAACGATTTTGGTTCGCTTCAAGGCTGTTTTGTCGAAGGCAGCGGCGAGCAACGCGCACGCGAAAAGCGCATTCGTCGGCGAGCATTAACTATCTCTATCGCCACGCAGTGCGCGATTGTCACCGCAATCGTCTTGATTCCGTTGTTTGGAAAACCGGAGCGTCTGGCTTTCGCCATGACTCCCATTCCGCCTTACTACCATTCAAACGCACCGGAGCATCCTCAAACTGCCCCAAGTGAACCGCGGCGGCACGAGACAAATTTTTGTTCAACGTGCTACACGCCGGTCGTTCCCAATCGCCCCTCAACGAACGACAACCCGCCAGCGCCGGATCCGATTCCTGGCATCGGCGGCCCTGACGGGCGAAATGGCCCCCAGCCTCCTTGGGGAATCGGTATTGACGACGCCAGACGACAACCCGAGCGCCCTGCGGATGCGGGGCCGCGGACACCACCTCGGCTCAAGATGACCCACCTGGAACAAGCCATGTTGATTCAGCGCATCGAGCCCCTCTATCCGCCGCTCGCGAGACAAATTCATCGCGAAGGCCAGGTGGAACTGCACGCGATTATCGCCACAGACGGCACGATTCAATCTTTGCAGATCGTCAGCGGCGATCCACTTTTCTTGCAATCCGCGCTGAATGCGGTTCGTCAGTGGCGCTACCGCCCCACGGTGCTCAACGGCCAACCCGTGGAAATCGACACGCATATCACAGTCATCTACAGCCTGCAGCACTAGGCGAAGAACAATTTTTACAAAGCCTTGATGCAGACGAAAAAAGCCGCTCCTTCTTCTGGGTGGCCTTTTCGTTTCGGGTGCGCTGCGAAATATCGGAAGAATGGACGTCTATTAGACCAGCGGTTCGCCGGAATGGCGGGCGACCGCCTCGCGAGTGGCGTCACGAAGCCATATAAGCGCATGCCAAGCAGCATTTTCTTCCGCCTTGGCAGCGTCTTTCGCGGCTTCCGGATAAATCGGCGGAGACACCGTAATCGTCACGCTGCTCGGCCGCGGCAAATAGGTTCCGTCGCGCAAAAATCGCCTCGTGCCCGCAAGCGAGACCGGAATGATCGGCACGCCGGCATCCACGGCAGCCCGGAACGCGCCGAGCTGGAAGGGCCGAACGCCATCCTCGCTGCCAAACGTCCCTTCGGGAAAAATAAAAATCGATTCTCCCTCACGCAGTAACTTCTCTATCTCCGCAGATTGCCGCAGCCGCGATTGCGGGTCGCTGCGGTCAAACTGCGTGTGCTTCATCTGCCTCATGAACGCGCCAATAAACGGCAATCCGGCCACTTCCATTTTGGAGACGAAGTGATACGGCACGCCGAGGCCCATCATCAATGGCAGCACGTCAAAATAGCTCGTGTGATTCGCTGCATAAACCTTCGCACCGGGCACGTCCATGTATCGCTTGCCGACTACGCGGACGCGGCAGCCAATCAGCGCGAATAAAACCTTGAGCGCGGCGGACGTAAACCGGCCGGCTTTACGATAGTCGCTGATGAAATGCACGATGATCCAAGTCGGCACAATCCACAACAGGAATACGACACAAAAATAGAAGCCGTACAAAATTTCCAAGCCTCGCCGGACGACGGACCAAATCTCAGCGCCGCCCGTGCGCGCGGCACTGCTCGTTGCCAATCGTGCGATCTGCATCCAAGCTGGCGCCTTGCCTGCCGACAATTTTCCCGCAAGATAGAGTTGTTTGGTTTCCTCGCGGCGCAATTTTCCGCTTGATGTTTTGGGAATGCTGCCCGGCGGTATCAGTTCGACTCGATCTGGCGGCAAGCCCAGCCCTTGCGAAACCAGTTCTGTCACGGTTGCCGCAATGGCCGCCCGGCGCGCGGCCTCGCGTTCGCGCGACTCCGCCACCACGATCAGCTTTTCCGTTCCTGTCGCCTCATCTTTAAGTCCGAATGCGACAATGCAGCCCTTCCGTATCCCTTCCGCGCGCGCCGCCAACTCCTCGATTTCATGTGGATAAAGATTTCTGCCGCCTTTTATGATGATGTCCTTCACGCGGCCCGTGACGTAGATTTCTCCGTCCGCCCGGTAGGCGCGGTCGCCAGAATTCACCCAGGCGTACTCGCCGTCGTCCGACGCGGGACCAAGCGGCAGCAATTTTTCCGTCGCTTCCGCGTTCTGGTAGTACCCGCTCGTTGCTGATGGCCCGCGAAACCACAAGAAGCCCTCGGTCCGATCGCCCACTTCCTTACCGCTCGAATCCACGATCCGGACTTCGTGCAGCTGGATCGGTTTTCCGGAAGAAACGAAGGCAATCGCCGTTGCATCATCCGGGCCTGCCGGAATTGCACGGCCCTCCGCGGTAAAGACTTCGCGCTCAATGCGGTCGATCAAAGGTCCGCGATTCAGGGGGGGCGCAGTCACAGCCAGTGAAGCTTCGGCAAGTCCATACACGGGAAGTTGCGCTTCGCGACGAAAACCATACGGTCCGAAGCGCGCGGCAAACCGATCGAGCGTGTCGGGATTCACCGGTTCCGCACCATTCAGCGCCGCCCGCCACGCGCTCAGATCCAATCCCTGGATATCCTTGTCCGCAATTTTTCGCACGCACAACTCGTATGCAAAATTCGGCGCTGCGGAAATCGTTCCACCGAATTTTTGAAATGCTTTGAGCCAGCGCTCTGGCCGCGTAAGAAACGCCAGCGGCGACATTACGGCGAGCGGAATGCCAAAATGCAGCAGCGTCAACCAGGCGCCGATCAATCCCATGTCGTGATACAGCGGAAGCCAGCTCACGCCGACATCATTCGGGCTTAGCTCGATGGCTTCGCCGATCGCGCGGATGTTTGCCAGTAGGTTGGCGTGCGATAGCACGACGCCTTTGGGATCGCCCGTAGAGCCGGAGGTGTATTGCAAGAGCGCGATATCGCTCCCTTTGCGGGCCCGGCTGCCCGTAAGGTGCAGAGGCAGCGCGCCGGGCGACAACGGCGGCGTCTTGTCTGCCGCATCGATCAACTTTTCCGCATCGGCGACTTCCGCGAGCGAATGCACGCGTGGCTTCAAAAAACGTGCTACCGCCTCGGCCTGACGAAACGTAAGCAGCAAACACACGCCCGCATTTTTCAGGATTGCCGACTGCCTTGCGGCATATTCTTCGATTCGATCCGCCCGGAACGGCGGATAAATCGGCACGGGAATCGCGCCTGCCAGCAAAATCCCTGCGTAAGAAACAAAAAACGCGCGCGACGTTGGCAACATCAATGCTACGCGTCCGCCCGCTGGGACGCCGCGCCGCGCCAATTCTGCCGCGCAACGCTGCGCCGCGGCATACAGTTCGCCAAACGTCAGTATTACGCTCTTCTCTCGGCCCTCGATCTCTTCGGTGATGAGTAGGTGGGCGCGTTCGGCGTCATGCGCGGCACGATATCGCAGCACGTCGAGCAAAGTCTCCGCAGAGAACACGCCTCCATCCTTCGCATCAGCGTGCAAACGTTGTGTGGTAATGGTCGCCCGCAGAGCTGAGGCCGCTTCGTTTTCATGAGTCTCCGCTCCCGGAGCGGTTAGAAGGGCTTTCGCGAGATCCTCGGGAGTGTTTGCCTCGGCCACGACCTGATCGGCGAGCCGCACTCCGAACGCCGTTTCCAGCCGCGCGAGCAATTCCACGCGCTCCAGGCTGCCAAGCCCCAAATCACGGTCGAGTTGTGACGCGGCGCTGAGCATCGGCAGCGCACCGCGGCTGCCTAACTCTTCGAGCAGGTTCCGTACGACTTCGAGTACGCGTTCGCGTACTTTTGAGGCGTCGAGTTGTGTTGCGGGAGTAGCCACGGGTCACACGCACGGGGGACAGTTTCGCTTTCGTCAGAGGCTACCACGCGGCGATGCCGTTTGCCATTAGCGCCTGCGGGCCTCTGTTCCAAGGAGCACGCGGTGGCGCCTATGCGCTTTTCTGTGCGGCTTTTGGCGCGGAGTACCCACGTGGCATCAGCGTCGTGGAAAGATCCACGCCGGAAAGGTCCGCCCCGGTCAAATCCGTCTCGCGAAGAATCGCCACGCCCATGTCTGCTCCGCTGAATTTCGCACCGTTTACGTTTGCCAGCCGCAGATTAACGTTTCGCAGATGCGCGCGATGGAAATTCGCGTTGGAAAGGTCGCAGCGAAAAAACTCCACCCCGCTGGCCTGCGCCTCCGTCAAATCAGCGCCCGGCAGAATCGCTTCCGTCATGTCCGTGTTGCGAAGGTCGGCCTGGCGAAGATTCGCGCCGGACAAATCGGCGCCCGGGAGTTTCGCTTTGCGCAAGTCCGAGCCTTCGAGGTTCGCTCCGCTGAGAATCGCACCGCTCAGATTGATCCCTTGCAGATCGGCACGGGAAAGATCAGCGCCGGCCAAATTTGCCCGGGCGCCACCTTCCTTGCCGCGGAAGAAAAGGGCATGCGCCTCAAGAATGTCCGTCAGCCGCTTGCCGTTGTGTTGAATGCTCTTTGTTTTTCTCAATCCCATGGTCTCCGTTCCACTCCTTCATCCAGCGCTCCATTTTACTAGCTCTCCGCCGCGCTGACGAGGCTCCAGGCTCTCTTGTCGTCCTCTAACGAAGTCGCCGCGCCCCACGCGGCTGTTTGTGATAGCTTTCAGGAAAGGTGCTGTTGCCCGGAAGGTGAGTGTCTCCTTGAACTCTAGAATTTTGTTCTTACCGTTTTTGGCGGCTCTCCTCTTCGTTCCTAGTTTCTTTGCGGCGGAGCCTGCTACTCGACTGGCTATCACCCATGTAACGCTCATTGACGCGACGGGCCGGCCGCCGCAGCCGGACCAAACCGTGCTGATCGAGGGTGGCCGAATCACAGCTGTTGGCGCTGCAAGAAAAATCAAGATCCCTAAACACTCGCGCACCATCGATGGCTCTGGAAAATTTCTCCTTCCCGGTTTTTGGGACATGCACGTCCACATCGCCGGCATCAACGCGGATCCTTCGTGGAGCAAGCAGGTCCTTCTCCCGCTCCTTCTCGCCAACGGCATTACGGGCGTGCGCGACATGGGTGGCGATCTCGATGCGCTGCTCTCCTGGCAGCGGGATATTGAATCAGGCGCTCTGCTTGGGCCGGATATCGTAGCGGCGGGCCCTTTCCTCGCCGCGAGCGGCAGGAAGACCCCGGAGCAATATCCCGTTCACAACGCAGTTGAAGCGCGCGCTGCAGTCGATGACCTGAAAAAGCGCGGCGCGAATTTCATCAAGATTATTTCGATGCCTTCGCGCGATGCATTTTTCGCCGTCGCCGATGAATGCAAGAAACAAGACATTTCGTTTGTCGGCCACCTGCCCTTCGAAATCGGAGCGAAGGAAGCAAGTGACGCCGGCATGCACAGCATCGAGCATCTGCTTTACAGCGCGTTCTCACTCTCATTGTCCTCGAAGGAAGCCGAACTTCGCCCTCGCTTGGTTCTAGCGGAGAAAAGTGGCGACTCCGCGGCTTGGGAGGAGATCGCGCATGAAGCAGACGCCAGCTACAGCCCGGAAAAAGTCGCTGTCCTGTTCCAGACGCTCAAGAAAAACGGCACCTGGGTCACGCCGACCTTGGCCTCGCTCGATATCACATCTCATCCGGAAAATTGGAAAATTGACGACCCGCTGCTTGCTTTCGTCCCGCCCGCGATGGCAAAAGAATGGCGCGAGTCCATCAACGATCAGCAGATGAGGCAGCGGGCGGCGTGGCTGGCGCGCCAGGCATCCAATGATTGGAAGCTCACTGGCGAGTTGCATCGTGCGGGCGCGAATCTTCTTGTCGGTTCGGACTCGCTCGATCCGTTCGTTTTTCCTGGTGATAGTTTCCATCACGAACTTGCCGAGTTGGTCCGCGCGGGATTTACGCCCATGGAAGTTCTGCAAGCCGCGACTCGCGGTGCCGCGGAATTTCTTGGCGGGGAGAAAGAATTTGGCACCGTGGAAACGGGCCGCGCTGCTGATTTGGTTCTGTTGGGTGCGAACCCGGTGGAGAATATCTCGAATACGCGAAGCGTTTGGGCTGTGATTCGTCATGGCAATTACTACGACCGCGGCGCCTTGGATGCCATGCTGGCCCAAGCGAAAGCGGGGGCCGCCGCTGTTATCGGGCAAAAGCCATAAATTTGGTGTATACGCCCGGCAGTTCGTAAGAGAATGTTTGTACCGAGCTGTGGACAAATGAAAGTTGCAGCCGCACACCGTCGCCGTTTGAGCCTTCCACTCCTTCCCTGGCTGTTTCTCTTGGCGTGCATGATTTCGGCTCGAGTCGCCACAGCCCAGGACCGCGAAATCGACAACGAAATCGTCGCGAATCTTGCGGGAGGCCGCGTCATCGTTCACGTGGCCCACGATAAGATTGTCTTTGCAGCCATCGACCAGCCTATCGAAGCGAACTCCATTCCGCCGCGCGTCCTCAGCGTCGATTCCACCCACATCGGCGTTCTCCTGGGAGCTTCGGAATGGCGCCGCACGGCTGATCCTAAGCCCGTACGCCTTGACAGGGATTTTCCCCGCTTCTCCGTTAGGGATCCGCACTATGCCAGCAATCCCGACGAAATCGCCCCCGATCTGGACACGATTGGCGTCGCATTTCTCGAACGCCTGCGCCCGCTGGTTTCGCAGCTTCAGCACAAGGTTGAATTCAAACCCGACGAGCCAATCTTTGAAGTCGTTCTCATTGGTTTTGCGCCTGACGACTATGGACCAGAAGTCTGGACCATTGAGTTCCGGATTCAGCAGGAGGAGATCTCGACGCGCGGCGATTTCTGGCAGACTCGGATTCTTCGGCCGCGGTTCACGCAGCTTTATCCGCCAGAAAAGCACGCGCCCAAGACCTTGATCGAAGTTCGCTATCCGAGCACGATTCAGGGGCCCACGTTGCAGCAACTGATCGACGGAAACGATCCGGACATTGACGCCTTATCGCACGGCGATCCAAAATTCCTGAAGGTGGTCGAAGAGATTGACCACGGCCAAGCCAATAAAGCCGCTCCGCAAGACGCCACGGATTTTATGCGCGCTGCCTTGCCGATCATTGCCGGCAAGTCCCGCTTTATTCTGGGCACCATGACCGACGCTGGATTTGAATGGGTCGTTCCGCCGGACGAACCCGTAGAAAAAGTCGCGAAAGACAAGAACCAGCCACCCCAGGCACCTAGCTTACTTCGCAGGCCGAACCCGTAAATCGTTCCTCGATTCTTGGATCAGCCTTTTGAGGCGATCGCGCGACCTGCAGCCGCACCGATATCTCTGCGGTAATGCATACCGTCAAAGTGGAGCTTCGCTACTGCCGCATAAGCCGAGGCTAAAGCCACCTGCAAAGACTCTCCGACAGCAGTCACGCCGAGCACGCGACCGCCAGCCGTCACCAGCGAACCGCCTTGTAACTTGGTACCAGCTTGGAAAACTTGCACACCAGTATCTTTAGCTATGGCGGTTAGTCCTTCAATTTTCTTTCCAAGTTCAATTTTCCCAGGATATCCACCGGAGGCCACTACAACGCAGACGCTTGCACCCTTTTTCCAGCGCAACTTAACCGGATCGAGTCGTTCTGCCGCCACATCCGCAAGCACTTCAGCGAGGTCGAATTCCATTCGAGCCAAAATCGCTTGAGCTTCCGGATCGCCAAGCCGGCAGTTGAACTCCAGGACCTTTGGCCCGGCTTTGGTCACCATCAGGCCAACGTAGAGAAAGCCTCGATAGGGGATTCCGTCTTTAGCGAGGCCTCGGAGCGTAGGTTCCACAATCGTCGAGATTACTGCGTCGCGCAAACTCGGGGGCAAAAGCTCATCCGAAGAAAAAGCCCCCATTCCGCCGGTGTTCGGGCCTTGATTGCCGTCAAAAACCCGCTTGTGGTCGCGCGTCGGCACCATCGGGGCGTAGCGTTGACCATCCGTCAAAATGATAAAAGACAGTTCTTCGCCTTCGAGCGTCTCTTCGAGCAAGACCTGATGGCCGCCGGGGCCGAGCTCATTTTTCTCCATGACGCGTTCAAGAAATTGCTTTGCATCCGCCGGGTCCTGCGCGAGGAAGACGCCTTTTCCCGCGCACAAGCCGTCGGCCTTAATCACCAACGGCCAATTCACGCCGTTCAGCGCGGCGTAGGCAGTTTGCGTGGAATCATACGCACCATACATCTTCGCGGTTGGAATCTTGTGCCGAAGCAGAAATTCCTTGGAGAAAATCTTACTGCCTTCGAGCTGCGCCGCACGCTGCGAGGGCCCGACAATGGCCCAACTTCGCTTTGCAAAAGCATCTGAAATACCATTCACCAACGGCAATTCCGGTCCGACTACAGTTAAATCTGGAGCGATCCTCTCGGCTAATGCCAAAAGCGCTTCGACGTCGCCGACGTCAATCGCGATGCATTCCGCGTCCGCCGCGATTCCGCCGTTGCCCGGCGCGCACCAGATTTTATCTACACGCGCGCTCTGCTTCAATTTCCAAACCAGGGCATGCTCGCGGCCTCCGCCACCGATCACAAGAATCTTCATCCAGGAAGCCTCTCCAAAAATTCACCTCGAACGATAGTCGGCCCGCAAGAGCGTGTCAACTTCGAGCTATTTTCAAGCATCACCTTCGGCCCTGCTTTTTCCGGCAATGAAATGGGACTAGAGTTTGTGTAGCGTAAGACGCAATCTTTACCGATGCGACTAGTACTTCCCCCTTTTCAATTTGTCTCCGCAGGCAACATCTACAATGGATAGTAACTGGGACCATCCTCGAATCCGTCTAAACCAGAAAGGAACGTCCATGATCCTCATCCCCCTGCGCCACGAAAACATGCGGGGGCGCCGCTGGCCAGTAGTCACCTTCGCTCTGATTGCGCTCAACATCGTCGCCTTTCTTGCCACGCATTGGACGATTGACGAACAGACTCCGGAGCGCACGGAGGTGCGGACACATCTTCTGTTTCTTGCCGCCATGCACCCGGAATTGAAAATGGGCGATGAGGCCCACAAGTTCATCGATCCTCTCGCTGCCAAATATCCCGAACTGTGGAAGCAATTGGCTTCCCCCTCAAGGAAGCCCGTCGACGCTTGGGACGCAAATATTCGACAAATAGATGAGCCGGACACGCTTCAAACCGAGATGGACAATCTGTCACTGAAATTTGAAGACGTCGAACGGAGCTCGATCCTGGGCCATTACGCATACGTTCCAGCGCATCCAAGCGCGGTCTCCTACCTAACCGCTAATTTTCTTCATGCCGGTTGGCTACATCTCATCGGAAACATGTGGTTCCTCTGGCTTGCAGGTTTCATCTTAGAGGACAATTGGGGTCGCGCGATATACGCAACGTTCTATCTCCTCGCTGGAGCGATTGCACTTCAGTTTCACGGCTGGATGTACTCAGATAGCTTTGTGCCGCTTCTAGGCGCATCTGGGGCAGTTGCAGCTTTGATGGGAGCCTTCCTCGTCCGCTTTCCCAAGTTGAAAATCGAAATGTTGTGGTTTGCATTTTTCTTTCGTGTCCGCTTCAAAGCCGCGGCCTATTGGCTCCTGCCTCTCTGGGGGGCGATGGAACTGTTTTACGGCTCTCTATTCGGTCAGGCTTCTGGCGTCGCCCACTGGGCGCACGTCGGCGGTTTCGTGTTCGGGATGGTTGGGGCTCTGGTGCTATCTCGCTCGGGCCTGGAGCACAAGGTCAGTTCTAAAATTGAAGAGCAGGTCAGTTGGACAGCGGAGCCCGCGATAGTTCAAGCGACGGAGGCGATGGAACAAGGAAATCCAGAGGAAGCCATCAAGAAACTTCGCGCACACATTGCCGCCAAGCCAGATTCGGCCGATGCGCTCGTGCTCCTGCAACAAGTTTGCTGGCGCAAGGGCGACTCAGCCGGTCACCAGAATGCAACCGTTAAGCTCTGTCAGCTTCATTTGAAGCATCAAGATGGCGAAGCGGCCTGGAGTGATTACGAAGAATTTCTGAATACTGGCGGCCAGAATTTGCCCGCCTCTATTTGGCTGGAACTTTGCCGCTGGCTTGAAGGTCAACAGAATTTTGATCGTGCCGTCACGGAGTACGATAAGCTCGCTATCGCTTATCCAAAGGAAAAACAATCACTGCTCGCACTAATGGCTGCGGGTCGGCTTTCCCTGAAGAAATTGAGTCGCCCTGCTGAGGCCTTGCATTTTTATCGCGCGGCTTCAGCTTCTACAGTGCCGCATCTGGATTGGGAGTCGAATATTCAAGGAGGTATCAAGGAAGCTACCGCTGCGATCGCGGTATCGGCAGTGTCTGCTGAATGAGCGAGAAGCTTGTATGAGAAGGCCTAACCGTCTTGTATATTTTTAATGGTTAGTTGCGGCCTCTGAGCATTCGCAGGAGCTACAGTTCTGCAAGCAACTCCCTTGAGATTGCCGGAGTTGGGGAAACTCATTTTCTAGGCTTGGCCAACAGCTCTGATTGGAATTGTCACGCCGGAAGCGGCATCGGAGGAAGCCAGCATGTGGCACCGGCCGTCAAAAATTCCGCCTGGTTCAACGACCATACAGGGTGAGTGAACTTCACCGGTGACCACGCCCTTTGCCTGAATTTCTACGCGCCCCTTCGCAAAAATCACCCCGTCGAACCTTCCGGAGATCACCACGCGGTTTCCCTCGATTTGCCCTTCAACTTTGGCGCCCTCGCCGAGCACTACGGTTTGCTCCGAAATGATGTTGCCCTTCACATTGCCATCGATGCGGAATGTTCCCGTGAGCTGCAACGTGCCCTCGAGCGTCACGCCCTGATCGATAAATCCGGTCCACTCCTCACTTATACCGTTCTTCGAGGAACCACCCCACTTCCAAGCCATCACGATTCTCCTGGAGAGACTCTCCTACTGTAGCGTTCCACGCGGGCATGTCAACGGATGGAAAGCAGCGAGTTGTCCAAACGATACGCTGGAACAAGCGGATAAGTCGATTTTTGCGAAATCTGAGAGGCTACTTCATCAATCGATCGTATATTCCCATCAACTGGGCGTCATCGTAAAATTCGAGCACGAGCTGCCCGGGTCTCATCTTTGTCTTTTGGCGGAGCAAAATCTTGGTACCGAGGTGCCGCTGCAATTCGTCAATTGCCGCCCGGATGTTCGCATCCATGTGAGCTTCTATTGCTGGACTCGATCCGCGCGAGCGTCGTGAAGCAAGCCTTTCAATTTGCCGTACCGTCAGTCCCCCGCGCGAAGCTCTCTGCGCGTAGCGCATCCTCAGCGGCAAATCAGCCACAGCTAGCAGAGCTCTGCCGTGTCCCGCCGTCAGCTTGCCTTCTTCAATCCAATCTTGAATTGTGGGCTCAAGCTTCAGCAAGCGGATCGAATTTGCTACCGTGGCGCGGTCTTTGCCGGTTCTTTCCGCCACCGCCTCTTGCGTCAGCTGGAATTCGTCCATCAATCTTTCAAAGGCGCGAGCGGCTTCGATAGCATTCAAATCCTCTCGCTGGATATTTTCAACGAGTGTCATCTCCAGCGCCAGCTCGTCAGGCACCTGCCGAACGATCGCGGACACCTTAGTTAACCCGGCGCGTTGCGCTGCTCTCCAGCGGCGTTCTCCGGCAATCAGCTGAAAGCGATGCCCAATGGGACGGACCACCAGTGGCTGAATGATTCCGCTCGACTGGATGGAGCGCGCCAATTCGTCGAGCGCCTCTTCCCGGAAGCGTGTGCGGGGTTGGTAGGGGCTTGGTTCGATCAAGTCTATGTCTAGCTGTAATGGGCCCGATGGTGCTGATTCGCGTGCGGGCGCAGCGGCGGCGGCGCCTGCGTTTGTTGCGTGAGCCTGAACCGGAGCGGTTGGCGCGGAAGCCTGGGGTTCAGGCTCCCGAATGAGCGCTCCGAGCCCCCGTCCCAGTGCGTTTCTCGGCATTGGCAATGACCTCCTGGGCGAGTTGGGTGTAACCCTCCGCCCCTTTACTGTGAATGTCGTAAAAAATGATTGGTTTTCCGAAGCTCGGGGCTTCGGCGAGTCTGACGTTGCGAGGAATGACGCTCTGAAAGACCTGTGTTCCGAAGAAGCTGCGCAAATCAGTGGCAACCTGCCGCGATAGGGTGGTTCGCTCATCATACATCGTAAGCAGTATGCCTTCTATTTCCAGGCTGGGATTCAGAGTGCGCCGTATCCGCATTAAAGTGTCCAGCAGCTCCGAAACGCCTTCAAGCGCCAGATATTCGCATTGGATGGGAACCAGCACGGCGCTAGCGGAGACCAAGGCATTCAAGGTCAATAAATCCAGCGCCGGCGGACAATCGAGTACGATAAACTTGTAGCGATCTCGTATCTGGTTGAGCAGCGCCTGCAGCTTGTATTCGCGATTTTCTGCCAAAACCAGCTCTACTGCGGCCCCGGCAAGGTTTTTGTCGGCGGGGACGACATCTAAGCCCTCGACCTGCGATTTTTGGACGATTTTATCAAAAGACTCGTTCAAAATCAGGCAGTGATACAGAGTTCTGCGGGAAGGATCCTTGGCAAATCCGATCGCGGCCGTCGCGTTGGCCTGGGAGTCGCAATCTACGAGGAGAGTCGATTGTTCAGCGGCTGCCAAGCAGGCCGCCAGGTTCACCGCTGTCGTTGTCTTTCCGACTCCACCTTTTTGGTTTGCAACCGCGATGATCCGCGCCAACGAGACCCCCAAGTCGCGGAAACTTAGCAGAAATGCGTGGGGGATGCAACTTGTTTCACGTGGAACGTCTGTGAACTGTGGAATTCAATCATTTCTGTTCCACGTGGAACACGTTGAGGACTTGGGAATGCTCCTTTGATGTTCCACGTGGAACCTTGCAAGGCAATTGCACTGAACGCGCCTTCTGTCAGCGTTCGCACAAAGTGACGACGTTCCACGTGGAACGCCACTCCTGAGCCCACGAACCCTAATGCTGATTCAATTTCCAGTGGAGAAGTATTTCTAAGCTGCTTTAGTCGGCGGGACAACTTCTAACTACTTTATTTTTCTATCGCATACAGAACTACTTCAAACTCGTGATGCCTGGCGTCTCTCTCATAGTGCATTCCTAGTTTCTCCATGACCCGCATCGAGGCCTTATTCTCCCGGCGCGCGATTGCCACTATCCGATTCAGCTCGCAGCGATTAAATCCATCAGCGATTACAGTACTTCCCGCCTCAGTCGCGAGCCCTTGGCCCCAGAGGTCGGGGGTTAGCCACCAACCGATCTCTATTCCGGGCAAGTCATCGAGCGGCTGCAGCCCGCAAAATCCGCCAATTCCGATCTTACCCTTTCGCACTAGTTTCCAGAGGCAGTATCCTAACTCTGCAAGATTCTTCTGCTGACGCTCGACAAACTCGATGATTTTGGAGTCCGGCCAAGGAGTCCCGTCAGAAATATACCGCATCACACGTGGATCGGTGGCGATTGGCTTGAATTCTAGCCAATCTTCGGGATTCCATGGAAGGAGTATAACTCTTTCTGTTTCAAGTCGTTGCGCCGACACTTTCAGCCTTTTTTGGTGCCCAGCAATAGATAGCGGCGTAAAGAGTGCGGCACGGGGATGGGCTCTCTCCACTCCCACTCGGAAGCCTTGCGGGCCTGGTCCAGGTCCCGTCCCCCGATCCATAAGATAACTTGTTTAGCTGCAATGCGTTCCGAAGCGGCCCACGCCAGGAATGGCTCGAATTCCCCCAAAGCCCGCGAACAAACGAAATCCAATGGCGCCAATTCTTCCCCCAACTCCTCATACCGGCTCACAAGCACTCGTGTGTCCGGAAGTTCAATATTTCTAAGGACTTCCGCGAGAAAAGTAGCCTTCTTCATATTCGATTCGACCAGAAAGACCTGCAATTCCGGACTCACAATTTTCAGCGGGATGCCCGGGAATCCTGCTCCCGAACCAACGTCGGCGAGCCGACCGTTTTCCACAGGAACAGCAGCAGCTGCATACATACTTTCGCAAAAATGACGATATAGTATCTCCAGTGGGTCGCGAATGGCGGTCAAATTTATCTTTTCATTCCAAGCCAATAAAAGACTCATATATTGTTGAATGCAAATGATTTGTTTGTCGCTTGCTTCCAACTGGAATTCGCCAAAAGCACGGCGAATCGTCTCCGCTGAGAGCACCGCTGGGCTTGGCGTTGTCATAAGAGTAACTAGAGTCCTGTGGAACTGTGGATTTCTTCTTCGATCGGCCGCACTCCTGCCTTGAGCAGATATCGCGGACCCGCTACTCCCGCAACCGCATCCACCGCCATGTGCCAAACTGCGACAGCAGCCAGCCCATCGTACGCGATTCTCGCCGTTCCGAACACTGTGCCGACGACCAGTGTGCTCACAAATCCTCCGCGGCCCTGATAAACATGCGCTAAGCCAAAAAGTACGGAGGACAGTAGCACGACCGCCCAAACCGGCAAACCCGCGTGTACTAAGGCCGCCATCGCAAATCCGCGGTAGAGAAACTCTTCGCACAAACCGGCTGTCACCGCCAGAGCCAAATACGGAAGCAGTTCGGCGCGCGATTGCGGAAAAATTCGCTCGGCGAGCGACCGCATGAACTCGTGCGTCTTCCCCGGCGAACGGCCCATGCGCCGCAGATTCAGCCACTGAAGCCCGCCTAAAGTCGCAGCGCCGACAATTGCCGCAAAAAAGATTCTCCATGGGCCATGAACCACGAAGCCCAACTGTTCAGCGGTCAACCCTCTCGCCCAAGTCCGCCATCCTGTCACGGCCACCGCAGCCCATTGAAAGGCAATCGTGGAGCCGTAGAGTGCAAGCCGGTCCCGGCTGCTCATCTGCGGAATCGCCAGCATTTTTTTCAGGCGCAGGCGCCCGCGCCAAGGCAACAGCACACCAAGCACGAAAAAGATCAACCAGAAGTCCCATGGCATCCGGCGATGAAACCACGTTCAGAAGCGCAGCGCAAGCTTACGCCAGAGCGACGGGGAAGGTTTTGTTCGCGGCTGATTTTTCGGCGCGAAGTGCGATGTCACCTCTGCTACGCTCTCCGCATCGCTATAATGGTCTTCGAACCAGCGAGGTGCATCATGGCGGCACAAGTGAAGCTCACATCGATGGCGAAGGCGGCCGGCTGCGCGGCAAAACTAAATCCCGCGACGTTGGATGCCGTCTTACGCAAGCTCCCTCAACAAACAGATCCGAACGTTCTCGTCGGTTTTGACACAAACGACGACGCCGGAATTTACCGCCTAAGTGAAGGCCTCGCGCTCGTTCAGACCGTCGATTTTTTTACGCCCATTGTCGATGATCCTTTTCTCTTCGGCCAAATTGCCGCCGCCAATTCTCTCAGCGACGTGTACGCCATGGGCGGCAAGCCGGTCACGTCTCTATCGATCGTCGGCTTTCCGGAAAAGGGTGACCCCGAAATCCTCGAGCAGATTATTCGAGGCGGTCTTGAGAAGATGATGGAAGCGAAATGCAGTGTGATTGGCGGCCATTCCATCCGCAATGAAGACATGCTCTTTGGCTACGCTGTAACGGGCACCATCAATCCGAACCGCGTCTGGCGAAACGTCGGAGCCAAACCAGGCGACGTGCTTCTTTTCACCAAGCCGCTTGGCACCGGCGTCATCACCACCGCTCTCAAGAAAGATCGCGTTACTGCAGAGTCGCTCGCAGCCGCTGTATCGGCGATGAGCACGCTCAATTCCGCGGCTGCTGCTGCGCTTCACGAACTGGAGGAAAGCGTTACAGAGCTTACACCCATTCACGCGCTCACCGACGTGACCGGTTTCAGCCTTCTCGGCCACGCCCGCGAGATGGCACTCGGCGATCCTGCTCATGGCCTACAACCAGTGTCCTTCGAAATTGACCACGCATCCTTTTCATATTTTCCGGGCGCTCTCGAAGCCGCTCGCGAAGGCCATCTTTCAGGCGGCCTCAAAAACAATCGCGCTTTCGTCGGCGAATGCGCCGCATTCGCCCCGAACGTCTCGTCTGAATACCAGGACCTACTTTTCGATCCACAGACTTCGGGCGGCTTTCTCGTTGCCATTGCGTCGGATCACGCCGATGCCGCTCTAGCAGCGTTCATCCGCCATGGTGTTTCCGCGCGCCGTGTTGGCCGCGTAATTCCAAAGGCCGCTCCTTTGCTCGCCATTTATTAGAAATTTCACAAACATGGACACCGTCACCCATGGCATAGCCGGTGCGCTGATCGGCAAAGCGGTCTTCCGCGGCGAAGACATGTTTTCGTCCAGCCCCATCAACCGCGCCCGCATCGTCACCTGGTCGTTGATGCTCGGCGCCATCTTTCCCGATGCGGACATGCTTCGCGAGTTTTTTTCCCGCAACCCCATGCTCATTCTGACGTGGCATCGCGGTATCACACATTCACTGGTCTGCATGCCGATCTGGGCACTGGCGCTGGCCGCGCTCACTCGCGGGCTCTCGCGTTGGCGCAAATGGGAGGCGCCTTCGTTCGCCGCGCTCACCGGAATCTACGCAATTGGCATTCTCAGTCACATTCTTCTGGACCTCGCCACATCCTTCGGCACAATGGCCTGGTCGCCGCTTCGCTGGTCGCGCCCCGCATGGGATTTGCTTTTCATCATCGACCTGTCCTTCACCGGCCTTCTTTTGTGCCCGCAACTTCTCGCGTGGGTCTACCGCCAGGCCGAAGGCCTCAAGAATCGCGCGATCATCATGTGGTCCGTGCTCTCGCTTATTTCGCTCGGCATAGACGCACTTTTGAAAAATGTCGGCGCGCCGATTTCTGCACAAACTGCCGTCCTCGTCATCATGTTGCTTGCCGTTTTCTTTCTGCTGCCCGTTCTTCGCGAGATGGGCCTCCGCGTCCGCTACGCCACCTGGAATCGCGTGGGCCTCGCCGCAGCCATTATCTACATCGGCTGCGCCGTCTACGCTCATCGCGTCGCTCTCGATCGTGTAGAAAAGTTCGTTTCACTTTTTCAGCTCAAAGCGGATTCCTTCGCTGCTTTGCCGCTTCCGCCCTCGATGTGGCATTGGGATGGACTCGTCAACACACCGCACGGCGTTTTCGCAGTGCGCCTCGATCTCAGCGAGTCGGCGCCGCTCGATTCGATCGAGCATCGCTACTACCCTGATGCCTTCTCCAATCGATACAGCGACGCGGCCAAGCGTCTTCCCAACGTGCAGACTGTCCTATGGTTCGCGCGTTTTCCGGTCATCCGTTTTCACAAAGAAGGCGACGATGCGATCGTTGAGGTTTCCGACATCCGCTTTCAATCGATGCGCAGAGGCCGCACTCCGGGATTCACCTACCGCGTGATAATGGACCTATCCGGCAACGTGATCTCACAAGGATGGGAACGGGACTAAACGGTTCGACTCTTCGGCAGGTTTTTCGTAAACACAAAATCACTTCGGCGTTGCAGGATGGATGACTACCTGGCGCTCTTCTCCCATGCCGACGCTCTCGGTCCGCACGCCGGGCATCTCTTTCAGCGCCAAATGCACAATCCGCCGCTCACGCGAAGACATCGGATTCAACCGGAACGGCTGGTGAGAAGCCTGCACGCGCTCGGCAGCCACGCGCGCCGTCATGCGTAACTCTTCAAATCGCAGCGCGCGGTAGCCGCCGCTGTCCAGGTGAATTTTCTCGTGATAGGCGGGTTCCAACCGCAGGGCACGGAAAGCCAGGTGCTCGATCGCCTTCAGAACTTCGCCGTTATGCTCCAGCAAAATCTCTTTGTCTCGCCCATCGAGGTCCGCGATGACTTCCGCCTCACCTGTAGCCTCAGACGCGGACGGGCCAACCGCTTGCACTTTCGCTTTCAAGTCCAGCCCGGACACGCGCAGAATCTCTTCCAGAAATTTCCGCAGCGCCTCAGCAGCCGCCTGCCGGTCGAGCCGCCCGCCCTGGATAAACTCTTGTGCCATGCTCCCTCAGTGGAAGTGGTTCCTGTTTATTTCGTCTACTTGGCCAGACTAGGGCTTTTTGCCGCGCTGCAACTGCTTCGGCGGCGGAATCGCCGGGTGCCTGCGATTCAAGTACCACTGTTGAAAGACACCCACAACGCCGCTGGTCAGAATATACACTGCGAGCCCGCTCGGGTAAGGAATAATCATGAAGAGTCCCGCCATGCCAATCGGCATGATCTTCATCATCTTCTGCTGCTGCGGGTCGGTCGCCGGCATCGGAGTCATTTTCGAAGCCAGATACATCGACACACCCATCAAAACCGGCAAAATGTAGTAGGGATCCTTCGCGGAAAGGTCCGTAATCCAACCGAACCAAGGTGCGTGCCTCAATTCAATCGTGCCGTTCAACGCCCGGTACAGCGCATACCAAATCGGCATCTGCAGGAGCTGCGGGATGCAGCCGCCCACCGGATTAATCCCTTCCCGGCTGTAAACGGCCATCACCTCCTTGTTCATCTCCTGTTTCTTCGGATCGTTCATTTTGTACTTCTTGTAGCGATCCTGAATCTGTTTGATTTCCGGCGCGACGCGCTGCATCTTCAATGTCGTCTTGTAACTCGAGATGCGCAGGGGGAAGAGCAGCATATTGATGACGAGCGTCAAAACGACGATCGACCAGCCCCAGTTCGGAACGTAGTTGTGGATCCACTTCAGGCCGTGAAAAAGAGGGTCCGCGATGATCTCCAGCCAGCCAAAACTCACCAGCGCCTGCAGTGGAGGCTTCATGGCTTTCAGGATGTCGTAGTCTTTTGGACCGACATAGACGCGCAGCGCGAGCGGCTTGGCCGACGTGGCCACTGCTACCTCAGAAACTGGCTCCTGCTCCTCTTTCCCGTCCGCTCCCTTCACTGCGCGCATCACTTTCCAGTAGCGCGTTTCTATCGAACCGGGTGAAGGCTCTTTGAGGGGCAAAAACGCCGCGGCAAAGTACCGGTCTTCAATCCCCGCATAATCCTTTCCGCCCATCCAAACCCCTGGACCCCACTTCTCCGGCCCCTCCAGCTTCTTGTAAGCTTCCGTACTTAGCGATCCGTTCTCGCTGTAGAAGGTGTAGACCGTCTCGACAGGCGCGGGATTCGCCACGGTCAAGTCCCCAAATCCGCCGAGCCAGGCCAGGCCGGCGTTCAGCGGCGTCCCGTTGAACTTGACGGACGTTTCCACGCGCAGCACGTACGAATGATCGAAATGGAAGTTCTTCGTGACTTCGAGATGCCCGTCGCTCCAGGACAGTTGCAACTCTGCGGGAGCTTCCAGCGGTTTCCCCGTAAGCGCTCCGTATTCCGCCGCCTCTTTGGAGTCAGCCGCTTTCGGCTTGGCAACTCCAGCCACATAAAGCCCGGCGTTGGCTTGCGCTTCAAGCTGCGGGTCGTCTAGAACCACCGAGAAGGGCCACCCTCCAACTTGTGCCGACGCCTCCGGATGCACGACATCGAGCACGCGCGGAGGCTTCGCGTCATCCATGTACTTTTTCAGTTGCCAGCTCCTCACGACGCCGCCGCGGTTCGAAAACTCCACCCGATACAGCGCGTTTTCCACCACGATCGTCCGTTCTTGCGTGTCCGTTTTCACCGGCACGACCACGGCAGGCACGGGCGCGATCGCCGTCGCGTTTCGGCCGGGATTCTGTGCGTTGGTATTTCCGGGAGAAGGCGCACTCGAAGAACTAGTAGTTGTCGGAGTCGCGCTATTTGCAACCGGCGCCGTAATCCCTGGCTTATTGGCTTGCGCCGGGTTGGTCGGCGGTTTCGGCGCGAAGAATTTCACCCAAAGCAGAATCACTGCCATCGAGAGAATCGAGGCGACCAGAATGCGCATCTCTGAAGATAGTTCTTTTTTCTTTTCCGGCTCGCTCACAAATGGGCCTCTCTGGGAGTGATACCGCCTCGGCCCGCATCTTGTCCCGCCTCGCCGGTCTTCGACTCGATCTCTTCAGTTTTCTCGGGGACGGGGTCGTAACCAAACCTGCGCGATAGCGGATGGCATCTCAGCAGCCTCTTGAGGCCCAGCCACGATCCACGCAGCACTCCAAACCGCTCGATCGCCTCGTAGGCGTACATGGAGCAAGTCGGTTCGAATCGGCAGCCTCCCGGCATATGTGCGGACAAGTACACCTTATAAATACGCAGCACCGCCAGCGCCGCTTTCACCCCCGGCGGTGGGACAGACTTCAGTCTGTCCCTTTCTTCTGCTCTCATTTCGGTTCCGACGCTCATAGTCGTCGCCACATTCACACGCTCTTCATCAGCCGTAGCAAATCCGCCGTCAGCCCCGCAAACTCGGCTCGCGCCACGCTGCTCTTCGGATGAATCACGATGTCCCACCCCGCAGGAATCTCCTCGCGGTGGCAGCGCACGATCTCTCGAATTCGCCGCCGCATGCGGTTGCGCACCACCGCGCCGCCCAGCGCCTTCTTTATGCTGAAGCCGAAGCGGCTCACCGGCAAATTGTTGGCGCGAAAGAAAACTGTAAAATGGGAACTGGATCGGCGCTTTCCGGCGCGGTACACGGCGTCAAATTCACCGCGTCGCACCAGCCGAACTTCGCGCGGAAATTCCAGGCGCCCGGGACTATTCGGGCGTGAGGCGATGGCGTCCCTTCTTGCGGCGTGCCGCCAGGACTTTGCGGCCTCCGACCGTCTTCATGCGCGAGCGGAATCCGTGCGTCTTCGCGCGGCGTCGTTTCCGCGGTTGAAATGTGCGCTTTGGCAAAGCAATCCCCCTTTAGTTCAGCGGCCAAAATTGCCCAACACCGGCCGGTTCTTCCTGTAAACACAAAGCGGCCATCAAGCCGCACAAGCGACAGGCCTCGAATTTAGTAGTGTAGTCGACCCCAGCGCGCAGGGTCAAGAAATCGCGGCATGTGCCTTCCATCCGGGACGCATTTCGCGCTTATCTAATCCCCTCGATGGCGGGCCGGCGCGCTCTCCACGGAGACGCGAGCGTCGATTTTCAGCTTCTTGAGTATCTGTTGGAGGATGTCCGGAATGGTGGAGGGCGGGGGCAGGTAAGTCAGGTTTAGCGTCGTTTGCGCTCCTCTTGCCTGCTCATCAGGATCGGGTATTTTTGATGGCCCGTCAACTTTTACCTAAGAGGCACGGCACACGGGATAAAACCTGCGCCTCAGCATTTAATTCAGCGACCGGTGCGCCAAACTGCGGAACTTGCAGCCCATCGCCACTCGGATTATGGTACTCGCGCCCGAATCCGCAGCCCTAGAGGACGTTCTGATGACCCTCATTCACGCAAAGCGCGCCATTGTTGCATCCCTGATTGTCTTTTTTGCAGCTGCAAGCGCGCTAACGTCACCGCAAACCAATCACACGAAACGCGCCGTCGAAGCGCGCCTCGCCGCCGATGCCAAGCCGCATTCGTCATCTCCCCCTCAACAGATCATCAATCTGCTCTCCTTGACGCACCGATTCGAGCAGACCTCCATTTCTCCCGACGGCAAGAAACTCGCCTGGGTCGAAGATGTCATCACCAAGCATGGCGTCTCCACCGGCGACACTGCTATTTTTGTCGCGAACGTCGACGGCAAGGACCATCCAAAACGTATCACCGCCAGTCCGAACGACGCCATCCACGCCGAAGGCAGTGTCGCTTGGTCGCCCGACAGCAAAAAAATCGCCTTTCTCTCCGACGCCGCAAAATCCGGCCAGCTTCAACTTTATGTCATGGATACCGCCGGTCCCGCGCGCAAACTTACGCAAGTAACAGGTTTTCTCTCCACTCCCGGCTGGTCCCCCGATGGCAAAACCATCGCTCTCCTCTTCACCGAAAACGCCACTCGCGCCGCCGGACCGCTCGTCGCCGAAACTCCCGAGACCGGTGTAATCAAAGATTCCTTTTTCGAACAGCGTCTCGCCCTCGTCGACGTCGCCACGCACAAGCTCCGCCAAGTCTCTCCCGCTGACACTTATATCTACGAATACGATTGGTCTCCCGACAGCCGCCATTTCGCCGTCACCGCCGCTCTCGGAAATGGCGACGACAATTGGTACATCGCCGACCTTTACACGCTCGACGCCGCCTCTGGCTTGATGAAATCCATCTACAAGCCCCCTCTGCAAATCGCCAATCCCGCCTGGTCTTCGGATGGTCAAAGCATCGCTTTCATCGGCGGCCTCATGAGCGACGAACCCTCCGTCGGCGGCGATATTTTCACCATCCCCGCAACCGGCGGCGACGCCACAAATATCACTCCCGAAATGAAAGCCTCCGCCAGTTGGTTGGCCTGGACGCCGCGAGGCTCAATCCTCTTCGGCGAATACCTCGAAGGCGATTCCGCCATTGCCACCGTCAATCCCAGCGACAATCAAATCGCCCAGATCTTTCGCGAGCCCGGCCAAATCACGGCAGGCGCTTGGGGCATCAATCTCTCGCTTTCTCGCGATGCCAAATCCTCCGCTGTGATTCGCAGTTCCTACAGCGCTCCGCCCGAAGTTTGGGCCGGGCCCATCGGCTCCTGGGCTCAAATTACGCAACTCAATAAAGACATCAAGCCCAGCTGGGGTGAAGCTAAAAGCATCCACTGGAAAAACGGCGGCTTCAACGTTCAGGGCTGGCTTCGCTATCCGCGCGATTTCGATCCCTCTAAGAAATATCCACTAGTCGTCCATGTTCATGGCGGTCCCGGAGCAGCCGTGCTGTCCGAATGGCCCAACTCGCGCGATTACACCGCCCCTCTCTCCGGCGCCGGATATTTTGTTCTGGACCCGAATCCTCGCGGCAGCTTTGGCCAGGGCGAATCTTTCACGGGCGCCAACGTCAAGGATTTTGGCTACGGAGATTTCAAGGACATCATGACCGGTGTTGACGAAGCCATCCGCGTCGCGCCCATCGACCCCAATCGTCTCGGCATCTGCGGCTGGAGCTACGGCGGCTACATGACCATGTGGGCCGTCACGCAAACCAATCGCTTCAAAGCCGCCATGGCCGGCGCGGGCCTTTCGAATTGGCAAAGCTACTACGGCGAAAATCTAATCGACCAGTGGATGATCCCGTTCTTCGGCAAATCCGTCTATGACGATCCAGAAGTCTACGCAAAAAGTTCTCCCATCAATTTCATCAAGCACGCCAAAACGCCCACGCTAATCCTCGTCGGTGATTCCGATGGCGAAGTCCCCGCCCCGCAATCCTACGAATTCTGGCACGCTCTCAAAACGCTCGGCGTCGAAACCGAGCTCGTCGTCTACCAGCACGAAGGCCACATGTTCAAGGATCCCAAGCACAGCCGCGACGTCGTCGAGCGCACTCTCGCTTGGTTTGACTCTCACTTAAAGTGACCGTCGTCCGGACACCTCCTCGATTGGCCTTCTTCTCGCAGTTTCCTGAAACCCTCGGCCCATGCCGCGCGTCCCACTGAACACTAGCGGGTGTTGGCCGACCTTTCCTTACCCGGAAGCTGCCTCATCGCCCCGTTCCCCGAATTTCCGCGGGCAATGACTCAGCTTCCGGGCACCCGCCTCCCTCAAACGCAGAGCGCGACTTACTTCTCCCCTGCAGCACTCCACTTCTCGGGTTACCGTGTTTTTCGTCAAAGTGGATTGCTTCCGAGTTACCCGTGATCAGGCCAAATGACTTTGAGCGCGGTACTGGGAAGGTCTAAAACTGCTAAGCCCATCTGCTTTGGATAAAGTCAGGGAATGCGCGCATCTGAATTGAACTGGTTCGGGTTTTCAATTCGAGCCAGTTGGTCGCGGAGGCCAGCGGCTTCGTCGCAATCTTTTTGAGCTTGGACATGATACTTAACGGCGCCGACCGTTCCCATCGCCTTAAAAATTTTGCTGACGCCATCGGTCTTGCCCTTATCCATATGCTCGAGCTGGCTGGCGAGATCCTCTTGGTAGAGGGCGTCGGCCTCGACTCGGTCTATGCGACAGTGAAGATCCTGGATATTCGCCCAGCGCTGAGCCTGGTCGATGGCAGCATCATGCACTGCTGCGCTGGCATTTTGCAACGTCCCATCTTCCTCGAGATCGGCGGTGAAACCCTCAAGATTCCGTTGGCCGTTGATATTGTCCCGGGCGGCAGACAATTGGTACCAACTCAAGGCCATGGCATCGTCGGGCTGCACGCCTTGCCCGAATTGGTACATCCACCCAAGTTGGTTCTCCGCGTCGCCGTTTCCTTGGGCCGCGGCTTGGTCGAAGAATGACATAGCCTTGGCGTAATCCATTGATACGCCGGTGCCATGCTGAAACATGTAGCCGATGTTCTCCTGGGCTTGGGCGTTGCCATGTTCAGCGGCTTTGGAATACCAGGAAAGAGCCTCGGCGTAATTCTGCTGTTGTCCCCATCCTTGCTCCGCCAAATAGCCTAGCTGGTTTTCGGCGTTCGAGTTGCCATGGGCGGCGGCGCGGCGGTACCAAGCGATGGCCTGCGCATAATCACGCTTTACGCCAAGCCCGCACTGGTAGAAATATCCGACTTCCTCCTCTGCATCCGGGAGATTCTGGTCGGCTGCCTTGCGGTACCAAGTGAAGGCTTGCTTGTAATCACGATGGACGCTATGGCCGGCCTCGAAGATAGCCGCCAGATGGTATTGCGCGAGTGCATAGCCCTGATTTGCCGCTAGACGGTAGTAGCTTGCGGCGCTCTTGTAATTCTGTGGTAGTCCAATGTTGTTCTCATACATGCTGCCCAGCTGGTTCTGCGCGGGAGCAAAGCCTTGGGCAGCGGATTTGCGATACCAGGACAACGCCTGCGCGTAATCGAGGGTCACATACCGAGTACTAAAATAGCAGTCCCCGAGAGCAAATTGCGCCTGCGCATCGCCCACAGCCGCTTTGGCGAGCAGAGAGTTGCATTCAGTTCCCAACGGCGGCATTTGAGTCGGAATCTGCGCCGGTAACTGTGCTCGCGCGACGGCAACCAGCCCGAACAAGAAGAAGGCCGCGCGCATGGCTGTGGTCCGAAAGTTCATGGAGATCGCCCCTCAGCGTGAGCGGCAAACTCGCATCACACTGCAACCATCTGCTAGCCTGGCACACCGAGGTTCCCTTAACGATAGACTGCTCGTACTAAAGGGACCGAATGTGCTTAATGTTGTATTCGCAGTCGCAATGAAAGGATTGAGACTATCCCTTTTCGCAAAAGAGAGGATGTCCGAGTTTTAGTTGATTGCAGCGACTCTCAATGTTCGGCACTGTAAGTCTCCCTGCAAGCAAGTTCAAGCAACTTCTACTGTCCGGACCTCCTTCTGCGGAAGGCGCGACGGATTCAGGCGCTCCTTCAGCAACAAGATTTCTTGATAGCCTTTGATGCGTCGGAACTTCCTCTCTGCTTCCAGAAGTCCGGCGGCGGTCCAGCGCAGCGGCTGATCTCCTTCCCTCCAACGCTTTACGTTTCGCGCCACCCGCTGCACCGTCGACAGGCACGATTCGATCGGGTTGGTGGTGGCCAGTTTCCGGCGTAACACCGCTCCGACACCCAAGCGATGCACCGTCAGCGTTTCTTCCAGTCCTTCCTCCAGGCTCCGGGCCGCGCTCGGATTGATCCGTTCCAGTTGCCGGAAGATTTTCTGCAACGCCTCCTTGGCCTCCGTGTAGTTGTTCATCGCGTACGCATTGCGCATTCGCCGGTCGTAGTCTTTCTGGCAGTTCTCCGGCAGGTACTCCCGCACATTCCGCCGCTTGTGAATCTGGCAACGCTGCACCTCCACTTGCTCACCGAAAACCCGTTCCACACCGGCGCGCAGCGCTTTCGATCCGTCGATCACCGCCAGATACCGCCGCTTTAGATCCAGTCCCCGGTCCACCAGATCTTCCAACAGCCCTTTCACCACCGCGGTGTTCTCCGTGGCGCCTTGCCACACGCCCAAAACTTGCTTTTCTCCGCTCTCTGCGATCCCCAAGGCCACCACCAGCACCTGGCCGCCAAAGTGAATGCCATCGATCATCAGCACCACCAGATTCAGATCCTCCAATCGTCGTTCGCACAGCACGCGAAGCTGATTGCTACTGGCTGCCACGAACTGCCGACTCACGCTGCTCTTCGCGATCCCGTACCCTTCCAGAACACTCTCCACCGCTCGCCGATAGTTCCGCGTGGACAACCCGGCCACCACGCGTT
>DATJXZ010000064.1:0-123636 GCA_035499815.1 Candidatus Solibacter sp. | reverse complement strand
CGCTCTGGCGCAGCGGACACAGGTCCAGGCAGGCTGGAATTTCTATTCGCCGCAAGATGACATCCAATTGGGTAAGCAAGTAGCTTCGGACGCTGAGAGACAACTACCCTCCTGCAACGCGCCCAAAGTGGACGCCTACTTAACTCAACTGGGGCTGAAATTGATCGCGAAACTGCCGTCGAATGGAGTGCAGTATCCGTGGGAGTTTCATTGTGTGAACAACAAAGAGATCAACGCGTTCGCTCTGCCGGGCGGATACGTATTCGTGAATCGAGGGGCGATTGAGGCGAGCGACGACGAGGCACAGCTCGCGGGCGTGATGGCGCACGAGCTAGCGCACGTCGTACTGAGGCATGGCACTGAAGAAGCTTCAAAGGGGCAATTGGCCCAGGGCTTCGTTGGAATTCTCGGAGCCATTTTGGGAGGAAACGCGGGTGGATCGCTTTTGACAGAGCTGGGAAGATTCAGCGCCGGAGGTGTGCTGCTGCGGAATTCGCGTTCCGCGGAGACGCAGGCGGACGTGATGGGCACGCAAGTGCTTTATGATGCCGGATACGATCCGCGTGCACTGGCGCAGTTTTTCGAAAAGATTGAAGCGGATAGCAAGGGCAAGAATCCGCCGGAGTTTTTCTCCGACCATCCGAATCCGGAGCATCGCGTGGAACGGGTGCAGGAAGAAATCCAAAAGCTAGGCGGGATGCCAGCGAAGTATGAGAAGGATTCGCCGGAGTTCGAGGCTATCAAGCGCGAAGTGCTAGCGCTCCCGGTCGTAAAACGGGCGGTGCCTGGAGCCGGTGGGCCGATGCCGCGGCCCGCGGGAGCTCCGCCGGCGCCATCGGCGAATTTTGCGGAGTATCGAGCCGACGCATACAGAATTAAGTATCCGGACAACTGGACAAAGTACGGCGAGAAAAACAATGTAACCTTCGCGCCGGACGGCAGCGTGACGGAGGTTGGCGACGGCCAAGGCGGGCTGTCCTACGGAGTTATCGTAAATGTGACGAAGGCGCAAGGAAATGCCAGCGATGCGATGGCGCTGAAGAGTGCTACGCAGGATTTCGTGCGGAGTCTGCAGAAAGACAATCCGAGAATGAAAGTGACATGGCAGCCGGGGCGCGTGCGACTAAATGGGCAGCCGGCGCTCTCCACTTATTTGAGCAACGAATCTCCAGCGGGCGGCGAGGAGATGGACTGGCTGATCACCGTGGTCCGGCCGGAGGGACTGGTCTCAATTGTGTGCATTGCTCCGCTGAAAGATTATGAAAAATACGACAAGAGCTTTTCCTCGATCCTCGATAGCGTAAGATTCGCGAAGTAAGCAGGCAAGGCTACACCACTGACGTAGTCCTGCTGATTTCCCGATACCAACCTCAGTGCGTGAGGGCGGCCTCAGTTTTACTTGCGTCACCGTTGTCATTCGTGTGGCCGGAGCGATTAAGGCTAGCAGCCCGTTCCAGTGCGTCCGTGATGCTTCCACAGATGTTTTCCGTGCCGACATGACGTTCGAATTCTGCCTGGTGCATGAGTTGGGTGGGCTGTTCGCGCGCGCCGCAAAGCAACAGAGAACGGCCGGAAGCGTGTACCGTATCGGCGAGATCGCGAATGGCGCCAAGTCCGGTGGCGTCGATGGCGGTCATGTTACGCAGACGCAAGATAATAACTGGCGGGAGGGAATCCAGATTGTCGAGGATGTCCGTGAATTTGTCGGTGGCGCCAAAGAGAAACGGGCCGTGGATGCGGTAGACGGTCGCGTACTCCGGGATGTCTTTGCCTTGCAGGATGTGTTTGTTGCCATCTTCGACGTAGTCCCTGGTGACGCGCGTGACGGTAGTGGTGCGCGAAACTTTTCGAATGAACATCAGCGCGGCGAGAACCATGCCGACTTCCACGGCGAAGGTCAGGTCTGCGACGACCGTCAGCGTCAAAGTGATCAGCCAAACGGCAATGTCCGCGAAGGAGAGCTTCAAAATCTCCGGGATTTCCTGCCACTCGCCCATATTGTAGGCCACGATCATAAGAATTGCCGCCAGAGCGGCCAGAGGGACGTCACTCACGGACCGCGCGGCAAAAAGCACGATAGCCAGGAGCGTGAGCGAGTGAATCATTCCGGCGACGGGAGTCTTCGCGCCGGAACGAACGTTCGTTGCGGTGCGAGCGATAGCGCCCGTGGCGGGGAGTCCGCCGAACAAGGGCGAGACGATGTTGGCGAGGCCCTGGGCCATTAGCTCGACATTTGGATTGTGCTTGTCGTTGCTCATCCGGTCGGAAACGACCGCGGACATAAGCGATTCGATCGCGCCGAGCATGGCGACTGTAAACGCAGGGGAAAGTAGTTGCCGCGCGGAATCATAGTGAAAATGCGGGATGGAAAATGTCGGAAGGCCGCTGGGGATGCCGTGGAAGCGAGTGCCGATCGTTTCGACCGGGAGACGGAGGAGCGTGACGGCGATCGTTGCGCCGAAGGTGACCACGATGGCACCAGGAATTCTTCTGGCGAACTTTAGACAGAAAATCATCACCGCGACGGAAAGGATAGAAAGAGCGGTTGCAGGCAGAGATATCGTGTTCCAGGCGGCGCCAAATGCCTCCATGCGGTGGAAGAAATCACCGGGAACATGGTCCATGCGAAGGCCGAAGAAATCTCGAACTTGAGTGCTGGCGATGAGAATGGCGATGCCGTTCGTAAAGCCAATGATCACGGGACGTGGAAAATACTTTACGGCGGTGCCCATTCCGGTGATTCCGAGCAGTACGAGCAATACTCCAGCCATCATAGTGCACTCGAAAAGGCCATCGATGCCATATTTGGCGATGATTCCTGCAATAACCACTACGAAAGCGCCGGTAGGGCCGCCGATTTGGGTCTTAGAGCCGCCAAGCGCTGAGATGAGGAAGCCGGTGACGATGGCGCAATAAATTCCTGCTTGTGGGCTGACGCCTGACGCGATGGCAAAGGCCATCGACAGCGGAAGAGCAACGAGGCCAACGGTGACGCCGGCAATCAGATCAGAAAGGAGTTTGTGGCGATCGTAATCGCGTAGTAAGAGAACAGACTTTGGAAGCCATTGATTCAGAGTGGATGTCATTCGTGCACGGCCTGTGGGGCCAAATACAGCCAACTAATTTTATCAGGGGATATATGAACATTAAACAGCTCGGGAATTCGAGGTACTTGAAACATAAACACGATCGACTGGCTCGAGGAATTCTGGGGACGGGAAGCCTTGTTCAGTCCGCTGCTTCGCGACGAGAGGCTTGCGGCTTCCAACGCAATATGGGTTTGCGCGCGGCACCCACCTCATCGAGGCGGCAGACGCGCGTGGTGTGCGGAGCGGCCTTGACTAACTCGGGGTTCGTGGCCGCTTCTTCGGCGATTGAGCGCATCGCGTCGATGAACAGATCGCACTCTTCCCTCGATTCAGACTCGGTAGGCTCGATCATGAGAGCGCCGGGAACGATCAATGGGAACGCTGTCGTGTAAGGGTGAAAGCCGTAATCGATCAGGCGCTTGGCAATGTCCATGGTGTTAACGCCATTTTTCTTTTGCAGGGCATCGCTGAACACGACTTCGTGCATGGAGGGCAGGGAGTAGGGCAAATCGAAAACGCCTTCAAGGTGTTTGCGGATGTAATTTGCGTTTAGGACGGCGTCTTCGGTGGCCTGGCGCACGCCCGGGCCGTACGCGAGAATGTAGGCCAGCGCGCGAACGAGTACGCCAAAATTTCCACTGAAAGCTTTCACGCGGCCGATGGAGTCCGGGCGAACGGATTCAAGCGCAAGCCGGCCGCCCTCTTTCTGGACGAGAATCGGCACCGGGCGGAAGGGCTCGAGGATTTTCTTCATCGCAACAGGGCCGGCACCGGGACCGCCGCCCCCGTGCGGCGTCGAGAAAGTCTTGTGCAAATTGAGGTGCATGACGTCCACGCCAAGGTCGCCCGGGCGCGTGATGCCGGTGAGAGCGTTCATGTTGGCGCCATCCATGTAGAGAAGGGCGCCCTTGGCATGCAAAATTTCGGCGATTTCCGGAATGCGCTCTTCGAAGATGCCGAGCGTCGAGGGGTTGGTGATCATCAGAGCAGCGACATCGGGAGTGACAAGGTCGCGGAGCTTGTCCACATCAATCTGGCCATGCGATTCAGACTTGATGTTTTCGACGTCATATCCGGCGATGACGGCGGTGGCGGGATTGGTGCCGTGGGCGGAGTCCGGGATCAGGACTTTTTTGCGTGGGTTGCCATTCTTCTCGTGATAAGCGCGGATAAGGAGAAGTCCCGTTAATTCGCCTTGTGCGCCCGCAGCCGGCTGCAGGGTAACAGAGTCCATGCCGGTGATTTCGAGCAGGCACTGTTCTAGAAGGCGCAGAATACTGAGGCAGCCCTGGGAAAGCTCCTGCGGCTGGTAAGGGTGTTCGGTAGCGATGCCGTCGAGCCGAGCTACGAATTCGTTGACGCGCGGGTTGTACTTCATGGTGCAGGAGCCGAGCGGGTACATCCCCAGATCGATCGCGTAGTTCCATGTGGAGAGGCGGGTAAAGTGACGAATGACCTCGATTTCGCTAACCTCGGGAAACCCTTCAACGCCATCGCCACGATGATTCGCGCCCAAAGCCTTCGCAGGGTCGGCGGCGGGAACGTCGAGCGGAGGAAGTTCGAACGCACGTTTGCCAGGCGAGGATTTCTCGAAGATCAGGCCTTCATTCTGATTCGTGTGGCGCGTTGCTTTTTTGATTTTGTCGGTCATATGTAAATCTTTGGCCACCGAGGCGGAACCTGCCGCGCCGCCAGCCCGGGCTGATTTCCTCTAAAGTGATTGCTCCAGCGCGCGGCGCAACGCGGCCGCGAAATGCTCGATTTGGGCGCGAGTGGTCGTCTCTGTAACGCAGACCAGTGCCTGCTTGGTCAATTCAGGATAGGCCGTCCCCAGCACGTACGGTCCGATGATTTTCTCGCGCAAGAGATAGGCATTCACGATTTTTACAGATCGCGGAAGTTCGATCGTAAATTCGTTGAAGAATGGAGCATCGAATGTGCGACGGACTCCGGGAATTTTCTCGAGTTCGGCAAGCGCGAATTGCGCCTTTGAAAGATTTTGTTGAGCCATTTCGCGCAGGCCTTCCTTGCCGAGAAGCGTCAAATGCACCGTAGCCCCTAGGGCGCAGAGCGCCTGGTTTGTACAAATGTTGGAAGTGGCTTTTTCGCGGCGAATATGTTGCTCACGAGTAGCGAGCGTCAAAACAAATCCACGGCGTCCTTCGGAATCTGTGGTTTGACCCGCGAGGCGACCGGGCATCTGGCGGACGAATTTGTCGCGCGACGCCACGACGCCTGCAAATGGCCCGCCGTAGCTCGGAGCGAGGCCGAAGCTTTGGGCTTCCATCGCCACAATATCAGCCTCTGCAGGAGGCCGAACAAGCCCAAGCGAGACACCTTCCGTGATGGCGGTGATCAGAAGTGCGCCGTAAGTGTGCGCGGCTTCCGAAAGCGGGAAAAGTGATTCGAGCACGCCGAAAAAATTGGGCGACTGGACGACAACCGCCGCGACGTCGTCCTTGAGCGCAGCCCCCAAAGCTTTCAAATCGAGCGTGCCATTTGAACTGTAGGGAATTTCTTCGACCTGTAGGCCGGAATTTTTGGCGTAGGTGATCAACACGTCGCGATATTCAGGATGCAGGGAGCGCGCAACAAGAATCCGGCTGCGCCCGGTGAGCCGCTCAGCCATGAGCACAGCTTCGGTGGTGGCGGTGGAACCGTCATACATTGAGGCGTTGGCGACTTCCTGGCCGGTGAGCTGGCACATTAAAGTCTGAAACTCGAAGATGGCTTGCAACGTGCCCTGCGTGATTTCCGCCTGATAGGGCGTGTAGGATGTGAGAAATTCACCGCGCTGGATGATGGCATCCGTGACTACGGAGCGAAGATGATTATAAATTCCAGCTCCAAGAAAGCTCGAGTAGCCGCGCGAATTTTCCGCCGCGCGCGCTTCGAAAAAGTCGATGACTTCCGTCTCAGAGAGCGGGCCTGGCAGCTTCAGAGCTTCGCGAAGCCGGTAACGCTCCGGAATACTTGAAAACAAGTCGTCAATGGACTTTGCGCCGATGTCAGCGAGCATGTCCTGCCGCTCGGCGGGACTCTTCGGGAGATAGCGCATCAGGCGGAGGCTTCCTTGCTTTGCGAGGCGATATAGGCTTCGTAGGCCGCAGTGTCCATAAGGCCATTAAGCTCCGCCGAATTTGCCAGGCGAACCTTGATCAGCCAGCCGGCGCCATGAGGGTCCGTATTGATTTTTTCCGGTGTGTTATGCAAAACGTCGTTGATCTCGATGACTTCTCCCGAAGCTGGAGAGTAAATGTCGCTGACGGCCTTTACCGATTCGACCGTGCCAAAAGTTTTGCCAGCCACCACCTTTTCGCCGACCTTGGGAAGCTCGACAAAGACCACGTCGCCGAGCTCATGCTGCGCATAATCGGTGATGCCGATTGCGGCAACGTCGCCCTTGACCTCAACCCATTCGTGCTCTTTTGTATAGCGAAAATTCGACGGATACGCCATTGAACCACTCCTCGCTGCCCTTTAGTCGTGGGCATAGCAAAACTCGTCTCAGACATTCGCCGCGGCTTGTGGCGCCGCAGTTTTCTTCGGCCGCTTGTAGAATGGCGTAGCGACCACCTGGGCTTTGCACTTCTGCGTGCGTATCTGCACGTAGATCGGTGTGCCAAGACCTGTCATCGCAGGCGGAACATAAGCCAGCGCGATGTTTTTCCCAAGCGTTGGTGAAGGCGAGCCGCTGGTAACCACTCCAATGACTTCGCCGCTCTCATTGCAGCAGCAATATTCATCGCGAGCAATGCCGCGGTCGACCATCTCGAGTCCAACCAGCGCGCGTGTGAGGCCGGCGGCCTTCGCCTGCTCCAATCCTGCGCGGCCGATGAAATCGCCTTTGTCCATCTTGCAATAACGATCGAGTCCCGCTTCCCAGACATTAATTCTGTCGCTGATCTCGTGGCCATAGAGCGCCATTTTTGATTCGAGGCGCAGCGTATTTCGAGCGCCGAGACCACATGGAATGATGCCAAACTCGCGACCGGCTTCCATAACCTTGTTCCAGACCATCTCGCTCGTGGCGGCATCGGAAGAGACATAGATTTCAAAGCCATCTTCACCTGTGTAGCCGGTGCGCGCGATCAGAGTGTTCTTCAGGCCGCAAACTGTGCCGTGCGTGAACCAATAGTTCTTGATGAGGTCTAGATTTGCGTCGGTTAATTTGTGAAGCAAATCTATCGCGCGCGGACCCTGGATCGCAAGCTGGGTGTAAGCATCGCTGAGGTCTTCGACCGCGCAGTCAAAACTTCTTGTGTTTTCGCGGACCCAATTTATGTCCTTTTCACGTGTGCCGGCATTGATTACGAGCAAGTAGTCGTCCTCACCGAGACGGTGAACGATGACATCGTCAACGAACGTGCCTTCGGGATAAAGCATCGCCGAATAATGCGCTTGGCCGATGGCCAACTTGGAAGCATCGTTCATGCTGAGGTACTGCACAGCGGCAAGCGCGCCGCCTGGCGTGCGCTCTGCGTGAATCCGGATATCGCCCATGTGGCTAACATCGAACACGCCGACGCCCGAGCGAACAGCTTTGTGTTCCGCAACCAGGCCGCCGCTTGCCGGGTATTCCACGGGCATATCCCAGCCCCCGAAATTAACCATTTTCGCGCCCAAGCGGCGGTGCACCGCGTTAAGGGGCGTCTTGCGAAGTTCTGTGATGGCAGGAGTCGTTACTGATTCCATTCCGTGTGCTCGGGAAGAAAGTAATCTTAACATGCGCGCTGGAGAGGGTCAAAGATACGGACCGGTGAGTCAAAGTAATGGCGCTGCATGGTAAGACCGGAGACAATCGAGGAGCCCGCCTCCTAATAAGGGAAAAGCGGCATCCAGCCAAGGTGCCGCTTGCTGGCCTCTGCCCGCGTCAGGTAGAGTTTTCTTGGAGGGTCCCATGAAGGGTCCTGTCGTTTGTGTTCAGTGTGACAAACCGGAAGGCCAATGCAATTGTGAAAAGTACTGCACGATTTGCAAAGGGCAAGTGAACGTGAAGCTCTGCGCAGACGGGCTATACTATTGCCCGGATTGCCGGGAAGCTTGCGATGTTTCTCTCGCGACCAATCACAGTGAACGCTGAACCCAAATGCATTGAACTGCAGATTGATCCCGACGCCCGGCTTGCGGCTGCGGCCGGGGGAGTTGTGCGTTACTTTGCGGAATCCGCAGAACTGACAACCGGTGAAACTACCGACCTGCAGAAGTCCGTGGTGGCCGCCTGCCTGGAAGCATTCGAACACCTAGTCGGAGACCGGCCGCATTTAAACGTGACACTGACGCGATACCCGGATCGTATCGAAGTTGCCATGTTCCATGCGGGAAGCCCACAGCCGGCGGTGGGATTGGACCGGATCGCTGGTCTCGCCAGTCAACTGGGAGGTTCCGGCGGGCTAGGCGGCGTCGACCGCGTTCAATACGAGACACGCGACGGCTCGGCGGTCACACGCTTGACGAAATATTTGGGGCACGCCCCGCGCATCGCATAAGACTCTGCAAACCAAAAGAGCCAGACACCAATGGATGTCCGGCTCTATGTTGCTTCCCAACTCCTGCCAAAAGTCTGGTGAAAAATCACATTTTGAGCGCAAACGTGTTGTGCCGTATAAGGGACGTCATTTGATCATCGCTAAGGGACATTCGCAGCGTAACGCGGTCACCGCCGGGCGTGATACTGACTTGGTTCAGAAGGTCGGCTAGATCGGGATTGTCTTTTTGCGCCTGGTAGCGCTTGTATAGAAAGCCCGCTTGTAGAAGTTGGCCAAGGGTATTGGCATCATCCGTCGACCCGCAAATGGCCTGGACTTTGGCGTCCAGCTCGCTTCCCGCGTCGATGTTGATAATAGAGTTTTGCATGCGCGTCACAAGCTTGGCGGCTTCGGGGAACTGTTCAATTTCCGGTGCGAGTTGGCGAATGGCGAGACGCGTGTAGGCGGGATTGGTGACCAGCCATACGGCGCTCCCCGTGTTCGCTTCGTTGATCAGGGAGAAAAACTTGTCGTTGCGCATCAGGCCGTCCTCGTCGCCGAAGCGCACGGAGATCATTTTCTCCAGGATGGATTTGTGCCCGTACGCAGCTGTACTGCCATCGATGAAAACGAAGAAGAGGTCCGTCGCGCCTGTTCCCGTGCCAAAGGCGTAAAGCGTGTACCCGTGGAACGCCGATGTGGGAAGCTTCTGCTGTTTGAAATAAGCGGCGGTTGTGTCCTGATTGAAATTTCCGAGTGCGATGCCCACCATCTGTTCGCCATTAGGAACCGCGTCCGATCCTGTCCCCTCGGCCTTTGCGCTGATGCCTTCAGCAACAAGGGCCCAGGCGATTTCATCGACCGCAGTGTTGGGATCATTGCCAGTTGAAGCAAGGAATTTTTCGAACTGGCGGAATCGCTCGGGAAGCACCTGCTCTCGCAATTGCGGAAACCATTTCATCGTGCGCGCCGTTTTTAAGTCGGCGTAGCCAAATTCGCCGACGTTTTTCGGAAACATTGCGATCACGTCTGAGCCAAGCGTGCCGGCTGGCGACGGCGTGGGCAGCAACAGCCCAAGACCCAGCCCAAGCAGAAGGCTGGGTGCCACGAGTTTATAAACGGCCGACCTCAATAGGGTCGACCCTGGAATCGTGGTCAGTTTCATGAATTGCTCCTTTCAAGGTCACGGGCAGGGGGAACCTATATTCTACGCGGTCGTCGTATGGGGCGCGTTTATCAATCGCTCGCGGAGTGACGCCACGCTCTCGCGCATCTTTGCCACGAAATCGGGGTCGGCAATGCCTTCCAGATTGATCTCAACGTTAGCCAATGCCCCTCGCGCACCCGCGACGGCCATCCAACGCGCTACTTCCAAGTCTGACTTCATGGATGCGGCTGCGATAGCCTCCAGTTGTCCCAGGCGTTCGAAAAGGGCAACTGTTCGCTCCGCGACATCCAGCGGCACATCCGCCGCAATCTTCGTCGCAGCCTGGATGGAGGCTTCTCGCTGTTGCGTCTCTTCGGCGCTGCCTTGCGGCAGTTTGAAGGCGGCCATCACGGCGTCGTACGAAGCAGCATCGCGGTCGATGGCCTCCGTCAGTGCGTCCGCCGTGCGCCGGAGGGCTTCGAGCTCATCCGAGAGTTTATCCGCATAATCGGCCTGGGACTTTTTCTTGCGAGAAAGTCCCGCAACCATCTGGCCGAGGGAAGCTGCCAACGCTCCTGCCAGCGCGGACACGCTTCCGCCTCCCGGGGTGGCTGTCGGACCCGCGACGGCTTCGAGAAATGGACGCGCCAAAGTGGCAAGTTTGCCGGCTTTGCCGGATTCGAGAGGAGCACCGCTCAGCGCCGCTGCCAACTTGTTTTCAAACACCTGCGCGGGTGAGAAGTTTTCCAGTTGCAGGAAAAAGTCCGCGGCCATTTCGATGGCCTTTTTGGGAATCAAGCCGACAATTTCGCTTCCCACCGGCATAGCGCCGTAGCGTTCCGCTTCCCGCTTGACCATTTCGTAGACGCGATGCATTGGAGTCTGCTCGAAATCGGTGAGATTGATTGAGACTTGTGCCAGGTTTCGCGCTTTCAGTTCCACCCCCATCGATTTGACGTAGCGGAGACCGCCGGAGGAAAAGCGGATGGCTTTCGCAATCTTGTTGGCGATCCCGACATCCGAGGTGTTGAGGTTGACGTTGTAGGCGATGAGAAATTTGCGCGCTCCGACCACAGTCACACCAGCTGTAGGGTGAACTTTCGGCTCGCCAACATCGGGCTGGCGATCGTGATTGTGCTTCATCTCCTCGCGTAAGCCTTCAAACTGTCCTCGGCGCACATTTTCAAGATTGACGCGATCAGGCCGCGTCGCCGCTGCTTCATAAAAGAATACTGGAATTCTATACCGGGCCCAGATCTCACGGCCGGTCCGCCGCGCGAGCGCCACGCAATCCTCGATGGTGACGCCTTCGATCGGAATGAAGGGGATAACGTCCGTCGCGCCGACGCGGGGGTGAGCGCCCGTGTGTTTCGTCATGTCGATCAACTCCATGGCTCTGCCTACGCCACGGAGCGCGGCTTCCGCCACGGAATCCGGTTCGCCCGCCAGCGTGATGACGCACCGATTATGATCCGCATCCATCTCACGATCGAGAACGTAAACGCCAGACACGGCGCTCATCTCGGAGACAATGGCATCAACCTTCTGAGGATCCCGCCCCTCAGAAAAATTCGGCACGCATTCAATCAGTCGTTTCATTTCTAGCAGGTCCCTCGCGCTTCATCTGACCATGATAGGAGATTTCGTGCCTCGGGAGCCACCTGCGTTACGCAAGAGTTCCCGGAGTAAGAAGCCACATGGTACGCGTCTTATTTGGGAGGCTTGATGAAAGGACTCGGCGGGGGGTAGCGCTTGTCGCCTGCGGGCGGCATTGGAGAAAAATCCTTGCTGACGCGTGGCAATGCAGGCGGCGTATATTTCTTGGACGGCAATTCGGCTAACGGTTTTTTCTTTTCCTTTTTGACAGGCTGCTCGCCTTTCAAGAAACTAACCACTTGCCGTGCGAAGAAGATGATCCCCGCAATCCAGAGCGCGATAACGGCAGATTCATCCGCTCGAAAACCGAATCCCATTAAGAAAAAAGTCGTGATTCCGAAAAGAATTCCCAAAAAGGGATAAAAATGTTCGGAGAGCAGGGATTTCTGCTCGATCCTCTTCACCTGCAGAATCTTTATCTTCTTGACAGGCTTCTTCGGCGGGTTAGGTTGTGGTTTGGTCGGCGGCATAAACCACGACTCCACGCTTGATCGTCGTCCAGCACGTATTCACTCCAAAATAATAAGGAATCTCGCGGTAGTCGGCCACATCGAATACGGCGAAGTCCGCTAATTTGCCAACTCCGAGGGAACCGATGCATTTTTCTCGCCTGAGCGCATACGCCGCATTACTGGTTGCGGCGGTGATGGCTTCAGCGGGCGTCATTCGCAGTTGGTCGCACGCGAGCGAGAGGATCATCGGCATGCTCAGTGTCGGGCTGGTGCCAGGGTTGTAGTCGGTCGCGAGGGCCACAATTGCGCCGGCATCGATCAGCTTGCGCGCTGGCGCGTAGCGCTTCAGACCGAGATGGAAATCGCAGCCGGGCAGAAGCGTGGCAACCGTTGGTGATTTTGCAAGTGCGGCGATGTCTCTGGAATTGATTTGCTCGAGATGGTCGCAGCTCGCTGCGCCGAGTTTCACCGCCAGTTGCGTGGCCCCTGTGCGCGTCAGTTGTTCCGCGTGCACGCGCGGCGTCAAACCGCACCGCTTGGCCGCTTCCAAGACTTGCCGTGATTGCTCTCGCGAGAACGCGCCGCGGTCGCAGAAGACATCGCAGAATTCCGCTAGCTTTTTACGAGCAACCTCAGGAATCAACTTCTCTGTGAGCAGCGCGATGTACTTTTTCACGCCCCAGGCGCTCCCCCGAAATTCTGCGGGAACAACATGCGCGCCGAGAAGCGTAGAAACGATGTCCAGTGGCTGCTCCGCGGCAAGCTCCTTGTGCAGCCGAAGAATCTTCAATTCGCTCGCGACATCCAACCCGTACCCGCTCTTGGCTTCAATGGTGGTGGTACCGCAAGAGGCGAATTGTTTGAGCCCGTGATGTGCACGCTTTTTCAAGCTTTCCGAAGTTGCCGCACGCAACTTTTTCACCGAATTCAAAATCCCGCCGCCTTTTCGGGCAATCTCTTCGTAACTGGCCCCGGCAATTCTCAATTCGTATTCTTCGGCGCGGCTCGCCGCGTGGATGAGGTGGGTGTGTGAATCCACAAAGCCCGGCAAGAGTATCCGGCCACCAAGATCAAGTTTCTCCGCAGTAGAAGTTTCTGGCAGCGATTCTATCTTGGCTCGCGTTCCGACTGCGGCGATCAGGCCATCGCGCACCAGAAGCGCGCCATCTTTGATGATGCCGAGATCGCGGAGCGCGGAGCCACGTCGAGGGCCACGGCCACGCAAAGTCAAGAGTTGCGAAGCGCCCGTAATGAGCAGGGAATTAGACAAGGCCCGGCTATTATGCCGGATGCGGGATATTCGTGCACGGCACGAGAAGGAACAGACGCTCTGCTCTGTACAGTGGCACGAAGTTTGCTAGGTGAACCGACATCCACGTCCCAGAGGAATGAACGTCTGTTCTGCCGCCTCAGGCCTTCGCCGCCTGTCCCTTGTAGGCTGGAACAAAGACCGTCCGCACGAATTCTTCGTACGAAGTTGGCGTCGTATTTTTTGCCGACCTGGGCTCCAGCGGCCGCATGTACCCGTTATTCAGGGCGTCAGACATTTCGCACAACAGGGTTGCCAAATTGTTGGACATTCCCATCCCGGTCAAGGCCTGGATCACCTGTTCCGCGGGCAGTTGAACATAGCTCAGATCATGCTTTCCAATGGCAGCGCCGACGATCTTGGCCATCTCCAAATAGCTGAGGTCGCGTTGGCCGTGCAATTCCTGCGTCTGCTGGCCAGTGAATTCGAGCTTGAGCAGCGCGTCCGCAGCCGCCACGCCAATATCGTGGGTCGCGATCACCGGCAAGCCCAGATCGGCGCGCACTGGTCCAGCCATCTTTCCGAGATTCTTGATAATCCCGGCCTGAGACAAGGTGTTTTCCATGAAATAGCCCGCGCGCAGGTTGAGAAAGTTTAGCTTAGGGATTCGAGCTAATCTCTGCTCCAGGATGTGAAGTCCGACTACCGGCCCAGTCTTATCCGATTTATCCGCGCCAATGCTGCTCAGTGCGACCACATGAGAGACTCTCGCGGATTCAATGGCGGTCACGATCGAGTTTGTTACCTGATCCTGATACGCCCGGTAATCCGGGCTGGTCATGATGGGCGGAATCAGAGCGTAAACCGCCCGCGCACCTTGGAACGCCTTCAAAAGCAAGGCAGAATCGGTGACATCCGCCACGAATGGCTCTGCGCCAAGAGAAGTAAGTCGCGAGAGACGCGCTTTATCGCGTCCTATGACTCGCACGTGCTGTTTGTTGTCCAAGAGTCTTTCAGCAATGACACTACCCGTATTTCCTGTTGCTCCTAAAATTGCATACATGTTTTCCTCCCGGGGAACTACCTCCTCTAGGATGCGATGCGGGGCGGGTAAGATGCGCTACAACATCGGAATTTTTACATTTGTTTTTTTTGCGAAATCTATCGCTTCCGCGTAACCGGCGTCCACGTGGCGGGCGATGCCCATGCCCGGGTCATTGGTCAGCACGCGTTCGATGCGAGCGGCCATCTCTTTTGTGCCATCGGCGACAGTGACTTGACCAGCGTGCTGCGAATAGCCGATTCCCACGCCGCCGCCATTGTGAATCGAAACCCAGGATGCTCCACTCGCAGTGTTTACAAGCGCATTGAGCAGCGGCCAATCGGCGACCGTATCCGAACCATCCAGCATGGATTCAGTTTCGCGGTAAGGTGAAGAGACCGATCCGCAATCGAGATGGTCGCGCCCCATCACGACCGGGGCTTTGATCTCGCCGCGGCCCACCAATTCATTCAGCGCCAGGCCGAATTTGTCCCGCTCGCCGTAACCCAGCCAGCAGATCCTGGAAGGCAGCCCTTGAAACTTCACGCGTCTCTGCGCCAGCTTGATCCAGCGCGTCAAATGCTCGTCGTGTGGAAACATTTCAAGAACGAGTTGGTCGGTTCGCGCGATGTCGCTCGCCTCCCCCGAAAGCGCGGCCCATCGAAACGGTCCCTTGCCTTCGCAAAATAGCGGTCGAATATAGGCCGGAACAAAGCCCGGGAAATCGTAAGCGTTTTGTACGCCGTACTCGTGCGCAAACGTTCGAATGTTGTTGCCGTAATCAAACGTGACCGCGCCCAGCTTCTGCAGATCGAGCATCCCTTGGACATGCTTTGCGATTGCAGCAAGAGCGCGCTTGCGATATTCCTGTGGATCATTTTTGCGCAATTCCAGAGCGGCTTCGAGCGTCATGCCGTTCGGCACATAACCGCCAATCGGATCGTGTGCGCTCGTCTGGTCCGTCAACAAATCCGGCACCACTCCGCGTTCGGCCAGTTCTGGAATCAGGTCCGCACAGTTGCCTACCAACCCAACGGAGGCCGCTTCGCGCTTGCGGACGGCGTTTTTCAAAATCCGCAGCGCCTCATCAAGGCTAGTGACCATGACGTCGCAATAACCGCCCTTGACGCGCCGCTTAATCCGCTCGGGGTCGACGTCAATGCCCAAGAAGGCGGCCCCGTTCATCGTCGCTGCGAGCGGTTGCGCGCCACCCATTCCTCCCATTCCGCCGCTCACGACAAGCTTGCCCGCCAGATCGGCGCCAAAATGTTTTCGAGCCGCCGCAGCAAACGTTTCGTAAGTCCCTTGAAGAATTCCTTGCGTCCCGATGTAAATCCAGCTTCCCGCCGTCATCTGGCCGTACATCATCAGACCCGCCCGGTCGAGTTCACGAAACTTCTCCCAATTGTTCCAGTGGCCAGTCAGATTCGAGTTGCAGAGAAGAACTCGCGGAGCGTACTCATGAGTGCGAAAAACGGCGACGGGTTTTCCGGATTGCACGAGCAGCGTCTCATCAGCTTCAAGCGCTTTCAGCGAGCGGACAATCGCGTGAAAGCATTCCCAATTACGTGCCGCTTTACCTGTTCCGCCATAGACGACCAGATCCTCCGGTTTCTCGGCAACTTCAGGGTCGAGATTATTCATCAGCATGCGCAAAGCCGCTTCCTGCTGCCAGCCTTTGCAGGAAAGTTGCGTTCCGCGCGCAGCTCGATACGGTCCCTGGGACAATGAACCTTCGGCAACTGTTCCGGAAATTGTAACGCTCATGAAGTAACTCCGCGCCCCATCTTAGCGCAGGGCTGCTCCCCGCACCACACTCGCCAAGGCGAGTCACTTGCTGGGATTGCGCGTGCATTTCGGCTGAGGTAAAGTCAAGCCATCCGATGAACTACGGCACGCTCCCCTCGCGACTACTGAACGCAGTCGACTCGTTCTCGAATCCGCGTGCGCAAATGTTCCGCGGGAAGCAAGGCTGGGAACCCATCTCTTCCGAGGAATTCTTGCGTCGCGTTGCTGGCCTCTCTACGGCCTTCGTTGAACTCGGAGTGAAACCCGGCGACCGCGTCGGGCTCTTCGCGGCCAACCGTCCGGAGTGGCACACCGCCGATTTTGCCATCACCGGCGCCGGAGGCGTCACCGTTCCTATCTATTTCAACGAATCGTCGGAACGTATCAACTACATCCTCAAGCACTGCGGAGCAAAAATCGTTTTTGCCGCTGGCCTACCTCAGATGCAGAAGCTCCAAGCCATTCGCTCCGAGCTCCCGGAGTTGGAGCAAATCGTCCTTGCGGATTGCGGCCCCGACTTGCCGGCCGACTATCTTCGTTATGAAACTCTGATCGCCAGCGCCGGCGGAGCCGATGTGGCGTCCTACCGAATGCGCGCTTCGCAGGTGCTGCCTGGGCAGCTGTCCTCCATCATCTACACTTCCGGCACGACCGGCGAACCCAAAGGCGTCATGCTGACGCACACGAACTTTTGTTCAAACGTCGTGGACTCCTGCGCCAACGTCAAGTTCGATCACAAGGATGACCTTGCCATCTCTTTTCTGCCGCTCGCGCACGTGTACGGCCGGATGCTTGACTACACCTATCTTTTCCACGGGATTACCATTGCTTACGTCGAAGCGGTCGAACAAGTCGCCCAGGCCCTCCTCGAAGTCCATCCCACACTTCTTGCCGCCGTTCCGCGAGTCTTCGAGAAAATCTACGCACGCATCGTGGAGCAGGGAAGCAAGCGCAGCGGACTTCAACGAAAAATATTTGATTGGGCGATGGGAATCGCAGGGCGCTCTGCGTTGTGGCGCTCCGGTGAACGTTGCGCCGGGCTGGGCCTGAAGATGGAATGGAAACTAGCCGACATGCTGGTCTTTTCGAAAATTCGGATGGGCACCGGTGGAAAGTTGCGTCTCGTTTTTTCCGGAGGAGCGCCTCTAGCCAAAGAGCTGGCCGAATTTTTCTGGGCAGTGGGTGTTCCGATTTATCAGGGATATGGCCTGACAGAAACTTCGCCCGTGTTGACCACCAATTACCCGAAAAATCGTTTGGGAAGCTCCGGCAAGCCCATCCCCAACGTCGAACTTCGCATCGCCGATGACGGCGAAATTCTCGCCAAAGGGCCTTGCATCATGCAGGGATATTACAAGAGCGCCGAGGCAACACGCGAAGTGCTCGGGACGGACGGTTGGTTCAGTACCGGCGATATCGGCTATCTGGACAAGGACAACTATCTATTCATCACCGACCGGAAAAAAGATCTCATCAAGACGGCGGCCGGCAAATTTGTCGCACCTCAGCCCATCGAAAACGCACTGAAGACCAGCCCCTATATCCTGAACGCCATGGTCGTGGGCGACAAACGAAAGTTTATTTCGGCGCTGATCGTTCCTAACTCCGTGACTGTCTCGGCGAAAGCCGCGGAGAAGGGAATGAAGTTCTCTTCAAGCAAGGAAATGGTCGCGAATCCTTGGGTGCGCTCGCTGATTGACGCTGAAGTGAAACGTCTGACCGCCAACCTCGCCCAGTACGAGGCCATCAAGCGTTTTGCCCTGCTGCCCGAGGACTTCACGTTTGATAACGGCAGCCTCACTTTTACCCTGAAGCTGAAGCGCCGCATTGTCGAGCAACAGTTTCGCCAAACGATTGAGGATCTCTATGCCGACGTTGCCGAGCCCCGCCCGATTCTGCAGGACTGATACTCCTTCGAGGATTTCCTAATCCGGAATTCCATGGTTGTTCACCGCTCAGGTATAGCGCGTACACTCGCAAGTTTGCTTTTTCCTTATCCAAAGTCTCCAACGCCGCTTCTGCCCATATTTGGTCACCACTTTTCCGCTTGACAAATATGTACTTGTCACGTATAGTACATTTTATCCAACAGTGTGCCCTGCAATCGTTCCTCCACCAGCCTTCTGACGTTTTTGCTTTTTGGAGACCGGTTCTCGTCCAAGTCGGTGGTTCGCCACACTTGCAGAGCAAGCTCCAAGTAATGGTCTTCGCCTGAAGCGCAAGTTATTTAGAATCAACACTTGCACAACTGCATCAAAACAAAGAGCTTTAACTACCTTTAGGATGAACACTTACACAAAAACCGGGGGAGGGACTCCCCAACTGTCTCAACTTCACCTTTCCGCGGTGAGTTCTCCGAGAACTGCAGACTATCCCCTGTTCCGATTTGTCGCACAGCGCGCGAGGGTCTAAAATCTGAGCGAGGATAACTATGTCCGACGATCTCGTCATAGCAGGCCGCGCCTTCAAATCTCGATTGATAGTGGGCACAGGCAAGTACCGCAGCTTCCCAGAGATGGCCCGCGCGCACACCGCGTCCGGAGCGGACATGGTTACCGTCGCCGTCCGCCGCGTGAACCTCACCGACCGCTCCAAAGAATCATTGCTGGACTACATCGATCGCGAGAAAATTTTCATTCTGCCGAACACGGCCGCTTGTTACACTGCCGACGAGGCCATCCGCACCGCGCGCCTGGCCCGCGAAGTCGGCTTGTCCAACTGGGTCAAACTGGAAGTCATCGGTGACCAGCAAACCCTATTTCCCGATACCGAACAACTCATCGAAGCAACGCGCGTCCTAGTGAAAGATGGTTTTGTCGTTCTGCCCTATACCAATGATGATCTCATCGCTGCGCGCAAACTGATCGATGCAGGCGCAGCCGCCGTCATGCCGCTTGCCGCGCCCATCGGCTCCGGCCTCGGCATTCAAAATCCAGCCAATCTTCGAATTCTCCGCGAACGCATCACGGAAGTCCCGATGATTGTTGACGCGGGTGTCGGCACTGCTTCCGATGCCGCTGTCGCGATGGAACTTGGCGCCGACGGCATCCTGATGAACACGGCCATTGCCGAGGCCGCCGACGCCGTCCTCATGGCCGAAGCCATGCGCGACGCCGTCTCTGCCGGCCGCAAAGCTTGGCTCGCCGGCCGCATGCCAAAACGCCTGTACGCCTCCGCTTCCTCGCCTATGTCCGGAGTTGTTCGTTAGCTGGGATGAGCGGTTTTCAATCGTTCGCGAATTTAGTCGCCAAAACCCCGCCAGCTTTTGCCGTACCTAAGAGCGTCGCTCCTTAGCGCCTCGCGAAATTGCCTTTCTGGACCGCGTCCGCGGCCTCGCCCGGCGCATTACTGCGCCGCCTTCTTGGATTTCTCGTTCAATCGTTTTCTCTGCCATGGGCGAGAGTCCGATGAACTCCACCCCAACTCCCACTCCTGGCTGGCAATAGCGCACTTCACAGCGTGTTTGGATCTCTGCGCCTGTTAGGGCCAGGGTAAATCGCAGATTTAGTACGGCCCCTTCAGGAAAGCTGCGGCTCGTGTTGATGAACATTCCGCGCTCACTGAGATTCGGCGGTTTCACGATGATTTCCTCGTCTTGCCCTTCGTAGGAGATCGCAATGTCTCTCAAACTCTGCACCCGCGGACTGCTCCGCGCCCCCATAGTATGTTCCCGCAAACGGCCGCTGTCGTTCATTCGTTGACTGCCTCTCGTGCTGACGTTCCTTTTCGGACCGGCATTTGAAGATGCCAGCTGTGCCGCTTCACGCCGCAGAACGGGAAGAACGCGAAGTTCGGCGAGAGTTCGCGCCCACACGACCGGCAGACTTCGGTGGGAACTTGCCCAAATGCCACTACGCGCTGCACTTCTTCAAAGGTTGTCAAGCCGTCGCGCACCAGATCCAATGCGTACTCCTGCATGAATTTGATCCCATTGTGGCGCGCCAGCATCCGCATCTGCTCGTTGTGATTCCCGGAACGGACCGATTGGCGCAGCGCATCATTAAATTGCAGAAGTTCGTAAATCCCGATGCGCCCGCGGTAACCGGTGAAATCGCATGCTTCGCAACCGTTGGCTACATTCTGCACTTCAGGAGGCTCCATCAACCCTGCCGACATTACCGTGTTGACGTATTCCTCGTTTGGTGCAGAGGAATAGTGGCATGGGCACAGCTTGCGAATCAGTCTCTGCGCAATGATGGCGCTCAGCGCACTCCCAATTTGATATCCCGGCACACCCAGATCCATCAGGCGCGTCACGGCCGAAATGCTGTCGTTCGTATGCAGTGTAGAAAGCACAAAGTGGCCGGTCTGCGCTGCTTTGATGGCAATCTCCGCCGTTTCTCCGTCGCGGATTTCGCCCAGCATCACCACGTCTGGATCTTGCCGCAAGACCGAACGCAGACAGCTGGAGAATGTTAGGCCAGCTTTCGCATGGACTTGCACCTGATTCAGTCCAGGCAAGACGTATTCCACTGGGTCTTCCACTGTAACAATGTTGACCGCGGGCCGCCGGATTAAATGCAGGCACGCATAGAGCGTTGTACTCTTGCCTGAACCGGTCGGACCAGTCACCAGCAGCATTCCTTGCGGCAGCCGCACCGTCTCGCTCAACGCCTCTGCGATTTCCTTGGGAATGCCCAGATCCTCGAAACTCTTTAACGGGGATTCACCTTCGAGCAGCCGCATCACGACTTTTTCGCCGTACTGCGTCGGCAGCGTCGAGACGCGTAAGTCCACTCTTCGTCCGCTGATCTTGACCAGGAATCTTCCGTCCTGCGGAGCGCGCCTTTCCGCAATGTCCATGTCGGAGAGTATTTTGACGCGCGAGGCCACTGTATTTTGCAGAGCTCTCGGAATACGTTGGTAATCGCGGAGGATTCCATCGACGCGGAATCGGACTGCCGTATCGTTTTGCTGCGGCTCGATGTGGATGTCGCTTGCCTTTTTCGCGACCGCTGCCTTAATCATCGTAGCAACCAGGTGAACGGCGGGTGTGGTCTTCGATTTCTGCTGCAGCTCGATCTGCATCTCTCGCATCGCTTCCACGTTGCGTTCCTGCGAGCTGGAGGAGATGAATTCCATGCCAGTCGTATCGTCGGCTACCTGAATGGCTTCCGAGGATGAGTCCGGCGCCGCATAGAGCCGCTCGAGCGCCGCCAACACTTCGCCCTGAAACCCGAATTTGGCTGAAATTTTCAAACCTGATTTGAAGCGGAGCTCATCTATGAGGTGCAAGTTCTGTGGTTCAGCCATCACGACCGTCAGTGTCTTTTCATTCACCTCGATTGGTATGGCCCGGCAACGTTTCGCGAGGGCTACAGGAATCAGCTTCAGGATGTCAGCAGAGGGGTTCAGCTTTTGGCAGTCCACATACTCGACGCTCGACACCTCCGAGAGTGCCGCCGCCAGCTCCTTCTTCGAAACGAGCTTCCGGTGGAGCAAAAGCTCGCCCAGATGGATCACTTTCCCTTGTTGTTCTTGGAGGGCTTTCTTCAGGTCCGCGGCCGAAATCTGGCCACGTTCGCAGAGGACTTCCCCAAGCCGCTTTTTCTTCATCGCTCAGCTTTCTACCGGGAGCGCCCAAGCTTCTCCGGGACGATGCCTTTGGCGGAAGGGGGAAGTACGCTTTATTAATAGCATGCGAAACCGATTGCGGAAAAGGCCTTACACCTTGGAAGTGTCGCTGTGTGCAACCAAGAATCGAACATGAGAGGCGGTTGGGATCCCGCCTCCTTAGTTCGCACTACGCAACCGAATTTTTGTCCGATGTGAGATTTTCGTTCGCTGCCTGTGCGCGCGGAAATCAGTGATTGTCGTGGTGATTGTGACGCCAGTTCCAGTAGTCACGCTGCTGGTCGCCACTCAGGCTATTGAATTCGCGGTATTGGTAATGCCTCTCCCCCAGCCATATGCGATATTCGTGATCTTCGCGATTGTCCCAATGGTGGTAGTCGTGGTGATCGTAGTCGTAATACCTCAGTCGCGCCGCGCAGCCGCTCGTCAAGAGCGGTGTAACCATAGCGGCGCTCAGCACCAGGGCCCCAATGCATCCCTTCATTCGGAACATTTCTGTATCCTCCTTGGGCTGATCGTGGTCTTGCTTCTCGCTGCATGTTGCACAGCAATGCCCGCAGAGCGCCCCGGGGATTACGGGGCTCCGTAGGTCTGCTACTCCTAAAAACACAAAAACGCAGCCAAAGTTGCGGTTTTTTTGGAAGCTAAGAAGGAATGTTAAGGGAGATTCATGCCGTGGGCGATGCGCTTATGCTTGCGCCGCTTTCCGTGCTTGCTCGCTGTCGTAACTCTCTCCATAAATCGAAGGCACTTTGGCTCCCATGCACCGCAGGTACGAACTCAATTGTCCGCGATGATGAATGGTGTGGTTCAGACCCATCGTCAGAAACATCACCGCCGGCCATTGAAACATCCCGCGGAAATCCACGATTTTCAGCAACTGCTCTCCGGTTAGCTTTGAAAGCTGTTCCAGGGCCGCGCCATAACGTTGTTCATACCACGCCACTACCTCGGCCGGTGTCTTCGCTCCTTCAGGAATCACTGCTGCCGCGCTGAACTGTCCGTTGTTCACCGCGTCCAGGAAACGAACGTCCGAAGCCGCGATGTGTCTCAAAAGATCGTTTGCGGTCTTGGATACCGGATCGGGCTGGTAGCCAGATTTATCCGCGGGCACAGCGGCCATCACGTTCTTCGTGGTAACGCTCTCCCTCTTCAAAATCGGAAGGTACATGCCATGCGCCAGGAACATTGCATTTTCCGCGGTCATCTCTGCCATCTCGTGTCTCCTTCTGGTTGGACCCGCTTTGGTCGGCTTTGTCTCCACATCGAGATCCAGCCGCCGCCAACAGCGCTCAAGTATGCCTCTTTGAGTTCCAAATGTCAGGTAGCACCTTGCCCTGAATCTGGGCCAGCTCGTTTCCCGCCCAAATTCTGGAGGAATTGAGGTCCGGCAATTCATCGCGACTGATCGCTAGGCCTCGCGTCACACTAAGCCGGAAAAAACAAAAACGCCGGGCTGGGTCCGCCGATTGCTCGTCGCAATTGGCAGCCGCAATTCGGCGTCTAATTTCAACTTCCAGGACTATTCCGGGTCCGATCTACTACTTACCGTCGTGATCGCCGTCAGCACCGACCGCAGAGGCCGTTTGTTTGGCCTGTGCAGCAGCGCTGATCGTAACCTTATCTTGGGGAATAGCGTTGTTTAGGCTCGCCTGTTTCTGGCCAGCTTGCGCTTGTGAAACTGCTTCCGCTTGCGCAGCCTGGCTGTTGTGGATGGATTGTACAGACATGGTTCACCTCATTTCTTCAATCGGCCTGTTCTCGAAACTCTTTACAGTTTGCGGGATTAATTTTTTCTCATCATCGTACCTAGCCCCGCTAACCCGCTTTTCGATCGCGCCCGGGCCTTTTAAGCTTCAGATAATCTCGGTGCGTTCGGGTGCTAACGCCCCTGTTGTTCTTCCCGTCCCGTACTCATTCCTTTCACTGTACGTCTGGGCAGGATATCGGCTGCGCACAGGGGCCCGTCCCGTCCTTATGAATACGGAAGATGTTCTTCATACTAATTCTTGCTGAATGAAAGGGGACACATTCTCATGCAGCTTGTTTTTGCTAAAGTTATCAGCGAATGCCCCGTCTGCGAGAGCCGATCCGTGCGGCGATCCAGAAGGAGAGGCGTTATCGAACGCATCTGCTTTCGGCTCGCGTGTGTTTGGCCTTATCGTTGTAAAAACTGCGACACGCGTTTTTGGGGATTTCACCGTGCTTATCAGGTCTCAGACAGTTCTTATGTTTGACGCGCAGCCGGCCCTTCTTGCCGTGCGGCCCTCGAATTCCAGCACAATGAGCTGATGGTCATTCGTATCGGAGCGTCTTGATCGGATCCACCCGGGTCGCTCTTCTTGCTGGTATGTAGCACGCCGCGAGCGCGACTGCGAAAAGCAGGGCGGTCACGCTGGTAAAAGTCGCAAGGTCCGTCGTCGCAACTCCGAAGAGAAGGCTCGCCATCAGCCGGGTTAGGAAAAGCGCAAGTACGAGTCCGAACGCGACTCCAATCGCGATCATTCCGGCGCCTTGCTTCATCACCAATCCGAGTACATCGCCACTTTGTGCACCCAACACCATGCGAAGCCCGAACTCCTTCGTTCGCCGCGCCACCGAGTAGGAGACAACTCCGTAGATTCCGACCGTAGCAATCGCAAGTGCGACAATCGAAAAGAGCGTCAGCAGCAGCGTCAGAAATCTTGGCCGCGCCTGTGCGCGCGAAAGCACATCATCCATCAGCCGTACGTTCGCGAGCGCCAAAGAAGGATCGAGTTCATTCAGCTGTTCGCGAACCTCTCCGGCCAGTGATTGCGGATCGCCATTCGCGGCACGCATAACCACGTACATGTCGGAAATTCCCGCTGTTCCAAGCTGCCGGTACGGCAAATACAATTCCGTTCCCGATGGCCGCTCGAGCCCCGCATTCTTCACATCATCGACGACTCCGATCACTGTGTACCAATCCTTTGCTCCTCCAGGCCGCACGCGCCGTCCGATCGGATTCTGATGCGGCCAGAACGTCAGCGCCATCGTCTTGTTTACGATGACCACCGGAGGCGCGTCTTGCGCGTCTCGCTCGTCGAACAAGCGCCCGTCCATCAGCCGGATTCCCATCGCCGGGAAATAGTCCTTGCTCACGACTTGGTAGAAATCCACATTCTCGATGGGCCCGCCTTCTGTCTTGACGAACCCTTCGATGTCCGTGTCATTCATGTTCGGCGGCCTCATCGGCGGAAGTCCGGATACCAGCGCAGCCGTTCGCACGCCGGGTAGATTGCCGAGCCGCCCATCCAGCCGCGTCCAGAAATCTGTCAGCTTTGCCGGATCATTATACGTACCGCTAGGCAGCGACACGAGCATCGTGATCACGTTGTCCGCTTGCAGCCCAGTGTGTACCTCTTGCAACTTCCAGAAAGCGCGCAGCATCAAGCCGCAACCAATGAGCAGCACCAAAGCCATTGCCAGTTCGCCTGCGACCAGCCCACGCCTGAAGAATTGCGCTCCAGCCGCTGCCGTCGTGCTTCCAGCGGTGTCTTTCAGCGATTCAGAGATTCCACTCACCATCAGCGGCGCAAGCGGCGCCAATCCAAACAGCACCCCGGTGACTATGCTCACCGCCAAAGTGAAGACGAGCACCCGCCAATCCATAGCGATCTCGTCGGCCCGCGGGATTCCCCCGGCATTCGTCAGTTGAGCGAGCCGCACTCCTGCATAGGACAAGGCCACCCCCAGCGCCCCGCCGCATAAACCCAGCAGGATTCCCTCGGTCACAAATTGCCGGGCCAACCGCGCAAGGCTCGCTCCCAAAGAACCGCGAATGGCGATCTCTCTGCGCCGGGCCTCGGCTCGAGCGAGCAACAGATTCGCCACGTTCACGCTTGCGATCAACAACACGAACACCACCGCACCCAGCAACATCAGCAACGCCGGCCGCACGCTGGACACGACCTCCGATTGCAGCGGGAAACTTACGATCGTATGATTTTTCGGATCGAAGCTGTGCGTATGCGGCGCTTTCTTTTCGCCGTAGCTCTGAACCAGTGAAGCCAGTTCTCCCTGCGCTTCCGCCGCCGATATGCCGGGTTTCAGTCGCCCTAGGAGATAGTAGTTGTGTGATCCGCGGCTCCCCGGATTTGCCGGATCCAGTTGCAAAGCCGTCCAAACCTGCGCCGGATCTTGATCCCCCGGCGGAAATTGAAATCCCTTGGGCATCACTCCGATGACCGTGCACTTCCGGCCATCGAGCCGCGTCTCCCGCCCCACGACGTTCGGATCGCCTGCAAAATCGCTCTGCCACGTGCCATAAGAAATGTCCGCGACCACATTGCCTCCGGGCACGTCGTCCGACGGCTCGATCAGTCGCCCCGCGATCGGGGAAACGCCGAGCGATTCCAGCAAGCCTCCGCTTACATACGCCGCCGTAACCCGCACCGGTTCCGCTTTTCCCGCCAGGTTGATGCCCCCGGTAATCCACGCATCCAGCGATGCCCAGGAGTGCGTATCGCGACGAAGATCGAAGAATTCCGGCGCCGAAGTCCAGAAACGGTGCAGACCGCCGTTAGGAAATGTCGGAAATTCGGTGTAGATTCGGATTAGTTGGTCCGGACGCGCGTATGGCAGCGGCTGGAGCAGCACGGCGTTCACCACTGTGAATATCCCCGTCGTCGCGCCGATCCCCAGCATCAGGCAAAGCACCGCCGCCGTCGTAAACCCTAGATTCTTGCGCATCATCCGCAGCGCAAACTGCACATCTTGCCAAAGCGTTTCCATTGAACCTCCCGCTGGATGTATGTACGTCCAGACGCAGCTTATGTTCCCGGCTTTTGAAACTCTTTACAGTCGGACGCGCCGCTGGATAATCCGTTTCTTTTTACCACTTACCCCGTCCGGAACAGGAAGTGCCACGATATGTCCACAAGGGCATGCACGATTGCCGACGCAAAGATCGACCCTGTCTTCCGCCACGTCCACCCATAGAAAATCCCTGCGATGCACGCCAGAACGACGTATCTCCAATTCGGAAATCCGAGATTCGTAATGTGCGAAAACCCAAATGCCATCGAAGCCGTCCACCATCCAGCCAGCTCGCTCTTGGATGCCTTCGAAAGCATGTTCTGCAGCAAGCCGCGAAACAAAAACTCCTCAGGCCACGCCGTAAAAAAGAATATCCCGAGGGAAGTTAGCAACATGGAAGGCCAAGCGTGCCATTGCGGCGCAAACGTAATGAAGTGCATCCCTATCCCAAGCGGAATCGCGACGCACGCAAACACGATAAAGCCCCCGAGCACGTACAGTCTCCAATGCTGCCCCCATCCAATCGAGTAGCCAATTCCATCCACGCGCCGCATCAGCACAAATGCAGCAAGCGCGATATTCAAAGCCAACAGCACGGTGAGTACATACGCGAGTCGTCCGCTGGGAAAGGGCCACACAAGATGCGATGGTCCAAACTTGACCGCCACCCACACGCCCGTCAGCACCAAAAAATCCTGCCAGGTTCCCGCGGGCCTTCGTTCCGCCGAAGCCACCAGAGCCAGAGGCACGAAAACAAATACCGCCACAGCTCCAACTGGCATAATCCCGAATGTATTTGTACCAAGTGCGTAAATCAGGTAAGCGAGGAATGCGGCGGACCCGAGCAGGATTCCGCCAGCGACGCCGAAGCGCCCCGCAAGGCCCTCGGTCACGCTTCGCGCCGCAAAGAGCAGCATCACAAGAAAAAAGAATGCAAACACCGTCAGCGTTGCCGCAAAGTTCCGGCCACCATACCCTTGCCAGGTCGCATACAGCGTTCCCGTCAGGCACAGCCCAGCCCACAGGCCGAGCATGGGAAGCACTCCGAGTTGTCGTGTCGCTGGCAATTTGGCCGCTGGAAATTCACAATAGAACGAGAAGATTGTAGCGCAGAGGCATGACTTCCCAAATTCAGCTCAAATCGCTCCAGCAAAGTCTGTGCTCTCTCACAGGCATTTCTCCGCGCACTGAACTCGAATTATGAAGCGCCTAGCTTATATCGACTGGATGCGTGGCCTGGCCTGCGTCCTCATGTTTCAGACGCACTGCTACGATTCCTGGCTTAGTCCCCAAGCGCGCCAGTCCTCCGTCTACGCCTGGTCGCAGCTCGGTGGGACACTTCCCGCTCCGCTCTTCTTATTTCTCTCCGGTGTTTCCTTCGCCTTGGTCACCGAACGCGCGCGCGAGAAAGGAGCCCCTCCAGGCCAGATCGCGAAAACAACTATCCTTCGAGGTGCAGAAATCTTCGGCCTTGGACTTCTCTTTCGGATTCAGGAGTACGCCCTCGGCTATCGCTGGTCTCCCTGGACAGATCTTCTTCGCGTCGACATTCTGAACATCATTGGCCTTTCCATGATGCTGATGGGAGTTCTCTGCTGGCTCACCGCCAATCGCGCCGCCCTTTCCGCATCCACACTTTCTCTAACGATCTCGTCCTCGCGAACCCGAAACACCATCTCCGCACTGCTTGCAGCCACTGTGATAGCTATGGCCACGCCACTCCTCTGGACCACTCATCGACCCAGTCGACTGCCCTGGCCAATCGAGTCATACCTCAACGGTGTGCATATCTTCGGCAATCCGCAACCGTGGCTCTTCCCCCTCTTTCCGTGGTCGGCTTTCGCCTTCGCCGGTCTCGCGGTCGGCTTCTTCCTCTTCACGCCCAGCGCCAAGCGGAACGAAGCTCTCAGTTTCGCCACTATTGGCGGGATGGGAGTGCTTGCCTGTCTTTTCTCTCTCCTCCTTGACCGTTCGCCACTCCGGCTGTATTCCGTTTACGATTACTGGCACACCAGTCCGAACTTTTTCCTCATGCGCTGCGGCATTCTCCTCATTATTCTGTCCATCGTTTACGTCTGGTGCCGCTGGGGACTTGCTCAAATCTCCTTCGGCCCCATCATTCAACTTGGCAAAACCTCTCTGCTTGTCTATTGGGTCCACATCGAATTCGTTTACGGCCGCTTCTCCATCCTCCCGAAGCGCCAATGCAGCGTCCTGCAGGCTTCTGCGGGATTGTTCGTGATCTTTGTTGCTATGGTCGTTCTCTCGCTACTGCGCACAAACTGGAAGAACCGTCGCGCAAGGGCGCAAAAACTCGCCGCCGCGCCGTCGCCAGCCTGAAATCCTGGATTATTCGTTGATTTGAAGTTCGCCTTCTGCCGGGCCTAGTGGTTTGCCGGGGGGTTCGCTTCTTGCCGTTCTTGGGGAATCCGGATGATGGTCTCGCCCGGCCGTGCCAGTCCCAGGTCATCTCGAGCGATCTTCTCAATCAATCTCGGATCGCTCTTGAGGTCTTTCGACTCCTGCTCCAGCGCTGCATTCTCTTTGCTCAATTGATCGAGGTCGCCTTTCACTTTTCTGATTTCGTTCTGCGTGCGCCGCATCGCCAGAAATCCGTGCGTCCCGAAAATGTCATGCACAAACATCACCAGCACGAGCAAGCCCAACATTACGCTGCCGTATTGCTTCAAGAGCGCCCGAATTCTTTCTTCAGCCGTCTCCTTCTCGATTTTCTTTTTTAGCTTGCCAATACCCACTTCGTCGCCTCGCTCGCCAGCTTCGCGGAAGCCTCCGCGCCGTTTGCTTCGACGTACAAACGCAGCAGCGGCTCCGTTCCGGACAGCCGCAGCAGCATCCACGAACCATCTTCGAAACAGAATTTTGCACCGTCCGTCCGGTCTATCGATACTACTTTCCGCCCCACAAGTGTCGAAGCGTCCACCGTCACCTTCTTCACCGCGTTTGCCTTTTGTTCGTCGCTCAAGTGCATATTCTCGCGCACCGGCCAGAATTCTCTCCCCACTTTCTTGAAAAGTTGCCGAATCTGTTCGCCCAGCGACGCGCCACGCGCCGCCATCATCTCGGCAACCAGCAGGCACGCCAATATCCCGTCTTTCTCTGGCACGTGCCCGCGAATCGTCAACCCCGCGCTCTCTTCGCCGCCCAGCGCGATTTTATCTTCTCGAATCAATTGCCCGATGTATTTGAATCCCACCGGTGTCTGATAGGTCTTCTGCCCATACGCTTTCGCCGCCGCATCGATCAGTTGCGAAGTCGCCACGCTTCGCGCCGCGGGCATGTTCCATCCTCGCGTCTCCACGATGTAGTCGTAAACGAGCGCCAGGATGTGGTTCGGTTGAACCCACGTCCCGTCGCGGTCGATCATGCCAAAGCGGTCCGCGTCTCCATCCGTCGCCAGTCCAGCGGCTGCTCCCGATTCCATCACGGCCTTCCGAAGTGGCTCCAGATTTTCTTCGCTCACGTCCGGCCCCGTCCCGTCAAACAGGCAATCGCGGTTTGTCCGCATCGCCTGTACCGCCACGCCATGCTTCGCCAGCGCTTCATCCAGGTACCCCGCGCCGCAGCCATGTAGCGCGTCTGTTACGAATTTCACCTTCGCTTTTCGCAGCGTCTCGAATCTCACCAGCTCTTCCAGCCTCTTCAAATAATTTTCGCGAAGATTTACTTTCTCCGTCTTCACACCGCCGGTAGGCACCGCGGGTGATGTTGGGTACGCTCCGTGCTTCGCGATGATCTTCGCCACTCGCGCTTCGATGTCTTTCGTCACTTCAGGCAGCGCTGGCCCGGCGTCCGCCGAAGAGAACTTCAGGCCGTGATATTGCGCCGGATTGTGGCTCGCCGTGAAATTGATAGCCCCATCCAGTTTTTGCCGTTGGATTTCATAGGCCACTGCCGGCGTCGGCGTAAACGTCTCACACAGCAGAGTTCGAATTCCGTGCTCCTGCAGGATCGCCACCGCCAATTGCGAAAACTCTTCCGAATAAAACCGTGTATCGTATCCAACCAGTATCGTCGGATTCTTCTTTTTCGCTGTAACGTGCTCCGCGATCGCCGCCACCGCCAGCCGCACGTTGGCAAACGTAAAATCATCCGCGATCAGTCCGCGCCATCCGGACGTGCCAAACTTGATGGGAGAAGCATTCATCGTAGGAGAAGCGCTCATAGGGTCGTATTCTATTCCGAGTCCATGCAAGACGAAAGCACTCTCAGCGTTTTCCAGGAGCCAACTGCATGAAGCCCATCCAAAGCTATCGTCTCGTCCTCGTTACCTGTGCCACTCCCATGCAGGCAAAACTCATCGCCCGCAGCGTCGTCGAAAAGCGCCTCGCTGCCTGCGTCAATATCCTTCGCAGCCCCCTCGAGTCCCACTATCGTTGGAAGGGCAAAGTCGAGACAGCGCGCGAGCTTCTCCTCTTCATCAAGACCACAGTCAAGAACCTTGGTGCATTGGAGAGGGAAGTAAAACGCCTGCACAGCTACGATGTTCCGGAGTTCATTGCCATCCCGCTTGTCGCAGGCTCAAAAGCCTACCTTGACTGGCTCGACGAAAGCACCTAAGCGCGAGCCCTGTCTGTCAGTCGCTAGACATAAAGAAGCGCCTGATCCAAATCCGCCATAATATCTTCCACGTCCTCAATTCCCACCGAAATCCTAACCAATCCATCCGTGATCCCAATCCGCTCCCGCACCTCGGCGGGCATCGAAGCATGCGTCATCTGCGCGGGCAGCGAAACCAAAGTTTCGACTCCACCCAGACTTTCAGCCAGCGAGCACAACTTCAACTGATTCAAGAACCGCCTCGCTGCCTCCAGCGATCCCAGGTCGATCGCCAGCATCGCTCCCGGCCCCTTTTGCTGCCGTCGCGCGAGTTCATGCTGCGGATGCGTCGGCAATCCGGGGTAAAACGCCTTTCGAACCTTTGGGTGGGCGTCGAGGTGCCGCGCCACGGTAATCCCGTTCGCGTTGTGCTGTAGCATACGGATCGCGAGAGTTTTGATCCCACGCGAAATCAGAAAGCAATCCATCGGCGCCAACCCAGCCCCAGCTGACCGTTGAATGAAATAAATCTTTTCCGCATCCTCCGGCCGTGTCAGCACGACCGCGCCGCCCTGCGAATCGCTATGTCCGTTCAAGTATTTCGTCATCGAGTGCACCACGATTTGCGCACCGAGCTCGATGGGCCTCTGCAAATATGGGCTCAGAAAAGTGTTATCCACCGCCAGTGTCACATTTCGCTCACTGGCCAGCTTCGCGATCGCTCCTATGTCCGTCACGCGCATGGTCGGGTTCGTTGGCGTCTCGATATAAATCAGTTTCGTGTTGGGCCGCAGCGCCGAGAGCACGCACGCGGGAATCGAAGTATCGACAAAGCTGAATTCCAGTCCAAAATGCACCAGCAGTTGCGTCGACAGCCGATACACGCCGCCGTATACCGCTTCAGACAGCACAACGTGGTCGCCCGGCCGGTACATCCGGAACACCGCATCGATCGCCGCCATTCCCGACGTGAATACGTACGCGCTGTGCCCGCCTTCCAGCTTGGCAACCGTTTTTTCCAGCGCCTTCCGGTTCGGATGGTTTGATCGCGAGTAGTCATATCCTTTGTGTTTGCCGAGCTCTTCGTAGACATATGTCGAGGTCTGATATATTGGCGCAACGACGGCACCCGTCGCAGGGTCCGGCTCCTGCCCGACGTGTATCGCGTTCGTGGCGAATCCCATGGTGATCTCCTCTTACCTTGAGAGCTATGTCCCCTTGCGGACAGCCGGTTGCGGCTGCCTAAGGCCTGCTCTTTTTTCCCCAGGTGTGGAAGTTACGAGAATTGGGGCCCGTCGCTGCTCTCGCGGCTTCTTGTCGCCCGCCGGGCAGATTCTTCAGAAGTTACAGGACCAAATCCAGTGAGTCAATTCTGCTGCCGCAGACTGTAGCGTGGGATACATCGGCGCCCGCCCAACACGCCGCCCAGGTCCCAGGCAGCTACAGATCTGGAATTTGCATCTTACAGCCGAGCGGAGTAACTTAGCGCTTGAACGCCTTCCGTGGAAAATGGGGTCCACTGGAACATGATTTCTTTTAGAACTGGATTGCGAACTCTACTCGCCGTCTCTTTTGCGCTGGCTACCCTCGGCCTTGCTGCTCAGGAACCGCCTCCCACTCCATCGAAAGCACCTGCGCAGTCCGAAGAACCGACCAGGCTCACTATTGAGGTGACTGCAGGCGACAAGGCCGCCCCGGTGGAAAATGCCAGCGTCTATGTGAAGTATATCGAGCAGCGTACTCTTCGCAAGGACAAGAAAGTTGAATTGAACGTCAAAACGAATCGCGCAGGCGCCGCTCACGTGCCCGACGCGCCTCTCGGCCGCGCTCTCATCCAAGTCGTCGCTGAAGGTTGGAAACCCTTTGGCCGCTGGTACGACATCACTGATCCTCACCAAATCATCAAAATTCGCCTCGAGAAGCCCCCGAAGTGGTACTGACCTCGATTTAACTTTCCTTCGTTGAAGCGAATTTCTTTGCACTCTTAATTTTCTGTGCTCGTGTCAGCCGGCGAATTTCATTCTGCAACTTTCAATTACCGCGAGTCACAGCGCAGCTCGTTGAAATCATTTCAAACGCTGAGCCACCTGCACTGAAATTGTGCAAACAGGAGCAGCCCGTTGAAGAAAGTGCAGTTAGTCGCATCGGCGAGCCCATTTTCCACACACTTATCAACACTTGTGTTGAAAACTTAATCGTACAGAAATATTTCCCTTCGAGTTCGGCACAATTCGTGCCTCCACATTTCCGTATTTTTGACCGCACCTCGTCCGGATGATACAGTGACCCATCGGATCTCCTGATGAATGAGACATTTGACGGAACTTTTTCTCTGCTACAGATGCTTTGGGGCAACATCATTGCTCGCCCCCTTCGCAGCTCTCTCAGCGTCATCGCCATCGCCATTCAAGTAATTTTGGTTCTGCTCATTGTTGGTCTCACTTCGGGCGTTATTTCCGAATGGGGAAAACGCCAGGAGGGAATCGGCGCCGATATTCTCGTCCAGCCGCCGAACGCTTCCATCTTCTTTGCCTTCTCCAGCGCTGTGATGCAGGAATCTTTAGCCGAGAAAATTGCCGCTCTTCCTGGCGTAGACGAAGTCGCCCCGACGCTTATCCTCACGGAACCAAAGAGTTTCGTGATCGTCTACGGCATCGATTTCAAACGCTTCAACGCCCTCAGCCGCGGCTTCTTATTTCGCTCTGGCCGCCCCTTCGAATTTCCCGACGAGGCCATCGCCGATGACATCATCGCCCAGACCAAACATCTAAGCGTCGGGGATCAAATCACTCTGTTGAATCATCAGTTTACAGTCTGCGGCATCGTGGCACATGGCAAGGGCGCCCGTTATTTCATACCCTTGAAAACAGCCCAGGACATCGCTGGCGCGGAGAACCGCGTCTCCATGTTCTACGTCCGGAGCAAGGGGGATACGGAAGGAACTCGTGCGGAAATCCTGGCACTGGATCCTCTTGATCGCGTTCGTTCCATGGCCGAATACGTCACCCTCATGAGTTCCTCCAATCTCCCTCAATTGAGGCCATTTACTCGCAGCATGGTCGGCCTCGGCATTGTCATCAGCTTCCTGGTCGTCCTCCTCAACATGCACACCATGGTGATGGAGCGCACTCGCGAGATCGGCATCCTCAAGTCCTTGGGCCTTTCCAGACTGGGAATTATGCGCATGCTGCTCGGGGAAACGCTCATTCTCACTCTTCTGGGCTGCGCGTTTGGAATCGCGCTCACGTATGTCTTTCAGGCCATTATGAAACAGACGAACCCCAGTCTTATGATTTTGATCACCCCGCAATGGGTGTTTTCCGCCACCGTCCTGGCTCTAGCGGGAGCCGCCATCGGCGCCATTTATCCGGCCTTACGCGCGGCGAGCTACGATCCGGTCGTTGCTTTGGCTTACGAATAGCCGATCCTTCGTGAACATGCGAGCACTCGCTTCAATAGCTCAGCTCGTATGTTCACCATGAAAATGAAAAGTTTGCTCTGATCTTCGGTTACGAATTTCATTCGCCGCTTCCCGCACTGATCGCCAAACCATCCATGTCTTTTTGACAACCAAAATGCGTCCGCTCGATTGCCACTCCTGCCTCAAGCTGGTAACTTTGGGTCACTCTCCAGTCCTTCCACTCTGGAGGATTCCGCCCATCAGGCGGCATAAAGAAACTCTAAGGAGCTACGTAATGAAGCGAGTGCACCTTATCCTGGTAGCCGCATGTCTTTGCCTTGCAATCGGAACCGCCGCGAGCGCGCAAATGGGCATGAACTTCTTCAAGAAGCCTGCCCTCGCCGATTTCTTCAGGCCGGTCGTTGGCTCCGGCGCCATCTACGAAACCATCGACTCCGGCAACAACTCGAACAAGGAACCGATGGAAATGACGATCGTCGGCAAGGAGATGATTGGGCTCAAGGAAGCTTACTGGCTGGAGATGTCCCTTCACGAAAAGTCAGTCAATGGCACCATCTACAGCAAAGTGCTTGTTTCCAAGGACGATTTCCAGACGCACCGCATCGTTTTTCAAATGCCCGGCGCGCCCGCCATGGAAATGCCGCAACACGACTCTTCCCGTGAAGGCGAACGGATAAGCAAAGACCTTGACAAGTGGAGCCAGGTGAGCACGGAATCAATCACGGTCCCCGCGGGCACTTTTCTTTGTCAGCACTGGAAGAAGAAGGATGGTAAAGACGAGGTGTGGGTCAACGACAAGGTCACGCCCTTCGGCATGGTCAAGGAAGTCGGCTCTGGCTCCTCCCAGGTGCTCGTGAAAATCATTACCGACGCCACGGATCACATCACCGGTCCGGTGACTCCTTTCGATCCTCGTGTCTTTCAGCAAATGATGATGAATCAGCGCCCGAACGGGAAGTAGTAGCTGGGCCAGCTGTGGCAGGTTGGAGGCTATAACCCCGGAAATTAGAGAGGCGGGCGACAGTCACCCCAGACCTTCGCCCGCCTCTGTTTCATTACGCTGGAAAGTCTCTCAGGCTCCGGGCGCGAATTCGGCAAGCTCCCTGGATACATCATCGATCGTTTCCAGCGGGCAGGCAACATGCACCGTTTGGCCGGGTTCCTCAGCATCGATTAACAGAACACCGTTGTGTGTCCGGATGTGAACGTGTTCTGCTCCGTCGCGCACGTCCACCAGCTCCGCCTCGGGATATTTCTGCAGTTCCTTCGCAACGGAATGCACGAGAGGCATGAACTCCGCGGCGCGATCTCCGGCCCGCTCCAACTGGCGCCGTGGGACAAAGTGTATCGCCATCGGAACAAGGGCCGCCGGAGCCCAGACGTGCACGTGGCTCCCGTTCCCGTGGCTTTCGTCCACATCCACGCGGATCACGCCTTCGTGAAAGGTATAGGCGCCAGCCATCAGCACGGTGGCCCCAAAACCAAGAGCGATTTTCCCCAGTAGAACCATTTCACTCTTCCTTTCTTGTCCCGCGCTTGACGCATGGGACTTTTCAGGAGCCCCACATCAACGTTCCGACTGTCCGGCCCGGTTCCTAATTTCCAGTGCTTAGTCTGCGACGTTCTTGGAATCCATCCACACCCGAATCGTGTTGTCCTCGTCCTTTACCGATACCAATTCCACATCGTTTTGGCTTGCAAGGGCATGCAGTCCGGCCACGATATCCAGTTCGTCCTTACCGCCGGAGAGCAGCGCTTCTACGACCTTCATCGGAACTTTCACTTCCACTTGCGAGAATTTAGGCTTGTCCTTGTCGTGGACATGCACGAGAAACTGCCCATCCTTCTTTGCCACGCTGATGTCCGAGTTCTTGCTCTGCACCGTCACGAATTGGCCGTCCTTAGCGCCGCGCACGGCCTCAAACAGCGTGCGAACGTCCACGCCATCGCAATCCATGCAGCCAATGCGAACTTTGCCGCCATGGAAGCGGTCATGGTCTATCGCCGGCAGGACTTTCTCCGCCAGTTCCAGAGGGACATTCACACGGACGGTCTCACCCTTGGAGTCGGTGCTAATGACCCGGACATGCAGCCACTTCTCGCCCTGACTGGATGTGCTTGACTGGGATGAACTTGTCTGCGCCTGGATGCCGAGTGGTCCGAAGAGACAAGCAGCGGCCAAGAAGGCTATGACGGGGAAGACGCGCCGAGTGTGGTTAATCATGACGGAATGCCTCCTTCGGGCATTTGGCCATACATACGAATAAGACTTGGGAAAAGTTCCGGGATTAACAGCTTTTTGCTCTCGAACGAACAATCGTGCCCACAGGGTCAGGCGGGATTCCCAAGACGCCCGGCCCGGTTCCTTAGGGCCGCCATTTGAGGAACACGGCTGCCAGGGGCGGCAGGGTCAGGCAAAGCGAGTGTGGCCGGCCCTGGGCGGGATGGTTAGAGGCGTTCTGACCGCCGAGATTGCCGGCATTTGAGCCGCCGTAATTCGCAGCGTCCGTGTTGAGAATCTCCTCGTAATATCCGGGCTGGGGAGCACCGACGCGATAGCCTTCGCGGACTACGGGCGTGGCATTGAGGATCACGAGGAGTAAGTCCTCGGGCTTCTTGCCATGTCGGGCAAAGGCGAAGACGCTGTTGTCCGCATCGTTGGCGTCGAGCCACTCGAAACCCTGCCAATTGAAATCGACTTGATGGAGAGCGGGCTGCGAGGCGAGCAACTTATTCAGATCGCGGACGAGATTCTGTACGCCGCGATGGGAGTCATATTGGAGCAGGTGCCAGTCGATGCTCTTTGCTTCGCTCCATTCGCTGCGCTGGGCAATTTCCTGGCCCATGAAGAGGAGTTTCTTGCCAGGATGGGCGCACTGATAGGCGAGAAGCAGGCGGAGGTTGGCAAACTGCTGCCATAAGTCGCCGGGCATTTTGTGCAGGAGAGAATTTTTTCCGTGGACGACTTCGTCGTGGGAGAAGGGAAGCATGAAATTCTCGGTGAAGGCGTAGAGCATGGAGAAAGTCATTTTGTTGTGCTCGTATTTGCGGTGAATGGGATTCTTGGAGAAATAGCTGAGCGTGTCATTCATCCAGCCCATGTTCCACTTGAGGCTAAAGCCGAGGCCGCCAAGATAGGTGGGACGGGAGACACTGGGCCAGGAGGTTGACTCTTCGGCGATGGTGAGGATGCCGGGGAAGCGGCCATGCGTCACTTCATTCATGCGCTTGAGAAAGTCAATGGCGTGAAGATTTTCGCGGCCGCCGTACTCATTAGGAATCCACTCGCCTTCCTTGCGGGAATAGTCGAGATAGAGCATGGAGGCGACGGCGTCCACGCGGAGGCCGTCGATGTGATATTTGTCGAGCCAGAATAAAGCGTTGGAGATCAGGTAGTTCTGGACTTCGTTGCGACCGTAGTTGTAGACGAGAGTGCCCCAATCAGGATGCGTGCCCTGGCGCGGGTCGGCGTGTTCATAGAGATGCGTGCCATCGAATTGCGCAAGGCCGAACGTATCGCGAGGGAAATGCGCGGGAGTCCAATCCAGAAAGACGCCAATGCCCGCCTGGTGGCAGCGATCGACAAACTCCATAAATTCCGCGGGAGACCCGTAGCGGCTGGTGGCCGCGAAATAGCCGATGGTTTGGTAACCCCAGGAACCGTCGAAGGGATGCTCCATGATGGGGAGCAGCTCGATGTGGGTGTAGCCGAGATCTTTCACATAAGGAATGAGCTGATCGCCAAGTTCGCGGTACGTAAGCCAGCGATTTTTATCCTCCGGGACGCGGCGCCATGAACCGAGATGGACTTCGTAGACGGAGATGGGAGATTCGAGCCAATTTTTCTTGGAACGCTGCGTCATCCAGGAAAAGTCGGACCACTTGTAGGTATCCAGATTGGCGACGATGGAGCCGGTGTTGGGGCGCAGTTCGGAGCAAAAGCCGTATGGATCAGACTTGAGAGGAAGCATGTTGTCGTGCGGACCTATGATTTCGTATTTGTAGATGGCGCCCTCGGGGAGTTCAGGGACGAAAAGCTCCCAGATGCCCGATGAGCCGCGCGCGCGCATGGGATCTACGCGGCCATCCCACCGATTGAAGTCGCCGACAACGCTTACACGGCGAGCGCTAGGGGCCCAGACGGCAAAATGAACGCCTTGAACCCCTTCCAGGGTCTTCAAGTGCGCGCCAAGCTTCTCGTAAGTGTCGTAGTGGCGGCCTTCTCCCATGAGATGGAGATCGAACTCGCTGAGGAGGAAGGGAAAAGCGTAGGTATCCAGAGCCTCGGCGGTCTCGCCGTAACCGGAGCGATAGCGGATGCGGTAGGAGGATGGATCCGGCCGGTCGCGATAGGATTCGGGGAGAACGGCTTCGAAGAAGCCTTCGGGGCGGAGTCGATTGGCGTGGATAGGATCTGGAACCCCGTGTAGAAGTACGGCTGCGTCCGCTGCGCCAGGGCGAAAGAAACGGATGACCCAGCGCGGACCCTCGGCAGTGGCAACGGGGTGAGGACCTAGAAGAGCAAAAGGGTCGGCGTGGCGGCCGGACACTAGAGCGTCGATCTGATTGGCCAATTGAGCGTCCGTTTCCGAACTCCTGCTAGGTGCGGAGGCGCTGGCCGGCGAAAAATTTTGATCCTGTGGCACTAGGATGCGGCTCCGCGACGCTTGAGAGAGGTTCACAAGGGATGAGAAGGCATAGTTTACCGTTTCTCGAGCGAAAAAGGAGAACAAGAAAGAAAAAGATGGAGAAGCGACGGAGGCGGACGCCATTTTGCCCGGAGATAGGATGAATTCTGGGTGGAATGAGGTGCGCCACTCGACAGTCTTAAACTACGCTGCGGGCGCTGTTTCTCCCTACGCAATACGCGAATCAAGCCCAGGTGAGGGAGAGTTCTGCGTAGGATTTGCCATCGTCGATGGGTGTGACGAATTGAATCACGGCGTCTTTGGCGCCAGAGAGCTCGAGGGCTTTTTTGAAGAAGCCGAGGATGGCGTAGCCCATGATGCTGTGCTGGGGTTGGAAGCCAATGTATTTGATGAGAGCTTTGCCTTTGCCTTGCAGGTTGACCTCGACGGAGACGCCCTGAAAGTAAGTGGCATGAACGGCGGCGATGCGCTGGATTACGAATTCTGGCGATCCGATTTTCAAGAACGCCTTATAGATACCCGTAAGTTGCCGTTCGTTAACTGCTTCGGCGCCGCGAGCAATCATCTCCTTGTTCCCACCTGCGAGCGCGCGATTCTGTATTTCGAGGAAGCGCGCGAAAAGATCGAGCGAGTACCAACTGGAAGAGAAGATTTCGCCTTCGATGAGTTTGCGAGTGTCTTCGTCGAGGAGACCTAGAATCGATTGGAAGGATTCAGCGGGCACGCGGGTTTTAATCTGGTCGATGGTTTCCTTGATCGCGGAGCCCTTGATTTGAACCATGCAGCCGCTCCTGGAAGAGTGGAATTGCAGCGTGGGCCTCTTCTGACATTACTATGATTCTTCCGGGAGCGAAGCAGAGCTTCTCCATATCTGAGCTAAACGCTAGTGCTTTAATCGTATCGTGTCCTAGAAAGAATCAGGAGAGAGAGGAGGCCCGGCAGAGGCGAGGGTGGGACTGGTAACTGTGGGAGAGCTGCTATTAGCGGCAGCAGTTGCAATGCAGGGTTCACGGATTCTTAACAGAGCAGAAAACCTCTAAAGGCTTCGGTATGGGAATATGCGGACGCCTTGGAGGGCCAAATAGGTGAAAAAATCGCGTGCTTTAGCATTTTTGGCCGTTGCAACAGCATTTGGGTTGGCGGCGGTGACATTCAGCAGCAAGCTTTCGGCGGATGACGACCATCATTTCCATGAATTCAGATTTCAACCAGATTCGCTGGTGCTGAGCCGGACGGTATACGCCGGAAACGCATCGACGGTGGTTCCGGGCGAGCCCTTACCCCCGGGATGTCAGGGGGGCGCAACGGGCTTAACCGTGCAAGTGCCGCTGATCGCGGGAGGGACAGTGGGCGTGGCGGTTCCATGCGGCATGGCGAGCGAGAATGGAGAGTATCCGAACGATGCGGATTCGCACAACGTATGGAACAACGCGGCCACGGATCCAAATTTCGGCATTACCTCGCCGGTTCTGCTTGACGATATTTCGCAGGACGGACGGCTGCTGGGGACGCTGGCAATCCCGACCGACTTGATTGTGACGAGTTTCACCTCGAAATCAGAGTTAGCGTTGAATCGGTCTGTGGACGGGAAGTCGCTGACGTTCATGGGTTATCGAGGTGGAACAGGGTTCGTGACAGGGCCAAACCAACTCGATGTCTCGAATTCCAACACGCCCGGAGTCATTGATCCAACGAATCCTGTAAGTTCGCAATATTACCGGGCGGTGGCGGAAGTGGATGCGGATGGGCACATCCGCGTGACGGACGGAAACGCGTACAGCGGAGACAATGGGCGCGCGGCCATCAAGGGAGGAAACGGCGACTACTACATGGTCGGAAACGACAACAGCGGGAATATTCCGAAGAAACAAGTTGCGCTCACGGTGGCGGGAGTCGAACTTGTCAACGCGACCGGAGCGGAATTGCTTGTGCCTGGGCAGACACCCCCGCTCGTGCCGCCGAACATCACAATGGTTGGCCGGCTGGAGATTGGGTCGGACAAGCCGGGGAAGGATACGAATTTCAGGGGCATAACGATCTTCGACAACACGTTGTACATCACGAAGGGAAGCGGGAGCAACGGAATCAATACGGTGTATCAAGTGGGGAAGCAGGGCACGCTGCCAACGGGTGACGCTTCGGCTCTGGCGACGGTGCCGATCGTGCCGCTGCCGGGCTTTCCGAATACGACGGATAGCACAAACACAAACTTTCCGTTTGGGATGTTTTTTGCCAACGCGAGCACGCTTTATGTTTGCGATGAGGGTGACGGTACGTTAGTGACGCCCGCGGTAAACGGAAACGTCGCTGATGCGCAGTCCCTGGCGACAGCGGGAGTGCAGAAGTGGGTGCTCCAAACGGATGGCACATGGAAGATGCTGTATGTACTTCAGAACGGGTTGAACATCGGCGTGCCCTATGGTGTGGAACACTATCCGGCGGCACTTGATCCGGCAACTGGTGGCTGCCGAAACATGACGGGACGAGTGAATCGCGATGGGACGGTCACGATTTGGGCCGTTACGTCAACGATGAGCACGAATGGAGATCAGGGAGCGGATCCGAACAAGCTGGTGCGGGTGACGGATTTGCTTTCGGCGACAACTTTGCCGACTGGCGACGGCGACCATGATCGCGATGACTGGATCGGAACGTTCCGGACGATTCGCTCGGCGCGTGCGGGAGAGGTGTTCCGTGGAGTAGCGCTGGCGCCGGAGGATCATGGGGACCAGGACCATGGGTGGTAGCACGAATTGAAGAGCAAGTCGGTCACAGAGAACCTCCCCGGGCAAGAAAGTCCGGGGAGGTTTTGTTTTTGGCGTAAGTAGGTGTGCAGGCCGGAGGACGCAAATCCTCTTGGCGTGTGGAACCGGAATTAACGTAAGATGCGTGGCGCTGGAGGAGATGCGAAGAGAATGGAGTTGAGGGAGAGCATGAGAAATTCAAGCAGATCGCGCGGATTGGGAATTTTTGTGTTGGCGGCAGGATTATTGCTGATGGGGATGGATGCGAGGGCGCAGGACCGTAGCCAGACGCGGTCAATGGTGATTTCTCGGAACGGGATTGTGGCGTCGGAGTCGCCGCTGGCTTCGCAGGCGGGCGTGCGGATCTTGGAGAGTGGCGGGAACGCCGTGGACGCAGCGATCGCGACGAACGCAATGATGGGAGTGGTCGAGCCGATGATGAACGGGATCGGCGGAGACTTGTTTGCAATCGTGTATGACGCGAAGGCGAACAAGCTTTACGGATTGAATGCGAGCGGATGGGCGCCGGCGGGATTGACGATCGAACATTTACACGATCTGGGAATGCGGGAGATGCCGCAGTCGGGAGTGAACTCGATCACAGTGCCCGGTGCGGTGAATGGATGGCAGAAATTGGCGGACAGGTTTGGAAGGAAGAAATTGAAAGAAGATTTGGCCCCGGCGATTCGAACGGCGCAGGATGGATATCCAGTGCCGGAGTGGGTGGCGGCTTACTGGGCGATGGAAGTGGAGTATTTGCGGAAGGACGATGCGGCGACGAGCCTTTATCTGCCTGCGGATCATGCGCCGCATGTTGGGGACATATTCAAGAATCCCGAGCTGGCGGCTTCGCTGGAGCAGATTGCGCAGCACGGGAGCGATGCGTTCTACAAAGGAGAGATCTCGAAAAAGATTCTGGAGGCGATGCAGCGGCACGGCGGAACGATGACCGCGGCGGACCTTGCGGGATTTTCGGCGGAGTGGGCCGAGCCAATTTCGACGACGTATCGCGATTGGACGGTCTATGAGATGCCCCCCAACGGGCAGGGAATGGACGCGCTGGAAATGCTGAACATCATGGAGACATTTCCGCTGGGGCAGAAGGATTGGGGATTTGGCTCGGCGAACGCGCTGCACGCGGAGATCGAGGCGAAAAAGCTTGCTTATGCGGATATGGCGAAATATTTAGCCGATCCGCGAGGGCAGAAGATTCCTGTCGCAACGCTGATTTCGAAAGCTTGGGCGGCGGAGCGTGCGAAATTAATTGACGCGGAACATGCGAACTGCAACGTGTCGGCGGGAGAACTTCCCGGCGGGAGCGAGACGACTTATTTGAGCGTGGTGGACCGCGACGGGAACATGGTGTCGCTAATCCAGAGCAATTATTCGGAGTTTGGGTCGGGAATTGTCGCGCCCGGGACAGGTTTCGCTTTGCAAAATCGCGGGGCGCTCTTTGTGTTAGATCCCGCGTCCCCGAATGCGTTGGCGGGGCACAAGCGGCCGAGACATACGATCATTCCCGGGTTTGCCCAGAAAGGCGATCTGCGCATGGCGTTTGGGATCATGGGGGGATGGAACCAAGGGCAGGCGCACGCGCAGTTCATCGCAAATATTGCGGATTTCAAGATGAACATTCAGGCGGCGGTCGAGGCGCCCCGATTTACGAAGTATACCTTCACGGGATGCGACCTGATGATGGAGAACCGGTTCAACGGGAAGGTGAGGGAGGAATTGACGGCGAGAGGGCACGAGATCAAGGTGCTGGGGCCGTTTTCGGCGGAGATGGGCGGCGGACAGGCGGTCTTGCGGGATTTCGCGACGGGGGTGAACTACGGCGCGTCGGACCCGCGGAAGGACGGGCAGGCGGTTACTGAATTACCGTTTTAGCAATAACCTTACAAATTATTTCACGCGGGAACGCCGGATCAGGGCGCACAAGGAAGTCCATGTGAGTGCGAAAAAGAGGAATGAAACTTCCCGGACTGCACCGTAGTACAGGTCCCAGGAATACTTAAGATGTTTGTTATCAGCGACTTACAACGATGCGCCCTGGCTGGCGAGTTGCACCTGTACCTATGGCCAGGGACGGTGCCCCGCAGCTACACGTCTCGGTAGTGGAGAGTCCATGAGACCTGTTCGTGTTACGCCAGGTTTATTGCGGTGCATGGCTTTTGCTGCTTTGTGTATCGGGTTTCTGCCTGCTGCAAGGGCGCAGACGGTGGCGGTGTCTGGAAGCTATCAATGCACGAAAGCCGTGGTGGATGGAAAGGAGATCCCGTGCACAGCGGCACCGCTCATCTTGAAGGACGACGGGCATTTTGAACTGCGAGGATGGGAAGGCAGTTACTTGGTAGATGGGCAGTGGGTGGAGCTTTCTGATTCGCTGACGAAGGCGCGCGCGAAAATCGAGCCAGGGCACAAAATCGTGCTGAAGTATTACGGGAAGCACGGATGGGAAGAGATGACCTTCGAACGCCGCGTAGCGGACATGGGGAAGATTTTCTTGGCTTAGGAAGCGGATGGTCCGGCTCACGTTGTGAATAAGGAATCTCACAGTTCGCCGGTCGCGCTGGCGGCAAACCTTGAGGGCAAGTCACCTTAGGAATTAGACTGAAGATTCAAGGTAGCGCAAATCCAGCAAGACGCAAGGCTTTCTGGTCAAACGTCAGTGTGTGTGCAGCCTGCTTTAGACCCGAGCGCCGCGGGGCGCCGGCTGCACGAGTGAGTCAGTATCAGTGCGGGCCAGGCTGATAGCCGCGGCCGCGTAGAGGTTGGCCGGCGGTCGCGCCAGTGAGTTTGCCATGATCGTATTCGATCTGGCCGTTGACGATGGTGTAGTCGATGCCTTCGGAGAGCAGCGTGGGCTGAGTAAACGTCGCACGATCAATGATTTTTGCGGGATCGAAGACGGTGACGTCAGCAAAATAACCTGGCTTAAGAAGGCCGCGATTCTGGAGGTGCTCGCGTTGTGCGGGAAGCGACGTGATTTTGCGGATGGCCGCGGAGAGCGGCATAAGATGCTCATCGCGAACATAGTGGCCAAGGAAACGGGGCATGGCGCCGAAAGCCCGTGGATGCGTGTGCGCTTCAAAAATGGGGCCATCGAGAGACATTTCATTGGCGTCGAGACCGATGCTGGTCCAGGGCTGTTCGAGGCCCGTCCGAATGTCTTGTTCGCTGGCCATGAAGTAGATGGCGCCGGTTTGCGCGGAATCGGCGAGGACAAAATCCATAAGAGCGTCTTCGGGAGATTTTTTCCATGCGCGGGCGACGTCCGCGACCGTTTGCCCTTCGAATTTCTTTAGCTCGGGCTTCTCGATGGAGGCGAGGAGCACGCCGCTTGCCCCGCCGCAATCGTAGTAGAGATTTTCCCAGTCCGGATGATCCCCGGCGGTGAGTTCTTTCTTGATTCGCGCGCGAACTTCAGGATCCTTGAGGCGAGCCAGAAGTTTTTGCGTCCCACCGTCGGCCACCCAAGGTGGGAGCGCCGAGGCGAGGGCTGTGGCGCCGGCCGGATACGGATACATGTCGGCTGCGATATCGAGGCCGGAATCGCGGACGGATTGAATCGTGGCGACGACGTTCTTCATATTGCCCCAGCGGGACTTGCCGCTGACCTTCAAATGAAAAATTTCAACTGGTAGATCTGCTTCGCGGCCGATGCGAATCGCTTCGGCGAGGGCGGCCATTTCGTTCGCGCCTTCGCTGCGCATGTGCGTGGCGTAGAGGCCGCCGTATTTGGAAGCGACTTTGGCGAGGGCGATCAGTTCGTCCGTTTTCGCATAGATATTCGGCGGATAAATCAGCGCGCTGGAAACGCCGAGCGCGCCGTCCTTCATGGCTTGTTCGACGAGGGATTCCATCTGGGCCAGTTCGGCGGGAGTCGGGGCGCGGTCGTCATCTCCGATGACGGCTTCGCGGACCTGGGCGGAGCCGACGTAAGTGCCGATGTTGAGTGGTGTGCCCTGTTTTTCAAGGCGGCGGAAATAGCCGTCGAGAGTGGTCCAGTCGACGGCGAATTTGAACTGGTCCAGGAAAGGTTTGAGTGGCGCGAGAGTTTTTTCGTTTTGCGGTGCGATGGAGCCGCCTTCGCCGGTTATTTCTGTGGTGATGCCTTGCGACAGCTTGCTCAGCGAACGATTGTCGAGAAGGAGCGCGGATTCGGATTGGCCGAGCATATCGATAAAGCCGGGGGAAACAATTTGGCCCCGGGCGTCGATTTCGCGTCGGGCACGGGCGTCGTGCAAGTCACCGATGGCAACGATGTGGTCACCTTGAACGGCGACATCCGCGGCGTACCACGGATTTCCGGTGCCGTCGAGTATGTGGCCGTTGCGGATGATGAGATCGTATTCAGAGGACGTGGATGAGGTTGAGGAAGTTAAGGAGGACGACGTCTCAGACGAGGCGGCATTGAGATCAGCGTCATAAGCCGCTGCGGCGATTTCGCCAAGTGCCTGGCCTCCCACTTCCTGCGCGGCGTCGGGATCGGGCGGAAGAGTGACGTGATTCACGTAGGCGGCGAAAGCAAGCTTTTGTCCACTCGCAGTGATGACAAAACCAGCGAGGCCTTTGCCGTTGAGCATCATTTTGCCGTTCAGTTTGTCTTCGGAGCCAAACGTTCCTGTTTTTGCGAAAACATGGCCCACGGCTGGGCTATTGACCTGAATCTTGGCCAGGGTCCCATCTTTGCCGAGTATGGGCAGCGCTTTGAAAAAGACCGGAAAATCAGGCCGCGTACTCAAGTACGCCATGTAGTGAGCGATGAAATTGGGGCTGAAGAGGTCCGCCCAATCGCCGCCTTCGCCGTCTCCTTGCGAAGCGCCGGAGAGATCGAGTTTGGCGTCCTGGAGGAAGGCGCGTTCGATTTTGAAACCAGAATGGACAGGATCGACGGGGTCTTTAGCGATGAGTGTGCCAAGGAGATAAGGTCCCATGCTGGCATGTAGATTTTGGCTGACCTTGAGTGTGACTTTGAGTTCTTCGGAGAGCGGGGGAGAGACGTGTTCGGCGACCTGATTGTCGGGCGTATAGAAGTGAGCGAAACTTTTGAAGTCAGGAGCGGCGGCGTTCTTGGGAGGCTTGATTTGGATGCCCGCGGCTTCGAGTGATTCGGCGAGGACGGTCGTGGCAAATTGCGTGGGGGAGGGAACCGCATACGGCGCCGTGAAAGGGTGCGAAGCAGCGGGAAGCGAGCCGGTCAGGGTCACGATGACGGTGCCGTCCTGGTTGGTGACCGTAGTGGGATCCTTGATGTCCGGGGCGCCGCCCGCCGCGGACGTGGTGAGGTGATTGACGAACGTGACGTAAGCAGTTTGGGGAGAAACGACGAGGGCGACCGTGTCGCCGAGCTTTGCTCCGGGTGTGGCGACAAGATCGATTACATTGTCGTTGACGACGATGGAAGAAATTACTACGCCGGTGCCGCCTTCTTTGCCGCCATCGGGAAAGAGGCTGGCGTCAACGAGGACGCGGCCTTCGATTTTGTGAATTCCTTTCGCAGCGACATTCTTTGCGAATTCCTTGATCACCTCGAGTGGATCGCCGGCCACCGCGGGGCCGCCATAGGCGTGGTCTTCATCGACGAAAGCAAGGGTGCCGTCGGGCTGGATTCGATTTGAGAGATTGGGATCGCCGCTGGCAACTAGGACTAGATCGCCTTTGAGTGTGCCTTTTTTGTCGATTGGGCCGGTGCGGTAAATGAACGTATGAAAGCGGTAGTCGGCGCCAAACTTTGCGAGCATCGTGCCTTCGGTCAGCGTTTTGGTGGTGGAGGCGGGGACAAAAAGTTTATTGGGGTTGACCGAGTAAATGACTCTGCCGCTGGCGATGTCGTAGAACTCGATGCCGAAATTTGCGTGGGCGAATTCCGGCCGGTCCATGACTTTCTGGATTCGGCTGGCGAGAGAATCGGCGGACTGCGCGCGCAGCGCCGAAGTCGCGCAGAATAATGAGATCAAGAGAGACAGCCCTATGAGATGGAAAGCTGAAAAGCTGCGGAAAATTCGGCGGGTACTTTGCAAAGTAAAATCCTCCCGAGAAATCGGCCGGAAACTTGCGGGCGCTAGTTGGCGTCGGCGAGTCCCCGGCCGGAATGCAAATCTTCAAACTTGATGTTCAAAATCGGGTATTCGCGCCAGTCCTTGTAATCGAAGTGCCACCACTCGTGTTCATAGACTGTGAAACCTTCGGATTCCATGGCACGGCGGAGGAGATCGCGATGCCATCGCTCGAGAGAAGTGCCGCCGGGATAATCCGGGAAGGACCGAGGAGACATTTCGTCATAAGTGCCGGGCATTTCGATGGGCTTGTCCGTTTTGAGGTCATAGAGCGTGAGATCAACGGCGCAGCCGCGATTGTGGCGTGAGCCTTGTGACGGATCGGCCACGAAGATTTTTCCGTCTGGCGGCGTCGCATCCCAGAAAATCTTCGTGACATACCACGGCCGGTAAGCGTCGTGAATCAACAGTCCGTAGCCGAGTGGCTGCAGCTTGTGCAGCGCGCGAACAAGCGCTTCGGCGGCGGGCCGCTGAAGGAACGCGCGCGCCTGCGTATAAACAGGAGTGCCAAGAAAATCATTTGCCGTGGCGTAACGAATATCGAGATGAATAGCCGGATCGAGCGTCGTCAATTCAACAAGCTCAGGCTTGCGAAAGGATCCCTTTTCCACGGGAGGCGCCGCGGCAAGCGCTGCTTCCCGAAGTTCGGAGATGGGCTTTACCGGTTTGATTTGCAATTGATTCGGGCCATTGGCGTCCGGCGTCAGCTTGTCGTAGTCAGTATCATCGTAGTGGAGCAGTCGCTCGCGCGATGAGCTGAGAAACAGTTGGTATTCCCGGCCCAGATCGCCGGGCGGCGCGGCGCTTGGCGTGAATTTGTCCACGCTCTTGTAATGAGGGTTGTCGGATCCCTTGGGTCGCTCCAACAACAAAATCTTGCCGCCGTTTTCTGCTACGACAAAGTCCGAGGCGGCGGGGGAAGCGGGAATTCCATAGTCTCCGATCCAGGGCTTCCACGCTTGCGGAACGTCGGGCGGCTTTGGTGTGGATTGGAGCGGCGCGGGCGTCTGGGCGCTGACCAGCGCCAGGACGCCGAACCAAATCAACAAAGCCGTGGAGAATTTGAGTGCGCGTTGCATGGAATGCGATTTCTGACTGGCCCGAATGCGACTTGGCCCGGGGGAACCCTTGATTGGCACCGTAAATCCCTTTTCTAATAGCCCGATTTCAAAAGAAATGCTGTGACATCATAGCCTAGACGCAACGCTTACGCGAGATACAAATGTTGCTCAATTTGGGGAAGCGATGGCGCGTGACGTTGCCCAAGTCATCAAAGCGTTCTACCGTGGCATTCTACGCAGCGCTTTTGTGGTGAATCGTAGAAACGAATGTTTCATTCGAGTGAATAGTAAGTTAAACAGTGTACCAGCGGAAGCCTTTGCGCTGCTCTTCGGCTATCTCCTTCACAATGGCCATCGTTTGGGGGCGGCGATACTGGCCGCACGCGGCGAGGATGGCGTTTACGAGCGCAACCGGAGCGGCGTAAGAGGCGCCGAAGGAGGTGGACTCGACGGAAGCAAGAAACACTTCGTCGCATTCACGCGCGAGCGGAGAAACAAAAGTGTCCGTGATGCCGACGCAATATGCGTGGCGATCGTGCGCCAAATGCACCCCCTCGACGGTTTGACGGAGGCCGCGGCGAAAGCTGATGGCCAGAACGAGGTCGCGCTGGTTGACCGTGCGGACCAGATGCGCGATGCGGCCGGCGGAAGTGGCCGTGAACACAGGGAGGCCGATCAAGGTGATTTGATACTCGAGATATTGCGCCAGAATCGCGGCGAGGTCACCGGCAAGGATCACGATGCGGCGCGCCTCGTAGAACCGTTTGGCGAGCGAGACGAGACGAGGAGCATCGAGACTGTTCTTCAGGCCGTGAAGGTTTTTCAAATCTTGCTCGAGGGCTTCGCGAACGTGCGCGGGCATACTGGTTTCGCGCCCGGCGGATTGCATCGTGTCGAGCGAGGTGGCAAAGGCAATGGAAAGATCGTGCAGATGGCGTTGAAAATCCCGGTAGCTGGCAAAACCCAGGCCGCGGACGATGCGCACAACAGTGGCCGGGTCCGTGTGCAGGCGCTTGGCCATGGCGCGCACGCTGAGGAGAACATACTCGCGCGGATGCTCGAGAATAGGGCGGATGATTTCCTGGCGTTTGAGACTGAGCAGTTCAATGCGCTCCGCAAGGGACGGTGCGGAGGCTTGAGAGGGGACCTGTCGTCGTTTCATGGCGCCAGAGAATTGCGCAAAATGAACAGCATGTCAACTACGCGCGGATCGCGTATTCCGTGACTGCCGGCCTATGGCTCGTCATTCACGGATTCTCGAAGGGTCGATGCTGTGGCTCACTTTTTTGTAGCAGCGGCTTTAATTTCCAGGCCGGGAGCAACGACGGGGTTCAAAAAGGGCATCATGGCGCGAAGTTTGGGGCCGAGCTGTTCGACCGGATGACTTTGTTCACGCTTGCGAGTGGCGAGAAAATTGGGACAGCCTGCCTCATTTTCTGCAATCCACTTTTTCGCGAAGCTGCCATCTCGAATCTCGCCGAGAATCTGTTTCATTTCCTCGCGGGTTTCTTGCGTGATAATGCGCGGACCGGCGCTGTAATCGCCCTGTTCGGCGGTGTCGCTGACGGAATAACGCATATAGCTGAGGCCGCCGCGATAGATGAGGTCAACGATGAGCTTGAGCTCGTGCATGCATTCGAAATAGGCAACCTCGGGCTGATAGCCCGCAGCGACAAGAGTTTCAAAGCCGGCTTTGATGAGTTCGCTCACACCGCCGCAGAGGACGGCTTGTTCGCCGAAGAGATCCGTCTCGGTCTCTTCCGTGAACGTTGTTTCCAGCACGCCCGCACGGGTGCAGCCGAGGGCTTTTCCGTAAGAAAGCGCGAGGGCTTTGGCGTGGCCGCTGGCGTCCTGTTCGATGGCAATCAGCGCGGGCGTGCCGCCCCCTTCGGTGAACACTTCGCGGACGCGGTGGCCGGGAGCTTTAGGAGCGATCATGGAGACGTCCACGTTTGCGGGCGGCTTGATCGTGCCGAAACGAATGTTGAAGCCGTGAGCGAACATGAGCGTCTTGCCTTTTGAGAGATGCGGTTCGATGGCGTCGCGATATAGTTTGGGCTGCTTGGTATCCGGCGCGAGGATCATGATGACGTCGGCCCACTCGGCGGCTTGGGCGGGCGTATTGACGGTCAGGCCTTCCTTTTCCGCTTTGGCGCGGGAGGCGCTGCCTTCAGGGAGGCCGACACGCACGCTGACGCCGCTATCGCGAAGATTAAGCGAGTGAGCGTGGCCTTGCGAACCGTAGCCGATGATGGCGACTTTCTTGGATTGGATGAGAGCGAGATCCGCTGAGTCGTCATAATAAAGATTTGCCATGATGTCCTCTTGGGCCGGTTTGCGGCCGAAAAAAAGCTTTCCCTGTCCAGCGGCTTCGGCCTTGCCCACCGCATGGGAAACACGCGAGGTCGCCGAGTCGCAAATGGGGTCACACAGGGATGGTAACCCCTGTAGAATCAACACTTCCGAAGAGTCCCGTAGATGTTGATTCTAAAAGACTTACTAAGAAAACAAATCCTTTATTATCAACATTTACAAAAAACATGGGAGGTCCACCAACACAGCTGGCCCTCATTTCGTCTCCACGGGCAGTTCCGAACTCACCGGCTGGACTGCGGCTGGGGGGCGCAGCAGGTCACCCCCGCGGGTCATGGAGATGCGGCCGCTGCGAGCCATTTCCAGGACGCCGAATGGCCGCAGGACCTCGAGCAAGCCGTCAATTTTCTCGACGGTGCCAGAAATCTCGATGATGAGCGATTCGGGCGCTACATCCACGACGCGTGCGCGGAAAACTTTTATGAGCTCCATGAGATGCGGGCGGGATTGCTGGTCCGCATGAACTTTAATGAGAGCCAAATCGCGTTCGAGCAAGGCGCGTTCGGAAATGTTTTCTGCCAGAAGGACATCGACGAGTTTTTCGAGGCTGGCTTCCAGGCGATGGCCGCCTTTTTCGTCGGTGTGGGCGACGATGGTCATGCGAGCAATCTCGGGATTGTCGGTAGGGCCGACGGTCAGCGAATCGATATTGATCGCGAGCCGGCGGGCTAGCGAGGAGACGCGGTTTAGCACGCCCGGTTTATTTTCGACGTAAGCGACAAGCGTTTGCATACTGTCCTCTTTGTTCATAATGCGAAGTGGCTCATGGTTCGGACGCCGTTTCGACGAGCGGATTGTTGGGCCGGCGGATCATTTCGTGGAGAGAGGCGCCCGCGGGAACCATCGGATAGACGGAGTCTTCCTGCTCGACGCGGAAGTCGATGAGAACGGTCTCTTTCGATCCGCGAGCGGAGCGAATGGTTGGGAGCACATCGGCCCGCGATGTAATGCGCTCGCCGCGGATGCCGAAGGCGTTCGCGAGCGCGGCAAAATCTGGCGCCACAAGCGGTGTGGCGACGTAACGCTTGTCGTAGAAGAATTCCTGCCACTGGCGGACCATGCCGAGATAGCCGTTGTTGATAATGGCGATCTTGATGTTGATTTTTTCCTGGACGATGGTGGCGAGCTCGCACATGGTCATCTGGAATCCGCCGTCACCGACCACGACCCAGACTTCGGATTCGGGTTTGGCGAATCTGGCGCCGATGGCCGCCGGCAACGCAAAACCCATCGTGCCGAGGCCGCCGGAAGTGACCAGCGTGCGCGGATGATTGTGATGGTAGTACTGCGCTTCCCACATTTGATGCTGTCCGACGTCAGTCACGACAATGGCTTCGCCGTGCGTTTCTTTCCAGATGTCGTTGATGACGTGGGCGGCATAGAGATGGCCGTTGTCGGGCAGGCTCTGGATGTCGCGCACTGCGGAATCGCCTTTGAGTTCCTTGATGTGAGCGTGCCATGCGCCGCGATCGGGATTCGCAATATGCGGGATAAGTTTTTCCAGCGTTTCGCGGGCGTCGCCGACGAGAGCCGCGTCAACCGCAACGTTCTTATTGATTTCCGCGCGATCGATTTCGATATGGATTTTACGCGCACCCTTCGCGTAGGTGCGCAGGTCGCCGGTGACGCGGTCATCGAAGCGCATCCCGATGGCAATGAGAAGATCGGATTCCTGGATGGCGTGATTCACCCACGCTTCTCCATGCATGCCCATCATGCCGAGATTCATGGGATCGGAAGCAGGGAAGCAGCCAATGCCGAGGAGAGTCATGGCAACGGGGATGTTGCAGGTGCGAACGAACTGCTCGAAGGCGCGCATGGCGCCGGAAAGGATAATTCCGCGGCCGGCGAGAATAACCGGGCGCTTCGCGGTGTTGAGAAGCTCGACGGCGCGGTCAAATTCGGCCTGGTTGTGATTATCGCGCATGCGTTTTGGAGGAAGCTTCGGCGCGGAAGCCTCCCAATCAAATTCGCAGGAAGCTTGCTGCGCGTCCTTGGTAATATCGACGAGAACCGGGCCGGGCCGGCCGCTATTCGCGATGATGAACGCTTCGCGGACGGTCCGGGCAATGTCTTCGGCGCGGGAGACGACAACGTTGTGCTTGGTGATTGGCATGGTGATGCCGGTGATGTCGATTTCCTGGAAGGCGTCCGAACCGAGCAGCTTGCTGCTGACCTGTCCAGTGATGCAGACGACGGGAGAAGAATCGAGCATGGCAGTGGCGATCCCGGTGACCATGTTTGTCGCGCCAGGACCGCTGGTGGCCATGGCCACGCCAACGCCGCCGCTGGCACGCGCGTAACCATCAGCCATGTGCGTGGCGCCCTGCTCATGGCGTACGAGGATGTGGTGCAGCTTGGATTTGCCGAGGGCGTCGTAAACGGGAAGAATCGCGCCACCCGGATATCCGAAAATATGCTGCACGCCCAGCTTGGTGAGCGATTCGCAGAGAATTTCCGCTCCAGTGAGCTTCATAAGGTCCTTCCTAACTGTGCATGCGGAGTATCCGGCGCAACCGGCTGGGGCTGAGCGGATGCGGCAAAAGAGGCGGGCAATGACGTCACGGCGCCGAGTGCAGCTGACGAAACCAGCAGGGCATACTTGGCCATGACGCCGTTTGAGAAACGGGGAGCGGGAGTTTTCCAGGATGTCAGGCGTTTGTGGATTTCGGCGTCGGAAAGTTCCGCATCGAGCTTACGCTTCGGAATGTCGAAGACAATCACATCACCATCGGCGACGGCTGCGATGGGGCCTCCGTTGGCAGCTTCGGGAGCAACATGGCCTGCCATGAGACCGTGCGTGGCACCGGAAAAACGCCCATCCGTGAGCAGAGCCACGGAATCGCCGAGACCTGCGCCGACTAGAGCGGCGGTGACGGCGAGCATCTCTCGCATGCCTGGCCCGCCTTTCGGGCCCTCATAGCGAATTACGATGACGTCGCCGGCATGGATCTGATTTTTTTCGATGGCGTCGAAAGCGGCTTCCTCGTCATTGAAAACGCGCGCCGGGCCTCGAAAATTTTGAATGTTGCTGCCCGCGACTTTGATGACGCAACCTTCGGGCGCGATATTGCCTTTCAGAATGACGAGACCGCCGGTGGATTTGAGCGGCGCGTCGATTTTGCGGACGACTTCCTGGTTCGGCGTTTCTTTTGCGGCCGCCGCTTCTTCGCCGATCGTTCGTCCCGTAACGGTCAGAGCGTCACCGCGAAGCAACTTGGCATCCACGAGCCTCTTTGCGACGAGTGGAGTGCCCCCGGCAGCATAGAGATCGGTAGCCACAAAGCGGCCGCCAGGTTTGAGGTCGGCAATAATTGGCACACGGGCGCTGATGCGATCGAAGTCATCGATGGACAGCGGAATATGGGCTTCGTTGGCGATGGCCAGCAAGTGCAGGACGGAATTTGTCGAACCGCCTGTGGCCGCGACGCCGGCAATCGCGTTTTCGATGGAGGTTTTCGTAATAATTCTTGAGGGAGTGACGTTATTTCGGAGCAGATCCATCACGAGTTCGCCCGCCCGATGGCCTGCATGCGCTTTGCCCGCATCGGTTGCCGGGACGCTGGAAAGTCCCATGGGAGCGATACCGAGAAACTCGCAGACGAGCGCCATCGTGTTGGCTGTAAATTGTCCACCACAGGCTCCCGCACCGGGACACGCGGCGCTTTCCAGTGCTTTGAAGCGAGCTTCCGTCATGCCGCCATGGTCATAGCTGCCGATGGCTTCGTAGACGTCCTGGATTGTGACGGAATGACCTTCAAATTTGCCGGGCGCAATCGAGCCGCCATAGAGAACGAGGCCTGGAATATTCAGGCGGGCGAGCGACATGATCCCGGCGGGGATGGTCTTATCGCAGCCCACGAGCACGACGAGAGCATCGAACAAATTGCCACGAGCGACGAGTTCAATGGAGTCAGTGATGACTTCGCGGCTGATCAGCGAAGCGCGCATACCCTCCGTGCCCATGGTGATGCCGTCGGAGATCGAAACCGTGTTGAATTCAAGAGGAGTACCCCCGGCGGCGCGGATGCCGTCCTTTACATGTATGGCAAGTTCGCGAAGGTGATAGTTGCAGGGGCCGATTTCGATCCAGGTGTTCGCGACGCCGATGAGAGGCTTGCTGAAATCTTCATCGCGAAGTCCGCAGGCGCGCAACATGGCGCGTGCTCCGGCACGATGGGGACCCTCGATCAGGGCGCTGCTCCGACGTTTCGGCAAGGGTGCAATCACGGTCGTCTTCTCCTGTGCAGGCTCTTGAAGCTTCGCGCTGCGGAAACAAGCCCAAAAAACTTGGGGCCATCATCTTGGTTTTGATGATGGCCCCGAATCTCTCAGGTGATGCTTGGTCAGGCCGCCATCATCTATATGTCGCTCCCCGTACGATGACAGGGGTAATTCGCACGACGACACAAACTGCAAAATCGCGCGCAAAAAGCGCGAAGTGGAGCGTGCGATTCGGAATGGCGACGATAGTCATAAGAAAAGCCGCCATGAAGATAACAGGATGAGGCCGGGAAAGTCAATCAGTCAAATTAATAGAAGTGTTCCTAGAAATAAGCAGGAGTTATAAATAGAATTTTCTCAACGGCTAACCGGAATGGATTTTTAGGCTGAGCAGGCATCTCATCTTCATCGCGAACATCTAAGCTTGTGAGATTTCGTTTTATGACGGAGGAGCCATTTGGAGCGCAGGGGACCGGTGTGGCGAGACGCAGACGTCTTTGTTGTGGGAGGCGGTCCGGCGGGGCTCGCCGCAGCGATTGCGGCTGCAGCGCGCGGCTTGCGAGTGATTGTTGCAGATGGCGCAAACCCTCCCATCGCCAAAGCTTGTGGAGAAGGCCTTCTGCCTAACGCCGTTGCGGCACTTGCCGAGATGGGGATCGTGTTGGGCGAGGAGGCTGGGTGTGCGCTTCGTGGAATTCTATTCGAGGACGAAACCGGTTCGGTAGGCGCCAAGTTTCCGTGTGGCCACAGAATTGGAATGCGCAGGGAAACGCTGCACCAGCTAATGATTGATCGGGCCAGCGACTGCGGAGTTTCCTTGATGTGGAACACCCCAGTGACGGCATTGTTTGAAGACGGCGTGTTGGCGGGCGGAAATAAAGTGCGGGCGCGGTGGACCGTCGGCGCTGACGGTATCGGCTCGCGAGTCCGGAGTTGGATTGGCCTGGAGAGCCGTCGAGCACCGCGGAACCGGTTTGCGTTTCGTCAGCACTATCGCTTAAAACCGTGGACCGAGTTCATTGAAATTCATTGGAGCGATTTGGCGCAAGCTTATGTCACCCCGGTAGGACCGGAGGATATCTGCGTCGTGATGATCTCAAGCGATTCAAGTAGGCGTTTTGAGAAGGGAATACTTGGATTTCCGAAGTTAATGCTCCGGCTGAGTGATGCCCCGCCATCGAGTTCCGAGCGGGGAGCCGTGACGAGCATGTTTGAACTGAAGCGCACGTTTCGAGAAAATGTCGCGCTCATAGGCGACGCCTCCGGAAGCGTGGATGCGATCACGGGAGAAGGGCTTGCATTAAGTTTCCAGCAGGCAAGAGTGCTCGCGGATGCGCTCGTGGCGGGAGACCTGGGGCAGTATCAAGAGGCTCACCGGCGCCTGGCGCGCCGGCCGCGCTTTATGGGGAATCTTCTGCTCCTGCTCGCCAGACAAAGCGGAATTCGCGAGCGCACCTTGCGCACTCTCGGGTCATCGCCAGCACTTTATGAGCGCATGCTTGCCTACCACGTTGGCGAAGCGAACACGCTGCAACTCGCTACGACCGGAGCGAATTTCGGGTGGCGATTTCTGACTGCGTGAGGTCCATGCGAACACAGAAAAACCGGGGACGGCGCCCCGTTGGCCGCACTTTGCGTGTTTGGATTCTTGCGATTGCGGCTGCTTGCGCGGTTCCCGCTTTGCCGCAAACAAAAACGCCCGCCGTTGCTCCCAAACCCGTCCAACTTACTTTGAAGCTTGACCCTGCACAGAGCCAATTACACTGGACCCTCGGGAGCGCGCTGCACACGGTTCACGGCACGTTTACCCTGAACAGAGGCAGTGTGCAGTTTCATCCGGCGAGCGGCAGAGCCAGTGGAGAATTTGCGGCGGACGCCACGAGCGGACAGAGCGGGAACGAGTCCCGGGACAAGAAAATGCACACGGACATTCTCGAGAGTGCGCGATTCACGGAGGTAGTGTTTCGCCCCGATCGAATTGAGGTAAAAGTTTTAGCGCAGGGCAGTTCCAACGTGCAAGTGCACGGAATGTTTCTGCTTCATGGCTCAGAGCACGAATTAACCGTGCCCGTGCAAGCGGAACTGGCAGGGAGCCAATGGAAGGGTTCGGCAAAATTCAGCGTGCCATACATCCAGTGGGGGCTGAAGAGTCCGAACACGTTTTTGCTAAAGGCCGACCCTGTCGTTGAGATAGATCTCGAGGTTACTGGAACCATCCACCCAACCGAGGCGCCCTAGCGCTCAACCTCAGTCACTTCCTGCACGGCAAACTGAACGGCAACGGCATCGCTGGAGACAGTTGTTCGCGGTCACTTAGACAAGCGCCAAAGCTGGTGCCATGCCGCCATTCACGGCACGCGCTCCTCCGCGGGCAACCGAGAGGCAGAACGTTTAGATCGGCAGGCGCAATTTTGCTTCGCAGCCTCGCCCTTCGCGGCGGTTCTGAAGCGTCAGAGTGCCGCCGTGGGCTTCCGCGATCTGGCGGCTGAGTACAAGGCCGATGCCGGAGCCGCCGGGTTTGGTAGTAAAGAAGGGAACAAAAAGATTCGCGGTATTCGAAATACCTGGGCCCTCATCAAGGACAGATACTTCCAGGTAAGTGCTGTAACGCGCCCAGGTGACCTTTACGCCTCCACCGGTTTCGTGTGCGGCGTCAGCGGCATTGTGAACGAGATTGATCAGAAGCTGCTCAAGCTGGTCGGCGTCCGCCGAAATCACGAGCGGCGGCCCTTTCTCCAAACGCACTTTAGCTCTCGCGTCGAGCTTGGCGACGCGAGTGATCCACTCGGTTACGTTGACAGGAGCGAGCGTCGGCTGCGGCAGGCGCGCGAGCCGAGCATATGCCGCCATAAATCTTCCGAGCGCTTCCGTGCGAGAGCGGATAATCCCCAGACCATGGCGCATGTCTTCCAAAATGGGAGCAGCAAGACCGCTTTTTAGTTCCGGCACATTAGCGGTGCCCGCCAACCCGCTCTCCAGGCTCTGTGCGACGGATTGAATGGGAGCGAGGGAGTTGTTGAGTTCGTGGCCGAGCACGCGGATCAAACGTTGCCACGCCTGGCGTTCTTCGTCTCGCAGCGCGCGGCTAAGATCGCTGAGCACAATCAAATCGTGAGGTAAACCTCCTTGACGAAAAGAACCTCGCCGCATCCCCCAACGGCCTGACCCGCCGGGAAAACTCAATTCCATCGTGCGGGCCTGCTCGCCTTCAAGGCACGCTTCAAGGCCGAGCTCCGCCGCCGTAAAGCCAAGCAGCCGTTCACTAGCTCTCGCGAGCAGGCGTTCGCCGGCGCGATTGACAAGTCGCAGTTGTCGGTGGTTGTCGAAGGTGAAGATAGCCACGTCAATCTCTTCCATGACCGTGCGGAGCAGTCCGGTGGCTTCGAGCGCGCCCAGTCTTTGCGAACGCAGCGTCTCGCTCAGAGCGTTGACTTCAAGCATGACTTCGCCAAGGGCGTCGTCGGAACGTGCCTCGCGCGCGCGGAAGGAAAAATCTTCCTCGCGCATTGCGGAGAGAAGGTTGGACAAAGTTTGCAGGGAAAATACCACGCGATGGCGCAACGAAAGCGCGAACCCAAGCCAGAGGCTGACGATGAAAAACGTCAGCGTCCAAGCTGTCCTGGACGAATAAGCGCCATACCACAGGAGAATCAGCGCGATCAACGACCCCGGTAATCCAGCCGCCAGCGCGAGTAACTGTATACGACGCTCGTACGAAAGGCGGTTCATTCCAAGCCGTGTTTTTGCAGCCGGCGGTACATCGCGCTGCGGCTGAGCCCCAGGGCCTTGGCTGCCTGGCTGACGTTTCCGTCGTGGCGGGCGAGTGTCCGCTGTATGAGGTGGCGCTCGACTTCATCGAGGCTCATTTCCTCGAGCCGGACAGTGCCTCCAAGCGCGGCCGCGCGCAAGCCAAGGTCAGCAGAACGAACGAACTGGCCTTGGGCAAGCAAAACGCCACGCTCGACGGCGTGGTCGAGTTCGCGGACGTTTCCCGGCCAGGGATGCTCCTGGAGAAGCTGCGCCGCCCCGGGATCGAACCCAGAAATGCTCTTGCGATATCGCTGCGCGTATCCCCGCAGAAAATGGTGTGCCAGCAGGGCAACGTCTTCGCGCCGTTCGCGCAACGGTGGAAGATGGATTTCAATGGTATTCAAACGGAAAAGCAGGTCTTCGCGGAAGCGCCCTGCGGCAGCTTCGGAAGTAACGTCCGCATTTGTCGCCGCCAAAACGCGGACGTTCACGCGCCGGGTTGACGAGGAGCCGACACGTTCGAGCTCGCCGGTTTCGAGAACGCGCAAAAGTTTGGCCTGCAAATTCAACGGCACATTCGCGATTTCGTCCAGAAAAAGAGTGCTGCCCTCGGCAAGCTCGAAACGCCCGACGCGATCATTGCGCGCATCCGTAAATGCGCCTTTTACGTGCCCGAAAAGCTCGCTTTCGAAAACCCCTTCGGAAAGCCCGCCTGCGTTGACAGTGACCATGGGTTTGCCGGCTCGATTCGAGAGCGCATGCAATGTCTGCGCTACAACTTCTTTTCCAGTGCCGTGCTCGCCGGTAATCAGCACGCTCGCATCCGACGGCCCTACCCGGCCGATCAAGTCAAGCACAGGCTGCATCACAGCCGCTTCGGCAATAAGAGTGGGCCGCGATTCGGCGCGGAGCAGACGATTTTCCGCTTCGAGACGCGACGCCTGCCGCAACGCATTTCGCAGATCAATCTGCGTCCGCAGAATGGTCAGCAACCGCTCGTTGTCCCATGGCTTTTGAATGAAATCCCGCGCGCCCCGCCGCATGGCCTCGACGGCGACTTCCACGCTGCTCCATGCCGTCATTACAATCACCGGCAGCGTCGCATCCGCAGCTTGGATGCGACTCAGCAAATCAAGGCCTTCTTCGCCAGACGTAGTGTCTCTGGCGTAATTCAGGTCCATGAGAACCGCATCGAACTCCCGCGATTCGATGGCCGCGAGCGCCTCGGCGGGCGAGGCGGCGGATTGCGTCTCATAACTTTCTCGCTTTAGCAGCAGGCGCAAAGCGTCGCGAATATCCGCCTGATCGTCGGCCACCAGGACGCGATAGGGATGGATCGTAGGGTTTTTCATTCGCGTCGGAAGATAATCCTGGTCAAATCCCAGCTCGTGCCCATTCCATCGGCTTAATAAGCCACATTTTCAGCACGTAGCCAGCCCCGGTCAAATACCAGCGCACAGCCAACTTTCAAACCAAGCAAGGACCGGGAGCAGTAAAGCCTAATCCGCACCGTATCAGCCGACCCGCGCCGCGGTGCTTGTCTCACTGACAACCCAGCCGTCTTTCAACTGCACGATCCGGTGACCGTAAGCAGCGTTCTTTTCCGAGTGCGTCACCTGGATAATGCTCGTGCCGCTTTCGTTTAATTTACGGAATAGCTCCATGATCTCTTCACCTTGCGCGGAATGCAGATTGCCGGTCGGCTCGTCCGCAAGAATCAACTTGGGACTTTGAATTACGGCGCGCGCCACTCCAACGAGTTGTTGTTGGCCGCCGGAGAGCTGGTTGGGGAACAGATCTTTTTTGCCGACGATGTTGAAGCGGTCGAGAATGTCACATACAAGGCTTACGCGCTCTTTGTGCGGAACGTTCTTATAAGAAAGCGGAATCTCCAGGTTCTCGAACACAGTCAGATTGTCGATCAGGTGATAGCTCTGAAAGACGAAGCCGATATTCGCTTTGTGAAGCTCATTTCGCTTCTTCACGTTGAGCCTGTGCACCGGCTCTCCGTTGAAATAAAATTCTCCGGTCCAGGCTCCATCGAGCATTCCGATAATACTGAGCAACGTGGATTTGCCGGCGCCCGAAGGGCCCATGAAGGTCACGAACTCGCCGGGCTGGATTTCCAGCGACACCCGGCGCAAGACGAAAAACTTGCTGCCACCTGCTTCGTAAACTTTCTCCAAATTTCGCAACTGGATCAGTGGTTCCACGCTGGCTCCTTGCGCATTACTCAGTTGACGCGCGAAATCTAACTCTGTTTCGAGATTATCACAGTTAAATCCGAACTGGTCCAAGGTGGGGGCTCATCCAGACCGCACTCAGTCCAGGAACACACTCAAGCTGCCGTGCACATCACCTTTCGCTGGCGATCGACATTCATTCGTGGCGCAGGGCTCTGAGTGGGTCAAGGTGCGACGCGCGCCGGGCGGGCAGATAACAGGCCAATGCGGCCACGGCCAACAGGACCAGCGGGAGACCGATAAAAGCAGTCGGGTCCGCGGCCTGGACACCGTAGAGTAGCCCAGCCAACCCTCGAGCTAGCACAAAGGCCACCGGCAGTCCGATGGCCAACCCCAAAGCGGTCATCAGCATGCCGTTTCGCAACACCAAGCTCAGGATGTCTCGCGTTTGTGCTCCCATGGACATGCGGATTCCAATCTCGTGAGCCCGCTCGCTGACTGAGTAGGACATGACCCCGAAGACGCCGACCGTCGCCAATACCAGTGCAATGATTCCCAGCACTGCCATCATGGCCGCGACGTAGGCGATACCCACGACCGATTCGGTGATTACCTTGTCCATCGGTTTAATGTTATATAGGGGCAGGTTTGGATCTAGCGCGGCAACCTGAGCGCGCGCCGCGGTCGCGAATTTCAGGGGATCCCCGGAGGTGCGCAGCACAATCGTTGTGTAGTAAGGCGGAGACTGCCGGAACGATTGATATATTGTGGGAACGATCTCTTTAGTGATCCAGCTGTAGTGAAGGTCGCTTACCACACCCACCACGGTCAGCCATGCGCGATCGGAATTTGCTTTGCCGATCTTGATGTGTTTGCCGAGAGGATTTTGGCCTTCAAAGTAGCGCCGCACGAGACTCTCGCTGACAACCGCCGCTCTAGGGGAATCGGCACCATCCGCATCGCGCAGAAAGCGGCCATCGCGCAACGCGATATTCATTTGGGTAAAGTAACTCGGCGTCGTAGTTTCCACAATGGCGTCAACCAGCTCCCCCCTTTGCTGCGGCGCACGTCCTTCTATCGAAAACTCCTGCGCATCAATGCCACCGCCTTCCGAGTAGGGAACCCGTGATACGAGGGCGGCCGATTGCACGCCGGGGATGCTGGTCAAGCCCTGCAAGAGCTGCTCGTGAAACGTCAGGCGGGTTGAAGGCTCCCCGTATTGCATCTCGGGCAGGCTCAAGTTCATGGTCAAAAGCGTGGAGGGCGCGTAGTTTTCATTGACGTTCAGTAGCCCCTGGAAGCCCTTCACCAGCAAACCTGCGCCGACTAGCAAAACGATTGCGAGCGCGATTTCCGCAACGACTAGCGCTCCACGCAGGCGATGCCGGCCGCGGCCCGTGGAAAATCCCCGGCCGCCTTCTCGAAGCGTCACGTTCAGATTTACTTCCGAGCTCATCAGTGATGGCGCGATGCCAGCCAAAATCCCACTGAACACCGCAATCGCCAGCGTGAACAAAAACGCGTTGGTATCGAGGCTGATCGTTTTCCACCCGGCGATGAATTTCGCTACGTCCGGCGGCATATGCGCAAGGATCAGCTGAACGTCCCATTGCGCAAAGGCGAGTCCTAGCGCCGCGCCGGCGACGGATAATAGAAAGCTTTCGATCAGCAATTGCCGGACCACGCGCCAACGGCTTCCACCAAGCGCAGTCCGGACTGCAAACTCCCCTGCGCGACCCGTGACGCGCGCAAATTGCACGTTGGCGACGTTTGCGCAGGCGATCAGGAGCACAAATCCGACGGCGCCCATCAGCATGATCGTGTATTGGCGCGTCAGCGTGCTGGTGACGAACTGCCGGAGCAGTTGTGGCTGAAGCATCCAGCCTTTGTTCGTGTCCGGGTAGGCTTCGGCCTCGCGTTGCGCGATGGTGCGCATTTCGGCTGCGCCCTCGGAAAAGGAAACACCCGTCTTGAGCCGCCCAAGCACCCAGAGCCGCCGATTGTCGCGGCTCAACCGCGCGTGTGCGTCGAGTGTGAGCGGAATCCAAGCCTCAGCCGGCATGGGGAAGTCGAACCCTTTGGCCATTACGCCGACAACGGTATAGTTTTTCCCGTCCACGAGTATCTGTTTGCCCAGGATGTGCGGATCGGATGCGTACCGCTGTTCCCACAGCGCGTGTCCCAGAACGATCTCTCGATCCTTGCCAGGTTGTTCCTCTTCGGGAAGAAAGACACGCCCCAGAGCAGGCGCCACGCTAATTGTGTGGAAGAAATTGGGTGTGACTTGGAAGTCCTGAATCTTTTGAGCCGCGGGGTCGCCGGTCAGGTTGATTTCGTCCCATTGGTAAGCGGCGAAATCCTCGAACGACCGCGCTTCTTTTTTCCAGTCGAGATACGTTGCGGGGGCGACGGCGTGGAAGTCCAACGGACTGGAGACCGCGCCGGCATCATGGCCAGCGGCGCGAGTATCGACCAACATGACGATGCGGTCCGCATTCTCGAAGGGAACGGGATGCAGCAGAAAGGCTTCCGCCACGCTGAACATGGCGGCGTTCGCCCCGATGCCCAGCGCGAGCGCGACAACGCATACGAGGATGGCCAAGCGATGCTTCGCCAGCATTCGCAGGCCGAACCGGACGTCTTGCCAGACCGAGTTCATCGCGCCTCCCGTCGCGAGACGGGCTAGGCGGTTACGCCGGCTTCCCGGGTTTCCTCAACGATGCGTCCGTCAAAGAGATGAATCGAACGTTCCGCGAAATTCGCATAGCGAGTGTCGTGGGTCACCATGCAAACTGTTGCGCCGTTACGGTGCAAATCTCTGAGCAGCTCCATAACAGCTTCGCCGTTCTTCGAGTCCAAGTTTCCAGTCGGTTCGTCAGCCATTAGAATGAGCGGATCTCCGACCAGGGCCCGCGCCACGGCGACACGCTGCTGCTGACCTCCAGATAATTGCGATGGATAGTGCCGCAAGCGATGCGCCATGCCGACTCGCTCAAGAGCGTTCTGTACCTTCTGCTTGCGTTCCGCGGAGCTCGTGCCACGGTAGGTGAGCGGCAGCTCGACGTTCTCATACACCGTGAGGTCACCGATCAGGTTGAAGGCCTGGAAGATGAAGCCGATCTCGCGATTGCGGATGCGCGTGCGCTCGCTGATAGTGAGCTTGGCCACCGGCTGGCCGTTCAGCATGTAGGTTCCATCCGTCGGTGAGTCGAGCAGCCCCAGAATGGAGAGCAGCGTCGATTTGCCGCAGCCCGAGGGCCCGGCGATCGAAATGTACTGTCCTTTGAGGATCTCGAGATGAATCTCCTCGAGAGCGTGCGTCTCGACTTCGTCGGTGTAAAAAACTTTCTTTACGCCTTCCATCTTGATAAGTGTGTCTGACATTTCATCTCCTTAACGAATTTTTGTTCCGAAAATCGTGCTGCAAACTCTTCCGAGGCGGCTCCTCAAGCCTAACTCGCCCAAGTTCAAATCAATTCATTCATACCGCAGCGCCACCAGCGGGTCCACGCGCGTCGCGCGCCGCGCCGGAATGAAGCACGCCGCCAGAGCGATCAATGCGATCAATCCCAGGCCGACAGCGTACACGGCTGGATCGCCTGCGTGCACCCCAAAAAGCTGGGATTCACTGAATTTGGCCAAACCGTATGCAGCGGGCAATCCCACAGCCACGCCGATCAGCACCATCATGGCCACTTCCCGCAAGATCATGAGCCGCACGTGGCCGGCGACCGCGCCCAGCGCCATGCGAATCCCTATCTCCCGAGTACGTTGCACAACCAAGTAGGCAAGAACCCCATAAATCCCAAGCGCGGCAAGCAACGCAGCGAGTCCGGCAAAGGCAGCCGAGAGCAGCGCGACCATCCGCGCTGAAAACAAATCCTGATCCACAACTCTATCCATCGTTTTCAAGTCGTAGACCGGCAAGTTCGGGTCCAGCTCTCGGACCTGGGTCTGCAGAGCGGATCCCAGCAGCAATGGGTCCTGGGCGGACCGAACATAGAAGGTCATTCCGGTTAGTTTAGGCCTTTGAGCGTATGGGATGTATACATAAGGTTGGATCGCGCCTCCCACATGGGCCTGCTTCACGTCTTTTACAACGCCCACAATTTCAATCTCCGGCTTGACCTTGCTCCCGCCGCCAAATGCAAAATGCATCCCCAACGGGTTCCGTCCTGGGAAAAACCGTTTCACCATCGCTTCGCTTGCGATCGCGACTTTCGGGGCCGTCGCGCCGTCCGCTTCCGAAAATTCGCGCCCGGAAAGCAGAGGGATTCCCAACGTAGAGAAGTACCCGGCGCTCACATTTACGTAGTTCACATCCTGCAAGTCTTCCGGCACTACCGGACCACCCTCCGCGGTGATGTTGCTGCCGTTGCTGTCTCCAGTAAGCGTTGGCACATCTCCCGTTCCAACCGACCGCACACCCGGCAGTGCGGCGATTCGCGCGCGCAGCTGGTCGATGAGCGAAATGGATCTCGGCGTGTCGTACCCGTTCAGGGGTGGCTCAATCGAAAAGGTAATCACGTTGTCCGGCTTCAATCCCAAGTCCTGTTTTTGCAGGTTCCAGAGCGAGCGCGTGAATAGTCCCGCACCCGCGAGAAGCAACAACGTGAAAGCTACCTGTCCCGCGATCAGCAATTTTCGGAAGCCTACGTGAGATACGCTTGCGGAGGAGTTTGAGCCTTGGTCCTTAATGACGTCCGAAACTCCCAACCGCGTTACGCGAATGGCGGGGATCAATCCGAAAAACAGTCCGGAGAACAGGGTCGCTCCGATCGCGAATGCCAGCACGCTTGGATTCAACTGGTCCGTTAGTCCATGGATTTCAGCGTGGGAAGCCACGATCGGCGTCAGAATGCGCATCAGCCCGGTGCCCAGCAATATCCCGATCGCGCCTCCGCCAAACGCGCAGAGCAGACTTTCGGCGAGCAATTGGCGAATCATCCTGCCTCGACTGGCTCCCATCGCCGTCCGAATTGCAAACTCGCGCTGGCGCGAAGCTCCGCGCGCCAGCAACAGATTCGCCACGTTCGTGCACGCGATCAGCAGCACCAACGCCACCATGACGAATAGCGTTACGATTTGCACGCCGGAGTCCCTCTGCAAAACCGTCCTTCCACGGGCGCCCGATGAAAGCACAATCTTTTTGTCCAAAAACTGCTTCCGCTTTGCCTCATTCCAACCGGACTTGATATGCGGCAATTGCTCCTCGAGCAGCGGCCGGTACGCCGCATTGATTCCAGCCTCGGCTTGTTTCTCCGAGACTCCGGGCTTGCGCCGCGCGAGGAGCGTCATCCAATAATCATTCCATTCTTCGAGCGAGTCCGCATTCAGCGACATCTGCCGCGTCATCATCATCGGAACATAGAAATCCGGCGTCTGTCCCACCTGGATACCCAAAAAACCCACCTGCGACACGCCGACGACGGTCATCTCGACATTGTTAATCAGCAGAACTCTGTTCAGAATGCTTGGGTCCGCGCCGAAATGCCGCCTCCAATAGGAATCGCTTAGCACGACTACGGGCTGAGCTCCGGGTATCCGGTCGTCGTCAGGAGAAAAGACCCGCCCAAACTCTGGCTGAACCCCGAGCACCTCGAAGTAATTACCAGACACCAGTTCGCCGGAAGCGCGGTCCGTCTGTCCATGGTTGGACACGCTCGCCGCGAATCCATACCGCGCCAAAATTCCTGAAAACACGGAGTTTGTGGTTTGCAGGCCCTTGTACATCAGGTAGGAAAACGATTCCGTGGAATCGCCATCGCTCGAAATGTGGCCGGTCGCTGGGCCTGGCGCACGCAGAATCACCAACTCGTCGGGATTTTTGACCGGCAATTGTTTCAACAAAATCTGGTTCATCAGAGAAAAGATCGCCGTATTCGCGCCGATGCCCAAAGCCAACGTAATCAGGGCAATGGCTGTAAACCCCGGGCTCTTTGCTAGCATGCGCAGCCCGAACCGGATGTCTTGCCAGAGATTCCCCATCAGGTGCACCACACTAGTTCTAAAGACGAACCGCAAACCACAATGTGTCGGGCTCGCCTGTCGATTTTCTGGGTAAATGTCACTCTGCGGCTCGAGTCTAAGTACTGGTACTCGTCTGGCACAACCTGCTTCATTCCCTTTCTTTGACGTAGGACCTCGGCAATGGTCTGGCCTGCTCCTCCGGCCAGCCAAGTTCTTTTGCGGCTTGGCGTCCGAGCTAGACCGCTGGCCTCACAAAGGATTGAAATTAGGCTCAAGTCAAACGCTCCGGCATTCGCAATAGGGGATACGCTCTCCTGCGCAAATTGGTTCCCGAAATAATTCTCGTCGGACCGATTGCTCCAGTTTCTGATTCCGATCCCGCTTCTCCTGCAATTCGTCGAGCCGCGTCCGGCGGCGGACCGAAGCTACTCATAGCGCAATGCCACGATCGGATCGACTCGCGCGGCCCGCCGTGCCGGTATGAAGCAAGCCGCTAACGCCACGATCGCCAACGCGAGCGCTACTCCGGCAATCGTGAGTGGGTCCGTCGGGCGAATACCGAATAACTGGTTATTCAGCACGCCGGAGACTGCAATGGCGATGACTACGCCCAGTCCGATTCCGGCCATAGTGACAACCATCCCCTCCTTCAGGATCAGCCGCAAAATGTCCGCCTTCTCAGCGCCCACCGCCACGCGCACTCCAATCTCATGTGTGCGTTGCGCTACGTTGTAAGACACCACCCCAAACAACCCGACCACGGCCAGCAACAGGCCGACTCCCGCGAAGATCGAGCACAGCAAGCTCGTGAAACGCCGCTGTGCGACCGAAGCCGCGACATAATCTTCCATTCGTTTCGCTTTATAGATTGGCAGCTCCGCATCCAGCCCAAGTACTTGAGCCCGCATGGCTGGTAGCAGCTTCATCGGATCTCCCTGCGTCCTTACAACGATGTCCATCGCACCGATTGGAGTCTGATCATAAGGAACATAAGACTCTGGATCGGGAGCCTGCCAAAGGTTTCGGTGCTTCACATCACCTACCACGCCGATCACTTCGCACATCGAGTCTTTTTTGCCGGCGGACATCCCCGGCTTTATCCGTTTGCCGATGGCATTCTCATTTGGAAAAAACTTTCGCGCCAGGGTCTGATTGATGATGATGACGCGTGAAGCCTCCCGGTCGTCCTGCGCCGTGAACTCGCGTCCGGCCAACAGCGGGATTCGCATCGTCTTGAAGTAATGCAGCGCGACCGCGCGAATAAAGGTACGCGGAAGGTCGCTCTTGGCCATCGGCCGGCCTTCAACTTCGAACGAGGTTCGAAGCGCATTGTCGGAAAGGGGCAGGGGCATCGCGGCACTGGCTTCCGTCACTCCCGGAACTGCACGAATCCGCGCCAGTAACTCCTTGAAGAAGTCGGCGGATTGCTCTGGCTTGCCATAACGGGAGTCCGGCAGATCCAGACTAAATGCGAGCACCCCCTGTGGGTCAAAGCCCGGCGATTGGTGCAGCAGATGCCACATGCTCTCAACCAGAAGGCTTGCTCCAATTAGGAGCACAACTGCCATAGAAACCTGTGAAATCACCAGCAGGCTGCGCGTTCGCGATCGTCCCACTCCGTCAGTTGCGGTGCGTCCTCCTTCTTTCAATGAGCGGAATAGATCAAAACGCGAAGCATGCAGCGCCGGCGCCAACCCAAAGAGAATCCCCGTTATCACAGAGACCACGAGCGTGAATCCCAGCGCCCTTAAATCAACGCCGGCGGACGCCAGCCGCGGAATGCCCACCGAGGGAAGGTTTACGAGCGCCGCCGTGACCCAAACGGCAAGGAGAAGTCCCAGCGTCCCACCCGTAATCGAGAGCAGCAGGCTTTCGGTTAGAAGTTGGCCCAGCACTCTGCCCTTGCCCGCGCCGAGCGAAGTTCGAATGGCCATTTCACGCTGTCGCCCCGCCGCGCGAGCCAACAAGAGATTCGCCGCATTCGCGCACGCGATCAGCAGCAAAAATCCGACCGCGCCAAGCACCATCAGCAGCGCGGGCCGCACATCGCCGACGAGCGCGTCTTTCTCGGTTTGCAGCTCCATCCCCATATGTCCGTTCGTATCGGGATACTGCTTGGCCAGACTTGCGCTGATCTGCGCGGCCTCTGCATTCGCCGCCGCGAGTGTCACCTCCGGTTTTAGCCGTCCGATCGCCGCGAGAAAATGCGACCCTCGCTCGGTCAGGGAGTCTCCTTCAACCGCGATCGTCATCCAGAGATCCATCGGTTGCGCGCCAATGGGAAATTGAAATTCGGCCGGCATCACTCCGGCAATCGTGTACGCTTTGCCATCCAGCATGACCTGCTTGTCGGTAATTTTCGGGTCGCTTCCAAAGCGCGACTTCCACAAGCGCTCGCTCATAAGCACTACGTGCGTTCCCGCCTTGTCTTCGGCGTCCGTAAAATCGCGCCCGAGTAGCGGCCTCGCGCGCAGGACAGTCAGCAGGCTCGCGGAAACGACACCGACTTGGAGATGGAGTGGTTCGCCGTTTCCCGTGAGTGTCGCGGTGCTCGTATCGTAGGCGGCCGCTGCCGCCAGCGAATGGCTCGCCGACCGCAGGTCTATGAAATCCGGATAGCTCAAAGGCCTGCCCGTTTCACCGGTTCGAACGTCGAATCCGTGAAGAGCGACCAACTGGTCGGGCTGAGGGTAGGGGAGCGGCTGAAGCAGCACAGCGCTGACCACGCTGAAAATTGACGTGTTCGCTCCGATCCCCAGCGCGAGTGTCAAGACTACCACTGCCGAGAAGCCCGGGCTCTTCGCCAGTACCCGCGCACCGTAACGAATATCCTGCCAGAGCGTCAGCATGAATTCCTCGCGATCGAGATGTTTCCGCCGCAATTGCCGCTACTCATAGCGCAGCGCCACCACCGGATTCACCTTCACTGCGCGCCGCGCGGGAACGTAACTCGCCAACAAGGCGATTCCCAGCAAGAACGCAGGCACAAATACAAACGCAATCGGATCATGCGCGCTAATCCCGAAAAGCATGCTCGATAGAACCCAGGAGACCGCCGCGCATCCTGCAATTCCTATCGCTGCGCCGATCAACACCGGCCGCATGCTCTGTCGCAGGATCAGGTTCATCACGTCGCGCCCATCCGCTCCAAGTGTCATGCGAATTCCAATTTCACGAGTCCGCCGGCTGACCGCGTAGGACACCACTCCGTACACTCCAATCGAGGCAAGCAGCAGAGCCAAGGCACCGAGCGAACCAGCAAGTCCAGCTGTGATCCGCGCAGGAGTCCGCCACACTTCCAGATTGTCTTCGAGCTTTGTTACATCCACCAGAACGTCCGGATCCAAGCTCGCCGCCGCATCCCGAACGCCAGCAGCGACCGCCGAAAATCCTCCGCCTCCCCGGATCATCAGGCTTACGTGCGACTGTTCCTTCGGGCCGGCCGGCAAGTAGATGTAAAGCTTCGCCATTTTTCCCAAACGCGCCACTTGCGCATCCTTGGCGACGCCGACGATCTGCAGATCGGTATTCTTCCCCTTCCGTACCGTCTTTCCGATGGGGTCCTCGCCCGGCCAGAACGCCCGCGCGGTGGATTCGGTCACGATTGCCACCTTGGCTCCCGTTCTTACCTCATCTTCCGTAAAATCTCTGCCCCGCACGATCGGAATCCCTAGCATGGGAAAATATCCGTTGGAGATCACATTGTCTTCGACAGTCAGGTCGTCTGCCTTGCCCGGAATCGAGAAGTCCGACGCGCTGTGATTGTCGCTCAGGGGCGTGTCGCCCACCTCCGCGACCCCATCCACACCCGGCAGCGCAGCCACCTGTTGTTTTAACCGGCGTTCCAAAGCAGCTGCAGGCTCCTCCTTATATCCTTGCGCGTGCAGGTCTAGCGTCACAACCGTAATCCCGCCCATCGCAAATCCCGGATCAATCGTTTGCGCAACGTACAGTCCGCGCAATAGTAGCCCCGCAGCGATCAGCAGAATCATGCAAACGGCCACCTGCGCCGCGACCAGCGAGTGCCTGAGAACCCCACCACCAGCCTTCCCGCCAAGTCCTCCGTCCGCGGTTTTCAATGCTGTGTTCACCTCAGCCCGCGACGCTTGCAGCGCTGGCACGAGTCCAAAGGCAACACTGGTAATCAGCGTCAACACCAGCGCATAACCCAGTACCCGGACATCGGGCGTAAGATTTAGTTCCAACGGCGGAAATCCATGCGGGAGATGTGAAATCACAAACGCAGAAATAACTTCGAAGGACCAGAACGCCAGAATCGACCCCAGCGCGCCGCCCATGAGCGCCAGCATCACACTTTCCGTCAGCAATTGACGGATTAGTCTCCAACGGCTTGCTCCAACAGAAAGCCTGATGGCAATCTCCCTTTGTCTTGCAGTTGCGCGCGCCAGCATCAAATTCGCAACATTCGCGCATGCAATCAACAGCACCAGGCCGAATCCAACTAAGATGACCGCAGCTGCACCCATCACAAAGTTGTGCTCTTCCGGTCTTCCTAGAAACGAGGCCCGGCGTATGGCCAGCGCAGTTTCCCGGCCAGGGTGTTCGTGATCGATTCGAGCGGCAATCACGCCCAGATCAGCCCTAACATTACCCATCGAAACGCCTGATTTGACCCTGCCGAGCAGCGCCAGCCAACTTACGTTGGCATCTCCCAGAAAATCGCGATCTGGCTCGAGGGCGCCCTGCATGGTCAGCGGCACCCAGAACGAACTCGGCACCGGTTCCGTTCCTCCAAATCCTTGTGGGGCGATTCCAACCACCGTGAACGCCGTACGATTCAAAATGACGCGCTTGCCGATCAGCGCATCATCCGCACCGAACGCGGTTTGCCACAATTCGTTGCTTAGCACCACCACCGCTCCGGCGCCCGCCGCCGCGCAATCCGCTTCCACGAATCCTCGCCCTATCCCCGGATGCACGCTCAGGACGTCAAAGTAGTTACACGAGGTCATCTGTCCATAGAGCTGCCGCGCTCTTCCGCCCGCTAGCGTCGCGCTCATGAACGGTTCGTACGCCAGCAACCCGGAGAAAACGTGATTGTGCGCACGATAATTCTGGTATTCGGACCACGAAAACAGCGTCTCTTCTCCGTGCGTATTTCTCGTCGTATCCCCGTGGAAAATCTGGTCGACACTCACGATTTGTCCCGCACCGGGCACGGGCAGCATCCGCAAGGCCGCTCCATTCAGCACGGAAAAGATCCCCGCGTTCACTCCAATCCCCAGAGCGATCGCCAGCACTGCGACTGCCGTGAATCCCGGATTTCGACCGAGCATTCGCGCGCCGTAACGTAAGTCTTGCAAGAGGACTTGCATCATCTCCTCCTACTCATAGCGCAACGCCACCATCGGATCGACGCGAGTCGCCCGCCGTGCCGGAATGTAGCAAGCTGCAAGCCCGACAAGGAGAAGCAACGCGCCCACGGCAACAAATGTAGCCGGGTCCCACGGCTGCACCCCATAAAGAAAACTCTTCAACGAACTCGTTATTCCCGCCGCAGCGAATACTCCCAAAACAAATCCGAGCGCAATCAGCAAGACTCCCTGGCTGCCTACGAGCCGGAGCACGTCCCGGTTTTGCGCCCCAAGAGCCGTGCGGATTCCGATCTCGCGTGTTCGCCGCGCCACTTCATACGCGAGGAGTCCGTAGAGACCGAGGCAGGCCAAAATCAGTGCTAGTAATCCAAATAGGCTTGCCAGCCGCGCCAGCAGCCGTTCGTTGAAGAGCAAGCGATCGATGCGTTCCGTCTGAGTTCGCACGTCGAAGAGCGGCAAGTTGTTATCCAAGTCACTCACGACTTTGCGGACGCCGGGGATCAGCGCCTCGGGATTGAGCGCCGTCCTCAACGCGAAGTGCGCATCACCATCTTTCAAGGGGATGTAGGCAGTCGGAGCGATCTCGTCACGCAGTCCGGCGTATTTCGTGTCACCAACGACTCCAACAATTTCGTACTGCGGATTGCCGGGATCCCCTCCGCCGAAGTGCAAACCGAGGGCCTCACGATTTCCCAGGAAGGATTTAACGAATGCCCGGTTCACGACGGCGACTGCCAGCTTCGACTCCGCATCTTGCCGAGTGAGCGCTCGACCGGTCATCACCGGGATTTTCATGGTCGAGAAAAACTCCGGCCCCACCGCCAACATCTGCGTCTCGACCGTGGATTTGTCCGCTCGGCCTTCTATCTTGACATCCTCCGTCCACAATCCGCCGTCGAGTAAAGTATCGGACGAATACGATACGGAAGTGACGCTCGGCAATCCGCTCAGCCTGCTTTGCAGTTCGCGATAGAGGGGCTCGATTTGATCGCTTCGGTAGTAGCCAGTAAGGGTTGGATTGACGCCGAACTGAAGCACGTTGTGGGTGTCAAACCCTGGATCGATCGCTTTCAGGTTCCCCAGAGAACGGACAATGAGCCCCGCTCCCGCGAGCACGATCATGGAGAGGGCCACTTGCGCGATCACCAGCCCGCTGCCGAGTCCAAACCCTCGTCGTGATCCAATGCTTGCTCCGGACAAGCTTCCGGCATTCTCTTTGAGAATGGGCGCGACCTTAAGATCCGTTCCCCGAAATGCGGGCGCGAGCCCAAAGAGAATGCCCGTGAGAGCCGCGACGCCAACCGTAAACGCCAAGACCCTTCCGTCGGGGTCCGCATTAAGATGAAAATTCGAATACCGATTGGCTGAGGCAAATGCCGAGAGGCCATTCGCTCCCCAGTAAGCCATCAGGACGCCGAGTACAGCTCCAGCGAAGGACAACAGGATGCTTTCGGTTAAAAGCTGCCGGATGACGCGCCCGCGGCCTGCTCCCAGAGCCAACCGCACCGCAATTTCTTTCTGCCGCGCCGCCGCGCGCGACAACATCAGTCCGGCCACATTTGCACACGCGATGAGAAGAAGAATTCCGACGGCGGCCATCAGAACGTAGAGCGGCTGCTCGAGCTGACCACGGATCCCCGAGAGCCCTTTTTGAGCAGACGTTAAGACCACTTTCGGATTATCTTCCGCCTTCAGTTGTTTTTCCTGGATCACTTCGTTGCGAAACAGCAAACTCACGTCGGATTCGGCTTGTCCTGCCGCGACCCCTGGCTTCAGCCGACCCAGCACAGTGAGCCACCAGGTTCTTTCCTTCTCAGGACCGCCGCCCCACTGCAGCCGCAGCGGGACGATTTGCGAAAGCGGCAGCCACATATCTTGTGCGTGGCCCGGTGTAAGCCTCGTGAAGCGCGGGTCGGCAACTCCAACAATCGTGAAGGGAACGCCGTTGAGTTTTATGGATTTACCGACAGCGCTTTGCGCGCCGCCAAAGGCTCCCTGCCAGTACACGTAGCTCAGGACTGCCACGGCTTCCGCGCCAGGTTTCTCATCCGAGGGCTGGAGCACACGTCCTGCCGCGGGCATCACTCCCAAAGTTTGGAAATAGTCTCCGGAGACTACTTCTCCGCGGGCAATGCTGGCGGTTCCGTTCCCGCTTAAGTCGAGTTGCGCCGGTCCCGCGAACGCCGCTACCCCCGAAAAAACCTGGCCATGCTCCCGTATCGCCTTGAACATCGGATACGAAAATGAGCAACTGCCAGAAACCTTGTCAGTCCACTTCGTCCACTGGCAATCTCCAAAGCTGCTTGAACCCGCGTTTTGAGGATGCGAGCGAGCCGACCACCGCAATACGACCAATTGTTGAGGATTTCGAACAGGAATCGACTGCAGCATCACGGCGTTCACGAGGCTGAATATTGCAGTATTTGCGCCGATGCCGAGGGCTAAGGTCGCGATGGCGACCGCCGTGAAGCCTGGATTCTTCCCGAGCATTCGCAACCCGTAGCGAATGTCTTGCCAGAGAGTCTGCACTGGGCCTCCGCAAGAAAAACCCGAGTTCGATTTACGGTAGGAGAAAAATCAATCCCTAAATCTGATCGCGCGCCGTCCGCTCCCGCGAGCCTTCGGCTACTTCAGACGGATGCGGTCAAAATTGTCCCATGCCGACATATCGGAAAGGATTACCGTATCCCCAACCTTCAACCCGCCAAGAATCTCAATCGTATTGACGGAGCTCCGTCCTAGCTTCACGTTGACTCGCTCGGCTTCCGACCCATCGTCGACAAGCTTGAAGAGCCCGACCGTACTGTCAGACTGTCCGTGCACCGGCCGGCCGACGTACAGCACATCTTTAAGATTCTCGATCGTAATTGTGCCGTCCACGCTCAAATCGGGTCTCGCTCCCTGCGGCAGCGGGTCGTCTATCGACACGTCCACCGTGACCGTGCCATTGACTACTGATGGATCAATGCGCGTAACGTGTCCTCCCACAATTCCGTTCCGCGTGTCGATCGAAGCCTTCTGTCCGATTGCGACGTCTTTCGCTTGCGTTTCCGCAATCTTGATCTCTGCTTTTAGCTTCTTCGGATCGGCCACGCGCGCAAGGTTGGTCCCAGGTGTGACATGTTGCCCCTCATCGACTGGAACAAGTTGCAACACTCCGTTGATCCCCGCGCGCACGTGCAACGCATCCAATTGGCTCTTTTTCAAACCGTACAGAGCCCTCATTTGCTCGACCTTTGCCTGCTGAGCCGCCAGCTTCGCAGCCCCAGCATCCATCGCGATTTTTGTTCGGTCGGCCTCCAGCTGAGCGCGAATGGCCAGTTGCTGTTCTTTGACCTTAGAAAGCCTTTCGTCTAATTGTTTTCCCAGGCCCAACTTCACGAGACTTTCGTCGTTGTCGTGCTGAATCTTCGCTTGCTCGTAATCGCTCCTTACCGATGCTTCGTTCGCCTTTTGATTCATAAGATCGCTGTCGACCTGCACTTTGAGGTTTGAGTAATCTGCTTCCGCCCCTTTAAGTTGATACTCCGCGTCCACGGCGTCCTTCGTGACCGTAGGATCGTTCAACTCCATAATGATGGAGTCCGGTTTGACGCTCGCGCCTGGCCGCAATACCCAGCGCGTCACATTCGCGTCGGTTTGGGCCGTGATCCACCGGATATCTTCAGGAACAAGGGTTCCTAGCCCGCGCACTTCGCGCAGCATGGGTCCACGCTTGACCGTATCGGTCCAGATGGTGCCTTTGTCCACTGACGGTGCCGCAGGTTTCAGCTTCGACAGGGCGTAAGTCACGCCGCCCAGCAATATCACGGCGATCGTGCCGTACGCGATTCTGCGTATTTTTTTGGCTCTTGCGTTGGATGGTCTTTGGATGTCCATAATGTTGTTCGCCTTTCTAAGGCGCAAATCTCTGGCCCAAGAGAATTCGCCAAAACCCCTTTTTTGTCAATGATTTACAGCGCCCCCGGCTGATTGCGTTCGACCAGTCTTGGCCGAATATGGGAATTTCAGTCCCACGACCGGACACCGCCGAGCCGGACTTATTCACACACACTATTTTGTCGACTACTCTTGACGTCACATACTAAGGATACGTCTGGAGCTATCACAAGTTCCACTTCTCTCTCCACCCCAGTCAGCCTCGAGCTCACAGTCGAATGGTACAATTCTGCTCGAATGCCGCCCAACGATATTTCCTCGCGCAACGCCGCTCGGGTCGTCCGGCTTCGTGGCATGGATCTCCTCAATAATCCACCGCTCAATAAAGGGACGGCTTTCACGGAAGGCGAGCGCGAACTGTTTGGCCTCCATGGCCTCCTGCCTCCGGTCGTGGAATCACTCGAGGATCAGTGCATCCGCGCCTATCAGGCCTATTCTCTCAAGCCCAATGACCTCGAACGCCACATCTACCTTCGCCAGCTTCAGGACACGAATGAAGTGCTCTTCTATCGTCTCCTACTAGACCACATCGAGGAAATGCTGCCCATCGTCTACACGCCTGTTGTCGCGCTCGGCTGCCAGGAATTCAGCCACATCTATCGCCGCCCGCGCGGTCTTTTCGTCTCGTACCCGTTGCGCCATTCCATTCCAACGCTCCTGCGCAATCATCCGAATCCGGAAGTAGATGTCATCGTTGTCACCGACGGAGAGCGCGTCCTGGGCATCGGCGATCAGGGCGTCGGCGGTCTCGGTATTCCAATCGGCAAACTCTCTCTCTACAGCCTGATCGGCGGAATCGAGCCGGCGCGAACCTTGCCTGTGGTCCTCGATGTCGGCACCAACAACGAGGAACGCCTTCGCGATCCCGAATACCTCGGCTGGCGGCACGCACGTATTACAGGCGCCGAGTACGACGGCTTCATCGATTCCTTCGTCAAGGCCGTCAAGCAAGTTCTTCCCGCCACGCTTCTCCAGTGGGAGGATTTTTCAGGCGTGCACGCGCGTCCCATTCTCCATCGCTACCGCGATCAAATGCTCACTTTCAATGACGACATTCAGGGCACCGCCGCTGTGGCACTCGGTGCTGTCCTCTCCGCCGTCCGGGTCGCCGGCTCACGACTGCGCGATCAACAATTCGTATTTCTTGGGGCGGGGTCCGCAAGCACCGGCGTCGCCGATTATCTGCGAGCCGCTCTCGTTGCGGACGGTCTATCGGAAGAAGAAGCGCGCAGCCGCATCTGGATGGTGGACCTCCAGGGACTGCTCCATTCCGGCCGCAAGGATTTATCGCCCGAACAGATTATTTACTCGCAACCGCTCAACCGTGTTGCTTCCTGGCCGCGCTCCAGCGAGGCCAGCTTCGGCCTCGCCGACGTCATTCACAACGTTTGCGCAACCGTCCTGATCGGGCTTTCTACGGTGGCTTCCGCCTTCACCGAGTCCATCGTTCGAGAGATGGCCGAGAAAGTCGAGCGCCCCATCATTTTTCCACTCTCCAATCCAACCGACCGATCCGAAGCTCGTCCTGCGGATTTATATCGCTGGACAGACGGGCGCGCGCTCATCGCAACAGGCTCACCGTTTCCGCCCGTCGAATTTAACGGCCGCAGCATCCCGATTTCGCAGTGCAATAACGTCTACATTTTTCCGGCCATCGGGCTCTCCGTCGTTGCTTCACGCCGTTTTCCCGGAGCGCCCAGCATCCGGCGAATCTCTGATGGGATGATGATCGCTGCTGCCCGCAAGCTCGCTGAGCATTCTCCCGCTCTTGCGAACTCCACCGCTCCGTTGCTTCCTGCTCTGACCGACCTTCGTTCACTGGCCGTGGAAATCGCCCTGGCCATCGCCCAGGAAGCGCATCCCCCCGGCTCCGCTTCACCTTCCAACTACTTATCCTCTCTTCGTGCGCAATGCCTCAACTGCCAATGGTTCCCGGAATATCCTGCCTATATCTCTGAATCAGCTTGAGGTTGGTAGAACCTCGGTTGGGCTACCAACGAAAACGAGCGCACAGCGAGGGGCTGCTGGCATACAATCAGGCCGCCAGGAGCAGCCCTTTTGGCGGGAGCCGGCTTATGAGACTCGGAATCCGGAGAACCTTCAAGATCCTTGCGCCCGGGAATTCGCTGCGCAAGAGAGTGGCATACAGTCTGGCGGTCGCCCGATTGATCCTCGTGCCCGTAATTCTGCTGGCCGTCTATTACTTGTTCGAGATGGGTTGGATCGTGGACCGCATCGTAAACGTGGACGCGCCAGCTGCAACACTGGCTCAGCGTGCCTCCATTGAAATGCTCGAGGCTCGCCGCGCGGAAAGAAACTATCTGCTGCTTCACGATCAGAGCTATCTTGCTGCGAATCGCCAATCGCTCGACCAAACTAAACAGATCGTTAGCCAGATCCAGGATCTCGAACCGGAAGACGCGCAGGCCACAGAAAAAGCTCTGGGGTCGCTGGATCTGTATGAACAGCGATTTGGCGCGGCGGTCGCCGCAATGTCCCAGCCCGGTCAGGGAAATGCAGACCGTATCCGAAGCGTCGTTCTGGCCTATGAGAAAGATCTCGATGACTTACTTCGAGGCGCGAGGCTAAAAAAGCGCGCCCAACTCATTGATGAGCTGCGGAGTCGAGTCGGTTCCTTTGACACCCAGATTAGCGAAACAGTCCAGGCGGGCAATCCTGTACTGGCACAACTCACGTCGGATTTGCAGAGTTCCAGCCAGGAAGTATTGGGCCTACTGTCGGAACTCGAAACGGAAAATTGGACTCGCGTCCAGAGCGATCACAAGGAAGCACGTATGCTGTTACTTCACGCGGAGTGGGCTTTGAGTATTGTTTCCGCCATTACACTTCTTTTCAGCATCTGGGTCAGCTTCACGTTGCCGAGGCAAGTGATCAGGCCCCTCGTTAGTTTGCGTGAAGCGGTGGACCATGCTGCCGAGGGCAATAGCGGGGTCGAACTCGACATTCAAGGCCGCGGTGAGGTCGCCGAATTGGCGCGGAGCTTGAACAAGCTCATTGTGCAGTTACGTCACAACGCCTGACGGAATCTTGAATCGCTCGTCCAACAACTCTCATCTCGACAAAACCACCGTGCGATTCTTGGATCCTCCTGCCACCCCACAAAACGGGAACTGCGCCTTCAACACAATCTTTGGCGCTCAGGCCCACTTATACCCATGTTTGGCCAGCGGCAACGAGCGGATTCGCTGCCCCGTGGCCGTGAAAATGGCGTTGCAGATCGCTGGCAAGACCGGCGGCAAGGCCGGCTCGCCGAGGCCCGTCGGCGAATTATCCGTCTTCAGGAAATGGACCTCGATCTCCGGCGGAACCTGGTTCATGCGCATGGGCTGGTAATTATTAAAGTTGTTCTGAACAGCCTTGCCTCCTTCTATGGTGATTTCCCAGTTCATGAGGTGCGTTAGTCCCTCGATCACCGCGCCCTGCGCCTCATTCATCGCCGCGATGGGATTAATGATCTGGCTCCCGATATCTCCTGCAACCCAAATCTTGTTGACTTTCAAACGCTTATCGGCAAAGACGCGGACCTCGGCGACCTCCGCGAAGTAACCTCGGTGGCTGAAGTGGAACGCCACCCCCATTGCCGTATCTTTTGGCAGCTTGCGCTTGCCCCACTGGGATTTTTCCGCCACCAGTTCCAGCACGCCGCGCATCCTCTCTGCGTTGAAGAGATACGCGGGCGGAGTCGGCCTGCCGCCCGGCGGTGGCGTTGCGGCGTCCAGCGCAGGCGTGTTTAGCAACGCGAGACGGAACTGCACCGGGTCTTTCCCCGCGGCATGTGCGAGCTCGTCGATAAATGATTGCATCACGAACGCAATCCCGTTGCTCCCGGGCGCACGCATTGCGCCTGTCGGAATGCCCATCGGGATCAGCGAGACATCGGTCGCGAAATTTGGGATAAACCGGGCAGGGAATTCGTCCGGAGAAATTCCGGCCGCCGAAACGAACCGCTCCCCTTCGCCGAAGCTCACGAAATGATTACGCCATGTCACCAGCTTACCCGACCCGTCCACACCCGCCTTCAGGAAATGAAATCCCGCCGGCCGGTAAAAATCGTGATGCATGTCCTCTTCGCGGGACCATAGCAGCTTCACCGGGGTCCCATTGAGAACCTTGCCAATCCACGCTCCTTCGATCATGTAATCGTTTGTCAGCCGACGCCCAAAACCTCCTCCAATGCGCGGCAGGTGGATCGTGATGTCGCTTTCCGGTATCCCAAGGGTCTTGGCGGTCTGCGCCAGGCCACGCTGCGGCGTTTGGCTAGGCGCCCACAATTCCAGCTTACCGTCCTTGAACACTGCCGTGCAGTTCTGCGGCTCGAGTGGCGCGTGCGACAGAAACGGGTAGAAGTAAGCGCTTTCCACTACTTTGGACTCGTCAGCCAGCCTGGCCGCGGGCTCGCCGTCCGTGCGCAGCGTGAACCCAGGTTTTTGTTTTGAAAGTTCGTCGGCTCTGCGTGCGAATCCTTCGCTGCTTTGGCCCGCCGTTGCTCCCTCGTCCCACTTCACTTCGAGTTTCGCGCGTGCGGTATGCGCGCTCCACCAGCTATCCGCGACAATCGCTACGCCGGGCAAGAGCCCCGTTAAATCAGTGCCGCCTTCCACAATAAACGCATGACGCACACCCGGTATCGCTTTGATCGCGTCCAAGTTGGCGCTCACCACTTTCCCGGCGAACACCGGGCACTTGGCGAAGGTTGCCCATAACATCCCGGGGAGCCTCAGATCGATGCCGTAGAGCCGCTTCCCACGCACGATCGACGGGTTGTCGACACTGAGAGTCGATTTGCCGATGATCTTGAAATCCTTGGGATCCTTCAGCTTCACGCTGTCGAGCGTGGGAGGGGTTGACTCTGCAGCTTTACTAACAAGCTCCCCGTAACCAAGCGAACGTTTGGTCGATTCATGATGCACGCGCCCCGAAGCGGTGGCGCATTCAGATTCCGGCACAGACCAGGTCTGCGCCGCTGCGGTGATGAACAATTGCCGGCCCGCTGCCCCGACCTGCCGCATGGGAATCCAGTTGTTCGGCGTGGCCGTGCTCCCACCCGCCACCTGCAATCCATATTTTGCAAAGTCGACATCGCCCTGCTCGATGCGCACATCCTTCCAGTCAACGTCCAGCTCCTCTGCAATAAGCATAGGGAGCATGGTCTTTACGTTTTGTCCTTCTTCAGGATTCTTGGCGATGATCGTCGCGATGCCTTCCCGTGAAATGCTTATGAATGCATTCGGATTCAGATTCGGCGCCGGCGCTCCCTGAGGTGTTTTCGCGAAAGCATTTTCGAAGGGGTCGATGTACGCCGCCAGCAGCAGTCCGCCCCCCGCAATGGCGGTCACGCGAAGAAATGAGCGCCGGCCTATAGTCCTGATGTTACTGGGCTCAAGAGCTTCCAAAGTTTTCATAAACGCTCCTAGTCACTGGCCATTCTTTCCCGCACCCGGCGCATCGCGCTCGGTAGCGGAGCTCCGCCGATTCCCGCGATAGCGGGATTATAACGCGTGGAGAGCAAAGTGGAAGCACGAAGCGATGGCTCGGACAAAGGCCTGATTCGTTCGGTCTGCGGAAAATTGTGCAAGAACCGGTCGTCACTTCGTTCTAATCACGTGCGGCGAGCAACCCGGTGTCCAGAATGCTAACTCTAATGAGGTAACAAACCAGAGTAAGAAGCCTGTCCGTCGAGAACAGCGCCGATTATTCTTGTTAGACGGTCCTCCTTCCCCGGGTTGCACACTGAATCGGCCGAGGTATTTCCTGAAAGCTTGAGGTGTCAAAAATGACCAGCTCAACTGTATTTGCTTCTCTCCGTCTTGACCCCCGCAAATTCTGCCGTCTCCTGTCCTGCTCGACAGCCGTGCTTCTCGTTCTTGTCAGCATTGCTCCCGCGCAGACCACCTCGCACGCTCCCGGGTGGGTTGTGCTCTCCCTCTTCGATTATCGAGCGCTGCGCGTCCGTGCGTATCCTCCTGAACGCGAGCCCGAAACTCCGCCTGTGGACGCAACTCTCAGCCGCGTCGATTACGATCTGCACATCGACGGCGAGCTCGCGTCCGGCCGCGCCACTCTCACGGTTGACGTCCTAAAGGACGGCTGGGTCCGCGTGCCGATTCCTTCCGGTTTGCTCGTCCGAGAAGCAACGCTCGATGGCAAACCGCTGGCCCTCGTCCCGAGCACACCAGGAAACGGCGGCAATCATCTCGCCGCTCTCCTCTCTCGCCCCGGACGCTCCGTGCTGCTCCTCGATATCGCTCTGCCCGTCGCCACTAGCGCTGGTCAGGAAGCCATATCTTTGCCTTCCACCGCCAGCGGCGTCACTCGCGCCTCGGTTCGCCTCGCGCGTCAAGGCGTGGAGCTCAACCTCACCGGCGGCCTGCTCTCCGACAAATCCGAATCTCCCACGGAAATCAAGTGGCTGGCCTATGGCCGCGGCAACGAGCCGCTCACGTTCACCTGGAAAAGAAAGGTCGAGGATCACCGCATCAACCAGGCCCTTCGTTTGCGCGGCTCGCTGACGGAGCTGGCAGGGCTCGGCGAGGATACGACCACCGTCGTCGCCGAGGTCAATCTCGAAGTCACGCAGGGCGCAGCTCGCGAGGTCCGCATATCTCTTCCGAACAATGTCAGCGTGAATCAAGTTGCCGGGGCCATGGTGGCGGACTGGGAAATGAAAGATGGCCAGCTCGCCGTTACCTTCCTCGAGCCCATCGAGGAAAGCGCCAAGTTTGTAGTCAGCGGAGAAACCAAAAGTCCGCGTGACGGCCAGATCAATATTCCTCTCCTGCGTCTCCTGAATACGGAGCGTGACACCGGCGGCGTAGCCGTCGAAGTTCTGGGCGCTGGCGAGATCAAGGAGTTCAAGTCCGAAGGCCTTGAAAACGCCGACGCCACGGATTTAGGCGAGCTGGTCGCGAACCGGCAATCCACTTCCCTCTACGCGTTTCGCTACCGGGCCGGCGACGCAAAAACTCCGAGATCGCTGACCGTAAATGTCGCGCGCTACACGCCACAGGCCGTCTTGATGGCCAATATTGCCGAAGCTCGTTACAACGTTCTGATCACCGGCGACGGGAAATCCTTGGTGCAGGCTCGCTACGCCGTGCGTAATAACCAGCGAAACTTCCTTAAACTTACGCTGCCTCCCGGCGCAATACTTTGGAGCGCCGAGTTGGCAGGCAAGCCCGTGCGCCCCGGGCAATCTCCGGACGGCAGCGTCCTCCTCCCTCTCGAAAAATCTCGCGCTGGCGAAGACTCGCCGGAATTCGCGGTTGAGGTCGTCTATATTGACCGCGGCAGCGCTTGGAATGAAAAAGGACAGTTCAAGCTAGCTTTGCCCGCCGTGGATCTGCCAGTATCTCGAACCGGACTGCAGATTTATCACCCGCCGCTGTTCAAATTGACCCCGGAGCCGGGCGCGTTTCGAACCGAACAGTTCGAACTGCCAACTTCGGCGGCACTCAATCCGCCGCCCACTTCCTACCCAGTCGCTTCGATGGCAACTGGCTCTCCTGCGCCACCGCCGCCTCCTCCGAGTGCGGACGCCTCGGCCCTCACAGAGCTAAAAGTAGACACCGATCAGACTCCAAAACAGTCGCTCTTTGATAACTTCCGCATGACTCTGCAAGGCGGAAAAGCCGCGGGAATTCTTCCCATCACTGTCGACTTTCCGGCCCTGGGGCCCTCGCTCTTTCTCGTATCCGAACTGACCGCCGAAAACAAGGCGCCAAGCGCTGATTTCAACTATCAGCGCGACAAAAAGGCAGGTGGGCGATGAAAAAGATATCCCTGGCAGTCGCATTTCTAACGATCGTTAGTGTATTGGGTCAAACCGCTCGGGCTCAGGACAAAGTCAATCCGCCCCTTCCGCCAAGCGGGGATGTCACGTTGCCTCTCGACGAGTACAACCACCTGCTCGAGCTAGCTGAGAAATCACCCAAGAGAGTCGAGGCCGCTCCACTCCCTTACTCGATCAACCGCGCCGATCTCAGATTCCGTGTAACCAACGAGACGGTGATGGGCACGATTCAGTTGCAGGGCGAAACTTTCAAGAAAGGCGAAACGAAAGTCACGCTCACTTCTGGCATGACCATCCTGGACGCGCACCAGCAAACTAAACCCTTGCCGCTCGAACAAGTGGGCGGAACCCGAACCGCCATCCTCACAGGTCCAGCCGATTTTACCGTTGACCTCAATGCAGGTTTGCCATTGAACATCGAAGCAGGCCGCGCCTCATTTAGTCTGCCGGCTCCGTCCGCAGGCAGCGTCCTTCTGACCCTCGAAGTTCCCGGCGATCACACCAACGTAAAAATCAGCCCCGGCCTGATCACCAGCCAATCCTCTGCGAACGGTAAGACCGTGATCGAAGCCACTCTCGTGCCCGGCCAACCCGCAAACATCTGGTGGGCCACCCGCGAAGTCGTCACGCCCGCGGCCCCGCGCGAGGTGCGCTTCCTCTCCAATGTGAAAACGCTTGTTTCCGTCAGCGAAGCCGACATCCGCCTTGCCGTACTGGCCGATATCACCGTCGTACAAGGGGAGCCAGCGCAGTTCGAAGTTGAAATTCCCGCCGGATATGAAGTAACAGGCACGTCCGGCGCTTCGGTGGATTCGAGCGATGTACAAGCCGGCGTTTTGACCCTTAAAGTAAACGCACCCGGGCAACGAACTCACGAATTTCTGATCTCCCTGGAAAAGTCCATCACCGTAACGAAAGCCGAAGTGCCTTTTCTCAGCGTGAAAAACTCGCAGCGCGAAACAGGCGAAGTGCTCGTCGAAGGCGTTGGCACCATGGAATTGAACGCCAAGGAAGGTGGCGGCCTGAAGCGCATGGACTTCAAGGAAACCAATCCTTATCTTCGTTCGCTCGCCCACTCGTCCGTACAGGCGGCGTTCCGTTATCATCGTCAACCGACCGAGAATCCAAGTCTTGCACTCGAGTGGACTCGGTTCCCCGATACCAGCGTGCTCGCCGCGATCGCCGAACAGGCAGTCGTCACCACAATGGTTACCACCGAAGGGAGATCGCTCACGGAAGTGAAGCTCAGGGTCAGAAACCAGGCTCAGCCCTTCTTGAAAATCGAATTGCCCGCGGGCGCGAGCATCGTCACCGCTGAAGTTGCCGGCGAAAAGGTCAAGCCAGTCGAAGCCCCGGATGGTCACCGCGTCCCCTTGCTCCGCGCCGGATTCCGTCCCGCAGGCTCTTACGAAGTCTCCTTCGTATACATGGATTCGGGCGCGCCTTTCGCCAAAAAGGGCGGCTCGGAAATCGCTCTGCCCAAAATGGATGTCCCCATCAGCCTTCTGCAATGGGAAGTGTTTCTGCCAGAACAATACAAAGTGAAGGATTTCGGCGGCGACGCCCTCTCCGCGAATCTTTACCCCGCTGCCGGCCAAGCATTTGAGCTTGCGGGAGGAGCAACAGGCTCGTTCCAAGCCGGCGTTGGAATAGGAGTTGGCGGGGCTGCTGGCATTGCTCCCCTCCGATTGCTTCCCGGCCAGATTGGCGGCTATATCATCGACCCGGCCGGCGCCGTCATCGCGAACGCCCAAGTGAACGTCACGCAACTGGAAACGGGAGCATCGCGAAGCGCCGTCACCGATTATTCCGGCCGATGGATTGTTTCCAACTTGTCATCCGGCCGTGTAAGAATCGTGGCTAATTCGCGCGGCTTCGCATCCACGGTGCAAAACGTCAGCTACAATGCAAATTATCCGACGACCTACAATTTCGCATTGCGTATCGGCAGCGTATCGGAATCCGTCGAGGTCACGAGCAAAGACGAATCTCTCGAGTCGCAGCGCATCGAGCGCGATTTGAAAAAACAACAGGAAGCCGCTGCAAATGCGCCTTCCTCGAATGTGCTGAATCTTCAGCAGCGCGTCGCAGGAGTCCTGCCCGTCCGCGTCGATGTACCCCGGGCTGGCCATTCTTATCAATTCGTTCGTCCTCTCGTTTTGGACGAAGAGACAAAAGTCACCTTCACTTATAAGACCAAGTAGTTTTGCTCCGCCATCCTTCGAATCCGGCTGCCATCGGCCGGGAGAAATTCTCTCCCGGCCGTGTACATTTTGGAGCGGCCTTACGGCCCGGCCGGAAGCCGCGTGCGGCTCATTGGCACCCCAGGGAACTAAGTGACCGAAAACCGGGAATTTAGGAAAACAGCTCAGCGATTTGGTGCGGGCACCAATTGAGAAGTAACTGGCAGGTGGCCAGCCGCCGTCTAAGCAAGAAACTGACCGGGGCCGCGTGAGGTACTTGGTCAGAAAAGGCCGCAGCATTGAGCTGATTCGGGAGTCCGAGAAAGGCCAATATGAAAGCCAACCGGAAGCTATTGTCGTTTTCTATTGTGAGTTTGCTGGCGGGGGGGATTCCGTCGCAGGCGACCCCTCGGGCACCTCAAGACCCGCCCACTGTCCAAACCCAGAGTTCCGGGCAGGATGCCGGCGCTCCACGGACGCAGGGGCCGCGAGGCGAGAGGCGTCCCGGAGTCATGGGAAAGTTGACCGCGGTTCATGATCAGTCTCTGGAAATCACTAATCAAGAGGGCACCGTTGTGACCGTCAAGATCACTGACTCAACGCGATTTCGCAAAGACCGTGCGGACGCAAAACTGAGCGATTTCAAGGTCGGTGACTTCGTATTCGTGCGAGGTGAGGAGAATCCGGACCACACATGGAACGCGGAGATGATTGGCGAGCGTCCTGCCGGCGGCTTCGGAGGTCGCGGACCAGGCGGCGGAATGGAAGGTGGACGCGGTCAGGGCGGAATGCGCCCGATGGGTGTTCTTGGCAAGGACTATGTTTTCGGCGAAGTGAAGGCTGTAGATGCGCCAAACCTCACGATTCTCCGCTCCGACAACGTCACTCAAACCGTCGCGCTGAATGAGGAAACTTCGCTGCGAAAGGGCCGGGAAAGCGTCACGATGGCGGACATCCATGCGGGCGACCATGTTTTTGTCCGCGGTGAAATGAAAGACAACGCGTTCCAGCCGAAAACGGTAATGGTGATTGGGCCGGAGCAGTGGAAGCGCATGCAAGAGATGGGCTTTGGCGGAGCGGCGGGTGTGAACCCGCCGAAAGACAACAACCCGCAGCCAAATCCGCCGGAGCAGCCGCATTGAAATCTTTTTTTTCTGCGATTGTTTTTCTAGCTCTGGCGGCTGACTCTCCGGCAGCTCTGCCCGCGCAGCAAAATCCTCCAGTGGCGCAAGCGCCGGCATACCGGATCACCGGGACCGTTCATAGCGGCAAAACGCCGCTGCCGGGGGTCACGATGACCGCCGCCAATACTCTCACGGGAAAGAAATTCACGACTGCAACGGTATCCGATGGGACTTTTGCTTTCGGCGGATTGCCCCGCGGCAGGTACGTCGTGCGTGCGGAGTTTATGGGCTTCGCGGAGCAGACCCAGGAGATCGTGCTGAATCCGGAGAATCCGTCCGGCAAAGTGGAATTTGAATTAATTCTCGCGTCCAGGCAACAGGAAGCAACTCCGAGCGCCGCTGTCGCTGCGGCATTGGCCAGCCGCGGATTTCAAAGCCTTTCGATCGACTCGGCCGAGGGTGGAATGGAAACAGGCGAGGCCGGCGGGACGACGGCTGCGCAGAATCCGTCGGCGAGCGATCTCGCCGCGTTGCCTATGAATGGCGCGGGCGCGGAAGGCCCCACCGAATCGGTAAGCATTAGCGGCGTGCAGGGCCGCACGCAGGATTTTGGCGCTGGAGATGAAGATCAGCTCCAGGAGCGCATCCAGGAATTCCGCGAGCGCGCGCAGCAAATAGGCATCGGAGGTTTTGGTGGGGGGAGGGGCGGCGGATTTGGCGGACCTCGAGGAGGTCCGATGACGATCCGGCTGGGCCGCGGAGGGTTCAACGTGAACCAGCCGCATGGCTTCCTGTACTTTTCCGACGATACTTCCGCGCTCGACGCCAGAGCGTATTCGCTCAGCGGAATCCCGCTTCCAAAACCAGATTACAACCAGGCGCGCTTTGGAGCGAACCTCGGCGGCCCTCTAAATATTCCGAAGATCTACAACGGAGGAAACAAGACATTTTTCTTCGTGGGCTGGAACGGCAGGCGCGGGAGCACGCCGTACGATTCGTTTTCGACCGTGCCGACAGCCGCGGAACGAGGCGGCAATTTCTCTGCCCTAACAACGGCGGTTTACGATCCTTCGACCGGACAACAATTCGACTACAACGGCCAGCCGAACGTGATGGACCCGACGCTCATCACGCCTCAGGCGCAGGCTCTGCTGAATTACATCCCTCTTCCGAATCTGCCGGTCACGACGCAAAACTTTCATTATGTGACTTCGGCAGTGAGCAATTCCGACTCTGTGAGTCTCCGGCTGATCCATAACTTCGGTCCCGCGCCCGCGGCCGGTGCCCGCGGCTTCGGTGGGGGCCGCGGGGGCAGGCGTGGACCGCGAAACAATCTCAATGCCGGCTTGAGCTGGTCACGCTCTTCGAGCAACACCATCGGCGCCTTTCCCTCGCTCGCCGGAGGCACGGGCACACAAGGATTGAACGCCAACGCGGCGTGGATCTACGGAAAAGGGCGCGCAACGAACATCCTTCGCTTCACCTACAACCACAATCACGTTTCCGCGACCAATTTGTATTCGACGGTGACGGACGTCGCCGCGCTGGCGCAAATCGGCGGCGTGTCAACCGCTCCATTTGACTGGGGCATTCCAGGAATAAACTTCACCTCCTTTTCTGGGTTAAGCGATCCGACGCCCCGGCGGGAACTGGACCAGACCTACACACTCTCCGATTCGATCAATTGGAATCACGCGAAGCACAACTGGCGCTTTGGGGGCGATTACCGCCGAATCCTTCAGAGTTTTCGTTCCGCTCGCAATGCGTCGGGATCATTCGTCTTCACCGGTTTTGGGACCGCGCTCTACCTGAACGGTGTTGCGCAGGCCGGAACTGGAAACGACTTCGCCGACTTTTTGCTTGGATTGCCCCAACAAAGCAGCCTGCAATTCGGCGCCAGCGCTTATGATTTCCGGTCCAATTCCTACGACTTTTTTGCGCAGGACGACTGGCGCGTCCGCGCGAACCTGAGCCTCAATCTCGGCGTGCGCTATGAATACAACGGCCCCTACACCGAGGAGAAAAACCAGATTGCAAACCTTGATGTCGCGCAGGGATTTGCTGCCGCGGTGCCCGTTTTGCCTGGACAGACCGGTCCCTACAACGGCGTTTTTCCGGCATCCTTGATCAGACCGGACCGCAACAATTTTGCGCCCCGATTCGGACTGGCGTGGAAGCCTCTTAAAGATACCGTCGTGCGCGCCGGTTACGGCATCAACTTCAATCTCGCGCAGTACGGCACCGTGATTCAGAATTTTGCGTTTCAACCGCCTTTCGCCGAAACCGCCACGAACGTCGCGACGATTTCAGATCCCTTGCACCTTTCGAACGCTTTCCCGAGCCTGGCGCCTGGCTCGGTCACAAATAACTTCGCGGTCAATCCAAACTACCGGCTCGGCTATGTCCAGATATGGAACGCCGATGTGCAGCGCCAACTTCCCGGAGGCGTTTTGCTGAACGTCGATTACAACGGCTCAAAGGGAACTCGGCTCGACACCGATCGCGCTCTCCTCATTTCCGGATTGCAGCCTTTCACCTATGAATCCTCCGAGGGTAACTCGATATTTCATTCGGGTTCGATTCGTTTCCGCAAGCGCATGGCAAAAGGACTGGGACTGAGTGCAACCTACATTTACTCGAAATCAATCGATGACGCTTCGTCGATCGGAGGCGGCGGGGCGGTCGTGGCGCAAAATCCATTTGATATTTCCGCGGACCGCGGCCTTTCCAGTTTCGACCAACGGCATAAATTCACGGGAAACTGGATTTACGATCTGCCCTTCGGGAACAACCGGCGCTTTCTCCAAAAAGGAGCCGTTTCGCACATTCTAGCTGGATGGCAGTGGAGCGGAGATTTCACGGTAGCGAGCGGACTGCCGTACACGATTCGCGTCCTGGGGGGAACACTCGATATCCAGCGCGGAGTCAGCGGGTCGTTGCGCGCCAACCGGGTTCCCGGCGAATCTTTCCACGTTGCGAATCCCACCACAAAAGAGTGGTTCAACACGGCGGCTTTCTGCCAGCCGGACACGACGCCGAATAATCCAACACCGGCCTGCGTGAATCCCGGCGACACCACGTATGGCGACGCGGGACGCAACATTCTGGAAGGGCCAGGACAAGTCACGCTGGATATGTCGCTGAACAAGACGATCCAGATCAAGGAATTTCGCGTGCTCGATCTGCGCATCACCGCGAGCAACATCTTCAATATGGTGAACTACAGCGCATTGGGAACGGCAGTGAACTCGATCACGTTCGGTGAAGTAACCGGCGTCGGCACCATGAGGCGCGTGACGGTGCAGGCGAGGTTCCGGTTTTGATGGAGAGAGCCATGGCTGCGACGCTAAGGAAAATCGCCGCATTACTTCTTGCCGGATTCCTTCTGCAAGGCGCGGCTCCTTTATTCGCGCAGACGGCTCAGCCGCAAGCACAGGCGGCCCCGATCTCGAAGGAGCAGAAACCGCAAACTCCTATCCGGATTACTTCGGAATTGGTGCTGGCGAACGTCGTCGCACACGACAAGAAAGGGAATCTTGTCCGCGATTTGAAAAAAGACGATTTCACTTTATACGAAGACGGCAAAAAGCAGGAGATATCGACATTTGATTTTGAAAATGTCGATGAGCTCGAGACAGCGGGAGCGGCCGAGAAGACCGTCATGGGCGAAACGGGCACAGCCGCGCCTGCCGGCGTACTCAAGAAGAGCGAGCAGCCCGTCATGAATGCCCGAGATCGCCGCGTGATCGTCTTCTTCTTCGATTTTTCCGCCATGGAACCGGAGCAGATCGATCGCAGCGTGGACGCCGCCAAGAAATACGTCAACGCGCAGATGCGCCCCGCCGACATGGTTGCGCTTGTTTCGCTGGCCACGAATATGCGCGTCGACCTGGATTTCACGGACGACAAAACGAAGATTCTCGCCGTGTTGAGCGGCTACTCCTCCGGCTCAGGCCAGGGATTTGATAACGGCGACACAGGCAGCGCGGAGGGCGCGGCGGAAACGGGAGGTTCGTTCATGCCCGACGACACGGATTACAACACGTTTAGCGCGGACCGAAAGCTGCTGGCGCTGCATTCGACGATGGATGCTTTGGGAAAAATTCAGCAGAAGAAGTCGCTGATCTATTTCAGCAACGGGATCAGCCAGTCGGGGACGGACAACCAGTCCACGCTTCGGGCGGCAACGGCTTCGGCCGTGAAAAACAACGTGTCGATTTATCCCGTGGATATTCGCGGCCTGCAGGCTTTTCCACCTGGCGGCGAAGCGCAATCCGCCAGCCTGCATGGACAATCGGCCTATTCCGGCGCGGCCGTCCTGAGCGATTTCAGCAACAACGCCGCTTCGCAGGAGACGCTCTCGACGCTGGCCGCCGACACAGGCGGCAAAGCGTTTTTCGATACGAATGATTTCAGCGGCGTGTTCACGCAAGTGCAGCGCGACACTTCCGCCTACTACGTGCTTGGCTTTACCAGCACGAACCGTTTGAAAGACGGCAGGTACCGGCGGTTAAGGGTGGTGATCAACCGCCCGGATGTGAAGCTGGAGTATCGCCCCGGATATTATGCCGGGAGAGATTTCCTGCACCTGAACAACGCCGACCGCGAAGCGCAGCTCGAAGACGAACTCGAAGCCGAGCTGCCGCAGACGGACGTGCCGCTCTACGCGGGGACGGCCTATTTCCGCGAGAATGAATCGCATTATTATTTGGCGGTCTCGCTCGTGGTTCCTGGCTCGCAAATTCCGTTCGTGGAAGCAAAGGACCAAGACAAGGCCACCATCGACGTCATCGGCCAAGTGCTGCTCAACGGGAAAGGGAAAGTGCCTGTCGGTCAGTTACGTGACACGGTCAAACTGGCGCTGAGCAGCTCGCAGCAGGTGCGGCGGAAAAACGTCCAGTACAACACCGGTTTCGTGCTCGCTCCGGGAAGCTATCACCTGAAATTCATCGTGCGCGAGAATCAGACAGGACGCATGGGCTCTTTCGAGACGGATGTGCAGATTCCGGACTTGCGCAAAGTGCCGCTGCGCATGAGTTCGGTGGTTCTCAGCAGCTTGCGACTGCGTGTGAGCGGCAGCTCAAAGAAAAAGGCCGCCGATCCGCTGATTGAAGACCAGATGCAGCTGGTGCCCAACGTGACGCACGTTTTCACGCGCGATCAGCACCTGTATCTGCATTACGAGATTTACGATCCGGCGCGCGGCAAGGTCGCGGTAGAGCCAGCCGCGGCGCCCGCTCCCGGGGTGCCGCCGCAGGCCGCGCAGACGAAGGAGTCGCGCGAATCGATTCACGTCCTGACAAACATAGAATTTCTGCAAGGCAACGTGAAAGTCTACGAATCGAAGCAGGTGGCCGCCACGCAAGTCACGGACCCCAGCCGGAAAGCGGTCGTCTTCCAGATTGACCTGCCCCTACAATCCCTCAAGCCGGGATTCTATGTTTGCCAGGTGAACGTGATTGATGATGTCTCTGGTAACTTCGCGTTTCCGCGCTGGCCGATCTTAATAAAGGATGCAGCTCCGGCCGCCGCGCCCGCCATGCAGTCTACCTCCAGTTCCGGACGGTGATTCGGCACCTATTGGGTGCTGAGCTTGAATCGCGGAACGATGGAGATTGAGCTGGGACCCTCCGAGATCGTTAGATTGAAAAGGTAGCGCTGGGCGTGCATGGCCCGAAATCGATGCCCTGCCCCTCCCTCCGTTCTTCGTAAGTGCGGATTCTAAAGGTCTTAAGATTTCTGTAAGTTCTTTAGAATCAACACTTGCGGACAGCTTCTGCAACTGCAGATTCTAAAGGACTTGGAGATAAGCATATCTCCTGATCACGGAACTTTGTTCTGCGATTTAGACGGGCAGACAAGGTGCTCGCCGGGGTTGGCGGGACCGACCACTCCCAAAATGAAGAAGGCGCCAGAAGCGCTGCCACGCGGTACATCTCGCAATACTTCCTAAAAGTATTCTAGCAGAGCAGAAAGCTGGATCGACTGGCCAGAAGGGCAGATGCCGAGGAGGAACACGCGGGCAGTCTCCCTGGAGGCAACCGCGGGATAAAGCAGCGTGTACAAGGAATGGCAATTTCAATAGCCTGTGAAGAAATGCGCGGGCGAATTGACGCGCGGGAGATGCAACGTGAAATTGATATTGCATAGCATCCGATGCCTTCGCAAGACGGAGAGTGGTGAGGATGAAATTTATTGCTTGGTGACGGCCGGCAGCGACCGGCGGCAGCTTGGGCGGATCGACGTGGGCAATTTCGAGATTGGAAGGGAACTTCGCCCGGACAAATTGATTTGGGAAGGTACGAGCGGGCAAGACGTGACGGTTACGGTGATGGAGAGCGATGAAGAGGAGCTCAACCACGGAAGCGATGACTTCATTGGAGAGATTTCGGTGAGTGCCGACGGGAATTGCAAGGCGGGGCGCGCCACGCTCGACGAAGGATTTGACGCGAGCAAACAGTTCCGGCAATTCAGCCTGACGGGGAGCGGGGCGCAGTACGTGGTGCAGCTGGGAGTGCAGGCGTAACACGCGCCGTTTAGCGACGGCGGGAGGCCCTGGCGATTTGGCGTTGGTCGAGAGCCTGGCGGATCAGAGTTTTTATAACGGCTTGGCGGCTGACGTTGAGTTCTTTGGCGGCGGCTTCGAGTTCTTCGAGCATGGGTGCGGTGAAGTCGACATTAACGCGCTGGATGGGCTTCATCATTTTGTCGCGATTGGTGAAGAAGCGTGAGACGTCTTTGCCCTTGTCGGCCAAGCGGGAGATGGGTTCGGCGGAAATGGGCTTTTTTCTAGAGCGTGTTTTCTTCATAGAGTTTCTATTGTTCTTGGGCCGCTTTGGAGAGCGAACTCATAGCAGCGCGATGAATTCATCGACGGACATTTCGACGTCCCGCAGAATGGCGCGAAACAGGCCGGGTCCGAGTGTTTCGCGCGAGTGCACGGGAACACTCGTCACTCGACCATCCGGATGTTTGAGGAAAACGTGACTGCCGCGGGTCCGTTCAACCGAGAAGGCGCCTCGTTCGAGTGCTCGAACGACTTCTTCCCCCTGGCTCGGGGAAGGCGCGTCATACGGAAATTTGTTGGATGCCGATCAGTTCGAGGGGAGCGCCGTTGCTGTCGCCTTCTTGGACGCAGAGCTGAATAACCTCGCGTACACGCTTCATCAGTGTGTCGAGCGTTTTGGCCTGCGTGTGGCAGCCACGCAATGCGGGGACCGTGGCGACGTAGTAGCCATCTTCGTCTTGCTCAATGACTACGGTAAATTTGCGCTTGGTCTTCATGTGGATGATCTCTAGGAACAGTTTAGCATGGTAGGCCGGATGCGGATGAGGTTGGGTTTTCTAAACCCGCACCCTTGAAAAACCAAATTCCAAGGATGCGCCACCGGCCGAAGGCAGTCGGTTACGAGGTGTGACCTCGTCGTAGGAAACAGAACGACCAGCGCATCGAAACGGCACCGAAGGCATTCGGTAAACCCTTCAAGGGTTTTGGTGGTGTCGCGACTTGTGAGAATCGCGGTCGTCCGCCTCGAATTCAAATGAGGCGAACGGACCCCTGAACGCCGCTCGGACGTATCTCTTCCTTCGGAGCGCGTAAAATATCGCCGAAAACAATAAGAGCGCCAACAGGCACACCGTCAATAGCCACATGGTCTTTGTGCCCTGTCGCTACTTGTGCGGTGCGGTCTGGGGTTGTTCAACCGTAAGTTGCTTAATTGCGGCCGCGAGCGCCTTTGCTTCTGCGTTCTTATTCTTGATTTTTTTTGCGGTGTCTTCTGCCTGTTTATTCAAAGCATCCAGCAATTCTGGGATCTTTCCCACGCCCTCGACCCGCATCCATCGAGGTGCATCGTTGAACCGCCAGATTTCTTGAGAGTCGTCCTCGGGATAGCTCTCATCGCCGCTCGTCTTTCTGAGGGCAATGCCCCACTGCTTGCTAATCTGTGTGTAGCCGAGGTCACGAGACCAATGGTATCGACCGGTGTCGTCATGATCACTGGAAATTGTTACCCACGCGGAAACTCCCAAGTTGAGGTTACCTAGCGCATTCTCAAGTTCTGAGATTGACTCGCGTAACTGGTCGGAGACTGTATTAAGAACAGCTGCGGAAGCGGAAAGCTGACGAAAAGAGGCCTGCACCTTTTCGGGTGCAGAAATATTCTCTGCCATATTCATCCTTTCTGAACTCAAACCAGAAATAGTTCGCCTGACCGGCGACAGATTGATCCGGACTAAACCGCGCGGTGCAAGCACCGCTCAATCCTCGATGAAAATAACATATTTTGTGCGCGACTTCCAGTCGAAATTGGCGCGAACGGGCGTGGGATAGCGAAGCTGCTCGCGTCGACCGACCGCCCTCGATCGCCTATTCGCCGTAGGGGACCCAGATATTTTTGATTTGGGTGGCGTGCTGGAGGAAGAAGCGGCCTTCGGATTGGGTGGAGTTGAACCAGTCGATGGCGCGGCCCTCGTTGGTGAACACCTGCTTGAGATTACCGATGGAAAGCTCCTTGGCTGCGGTGCATGCAGCTGCATCGGCGAAGCACCAGATGGAGTCGACATCATCGTGTTCGGCAAGCGTTTTGAGGAGTTCCGCGGGTCGGCCAGTGACGATGTTGACGGCACCGGCGAGGAGATCGCTGGTTTCGAAAAGAGAATAAAGGTCTCCGGCGATGAGCGGATAGATTTCGCTGGGAATGGCGACGACGGTGTTGCCGACGGCGATGGCGGGCATCACCGCGGAAAGAAAACCGAGCAGCGGAGCTTCGGCGGGGCAGAGAATGCCGACGGTGCCGATAGGTTCCTGCATGGCGAGGGCGACGTTGCGGAAGGGCGGATTGTGGATGGAGCCTTCGTATTTGTCGGCCCAGGCTGCGTAGGAAAAAATGCGTTCGATGCCGAGAGCGACTTCGGATTCCGCTTGTTGCTTGCCAACGACATCGGAAAGACGACTGGCGATTTCTTCGCGGCGCTGCGAAAGATTTTCGGCAATGTAGTAGAGCACTTGCGCGCGGGTGTGCGCGGTGGCTTTGGGCCAGGCGGCGGCTTTGCGGGCGGCTTCGACGGCGTTGCGAATGTCTTTGCGATTGCCGAGAGGAGCTTCGCCGAGCAGGCGGCCATCTGCGGCGCGGACAGGGAAGCTGTAGCCGGAATCGGGACGGGCTTGTTTGCCGCCGATAAAGAGTTTCACGGTGCGATCAATTTCTGGAGACAAGGGCGTCGGGGTTGAAGATTCGGCGGCGCTCTCGGCTATTTGTGGTGGCGGTTGATCGATGGCAAGAGGGCGCGCGTGCAGTGGCGGCGCGTTTTTGAACCACGCGGGCTCGAGATATTCGAGCAACCCTTCGCGACCACCTTCGCGGCCATAGCCACTTTCGCGGTAGCCGCCGAAACCGCAGCTGGCGTCGAAAAGATTCGTGCAATTCACCCATACGACGCCGGCTTTCAGTTGCGCGGCGACGTGGAGAGAAACGTTGATGCTTTCGGACCAGACGCAGGCCGCCAGGCCGTACACCGTATTGTTGGCGAGCTCGACGGCTTCGCTCGGCGTGCGAAACGTCATGGCCGCCAGAACCGGGCCGAAAATTTCCTGCTGAGCGACGATGGAAGTGGGATGGACGTTGCTCAGAAGAGTGGGCGGAAAATAAAGCCCGCGCGACGGCATGGGGATGCTGGGCTGCCAGCAAGTGGCGCCGTCAGCGACGCCTTGCTCGACGAGGCGCTGAATGCGATCGAGCTGCACGCGCGCGACGATGGCGCCGATGTCGATGGCTTTATCGAGCGGCGGGCCTACGCGCAGCGTGTTCATGCGGTCGCAAATTTTTGCGATGAGCGGCTCGGCGATGCTCTCCTGCATCAAGAGGCGCGAGCCGGCGCAGCAAACCTGCCCCTGGTTGAACCAGATGCCGTCGACGAGTCCTTCGACGGCGGAATCGAGATCGGCGTCCTCGAAAATAATGAACGGCGATTTGCCGCCGAGTTCGAGCGAGAGCTTCTTGTGGCTGTGCGCCGTGGCTTGGCGAATCGCGCGGCCTACTTCCGTCGAACCGGTGAACGCGATTTTATCGACGTCGGGATGCTTGACCAGGGCTTCGCCGGTCGAGCCGTCGCCCGTGACGATGTTTACCACGCCGGGAGGGAGTTCGATCTCCTGGCAAATTTCGGCGAAGGCCAGCGCGGTGAGCGGCGTATACTCCGCGGGTTTCAGAACGACGGTATTTCCCGTAGCCAGAGCCGGAGCGATTTTCCACGCCAGCATGAGCAGTGGAAAATTCCACGGAATAATTTGCCCTACGACGCCGCAAGCCCTATACGCGGGGAATTCCTGCTCGAGAAGCTGCGCCCATCCGGCGTGATGATAAAAATGGCGCGCGACCAGAGGAATATCAATGTCGCGGCTTTCGCGAATGGGTTTTCCATTATCCAAAGTCTCGAGAACGGCTAGCCGCCGCGAATGCTTTTGGATTTGCCGTGCCAGTGCATACAAGTAGCGAGCGCGTGCGTGCGGCGAAAGCGCCTGCCACGCCGGAAGTGCGGAGCGCGCTGCCTTTACCGCGGCATCGACGTCAGCCGCCGAGCCCTGCGCAACCTCAGCAAGCTTTTCACCGGTGGAAGGATCCGTCGTGTCGAAACATTTTCTATCGAGCGGGGCCTGCCACGTCCCGCCGATAAAATGTCCGAAGCGGCGTTTGTGGCGGTCAAGCCACGCCAGAGCTTCACGCGGATCTTCGGGCGCCGGGCCGTAATCCATGGTTACGAATTTTTCGACGATGCTCATGCCATCCTTTTCGGTCAATCCGCAAACACGCTCGATGCTTTTAACACGCTACCCGCGCGACGCTACGAGATGGGATGCCGATAATCCGCCGAATAGCGGCCCGTGGCGTGGTGATCGAGTTGGCGCTCAATGTCCGCAAGCATTCCGCTGGCGCCAAAACGGAAAAGATCGGACTTCAGCCAAGACGGCCCGAGCTCTTCCTTCATCAACGAGAGCCACTCCATCGATTGCTTTGCCGTTCGAATGCCGCCAGCGGGTTTGAAGCCGACTGCAAACCCTGTTTGATTTGCATACTCCCGAATCGCGCGCGTCATGACCAGGCCAACCGGCAGAGTAGCGTTAACGGGTTCTTTGCCGGTGGAAGTCTTGATGAAATCGGCGCCGGCCATCATGGCCACAACACTAGCGCGCGCAACGTTGCGCAAGGTGAGCAAATCGCCCGTGCCGAGAATCACTTTCATATGCGCGGGGCCGCAAGCATGTTTGAAGGAGGAAATCTCGTCGTAGAGCGCCTGCCACTTTGCTCCAAAGACGTGCGCGCGAGTGATGACCACATCGATTTCATCCGCTCCCGCTTCGACCGAACGACGAATTTCGTTGACGCGTTCTGTGACCGGCGAGAGGCCGGCGGGAAAACCTGTCGAAACGGCAGCCACGCGAATGCCGCTGCCTTCCAGTGCGCGCCGCGCGGTCTCGATAAAAACATGATAGACGCAGATAGCGGCTACTTTGATGTCGAGGGATTCAATGCCGAGCTTGGCGACGAGTTCCTGCTGAAGCGGGTGGCGCCCTTTGGCACAAAGACGCCGGACGCGCTCGTCGGTGTCGTCGCCGGATAACGTCGTCAGGTCCATGCAGGAAATGGCGCGGAGAAGCCACGCCGCTTGCCAATCTTTTTTCACGGTGCGGCGCGTCACTAGCGTTTGCGCGCGCCGCTCAACGGCACTGGTATTGACGCGAACGTCTTCAACCCAATCCAGATTAAGCGGAACACCGCGATTGGCTTCCAGCGCACGACCGCGAAGATGCGCGAGCGCCGTATCCGTCGAAGAAGGCCCCATTTCGAGATTCCTGCTGTCGAGCCGCTCGGTGCTGCCTGGCCCGCTGTTGATGATGGACATTTTCGAATTCTCTTCTGAGGAAGGTATGGCGGCCTCAAAGGAAATCTTATCACTTTGGCCGGGGCGGATTACAGGCTCGTGCCCTGAATTTGCCATTCCCGTTCGAATTCAGCCCGATTTACAAACGATTTCTGCGTGCCCACCTTTGTCGTGGATAAAGCTGCGTAGAGATTCGCGCGCCTGAGCGCTTCTCTTTCCGGAAGTCCCTCGCCAAGAAAAACGGCGAAGCTCCCGATAAACGCATCGCCCGCTCCGGTCGTGTCGATGGCTTCCACCTTGAATCCCGGAATCAATTCCATTCCCTCGGGGCCTGCGAGAAGTACGCCGCGCGCTCCGAGCGTCAGCACGACCCGCTTTATGCCCTGACTCAACAGGAAATCGGCGCACTTCTTGGCCTCGTCGAGCGATTGAACAGGCATACCGCTGATAAGCTCGGCCTCTGTCTCATTCGGAATGAAATAGCCGGCGCCGCGCAGCTTCTGAAAGTCCACGGCTTGCGCCGGCGCGGGATTCACAATGCACGGGATTCCAGCCGTCTCCGCGAAGTGCACGGTGTAGTAAACGGTTTCCAGCGGAATTTCGAATTGCATCACGATCGTGTTCGCTTTCCTGAGCACGGGCGCGGCGGCATCGACGTCCGCCGGCGAAAGCGTGTCATTCGCGCCTTTCACCACAATGATACGATTCTGTCCTCCCGGCTCGACAAAGATGGGCGCGACCCCGCTCGATACGCCGTTCGCGATGCGGACGTGGCTCGCATCGATGCCCTGCGAGCGAAAATTTTCGATCGTGGCAGGCCCAAAAAGGTCATTGCCGACTTTGGCGACCATCGCAACCGATGATCCGCACAGGCGGGCCGCCACCGCCTGGTTCGCGCCCTTGCCGCCAAAGCCGAGGTCAAAGTTTTTGCCGAATATCGTTTCGCCTGGACGCGGAAATACGTCATTGAACGTGGTCAAATCCACGTTTGCGCTGCCCACCACGGCGATAAAGGATTGCTTCGCCACTTTAGCTCCCGCTTGCTTGCGCGCGGATTATAGCGGAAGTCTTCGCCAAACTGGAAAAGGAAGAGTGCCTCAAATCAGTTGTACGCGCAAAACATGCGGTGGAAGGAATCGCGGTCTGCCCGAAACTTCTTGACACCACCTGTTGCGCCGCATATAAGCACCAACGAATCAGTTCGTACAAAAAAGCTCGCACCAACTAGCTTGAATAGGGAGCCGGGATTTCATGTTCACGCCGCACAGCATCGGAATCGCGCTGCTCATGATGATCACCACCGCCATTTGCTGGGGCTCCTGGGCGAACACCTTCAAAGGCGTGAAGAACTACCGCTTCGAACTTTTCTATTGGGATTATGCAGTCGGCATTTTCCTGATTTCCGTCGTGCTGGCGTTCACGATGGGCAGCACTTCACAGGATTCCGCCAGCTTCCTGAACAACGTTCGCGCGGCGGATGTCTCGAACATTATTTACACGCTGATGGGAGGAGCCGTCTTCAATCTGGCGAACCTGCTACTCGTCGCGGCGATTGATATGGCGGGATTGGCCATCGCGTTCCCGGTTTCGATCGGTATCGCGCTGGTGGTGGGCGTCATTGCCAGCTATCTACAGCAGCCAAAGGGGAACGCCGCCTTGCTCGCGGTGGGAGTCGCCTGCGCGGTTGTCGCGGTGATCATGGATGGCAAGGCCTACGGCACTTTGGCGAAAGCCGCGGGCTCGGCGTCGAAGAAGAGCATCACTACTTGTATCGTTTCCGGCGTGCTGATGGGATTGTGGTCGCCATTCGTGGCGCACGCCATGAGCCACGGGAAGCCGCTCGGCCCGTATAGCGTTGGCGTTTTTCTGACGCTCGGCGCGCTGCTTTCGTGCTTCGTCTGGAACATTTATTTTATGAAGAAGCCGCTGGTTGGCGAGCCCGTGAATTTCGGTGAATTATTTCGCGGCCCTTATTCCGGACATATTCTCGGATTGCTCGGCGGAGCCATCTGGGGACTCGGCACGGTGTTCAACCTCGTCGCTGCGAATTTCACCGGTGTGGCTATCTCCTATGCGATAGGGCAATCCGCGCCCATGGTGGCCGCGCTGTGGGGCGTGTTCGCCTGGAAGGAATTTCAGGGCGCTAAGCCGCAAGCCAAGACGTATCTCGCGCTGATGTTCCTCTTCTACCTGTTGGCCATTTTGCTTGTGGCAAAAGCCAACACAGCAACGTGACAAATTTCCACAAAATCTTAGTAGAATGAGCTGGCTAAACCGTTATGCGAAACCTGGCCCAGAGTGAAAAAACTGTGACAATTTCGGAAACTTCGAGGTGCCAATTTTGGGCATTTCCGGGTTTGAATGGATCAATTATTTCGCCGGTGGACGAGTTGTACTCGCGCGGGGACGCGCCCGCCTCGCCTTCTGATGTCACCGCCATCTCTGGTTTGCTCTCTTTCTCCCTTGTTTTCAGTGGCTTGCGGGTTGTGCTGCATACCAGCGGCAGACTTCTCTCATGCCCCCCTTGGCCTTTTCAAAAGAAGCGCACACCGTCCAGACTTGGCGAGTGGTTTGGCCCTAATTTTGTTACCATCATGCCGACAGGGGTTGGTGTGTGCAGCTTTTAGGCAAATACGAGATTATCGCAGAGATCGGCCGCGGCGCCATGGGTGCAGTCTACAAAGCCCGCGATCCGCTGATTGACCGTCTCGTCGCCCTGAAAACCATTACGGGCGGGCCCAGCGCACAGTCCAATCTTCTTGATCGTTTCTACCAGGAAGCGCGTTCCGCCGGCGCTCTGCAACATCCCAATATTGTCACGATTTATGAGCTCGGGCATGAAAAAAACACTCCGTTTATCGCCATGGAGTATCTCGAAGGGGAAAGCCTCGATCGAATCATCGAGCAGAAGCTCGTCTTGCCGCTGTCCGTAAAGCTTGGTTACATCGTGCGCGTGATTGACGCGCTGGCGTACGCGCACCAGCACAATGTGGTACATCGCGACGTAAAGCCCGCCAACATCATGGTCACCAAGGAAGGCGTCGTCAAAGTCGTGGACTTTGGCATTGCGCGGCTGACGGACATGTCCATGACGCAGCCCAACATGATGATCGGCTCCCGCGCGTACATGTCGCCCCAGCTCTATAAAGGCGAACGCGCCGATGCGCGTTCCGATATCTGGGCTGTGGGCGTTTCGCTCTACGAACTGCTGGCGTATCGCCGGCCGTTTACGGGCGAAAGCGAAGCGGAGCTGATGTTCCACATCATTTATGAGAAGCCCGAGGATCTCCTGAGCCTTTCCCCGGAGTGCACGGAAGAGCTCGTGCCCATCGTCAATAAGATGCTGGAGAAGAAGAGCGAGGATCGCTTCCAGACGATGGAAGATGTAATGCACGCGCTCGAACCCATCTGGAAGACCGCACAACAGGCCACCGTGTCGGGACTGCTCGCGGATTGCAAGGAATTGGTCGTCGCCAAGGATTTGCAACGGGCGCAGGCGCTTCTGCGAAAGGCTTTGCACATCGATGTCGGCAACTCGCAGGCGAAGAGCATGCTCGAAAAAGTGTCCGTCGAGCTTCGCCGCTCGGAAATTCAGCCGAGGCTGGAAGAGCATCTGAGCCGCGGCGAGGGATTCTTGAAGGCCGGCAAACTTCGCGAGGCCAAGTCCGAGGCTGAAGCGGCCCTGGGACTGGATTCAAAGCACGAGCCCGCGCACAAGCTGATCGGGGAGGTAGAAGCTGCGGCGGCGAAGGTGCAGCAGCTCGAGCAGAAACTCAAGCTCACCAAGCAACGGCTGGCCGAAGGCGCGCTGACCGAGGCGGCGGCTGCCCTGGGCCAGGCGCTCGAACTGGACGATGCCAATCCGCAAGCCAAGGAATTGAAGAAACAGATCGAAGAAGAGCGGCTCCGCCGCGAAAAGCGCAAGAAACTCAGCGAAATCCTGCACCGCGCGCGCACCCTCTGGACCGAGCTGAATTATGACGAGTGCCTCTCAGTCCTCGCGGACGCCATGCAGGAATTTCCAAACGAGCCGGAACTCAAGAAGCTTCAGGATTCGGCCAAAACGGATCAAGCGGAGCAGCAGAAACTGCGGCAGATGGCCGAAGTGCGCCGCTTGCTGGGACAGCAAAACTTTTCCGAAGCCAAAAAAGTACTTGCTGTTCTTGCAAAAGAACATCCGCAGGACATCGCCGTAAAGAATCTGCAAAATTTAGGGCAACAGGAAGAACAGGAACAGAACCGGCAAAAAAAACTGGAGTCTGAGATCACCATTCTGCGCGGTTTGCTTGGCGCCGGGAAGTACAAGCAAGTTGTGGCAAAGGGCGAGTCGCTCTTGCAAGAGTTTCCGCAAGAGTACGAATTAAAAGAATTGGTGAACTACGCCCAGGGCGAAGTTGCACAGCAGGAGCAGAAGAGGAAAGAAGAAGAACGCGAAAAGCAGATTCAGGGATTCCTGATGTGCGAGCGCTATGGCGAAGCGCTGGATACTGCGCGAAAAGCCATCGCGGAATTTCCGAAACAGGATGCCTTCCGCAAGCTGGCCACGGAAGCCGAAGCGCTCAAGAAAGAACAGGACGACCGCGAGAGAGCACGCCTGGAGATGCAGCGGCGAGTCCGCGAGATCAACAGCAAAATTGGCCAGGACAAGATTACCGACGCCATCGATCTGGCCCAGAAGACCATGGAGACGATGGGGCCGGATCCCAACGTGACACAGTTGCTCCAGGGCGCCGAGGAAAAAAAGAAGAAGAAGGAAGAGCAAGAACAGAAAGTGGCCGTGGTGCAAGACCTCGTAAACAAGGGCGATCACGCGGGGGCGACGCAACTGTTCAAAGAAGTCATGGCCACGCAAATTTTCCAGCCATCCGACCCGAGGATGGTAGAGCTCAGCGGCAAGATTGCCTCCCTCGCCAGTGGCCAGGTTCCGGCAGCGACGCAACTCTTCTCAGCAAAAACACCGATGGCAAAGTCCGCGACACCGGCGAAGAAGGACAAAGCGCCCGCAGGAAAGCCCGCGCCGCCACCAACAAGCGGGACGCAAGTCAGCGAATCCGCGCAGAACATTCCAGCGGTTGGGTATTCGGCTACTCGAATCGCAGGCCCCAGCCAGTCGCCAACGTTCGCAAAGAAAGACGGCGGCGTTCCCAAGCGGCCCGGTTCCGACGGTAAGGACGTGTCCGGGGGAAAAACGGAAATTGCCGGCGCGACAATGATCGCCGGGCCGGCATTACAGCAATCGGTCTCATCGGCAAATGTGCCGGCTGCGGCACGCCCGAATGTCAGCAGGCCGTCCGCTTCTTCAGCGGCAGTCACACCGGCAAGGGCAAAGTCCGGTCCCGGTTTATCGGCGCAACTGATGCCCATTCTCCGCAAGCCCGCGGTGCTCGCAGGCGCAGGCGTCGTAGTGGTCGCAATTCTCGTTCTGGCGCTCTGGCCGCGCAATTCAAACGGCAGCGCACCCTCACCGGGCGACTTGAAGCTGAAGCAAAGAGCGGAAGAACTTTGGCAAAACCGCCAGTTCGATCAAGCGGAGCAGATATGGCAAGGGCTTGCCGGCGCGAAAGGTCCGCTGCAAAAAGAAGCAGCCGAGCAAGTCAGCCAGATCGAGCAAAAACGCAAGGATGAGCAGCAGAAGTTTGATCAGGCCGAAGCGTTGCTCAAGGACCAGAAGGATTTTGCCGGAGCTCAGCAAGCGTTTCAGGACGTGATTCAAATGAACCTGTGGCACTCCGCCGATGCTTCACGGGAGTTGGAGGCGACGAACACCGGTTTGAGCGCGTCGGATGTTCATAAACAGGAACAGGATCATTTCGATCAGGGCGTGACGCTCTACCAGGCGAAAGATTATGAGAAGGCCCGGAAAGAGTTTCGCGCGGTTGTGGATTTGAACGTCGCGGATTCGACGCTCAAGCCGCAGGCGGAAAGCTACCTCGGCAAGATGCGCCAGACAGCGAACGATCAAAAACTCTTTGACACCGCGATGCAGGACGTGAAAGACGAGAACTGGAGCGAAGCACGGGACCAGTTCCAGGAAGTGATCAAACGCAAAGGCCCGCAAGCCAACGATGCGAAGAAGCAGTTGCCAAACGTCGAGAAGGCCTTGCAGACAGTGGGCAACGTCGAGGACTCCATCCGCTCCGGTTCCTTCCGCGCGGCCAAGACGCAACTGGATTCCGCACAACATTGGAGCAGGACGCACGATAAATTGCTGAAGGATCTGCATGGCGCGGAACAGCAGCAGTTCGAGCAGATCAAGAGCAGCGCGCAGAGCGTGGAAAGCAAAGGTGACGCGGCAGGCATACAGCGCGTGCAGGATGACATTCACAGGTTTGAAGCGCGCGCCGAAGATGCATCCGTGCTGGCGGCCTGCAAAGATCTGGAAAAGCACCTGAATGCGGCCTATTCCGCGGCTGCGGAAAAGAGCAGCGACAAGTCCGCATTCGATGCCGCCGTAGCGCATTTTGAACAGGCGAAACAACGGGGGGACGTGAACCAGTTGGAGCACGCCGTGAGCCAGGAATTCCAGAAACTGGCCAGCGGGCCAGGAATTTACAGGGAGCAGGCGGCGCTGTACGTCAAGTCAACGATCCCCAGCACGATTCAAGGCCTTACGAAAAGCGCCGGGAAACTCGTACTGCCCGCGCTTTCCTGCGGCCCGGGCCGAGGAGTTCCGCCAGTCCCGTCTGCTGCGGGAGCCGTGTCCTGCGCGCAACTGGATGCCAATCCGCCTCTGGAATGGGTAGGGATACCCATGGTGGATTTCCCGGATGAAGCGAAGAAGCCCGGAAAACTTCCGTACTCCTTGACAGTCATGGTCACGGTCGAGCCGAACGGAAATGTTAAGGTCGACAAAGAGGGCAATGCCGACAAGGAATTTTTCAAGAAAGTGAAAGACGCCTCAAAACACTGGAAGACCACAGCGCCAAGATCCGGCGGCAAATCCGTGAGCGTACGCTTTCCTCTTACGATTACCTTCCAGCGTTGAAGCCCCACGCGCCATCCAAGGTTTGTTACGATTAGCGCCACAGGGTCGCCTCCTTGCAGAAACTGGGCAAATACGAAATTCTCGCGGAACTTGGGCACGGCGCGATGGGCATCGTGTACAAGGCGCGCGATCCGTTTATAGGACGGCTTGTCGCGCTAAAAACCATCAACAGCAATTTGGTCGACCGGCCTGACCTGCTGGAGCGCTTTTACCAGGAAGCACAATCCGCTGGAAAACTGCAGCATCCCCACATCGTGACGGTCTTCGAGCTGGGACAGGAAAAAGACACTCCTTTTATCGCCATGGAGTATGTCGACGGCGAAAGCCTGGAAAAAATTATTATCGAGCAGATCGATCTGCCGGTTGCATTGAAAGTGGGCTACGTCGTGCGGGTCTGCCAGGCACTGGAATTCGCGCATAAGAATCGTGTTGTCCATCGCGACATCAAGCCCGGAAACATCATGGTGAACGCCGAAGGCGTCGTCAAAGTCGTCGATTTCGGGATCGCCCGGCTGGTGGATTTATCGCGAACCCACACCAACATGATGATTGGCACGCCTGCCTACATGGCGCCCGAGCTCTTCCGCAAGAAAAAGGCGGATGAACGCACTGATATTTGGGCGGTGGGAATCACCTTTTATGAGCTGCTCTGTTACCAGAGGCCTTTTACCGGGGATGGGTACGACATCATTCGCAGCATCTCGGAAGACGAATTTCCCGTCGCGTCCTCAATCGCTTCCGAGTGCACTCCGGAACTGGACGCGATCATCGGACGCATGCTCCGGAAGTCCTCCACGGACCGCTACCAGAGCATGGAAGACGTCCTGCTGGAACTGGAGCCGGTGTGGAATCGCATGCGCACCGAAGCGGCAAGCGTGCTGGCGGAGCGGGCTCGGGGAATGTACGAACGCGGCAACCTTCCGAGGGCGCAGGATGCGTTGCGGCGAGCGCGGCTGATCGACAGTTCGAACGTGATGGCGAAGAGCCTGCTCGAAAAAGTCTCGGCTGAGCTGCGCCGAACGGAAACTCAGCCAGAGGTCCAGGAACCTCGGGCTCCGGAAATAGAGAAATGGCCGGCCCCAGCAGGCGCCAGCTCCAGCCCGAGTTCCCCTCCGCCAAGGAGCACGCCTTCCGCACCGGCGCGCACGGTTCTGGAATCCGCGACGAGCCTCGCTGGAGGCAGCGCACTTCAAAAACCATCCGTTCCGGTAATGACTCCGCCGCCTTCTCCAGCGCCGGCTCCCCCGGCGATTCAAACGCAGATTCGCGTGGAAGAAAGGATGCCTCAAATCTCCGCCGCGCAGCCCGCGAATAGCGGTTCGCGGACGCTCACTATTTTTTTATTCGTCTTCCTCGGACTCGCGGTGACCGGCGGCGGGATTTATGCGGCGCTGCGATTCCTGCCCAAATATCTGACGAATACCTCGCCAGAGGATCTGGCACTCAAAGCAGAAGCCCAGCAGCTCTGGGACAATCATAAGCTGGACGACTCGCTCGCGGACTGGAAGAAACTGGCGAGCCACACCGGACCGCTGCGTGATGAAGCAGCGAAGTGGGCCAGCGATCTGGAACAGCAGCATCTGGCGGTCGAGCAGCGATACGCGGAGGGAATGAAGCTCCTTTACGAAGAAAAAAAGTATCCCGAGGCAGCGGTGAAGTTCAACGAAGTGATCCAGATGAATTCCTGGAAGCAGGATGAGGCGCGCCACGAATTCGAGATCGCCAGCAAGGGTCCGGGAGAAGCGCCGCCGCAACCTCTCTGGCAGGCCCTCTTCGAAGAAGGCAAGCAAGCATTCGACAAGAAGGACTATGCGGCGGCGAAGCAGGATTTTCTGCAGGTGACGCACACGAACGGAGTATCGAAAGATTACGATGCGCAGGCCGAGGGCTTGCTCGTGGTGATCCGGGACCGCGAGGAACAAAGGAAGAATTTCGACCAGGCCGTGCACTTGGAAAAAGCGGGCCAGAAGCAACAGGCCAAGGGCATGTTCACACGAGTCGTAAGAAATCCAAACGGCGACCTGGACTTGGTGGCGTCGGCGAAGAATGAGATCGACCAGATCGTAGCGATTCCGGAGCCACCGCCCGATTACTCGGCGGCGATTGGGGAAGTACGCAACCTGATCAGCCAGGGCCGCTGGGATGATGCCAGCGCAAAATTGAACGGCGTGCCCGCGACGCAACCGAATTACAGGGAGCTGAAACAACAACTCGACGATGGCCGCAAAGAGGATCAGTACTACAGCCAGATGAAAGTGGCGTTCAACGGGGCCCGCACGACCAAAAACAAGGATGCCCTGCTTACCTTGAAAGCTTACTTCATGGTGGAGGCCGGCAGAGGAGACAGGCATAGCAGCGATGCGCGCGATGTCGTCACGCAGCTTGACGCGGAGGTCAGCGCCATCGACGCCGGCAAAAGGCCCGTGAGCAGCGCAGGCGGAAAAGTCAGCGACGCAGCAGCGATCAAGGACATTTTGAGCCGCTATGCGGCAGCGTACGACGCGGGCGACATGCAGGCGCTCATCGCAGTCCGCCAGTTTGAAACAAAGGACCAGAGCCGGCTGCAGGACTTACTAGGTTCGCTGAAGGGCAAAGGTTATGTTCTGCAAAACTGTACGTCGCCGCAGATCGGCCGATTGACAGCAACGGTGACGTGCACGGGCATCTTCACCAAGGACAACAGCATCAAGCCGCAACGAGTGAACTTCGTGATGAAGCGGGTCGACAAGCAGTGGATGATTGTGGCGTCGAATTAGCTTCAGGCGGAGCCCAAGGAAGCCTCAAGTTGACTTAAAGTGGCCCAAAATGGGCCACCCGAGTAGAAATGTAACGGGAAGATTTTCCGCCCCACCCCACCCCGGGTTTTTCCAAAAGAGTGCGGAAGCGATTGAAATAAAAAGATTTACGCAAACACTCTTTTTGGAAGAGTGCGCAAGAATTTGAAAAGAAAGGAATTCATTTTTCGCTTTTTTGGCACAGAGTGAAGAGAGTGCGTAAATTATTGAAAACTCACGCCTGTACGGAACGGGGGGACGAGTAAAAAAAGCGGCAGCGAGGCTGCCGCACTCCACAAAATCACACGAAGCGAAGATTATCAAAGGATTATAGATTTGTCAAGGTAAAAGGCAAGAGGTCAAACGTTTCCTAAAGTGTTGACGGCATTTCTTCGGCAAGAGCGCCGAATTACTCGGCTGAAGATGCGTACCGGCCTACTGGTTCATTCTCGCAGGACAGCCGCGAGCGGCCAGGTAGCCCTCTTGGAAGAAGGGGACGCCCTTCAGGTCGACATCGAAGCGGACTTCGACGGGACGGTTGTTGCTCATAATGGGCTGGCCGGTGGGGCCGTGGAGCGGGCCCTGGATGATGAAGCCACCCCCATTCGGCTGCCACTTGTAGCCTCCAAAGAAGCGGGCGACGGCCCAGAGACCGGAAGCGCGCTGGAGCTCGAGATCGCCGCCGCCGCTATTCAGGCTTAGAGTGGCACCTTGCACGACTGCGCCGGGCCAAGTGAACTTCTTCGTGCCACCGCCGCCGCTGATGGTCCATTCCTGCCCGTCGAAAGCAAGCTTTTCGCTCTTGAATCCTCCTGCTTCGGGCAGATGCGCGGTGACGGAGTATTCGAAGTGAGGAGTGGCGGAGCCATTTGGATAGACTGCAAGCTGGATGGCGTACATCTCGTTGATGAAGCGGAGGTAGTTGCTGCCAACCGGGGTGGAACTGCTGAGAGCGCGGACGTAGGACGTGCCGGACAAGGCGATGGAGCTCTTTTGCGCGGCGAGAAATTGAGAGAGCAGACCTTTGCCGGGCTGGAAAAACTCATTGAACTGTTCGAGAGTGGCTTCGTGGCTGCTGCGCGTGTTGAACGGGTAGAGAGATTGGAGAATCTTGTAGGGTTTGCAGAGGCCTTCGGAAGAAAGGCCGCCACTGCCCGCCCAAATTCTCTGCAAGTTCTTGATGGGTTCCTCAAGGAGTGCGCCGATGGTGGCGTCGACGTGCGCTTCTGTGTCATTGGGAAGGCCCTGAGCAATGAGCGCCGCGGCAAGGTGGGCCTGGTTGGCCGTTTGCAGGCATGCGCCTTTTGTGGCTTCTCTCTGATCCGCAGGCGCATCGGCGGTTTGCTGCACGCACTGCTGGAGGCTCAATAAACCTTTCATGTACTGATCATTGGCGGGCTGGTCGTATTTTTTCTGGACGCCACAACCGGGGGAGACAACTTGCTGAGGCGCCTGGAAAGCGAGCTTGATGGCGGTTGATGGAACGTTGGTGTTGTCGGAGACATCGCAGAGCAGGGCGAGCAAAGGCGAGGAATTCGCAGAGAGTTTCAAGAGTTTCGAGGCGGCGTCGCGGTCCGAGCCATAGGGCAGAACCCTGGCGCCACCCAGGAATGCGCGCCATTCCTTGATGAAGTCCTTTTCATAGAGGGAGCGCAGGTTCTGCATCAGATCGGCGGCAGAAAGATCGACGCTGGTGCTAGCGCCGAGAACCCAGGGTTCGCCCTGGAGAAAGCGTTTCGAATTCTGGATGTCGCCATCCATAACCTTCCAGCCTTCGGAAGTGAAGGCGGCGGAGACATCCTGCGAAGCGCGCATGACGTCGAGACTATCGGGATGTTGGACAGCAAAACGGTAATCCTTCGCTTTTTGACGCGCATCGGCGAGCATGCTGAGGTAAATGCGCTGCGGTCCGGCGAGTTTATTCAGATAGGTACGGACCTGGAGAACCAGTGAGGCTTCATTTTGCTTGGAGAAAGGATTTTCGATTGTGAGTTCGGAACTATAGAAGGCAAACTGTTGGGCAGCGAGATCGCTGCGGTCCTGATCGAGATCACCTAAATCCTTCTTCCATTCTTTCATCAGGAAATCCTGAAGAAATTCGCCGGAATTGCGCTGAAATTCGGAAGTGGTGAGCAAGTAGGTTTTGAGAGCGTCATAAGCGGAGCCTGAATCGGCTGAAGCCTGAGGGTCGCCCTGATAGCTGCGCAAATCGGCGAGAAGATTGTGCTGGGTGTGCTGAAAGAGGAGTTGATCGAAGGCGTGAAAGTAGATGGCGCGGGCGTCGTCGAAGACGGAATCTCCGGCATAAAGGCCCCAGCGAAGATGCATAGGGACGCCGTTCTGCTGGTAACCGCGAAGTTCCACAATGGTCTGTCGTAGAGCGTCGAGGCGGCGCAGCGAATCGAGGGTCGGAGGCTGGGCGCCTGGACTCATAACAAGGGCAAGATCCTGGCCAGCACTGCGAACGCTGGAGAGCAGGCGCGCATTCCCGACAAAAGAGATGATTGTGAAGATCATCCAAAGAACGGCGAGAAAACCGAGGCTGGCGAAGAGAATGCGGCGGCCAAGATCGCCGCGCGTGCTCTTGCCGCTGGCGCCCAAGGCGGCGCGGTCCTGCAAGAGAACGTGACTGAAAATGTGACTCAAGAAAACGCGCTGCATGGACCGGCGTGACTCGCCGGGGCTGTCCAGGGACGTGCCTGAAGCCCAAGAGGCTTTGGCAGAGGGATCCTGGGCGTTGATGAGGCTTGTGGCGTCCGGATTGAAAGCGCCGGGCGCGCGCTGGAGGGAGGTCCGGCCAGCAAGCATGGTCTGGCCGGAGTTGCCCGAGACACTCACAATTCGCTGACCGACGAAATAGAAGCCACGGAGAAACGGGCCCGTGCGCAGGTGGCCGGGACGGCAAAGGTCGACAAGAAACTGGACGAGAGGCTTGCTGAGTTTGCCGAATTCACGAGGGAATTCGTAGACGCCGGCCTGGCGGTCGCAATTGCGTTCGCGGCTGAGGAGGCCGGGGCGGCATTCAGCAAGGGTGAAAAAGATGGCCTGGAAAGCGGCGGTGAGGCGACGGGTTTCCTGCTCGGCGTAAACGCCGGAGCTAGTGGCACCAACGAGGGGCAAAGTGGCGCCGAGGACCTGGGAAGTTTCTTCGTTGCTGAAGGTGCCGGCGAATTCTTCGAAATAGGGAATGCGGTCCGAACGATTGAACAGGACGTAGACGGGAAGGCTGACACCGAGGTGATGGGAAAGTTCTTCGAGGCGGGCGCGGAGCTTGCGAGCCTGGGCCACGATTTTGTCGAGGGCGGCTTCGCGAACGAGTTTTTCGCAATCGACGCAGACCAAGGCCGCGCGGGGGGCCATCTTGGCGCCGCCGAAAATGGAACGAAGACTCCCAGGGACGAATGACTTGATGAGACGGACCCAGGAGCCAGGATCTTCGAGGAGGGGGCCACCGGCTTCGACGAAAACGGTTTTGCGAGCAAACCAGAGATTGGCGACGCGAGTGGGGACGATGGAACTTTCCTGATAAACCTGGCCGGCGAGGAGTTCGGCATCGAGGCCGCTCTGGTCCATGGCGCTGGTTTTGCCGGCGCCGGTTTCACCAAGCAAGAAAACAACGGGGAGAGCCGAGAGTTTTGCACCCGCAGCGAGGCGAGCGGCGGCGACTTTGCCGGAGGCTTCGCGGATAAGGATGTCCACGTCCTGCGCCGCGCCAGAGGAGGAACTGGAGAACGAGGCACCAACGGAAACGGCGGAAGCAGCGGAGGGCATCGAAGGAGCGGACGGCACGGAAGGCGCGGGAAGGGAAGGCCGATTGGAGCGAGCCCAGAGAAGCAAGCCGATGACGGCAATCACGCCCAGCAAGAGGATGCCGCCGCGGAGGACGAGGGCGTTGGTGCCGACGACGTGAAAGATCGGGCCGACGAACCACGTCAGCATCAGCACAACGATGGTAGCCGCGCCGGCGGCAAGATGTTCCCAGTGAAATCGCATCGCCACTCCCTATGGGTGGTTCAGAGGTGCTATCGCGTGAATGCCCGAAACCGCCGCAAGCATGCGCATCTTGAAAACGATTAAGAAAAGAATTCCCAGGATGACGCACCCGAGGGCCGTAAAGGCGAGGCGCGCGACCCACGGATCGTGCTTCGCGATAACGGCGCCGCCTTCAGGAACGGCCCAGGCGGGAGAAAGGCCGACAAGAGGGCCACGAATACGGCGGATTTTCTCGAGAGTGGAGTCGACAATCGGGCGCGTGGCGTCGGGACCGGAAAGACCGTAGCGGCCCTTGTAGCCCATCAAGAGGCAAAGGGCATAGACTTCGAGAACGTCCGCGACGTCGTGCGAATCAGGCCGGGAGAGAAGCTTTTCGAGATTGTCGAAGAAAGTTTCGCCAGCGACGTGATGGCCGAACATTTCTTCCTGGAGAGGCATACTCTGCCAGGAACTGAAGACGGGATTGCTGGAGTTGAGGATGGACTCGTCGAGAAAAGCAACGACAGCAAGAGTGGCGTTGCGGATGTCGTCGGGGGCGTAGGATTTCTTTACGGCGTCCTTTTCGGCGGAGCGGAGACCTGCCTGGATGTTGGCGCGAAACGCATTGGCATCAGCGACGGCCTGGCGATTCTGGCGGACGCGGACAATGACCGTCAAAATCTGCTGATAGATGTAGGCGAGGTTTTCGGTGCGACGCTTTGCGGATGCTTCGCGGGGCTGCAAGCTCGTGGCCCCGAACATCGTGGCTCCCACGGTCTCCTCCTAGGATTCCAAAACTACGAGCAACTCGATTTCGGCGCCGGGAATGTCGTCTGGAACGTAGACGCCGACTTTTCTTGTCTGCACGATGTGTTCCCAACAACTGCCGGTGCGGCTGACGCCGAAATATTGAAATTCAACTTTGGGCGCGATCGCGGAGGGCGGAATGGGCAGATGCACGAGACCCAACCCTGGCAGAGCTGTCTTCACAAGTTCCGGGAGCAGATCTTTCGAGCAAATTTTGATGAGGCGAGGGGTCTTGGCGATGATTTCGGCTTCGCCTGTTTCCGCACGTACGGCGAGAACCCAGCGGGCGCGATCGAGACATCGCTGATCGAGGACATCGCCATTGCGGAAATTGCGCCCCGCGAGGACCAGGGGGATTTGCACGCAATTGGAAGGGACCACGAGTTCGAGGTGCGCGCGAATGTGCTGATTCAGCGGGCCGAAACATTTCTCCAGGTCGTCGTGATTATAAGCAGGCAAAGTTTCAGGATGCGAATCGAGCCCGAAAGTACACAATGCGCCGGCGAGGCGTGACATCTCGATGTACAACTGCTCGGGATGGCCGCGTTCGGAAACGGCGAGATGGCGCAGGACAGAGAGGCTTTCGTTGACAGTGTGGACAAACCAGAAACTGGCGATTTCCTCGGAAGAGTAACCGGCGCGGCCTTGCGCGGTGGCGCGGCGAGCGCGAGAAAGTGAAGCGCTTTTTTCATCGAGAATGTCCACAAGCGTCCTGGCAATGACCAGGAGACGATCGCTCGCGCTGATCTGAAGGCACGGAGGAATGAACGCGGGATCGAAGATGAAGCGGCCGGAACTGTCGCGGATGACGCGTGCGACGGGAAGAGTAACGAGGCCCTGATTATCTTGTGTTTCGAGGGCAAAGCGGATGTTCTTGCGGCCGATTTCGATCTGCTTTTCATCGCGGCCAGTGTTCTCGTCGGGAAGAGAGCGCATTTCGGCGCGGTAGCGCACTTCGATTTGCGAAGGCTCGGAATCGAGAGTGCAATTGGGGCCTTCGGGCCTTCGTTCGGGGACACCGAGAAAGACAAGGAGAGATTCGCGGGTGGGGGAGAAGAGGTCGTTGATATTTAGAACGGGCGGTAGGGCATCGGCGTCGGGCATTTGGAAGGCCAGCCCGTCGGGGAAGAGGCCTCGAGCGTGTACGAGGGAAAGCATGCCGTTCTGGAGGGCGTCAGGATCGAGCTTACAACTGACAACGCCGTATGGGGCGAACCATAGACTGGAGGTGGAGAAATGAACGAGGTCTTCAAATGACTGGGACTGCACCTGGAAGTGATGGGGACCCAGGTACATCCCCTCGTGCCAGACTACCTTGGAAAGATGCTTCATTTTTCAGTAGGTTACGCCGGAGTAAGCGCTGGCAAATTGCGAGTCACCGACCGCACCGGATCTCCTATGGGGACGCAAAATAAGCTTCCCGTGGTCGTTTGGCCAGCGGTTCGAAAGCCCGATCGAGGCGCCAGCTGCGACTGGCGATCCATCGCAGACCGGAAGATGACACGGGAAAGCCCCTAAAGGCTTGAATCGTGCCTAACTATGGCGTCTGCGATGAGGGATGTCAAGAGATTCACCCTAGCCGTGTTGGCATCTGGTATTATGCCCGCGCCTTACGCGAGAAAATTGGATGCCAGTCTTAAAAATGGGGAGTCCGGAAGATTTTGCTGCGCTGCGAGAGCAATTTGTGCGAGCGGGGTTTAGCGAGGCGTCGGTTCGAGAGCGGTTGGATGTGAGGCCGAATAGGGAGCTGGAGTTGCCCGGACTTTCCAGCCGACCCCCGGCGAGAGCGAAGGTAGAAGACAGTCTAGACGCGATCATCAACCTTTTTGTAGCGGGCGCGAGTCTGGCGGAGAAGGAAGCGAGAGCTCAATTTCCGGGCGAGGTGTGGGAAGCGCTCATTAGCACTGGGCTTGTGCTACCGGACAAAGCCGACCCAAGCCGTTGCGCGGCGAGCGTCGCGCTGTATCCGATTCGGGATTTGTTTATCGCATCGGATCGCTGGTCGAATCCGGATCACTCGCCGAGACAAATGTTTCCGGACATCGTGTATCCGGCGCTGACGAAATCGGCGAAGCAGTTTCTGAATTATACGTCGTTCGAAGCGTGCGAAGATTTTCTGGAGTTGTGCGCGGGTACCGCGCCTGCGGCGTTGCTTGCGGCGCGGGCAGCGAAGCATGTGTGGGCGACGGATATCGCGGAGAGGTCGCTGGAGTTCGCAAAATTCAACGCGGCACTCAATGGAATCCATAATGTGACATTTGGCCTGGGAGACCTGTACGAGCCAGTGAAAGGGCGCGCGTACGATCGCATCGCCGCGCATCCCCCCTACGTGCCGGTTCTGAAGCCGGCGGAGATTTTCTACGGGGGAGGAGAAGTCGGCGAGGAAATTACAAAGCGGGTCATCGCAGGGCTCTCATCCAAACTGAAGCCAGGAGGGCGGCTCTACTGCCGAACACTTGGAACGGAGCGGCCGAGCCAAAGTTTTGAGAAGCGAATTCGGGAGTGGCTGGGGAACAAGCAAGATGAGTTTGATGTGGGGTTGTTTGTGTTGCAGAACCTGGAACCGCGGCAATTTGCGTTGGAAGAGACGCTGAATCGGAATGGGGGAAGGGAAGAGTTCGCGCAGTGGGAGAAACTGTTTTCGCGGAATGCGGTGCACGAGCTAGTGATTGGGATGGTGGTCGTTCAGCGAGTCGCCGAGCAGCGACCCGCTTTTACGCTGCGAAGGACGATTGGAAGCGGGACGTCGGCGGCGACTCTGGATTGGGCCATGCATTGGGAAGCAGAAATGCAGAAGGAAGGCGCGTTGGAGAGGCTTCTTGCAGCCAGGCTCTTCGCTACTCCCGGAATCGAAATTATCGTCCGCCACGCGCTGAGGGATGGGGAGATCACGCCTGAGCAGTTCACGCTCTCGATTGAACAGCCGTTTGCAACAGATTGCAGAGTGCAGCCCTGGATGGCGATGCTCTTGCCGCGATGCGATGGAAAGACGACGGTTGCCGATTTGTTCGAAACGGCAAAGCAGAATGGTTGGATTGTTCCGGAGACGCCGGCGGAAGAGTTTGGCCGGCTGCTGGCCACGCTGATCAGCGGCGGCTTCATCCAAACAGCTGAACTTAGATTGCCTGCGGCAGCAGGATAAGCAGTTCGAGCTGCGGCTCCGGGATATCGCTGGGAACAAAAGCAGCGAGGCTGCGGCCTTTGGCGACGGTTTCCCACGCCATGCCTGACTGATTCAAACTGAAATATTGATAGTTAAGCTTAACGGGAATGGAGGCCGGCGGGCGCACAGCATGAGTGAGCTGCATGCCTGGCAAGGCCTGGCGGACAAGCTGTTCAATTTGTGCGGCAGAACAAAGCTTAATGAGTTGAGGCGCCCTTTTTATCAAGTCGCCTTGATTCATCGTTGAACTAACCGCAAGGAAGAATTTCGTACCTGCCAGATAGCGATCATCTTCAATGTTTGTGGAGTAGATGGATGGCTTGACGAGCTTCAAGGGCAGGGAGACGAAATTACTCGGGACGACGGTTTCGAGAAGCTCGCGTAGTTTTTCATCCAAATCGGTGAAGCAGGCAGTCAAATTTTCGTGGTCGTAGAGAGGCAGGTCGCGCGGCTGGATCTTAAGAGAAAAGGTACTGAGAGCGCCGGCCAGAGAGGTGAGCAAGCGGAAGAGGGCGTCGGGGTGGCCGTGGCGAACGTCGTGGATGTGGCGAAGGGCGGGGAAATGGCCGTTCACCGTGTAGAGAAGCCAGAAGCTGGCGATATCCGACGCGGTGAAATCCGCCAGACCAGCGCTTCGTTGGCGGCGGCCGCCTGCGAGAATGCTGCTTTTGGCGGCTAGAATTTCGATGAGGCGGCGGGCGATTCCCATCAAATAGTCGTTCGCGGCGATATCGAGCAATGGGGGAATGTACTGCGCGTCAAGACGGAATGTGCCCGCGGAAGTGCGCTGAATGCGCGCGATTTGGAGCGAATTGCACCCCTCACGAGACTCGCCCTCGACGAGAAAGCGCAGATTCTTTCGAGCAATTTGGACTGGTTTTTCGGTCAGGCCGGAATTTTCGTCTTTTAGATTGACAATTTCCGAGAGATAACGGACGTCTGCATTTTTCCTGGCGATGGAGACATTCAAACCGTGTGGCCGGAACTCGGGGATCGAAAGGTAAACATCAAGCGAAGTTTGCTCGGCGTCGTAGAAAAGAGCGAGAGGTTTTGGCTCCGGCGCCGCATCGGATTCGGGAATGTCAAATGGCAGGCCATCCGCGAAAAGCCCGGAAGCGCGGGTGAGGGCGAAATTGCCTTCACTCAAAGCCTCCTGGTTAATTTGCAGATCGAGAAATCCCCAGGGCCTGAAATTCAGTCCTTCCAGACGAAATTGCACGGAACTCTCGACGTAGCGGTCTCGAGTCTGCAGGTGTTGCGGTGTGAGGAAGGTGCCTTTTGACCAGATGACGGGTTGAAGCTGGCGCATGGCTTGGGGTAACGCTAGCAGGAGCGGTGCGTGGAAGTCAAAAGAGTTTCAGGGCAATTGCGAGAGACGCTGGCGGAAAACACACCTCAGCACACGGAGACGCCGCCCGGTTGGGCCGCTCGGAGTTCCGCGGTTTACTAGTTCATCTGCAATCGCTTAAAAGTTCACCAGGAGTGCATTGTCCTTCCATCTAGATTGCGGGATAGTGTGCGGCATGCTGAGGTTGTGGACTTCCGGTGGCGAGTAGAAGGAGATAGGAGGGCGATCGGGATTCTCGATTTGAGAAAGGGTCGTCGGAGAAGATCGTAGTTCTAGGACGAGAGAACCATTTGACGCCCATACAGAATCGTGATAAACCGAGCCGATGCAATCGGGTGTCCTGCCTTGCAGAAACGCTTTTTGCTCTCACAACACTACCCGCACTGAGAGGGAGATCTAAGGGGAACACATGGCAAAAGAAAGCGTCCATAAGAAGCTGGAGAGGGTACGTCCGCCTCGAGTGCATGTCACCTACGACGTAGAGGTTGGAGACGCCATCGAGGTCAAAGAACTACCGTTCGTGATGGGGGTTTTGGCCGACTTGAGCGGCCAGCCTACAGAAGCCCTGCCGCGGCTGAAAGACCGCCGGTTCGTGGAAATCACGCCTGATAACTTTGACGGGGTGCTGGAGAGCTTTAAGCCGCATTTGTCGCTGGAAGTGGATAACAAGCTGAGCGACGAGGCGGACGCCGGGAAGCTCAAGGTGGATCTGGACTTCAAGAGTCTGGACGACTTTGACCCCGCCACCGTAGCCAAAAACGTCAAGCCACTGAAGGAGCTCCTGGACCTGCGGCAAAAGCTTGGAGACCTGCGCGGCGCACTTCAGGGCAATGACAAGCTGGACGACCTTTTGATGGAAGCGGTCGGCAATACGCAAAAGGCGGACCAATTGAAGAAAGAAATCGAGAAGGATAAGCCCAAGGGAGGCTCCGATGAGTAAGCCGGAGAAGGCGGCTGCGCAGTCGGCGGGAGCAAAGACGACGGAATCGAGCTTGCTGGATCAGATCGTCGATCAAGGACGATTTGGAAAAGAGCAGGTAGCGCGCGAGCGGGGCCGGGACATGGTCAAGGAGTTCGTCGCGCAGGTGCTCGAAGGCGAGATGAAGCTTTCGCGGGACGCGGACGCCACGATCAATTCACGCGTAGCGCAGATCGACCATCTTATCTCTCTCCAATTGAACGAAATTCTGCATCATCCGGCGTTTCAGAAGCTGGAAGCGAGCTGGCGCGGCATCAAGTACATGATGGATCAGAGCGAAACTAGCGCGATGTTGAAGATTCGTGTACTCAACGTAAGCAAGAAGGAATTGCTTCGCGACTTGCAGCGTGCACCGGAGTTCGATCAGAGCGTGATGTTCAAGAAAGTCTATGAAGATGAGTTCGGCATCTTCGGCGGCGAGCCATTTGGAGCACTCGTCGGCGATTACGAATTCAGCAAACACCCCGAGGACATCGAATTGCTGGAGAAGGTTTCGCAGGTAGCCGCGGGAGCACATGCGCCGTTCTTGACAGCGGCCGCACCGGAGCTTTTAAACCTCGACAGTTATTCGCAGTTGGGTGATCCGCGCGACATCGGGAAAATCTTTGACAGCACGGAATTCGCGAAATGGAAATCGTTCCGCGCAAGCGAGGATTCCCGTTACGTCGGCTTAACAATGCCGCGCGTGCTCATGCGCCTTCCCTACGGCAAAGATACGAAGCCAGTTGACGACTTCAACTACGAAGAGGGCGTGGACGGAACCGACCACAATAAATACCTTTGGGGCAATGCCGCCTATGCGCTCGGGGCGCGTTTGACGCAGGCCTTCGCACAGTACGGTTGGTGCGCCTCGATTCGGGGTGTGGAAGGCGGAGGACTTGTCGAAGGTCTGCCGACGCACACATTCCGGACAGATGAAGGAGACGTGGCGTTGAAATGCCCGACGGAAGTCGCGATCACCGACCGGCGTGAAAAGGAACTCGCCGACCAGGGCCTTATTCCCCTTGTGCATTGCAAGGGAACGGACTACGCGGCGTTTTTCAGCGTGCAGTCCGCGAATAAGCCGAAGAAGTTCGATAAAGCCGCAGCGAACGCGAATGCGCGCCTCTCCGCGCAGCTTCCGTACATCCTCGCCGTATCCCGATTTGCCCATTACATGAAATCGATCATGCGCGACAAGATCGGGGGCTTCATGAGCCGTGGGCAGTGCCAGACGTTTCTTACCCAATGGATCATGCAATACGTAACCGATGACGATCAGGCGAGTGCCGCCACCAAGGCGAAGTTCCCGCTTCGCGAGGCCAGAATAGAAGTGAGCGAGATTCCGGGAAAGCCTGGGGCCTACCGCGCAATCGCGTTCTTGCGCCCGCACTTCCAGTTGGATGAGCTTACTGTATCGCTGCGGCTCGTGGCGGAGCTGCCAGCCCCGGCAAAGTAGCCATACGCCGGAGAGCACTGCCGGCCACCTCAGCAAGGGCTTGGCCTTTTGCTCGGGAGCCTGGCGAAGGGAATGCAGCAGAAGTGGATTCATTTAGATTTATACCGAACAGGAGGACACGAGAATGCCTACAGCAGTGGAATCCAAGTTAGCTCCGATGACTAGCCACTCCGATTTTTTCTTGAAGATCGGGGATATCAAGGGAGAGTCACTCGACGACAAACACAAAGGTGAAATCGATCTGATGAGTTACAAATTCGGCGTGCGGCAACCAGGCGGTTCGGCGGCCGTCGGCGCCGGCGGCGGAGTCGGCAAAGCGCAGTTTCATGAATTCGAGTTCACGAAGCGAATTGACGCGGCTTCCGCCAAGCTAATGCAGGCTTGTGCCAGCGGTCAGCATTTCCCTGAAGTCACGCTGACGTGCCGGAGAGCAGGCGGGGCCCAGGCTGAATTCTTGAAGATCAAACTGGAACAGGTAATAGTTTCCGGGTATGAATCAAGCGGAGGAGAGACCAGTTACAAGGACACCCTCCCGATCGACACCTTCTACCTTAACTTCGCCAAAATTACATACAACTACAAAGCGCAAAACGCCGATGGTACAGAAGGGGCGAACACTCAGACAGGTTGGGATGTGCAGGCAAACAAGAAGATCTAACTATCGGAAAGCTTGACTTCTGGCGGGGCGTGCAAATTTTAGAAGAGCCCCGCCGGGAGCAAGACTGAAGTTTGCGCCACGTCCCTCGCAGGGGACCGCACTTGAACCAGGGGTGTCATGTCTGTCCAACAATTGTTTCAGGCAGGGCGGCTCGACGACGCCATTCAGGCTCTGAACGCCGAGGTGCGCGACAATCCGACGGACGCCAAGCGTCGGACCTTCCTTTTCGAATTACTATGTTTTTCAGGTGATTTCGCGCGCGCGGAAAAACAGTTGGATATTCTCGGCAGCGAAGGCCGGAATGCGGAGATGGGCGCCCTCCTCTATCATGCGGCCCTCCATGCCGAGCGCACTCGCCACGATCTCTTCAGCAAAAAGCAATATCCCATTCCCAAGAATGTCGCCAGTCTTGGACAATTGTCGATCAGCATCAACGGCAAGCCGTTTCACACCTTAAGTGACGGCGATCCGCGGATCGGATCGAACCTGGAAGTGTTCGCGGCAGGCAGCTACATGTGGATCCCGTTTGCACTGCTGACGTCCATCGAAATTGCGCCGCCAAAAAGGTTGCGAGATTTGTTATGGCTGCCCGCGAAAGTGCGCACATCCGACAAATACGAAGACCGGGAACTGGGCGAGGTGCTGCTTCCGGTGCTCACACCATTTGCCGGCCAGCATGCAGACCCCGCTGTCCGCCTGGGCCGAGCAACGGTCTGGGAAGAAACGGATGAAGGCGAGGCAGTGCCGGTAGGTCAAAAAATTCTCCTCGCCGATGATGAGGAGTGGCCGATTCTGGAGCTGCGCAACATCCAAATCGCGATCGCCCAGACGGCCTCCTAACGGCCATGCCGCTCCCCGAAGGCCTACTAAACCCCATCCCCGGGGATAACCCTAGCGGAAAATCCCTGAGATACGATCCTGTCTACGACAAGATACGCGAAGCGCGCCGAGAAGAAGACGTGCTGCCGCAAGGCGAGTGGTCGCGCGAAGTCAAAAAAGCGGACTACGTCCAAGTTATCAAGCTGACCACCGAAGCACTAAGCACCAAGAGCAAGGACTTGCAACTGGCAGCGTGGCTAACTGAGGCGATCCTGTTCCGGGATCACATTGGCGGCCTTCGGGAGGGTCTGGACCTGCTGCGCGGCTTCATGGAAACCTTTTGGGACACGCTATATCCGGAAATCGACGACGGCGATCTGGAGTTCCGCTCCGGACCACTGGCCTGGGTGGGTTCGAAGCTGGATGGAGCAGTGCGCCGGCTTCCGCTAACCAAAAATAAACTGGATTGTTTCAAATATCAGGAATCGCGGCGCGTCGGCTACGAGGCAGATTCAACGGCGAGCGAAGAAAAGGCCGCTGCCAGGGCCGCGGCTATCGCGGAGAAGAAATGTACGGCGGAAGAATTCGATGAAGCCGTGCGGGCGACTGGCGATGCATACTATGAAAAACTTTCAGCGGACCTCGCTGGCGCCCTCGAGTCTCTGCAGTCTCTGGAGAGCTTGAGCGACGAGAAGTTTGGCAGGGAAGCTCCCAGCTTTGCAAACCTGCGGAGCGCGCTCGAAGAGCTACAGGACATCGTGAAGCAATACCACCAGCCGGCGAGCGAGGCCGAGGAAACAGAATCAGCTGTTGAAGCGGAGACGGAAACGAGTGCGGAGAATTCCGCCGCAGCGGGTGTGACTGGCGCGGCCGCCGGAAAGAAGAGTTCTGGTTCATTGGCCGCCGAGCCGACAGATCGAGACGATGCGATGCAGCGCTTGACTGTGGTGGCACACTTTCTGCGGCACGAGAGCGCTATAAATCCAGTTCCATACTTGCTGCTTCGGGCGATGCGTTGGGGAGAGCTGCGAGCTGCGGGCGCCGTTCTCAATCCTGCAATGCTTGAGGCGCCGCCAACGGAAAAACGCACGACAATCAAGAAAATGTCCATGGAAGGGGATTGGGCGGGAGTTTTGGAAAACTCGGAGCTAGCGATGAGCCTGCCCTGCGGAAGAGGCTGGCTTGA